>JAKLHK010000001.1 GCA_022710185.1 Bacteroidota bacterium
CAGGCACGGTGTTCGGCTGCAACGAGCTGGTGCCCAGCTTCAGCAAGAAGCTGGAAGCCGAGCCGGGCAACATAGATCTGCTGCGCAAGATTACCACCATGCTCGACGGCAAAGGGTGCACCGATTCCGAAGTATATTTCAAGGCCACCCTCAAGCTGTATGAACTGGAACCCAGTCCCGAGTCGGCCTTCCTGATCGGGAAAATGTATTACAAGCGCGGAGAATACGGTAGTGCCGCCCGTTACCTCAACCAGGCCTCCGGCATGGCCGACAGTTCCGACCTGGCCGACAACTACCTCCTGCTGGCCACGACCTATCTGCACCTGCAGCAATACAGCAACGGGCGCACCGCCGCGCTGAACGCCGCCCGCATGCGGCCCGGCGACGGAAGGCCCTATCTGCTGATCGGGGATATGTATGCCGGAAGCGCCAGCGACTGCGGCGACAACAAACTGACCAAAAAGGTGGCTTTCTGGGCTGCCGTTGACAAGTATTACCGGGCCAAATCCGTGGATCCCGGGCTCGAATCCGAAGCCAATCAGAAGATCGGCACCTATTCCGCCTACTTCCCGGTGATGGAGGATATCTTCTTCTATGGGCTGAAGGAGGGCGACAGTTACACCGTAGGTTGCTGGATCAACGAGAGCACCACAGTAAGGGCAGTCAAATAGCCCCGGATTGCGACAGCATGTGATTAAGAAACAGTTAAGCGCTGCTGTTCCCCGAAACGGCAGCGCTTTTTTCATACTTTTGCACCCTCGGAGCACCATAATCATCTCATCATGAAAAGAATCGTTCTGTTACTGGCCCTTCCGGCCCTGATGTTTACGCAATCGCTCATGGCCCAGCGTTACGGAAAGGACAGTGTTGCCTGCATCACCAACCTCTCCTTATACATCGAGGATTACAAGATATACAAGGAGGGTACCGGAAGTGAAGAATCCATCCAGAATATGATCAGGGCGTGGAACTGGGTTTTTAAAAACTGTCCGGCCGCTACCGAGAACATCTATGTTGACGGGGCTGTGATCCTTGAGCTCAAAATGGAAAGGACCAAGGATGAGGCGCTGAAGTCGCGTCTGGTGGATACCCTGATGATGATGTACGACCAGCGTGTCAAATATTTCGGCAAGGAAGGTTTTGTGCTTGGGCGCAAGGGGGTCGACCTCTACACCAAGGCGCCGGAGCGCTACACCGATGCCTATCCGGCCCTCAAGCGGTCCGTGGAACTTGAAGGCGATGGCTCCACCGCCGCGGTGCTGGTGTACTATTTCCGCGTTGCGGCTAAGATGGTACAGATGAAGAAGATCGAGAAGGCTGAACTGGTGGATGCCTATGACCGGGTGAGCACCATCATCGACCATAACCTGAAGAATTCTGCCAAGGCCAGTGCTTATGAAAACGCCCAGCGCAACGTTGAGCTGACCTTCGAGCCTTATGCCAGCTGTCCGGACCTGATCGGGATATATGAGGAGAAGTACAAGGCCAGTCCCGAGGATGCGGAACTCATGCGCAAGATCATCAGCATATTGGAGAAGAAATCCTGCACGGATGCCGAGCTGTATATGAACGCCACCATTCGGCTGAACGCCCTGGAGCCTAGTCCCGAATCCTCTTACCTTATCGGGAAGATGTACATCCGCAAAGGCAACCAGCAGAAGGCCGCAGAATACCTGGCCAAGGGCACGACCATGGAGGATCCTGAGGAGAGGGCCGATTGCTACCTGCTGCTGGCCAACGCCCACTTTCAGTTGAAGAGCTACCGTCAGGCCCGTGAAGCTGCTCTGGAGGCATCCAAACTGCGGCCGGCTGACGGACGTCCCTGGATACTTATCGGGGATATGTATGCCTCCACTGCCGGAGAATGCGGTGACAACAAGGTGAGCGCACGTGCCGCCTACTGGGCTGCCGTGGATAAATATGTGAGGGCCCGTTCAGTGGATCCAGGCATGGAAAAGGAGGCCAATGAAAAGATCGCCACCTATTCGCGGTATTTCCCACCGGCCGAGGACATCTTTTTTTACGGCTTCGCTGACGGCCAGGCCTATACCGTAGGGTGCTGGATCAACGAAAGCACCACGGTGAGGTCACTCAAATAAGCCCTGTGTCCGTTCCTGCAGCATTCCGCCTTCCTGTGCTGGGGCTGATGGCGTTCACCGGCCTGGTCCTGCTTGCCTCCTCCTGCGTCAACGATATGGCCGAGGTGAACGCCCTTACCCGCTCCGACGACTCGCCTGCCGATTCGGCCACGGGCATAGAGGTGATTTACAGTGACTCGGGCCAGGTGCAGGCCCTGCTGACCAGCCCTGTGATGGTGAGGTTTGAGGATGAGGAACCCCGGACTGTCTTCCCCCAGGGGATCTTTGTGGTCTTTTATGACCGCAGGATGAACGTCCGCTCTGATCTGAGGGCCAATCACGCCGTATCCTACGATCACACCTCGGTGGTGGAAGCCAGGGGGAATGTGGAAGTGAACAATTATACACGCCAGGAGAAAATCAACACCGAACACATGGTTTGGGACCAGCGAAACCACCGTATTTCCTCCGATGTCTTTGTAAAGATCACCACACCGGACAAGGTATTGTTCGGGGACGAGGGCTTTGAGGCCGACGAGCGCATGGAACGCTGGACCATCCGCAAGCCCCGCGGCACCTTTGAATTAGAGGAAGGCATAGAATAGCCTCCGCCAAACGTCATTACCCAAAGTACCATGAGCATCGCGGCCCTCATCGTCATAACCCTCCTGCTTTCTGCCTTCTTCACCGGGATAGAGACCGCTTATGTTAATGCCAACAAGCTGAAGATCGAGGTGGACCGAAACCAGGGCATCCTGAGCGCCCGGATACTGTCGCGCCTGGTGCGCAGGCCCTCCCGCTTCCTGGGCATCATGCTGCTGGGAAACAACATTGCCCTGGTGGCCTATGGCATCCTGATGGCCCAATGGCTGGAAGCCCCGCTGAAGGGTATGCTGCCCGCGGGCTTGTCCTCGGGAGTGATGGTAATGGTGGCCCAGATCATTCTGGCTACCCTGCTGGTATTGCTGGTTGCCGAGTTCCTGCCCCGCATACTGTTCAGGATACGACCCAATGACCTGCTGGCGGCCCTGGCCATACCCACACTGCTGCTGTTCTGGCTGCTGTACCCGGTGATCCTCCTTTTTACCAGCATGGCGGAGTTTATTCTCCGCAGGGTGTTCCGCATGAAGCTGCAGAGCGGTGAATATCATTTCAGTGCCCTGGACCTGGATGCCTTCGTCAGGGAATTCGCTCCTGATGATGAGAAGGACCCGGAGAGGGCGCAGGAGATCCAGATGTTCCAGAACGCCATTGAGTTCCGCACCGTGAAGCTGAGGGAGTGCATGGTGCCGCGTACCGAGATCGTGGCGGTGGAAGAGGGGGAGCCGGTGAACTCGCTGAGGCTGAAGTTCATCGAATCCGGATTTTCCCGCATCATGGTTTACCGGGGCAGCATCGACCAGATTATTGGCTATGTGCACACCTTCGACCTCTTCAGGGAGCCGGCACAGCTCAGCCGCATACTGAAGCCTGTGCCCATTTTCCCGGAGACCATGCCGGCCAACAAGGCCCTGACCGAACTGCTGCGGAGCCGGAGGAGCCTGGGCGTGGTGGTGGACGAATTCGGAGGGACCTCGGGCATGGTGACCATGGAAGACCTGATGGAAGAGATCTTCGGAGAGATTGCCGACGAGTTCGATGTGGAGGAGCTCACCGAAAAACGGGTGGCGGAGGATGAGTTCCTTTTCAGCGGCCGGCTGGAGATCGACTACCTTAACCAGGAGTATGACCTTGGGCTTCCGGAATCGGAACAATACGAAACCCTGGCCGGATTCATACTGGTCCACAGCCAGAGCATCCCCCGCAGCGGGGAGTCCATCGCGATCGGCGATTTCCTGTTCACCGTGGTCCATGCTTCCAACAACCGCATCGACCTGGTCAGGCTGAAAGTCATGCAGGAGTGAGTCCTCTGCCCCGGGCCTCGTATCCTTCCTAAGTCATTCATAAAAAGATTTTTCAGGCTTAAGTTTCTTCCCTACCTTTGCAAGCCTGAAAAAAAACCATAAGACCATGGCGGTTATTGGACAGATACGCAAACGTTCCGGAATCCTCATCATCATCGTTGGTATTGCCCTCGCATCTTTTGTGCTGGGCGACTTTCTGAGCCCCCGGCAGGGAAGGCGTTCGAACAATATCGGGATGGTGAACGGTGAAGCCCTCACCTATATGGACTTTTCCACCCGTTCAGAAGAACAGATGGAGCTGGTGCGTCAGAACCAGAACAAGGACAAACTGAGCCCGGACGAAATGTTCCAGATCCGTCAGCAGACCTGGAACGAGATGCTCAGCGAGGTCATCCTGGGCGAAGAGTACAAGAAACTGGGGCTTTCCGTTACCCCGGAAGAGCTGTTTGATCAGGTACAGGGTCCTGAGCCTCATGCCTATATCCTTCAGTATTTCCGTGACCCCCAGACCAATATGTACAATCCTGAACTCGTCAGGAATTACCTGCGCAACCTGGACCAGATGGAGCCTGAGGCCAAGAACCAGTGGCTGCTCCTGGAAAAGGCCATCAAACAGGATCGCATCACGGCCAAATACCGCAACCTGTTGGGTAAGGCCTACTACATGCCTTCGGCCTTCGCCAAAATGGACTATGAGCTCCGCAATACCGGTCTGAGCGCCCGGGTAATCGGACTGCGTTACGATATTATCCCCAACGACCAGGTGAGCCTCACGGATGCAGATTACCAGGCCTATTATGAGGAGAACAAGTTCCGCTACGAGCAGGAGGAAAGCCGCGACATCGATTATGTGGTGTTCAATGTGGCTCCTTCACCCGAAGACATCGCCCAGGCCGAGAAGGACATCGCCGAGATCAATGCCGAGTTCGGAGCCGCTTCCGATGTGGCAGACTATGTCAACGCAAACTCCGACGAACGTTACGATTCAACCTACAAGACCCGGGGCAGCCTTTCCCCCACGCTCGACAGCGTGATGTTCAGCGCCCCCGTGGGTGCAGTGGTTGGTCCCTTTTTCGAAAATCAGCAGTATCAGATCGCCAGGCTGATTGACCGTCAGGCCCGCCCCGACTCCATGAAAGCCAGCCACCTTCTCATCGCCTACCAGGGCGCCTTCAACGCCCAGGAAGGCGTAAGCCGGACCAAGGACCAGGCCAAGGCCCTGGCTGACAGCCTCAGCGGCATCCTCCGGCCGAACGTGGCCATGTTCGAAGCTGCAGCGCGTCAGTATTCCAACGACCCCAGCGTGAAAGACAACGGCGGCAACCTTGACTGGTTTGCCGACCAGAGCATGGTGGGCCCCTTCAATGATGCTGTGCTGAAAGGCAAGGTGGGGGACGTTACCGTGGCCGAAACACCCTTCGGATATCATGTGATCCACATCACCGGAAAGAAGGAGCCCGTGCAGAAAGTCAGGGTAGCCATCGTCAAACGCTCACTTGAGGCCAGTTCGAATACCTTCCAGGACATCTACACCAAGGCCAGCCAGTTCGCCGGAGAAAACAACACCGCCGAAGCTTTCGAGGCCGCAGTGACTGCCCAGGGGCTTAACAAGCTCAGCGCCACCGACATCAAGAAGATGGACAGCCGTATCCCCGGACTCACCTCCCCGCGCGCCGTGATCCAGTGGGCCTTCATGGAAGAAACCGAAAAAGGCAGCGTTTCCACCGTTTTCGACGTGGAAGGCAGCTTTGTGGTGGCCCTGCTCAAAGAGGTGAGGGAAGAAGGCATCGCCCCGCTGGAACAGATCAAAACGCGTATCGAACCCCTGGTAATCCGTGAGAAGAAAGCCAAAATGCTGATCGACCGCTTCACCTCGGCCAAGGGCGACCTCAACCAGATGGCCGCCACCCTGGGCGCCAAAGTGGACACGCTGACCAACGTCTCCTTCGCCAGCGCCAACCTTCCGGCCTTCGGGCCCGAGCCCGAAGTGGTAGGGGGAATGTTCAGCGCCTCTGCCGGAGCAGTGAGCAGCCCGGTCCAGGGCAATATGGCGGTGTATGTCTATCAGGTAGACGCCGTCACGCCTCCCCCGGCCAAGGAAGACCTGAGCCAGGAAAGCCTGATGCTGCGCCGGGTGTTCGAGAACAAGGTAGCCCAGCTCTATTTCGAGGTGATCCAGGATCTGAGTGACATAGAGGACAACCGTTATATGTATTTCTAAGTCATTCTTCCACAAAAATATAAGGGCCATTCCCGAGGGAGTTGGCCCTTTTTGCTGAACAGCGGTCACCAGACCCCCCGATGACCTTAAAACCCCGGACACTCTAATTGGCCTTATCTTTGTTATTCCCCGGAAAAGCCGATAACCTATGAAGACCCTTTCCTTCATCCTCGCCCTGATGCTAACCACCTCCGCCCTGGCCCAGGAGGAGGGGCCCGTGGTACCGGTGAATGCCGAAGGCATGATCATGTACCGTGCCGTGGTAGAACAGCCTGGGCCCGCCGACTCGCTCTACCTCAGGTCGATTGGCTGGCTCAATTCAGAGTTCAGCAATCCCTGGGACGTTTCCCGGGAGAGGCGGAGGGAAGACGGCATACTGTCGGGTACGGCGCGGATGACCCTGATGGGGACCAATACCGACGGTTCCTCCAAACAACTGGGGCTGGTGGAGTACACCTTCACCATTGAAAGCAAGGATGGGCGTTACCGTTATACCTTCACTGATTTCCTGCTGAAACAAACCTCCCGCTTCCCTCTGGAACGCTGGCTCGACACCAAGGACCCCCTCTACACCGAGGCCGCAAAAGGCCAGCTGAGGCAGGTGAACGAACATATCCTCGCCAGGATCGAAAGCCTGAAGAAGGGGATGCAGCCCAAGCCGAAAGTGTTGGATGAATGGTAGTCAGGGCTGAGACCTCAGCCAAGCCGGCGGATCCTGGTCCCGGCGCCTATCCTGCCGTCTACTATCCCGTCAAGGCATAGCAGCCCCGGTCGCTTACCCGGCTGCAACGAACCTAGTTCCTGTTCCATTCCCAATGCCCGGGCTCCGTGGAGCGTAGCCCATGGGATGAGGGTATCCAGGGTGAGCCACGGGAAGTGGGCCTGCAGTACCTTCATTTCCTGCACCATGGAAAGGTCATCATTGGAGGCCAGGCTGTCGGTGCCCAGGGCGATTTCGGCCCCTTTCTGCATCAGCAGTTCCACGTCAGGCAGCCGGCCTTCGATGTAAAGATTGGCCCTGGGACACAGTACCCAGCTCAAGGGTGTCGCACTTCCCCGGGCAGCCTCCATATCCTCTGCCGTGGCGTAGGTATTATGTACAAGCAACAGGCGACGGGCCACCGGCATACGCGAGAGAATGAATTCCAGGGGCCTGCGACCCGCAGGGAAGGCCGGTGGCAAGGGGATCCCCATATCCTCCAGGCGCAGCGCCACCGGTCCGGAGCCATGGAGGTAGTATTCCGTTTCTGCCGGGTTCTCCTGATGGTGCATACTGAGTATGGCCTGCTCGGCCCCGGCCTGGGCCAGGATACGGTCGAGCAGGGGAACGGAGACGGAGTAAGGGGCATGGGGCACCAGGGAACTGTCTCCCATATCGCGGAAGGCCGCCCTGAGCTCCATTCCCCTCCGGAAATGATCTTCGGCTTCGCCTTCGTGTGAACCGAACAGCTCGATGAACGTATGCCAGCGGATTTCTTTTTCTCTCTTCAGTTCAAGACCGGAGAGGCCGTTGGCGATATCTCCAGCGGCTACCGTACCCGAGACAAGCATTTCATTCAACGCGGATTGCATGGCTGCTTGACGGATAGCCTCAACGGGAATCTCGCGGCGCAGGGCGGCCACCGACCGGATGAAATGGTCGAGCCCCAGGCCCTTTTCTATGCGGCCATGCATCCAGGACAGCTCCAGATGGGTATGTGCATTGATGAAGCCCGGGCAAAGAACAGTCCCCTCCCCCAGGTAATCCGGATCCCAGGACTCACCCGCAGCCGTAGCTGCACTCAGGATGGTGCCCTGCCCATCCACCATCACCTTCCCGGGAGCGAACACCCTGCCATCGCCGGTATGCACCCTGCCTGCGCTGTATGTCCTCATCATGGCGTGAAGATACACAAGCCTGGCGCATTCCGGCCAGGAAGGGATGCAAGGGAGGGATTGTGCTGGGTAGGAAACATTTATTACCGAGGGCTGTTTATTGCCCCGGGAGTACCGGACAACATACAGGGCTTAACACTATATTTGCCGCGTTGGCGCAGGAAAGAGAGACCAGACCATGAGCATAACCATAACCGATAGCCGGCTCATTGCGGGATTTTCCCGCCTCGGCAAGCAGGAGAAACTGGAGATTATTGCAGGCCTGCTGAATGATCCCGCAAAGAAGGAAGCCCTACTCCGCTCATTCTTCCATGAGGATGCCACCCTGCAGCGAAAGTTCGATGAGTTCAGTGAGAACACGATTTCCAACTTCTATTTCCCTTATGGCATAGCTCCAAATTTCCTCATCAACGGGCAAGTGTATATGGTTCCTATGGTGATTGAGGAAAGCTCCGTTGTTGCCGCCGCTTCCAAGTCGGCCAAGTTCTGGAGCGAACATGGAGGTTTTCATGCCGAGATCGTGAACAACCTCAAGGTAGGGCAGGTGCACTTCATCTGGAAGGGCAGCCGTGATGTGCTCTATGGAATTTTTCCGGAGCTCAGGTCCAGCCTGTTGCAGAGCACCCGCCACCTCACGGCCAATATGGAGCGCCGGGGCGGCGGCATACGCGATGTGGAGCTGGTGGATATGACGGCGGAAATGCCCCATTATTACCAGTTGAAGGCCACTTTCGATACCGTGGACTCCATGGGGGCCAATTTCATCAACAGCTGCCTGGAGGAATTCGCCCGCACCCTGCCTGAATTCCTGAGCGGGGAAGGGGAAAGGGAATCCCCCGACTGCCAGGTGATCATGTCCATACTTTCCAACTATTCCCCCGACTGCAGGGTACGCTGCTGGGTGGAAGCCCCGCTGGAGGCCTTTGCCGGGATGGACGACCGTTTGGGTGCCAAGGGATTTGTTGAGAAGTTCATGCGGGCTGCCCGCATTGCTGAGATCGACATCCATCGTGCCGCCACGCACAACAAAGGGATATTCAACGGCATAGATGCAGTAGCCCTGGCTACCGGCAACGATTTCAGGGCCATTGAGGCCGGAGGGCATGCCTGGGCCTCCCGCGAAGGAAAATACCGCAGCCTGACCCATGCCGAACTGAATGGGGACCAATTCAGGTACACCCTGGAGCTTCCCATGGCCCTGGGCACTGTTGGAGGACTTACGCGCCTCCACCCCCTGGCCGATCTTTCACTGGAGCTGCTGGGAGATCCCGGGGCCGAGGAACTTATGATGATCGCCGCCGCCGTGGGCCTGGCCAACAATTTCAGTGCGCTTAGGTCGCTGGTAACCAAAGGCATACAGCTTGGCCACATGAAGATGCACCTCCTCAACATCCTCAATCATTACGATGCAACCGACGAGGAAAAAGTGGCGGCTGTGGAGCATTTCAAGACCAACAAGGTATCATTCAGCGCGGTAAGTTCCTATCTTGCCTCGTATCGCGCATTGAAGTGATAATCTGTAACACCCTTTGGAAACCCCATCACATACCTTTTCGGCCAACGGGAAACTCCTCCTGACGGCCGAATACGCCGTGCTGTTCGGGGCCCTGGCGCTGGCGCTGCCCGCCCGCCGTGGTCAGCGGTTGACAGTGACTTATGGTCAGAAGGACGGGCTATTGTCGTGGACGAGCCGTGAACTGGGAAAGGACTGGTTTAGTGCAAGCCTTCGCCTGCCCGGGCTGGAAGTGATCTCCTCAAGCAACGCCGCCCTGGCCCTAAGGCTGAGCAGCCTGCTGCAGACCGTCCGCCAGCTGTCACCCGACTTCCTTCACACTTCCCGAGGGGCAGCGGTGATCACTGACCTGGATTTCCCCCGCGACTGGGGACTGGGAACCTCATCCACCCTCATCCACCTCGTTTCGCAATGGTCGGGGACAGATCCTTACGCCCTGCTGGACGCCACCTTCGGTGGCTCAGGCTACGATATTGCCTGTGCGGAACGCAACATGCCCATCCTCTACCAACGCGAACAGGGTCGGGTCAGGATACAAGCCACGCGCTTCAATCCTCCTTTTCTCGACTGCCTGTTCCTAGGCTTCAGTGGGGTTAAAAAGGACTCAGGACAGGAGGTGCGCCGTGTGCTGCAACACGGGGCCTTCCCCGGGAGTGTGATCTCCCGTTTGAGTGAAATCAGTACCCTGATAACGCAATGTACTGACCTGAAAGATTTTATATCACTGATGCAGGAGCATGAGCAGCTCCTGGGGATACAATTGGGTCAGGAGGTAGTGTGTATGCGCTTTCCGGACCATGATGGCCTGGTGAAATCGCTGGGTGCCTGGGGCGGGGATTTCCTGCTCTTCAGCTGGGAAGGACCCCAGGATGAGCTCCGCATGCGCCTGGGACGAGATAGGGTAGGACCGGTTTTCTCTCTGGATGAATTGTTGTATACCCATGAACCCACAAACGGCGTATAATGGATGACCATGCCTTTCCTTTGTATGCGCGGCCTGCCTTGCTGAAAGGAGAGATCCCGTCAGAAGGCCTTGGAAGCCGCTGGCAGAGTCCCTCGAACATTGCCCTGGTAAAATACTGGGGCAAGCATGGGGACCAGCTGCCCGCGAATGCCTCGGTCAGCCTTACCCTCGAAAAGAGCCATACCATCACGCGGGTCAATTTGAAGCCCGGGCATGGCAGGTTGCGCTTTTTTCTTGATGAGAAGGAGCAGCCCCTGTTTCAGCAGCGGCTGCAGAAAACCCTGCAGGGCTGGAAAGGCAGTTTGCCCTTCCTTGCGTCTGCGGACCTGGAGATCCATTCCTCGAACAGTTTCCCCCATTCTGCAGGCATCGCCTCCTCGGCTTCGGCCATGAGCGCACTGGCCTTATGTCTGGTTGACCTGGAGCACCAGCTGGGAGGCGACCTGAGCGAAAAGGAACGCCTCGACAAGGCCTCCTACCTGGCCAGGCTGGGGTCGGGCAGCGCATCCCGTTCTGTTTACCCCTTTGCTGCGGTGTGGGGGAAAACCACGACGCTGCCTGGCAGCGGACCGCTGAAAGCGGTGCCAGCTCCTCTCATCCATCCGGTATTCAAAGGGATGAAGGACAGCATCCTCATTGTAGACCCCGGGGTGAAGGCCGTTTCGAGTAGCGCGGGGCACCGCTTGATGGAAGGACACCCTTTCGCCCGGCAACGCTTCGAGCAGGCGGATGCCCATACCGCTGAAATGGTGAGCATTCTGGGCAGCGGCGACCTGGAGGCCTTCCTACGTATCGTGGAACAGGAGGCGCTTACCCTGCACGGGCTCATGATGAGCTCTGTCCCGGGATACCTTCTCCTGAGGCCCGGAACGCTCGAGATCATCCGTATCCTACGCGACTTCAGGGAACAAAACCATGTGCCCCTTTGTTTTACCCTGGATGCAGGCCCCAATGTGCACCTGCTGTATCCTGAAACTGATGGGAACAAGGTCAGAACCCTGATCGATGAAATGCTGCTCCCCTGGTGCCACCAGGGATCTGTGATCCATGATGAAACCGGTGCCGGCCCCCGTCCATTAACATAAAGTACTGATTGAAAATAAGATGAAGCAGAACAAGGATGTATTTTATGCCAAGGTGTTGCTCTTCGGGGAGTATTCGGTGATCTGCGACTCCATGGGGCTTACCATGCCCTATACCCATTTCACGGGGGAGCTCAGCTTCATCAGTGATGAAAAATATACCGACTGCGAATTCGCGCTCAAGTCGAATCACATGCTGAAGGACTACCTTCCCTTTCTGGAGGATCTGAAAGAGGAGGGCAAGCTGCTGTGCAATTTCGACCTGGAGGCCTTCCGTCGTGACCTGAGGCGGGGAATATATTTCGAATCGAGCATTCCCCAGGGCTATGGTATGGGCAGTTCGGGGGCATTGGTGGCCGCCTTGTACACCCGCTATGTAAGAGACCGCATCAACGGGGACAGGCAGGTAAGTCCGGAAGGCATTCTCAGGCTGAAGACCATTTTTTCCCAGCTGGAGTCCCATTTTCACGGCACCAGCTCCGGCATAGATCCGCTCAACTGCTACATCAGCTATCCCTTGCTTATCCGCAGCAAGCAAGACATCCAGATCGTGGGAATCCCCCGCAACAAGCACGGCAACGGTGCCATATTCGCCATTAATACCCGCAGGGCGGGCAAGACCTCGCCCCTGGTGAGCTATTTCGTGGAACGCTGCAAGGAGCCGAGGTTCATGAAGAAGGTCAAGGAAGAGATGATCCCGCTCACCAATTCTTGTATCAGCAGCCTCATCGATGGCGACACTCCTGGCTTCTTCCAGCATCTCCGGGCCCTGTCGCAGTTTCAGCTCGACAACCTGGATCCGATGATCCCTTCTGACTATCGCGACCTATGGGAGAACGGCATACGCACCGGGGATTATACCCTGAAGCTCTGTGGCTCCGGTGGGGGCGGCTTCATTCTGGGTTTCACGGAAAAATTTGACAAGGTAAGGGCCGACCTCATTCGCCTGGGGGAAGAGGTCGTTACCGTGTATCGTAATACCAGCCTGGACCACTAAACCTGATGCTCATGACCTTATCCGGAATGATTGTGGATGTGGTTGGAGGAACAATGTTCCCCGGCACCCTGCATATTGAAGGTGGCCGTATTACCCGGGTGGAAAAGGGGGGACGGGCCGGGGGGCCGTACATCCTCCCCGGGCTGATCGACGCCCATGTGCACATTGAGAGTTCCATGCTCCTGCCCTCAGAGTTTGCCCGGCTGGCCGTGGTGCATGGCACCACCGGCAGTGTTTCCGACCCTCATGAGATCGCCAACGTGCTGGGGGTGGAAGGGGTCAGGTTTATGATTGACAATGGGCGTAAGGTTCCCTTCCGATTCTGTTTTGGTGCGCCTTCCTGTGTGCCGGCTACCGCTTTCGAAACGGCTGGGGCCAGCCTGGGTTTGGCCGAAGTGGAAGAACTGCTTGCCCTGGATGAGGTGAAGTACCTCAGTGAGATGATGAACTTTCCCGGTGTCCTGCATGCCGACCCTGAGGTGATGGCCAAACTGGGCGCCGCCGCCCGGGCAGGCAAACCCGTGGACGGCCATGCGCCGGGGCTGCGTGCTGAGGGTGCCGCTCGCTATGCTGCGGCTGGAATCAGCACTGATCATGAATGTTTTGACCTGGATGAGGCCCGTGAGAAGATACACCATGGTATGAAGGTGCTGATCCGCGAAGGCAGCGCCGCCCGTAACTTCGATACCCTCCTTCCCCTGCTGGCCGAATCCCCGGAAAAGGTGATGTTCTGTTCCGATGACAAGCATCCCGACGATCTGGTTGCCGGCCATCTTGACATACTGGTGCGCAGGGCCCTGGCTGCGGGCTACGAACCAATACCTGTGTTGCGCGCCGTAACCCTGAACCCCATCAGGCATTACGGCATGGAGGCCGGATTGCTGCAGGAAGGCGATATGGCCGACTTTATCATTGTGGACGACCTGGACACTTTCCGGGTAAGGCAGACCTGGATCGGCGGACAATTGGTAGCCGAGGATGGCCGCAGCCTGATTGCCGGGGTACAGGAGAGTGCCCCCAATAAATTTCTGGCCAGAATGCCCCGGGCCGAAGAGCTCAGGGTTGCCGAGGTTCCGGGTGCGTTGAGGGTACTCCGTGCCTTTGACGGACAGTTGATCACCGAATCCTGTACTATGACCCCCCGGGTCGAGCAAGGAGAGGTAGTATGCGACCCCGGGCGCGACCTGCTCAAGCTGGTGGTGCTCAACCGTTATGCCGAGGCCCTTCCGGCGCTCGGTTTTATTACCGGCTTCGGGTTGAAGCGAGGGGCCCTGGCATCCACCGTGGCCCACGACAGCCACAACATCATCTGCGTCGGGACCAACGATACCGATATCCTGAGGGCCATTTCCCTGCTGATCCAATGCAAGGGAGGAATAGTGGCCGTTGATGGTAACCAGGAAGTCCTGCTCCCCCTGCCTGTGGCCGGGATTATGTCGGACCGCGACGGATATACCGTGGCCCGCGACTATGAGCGCCTCGACGCACAGGCCAAGGCCCTGGGTTCAGGCCTTCGCTCCCCCTTCATGACCCTTTCCTTCATGGCCCTGCTGGTGATCCCTTCATTGAAGCTCAGCGACCAGGGGATTTTTGACGGGGATACCTTCCGCTTTACCACCCTGTTTAAAAGTTTATGACATTTACATATCTATTTATTAGTAATTAGCCTATATATTTGTGCAAATTTCTGGAAAATGAAAAAACTGGATTTGGATGTTGTGAAGCTGGAGATGGCTGCAAGTAAGCTCAGGGCCATGGCCCATCCGATGCGTATAGCCATCATCGACCTCCTACACAACCATAAGAAGCAGAGTGTGACCGAGATCTATCAGAAGCTTGATATCGAGCAGGCCGCGGCTTCCCATCACCTCAATATCCTCAAGAACAAAGGGGTACTGGTATCGAAGCGGGACGGCAAGAAGATCTTCTATTCCCTGCGCAACGACACGCTGACGGAGATCATCGATTGCATCAACCGCTGCAACGAGGAATAAGCCGGACTATTCAGGGTTTAGGCGGAACTTTTCCCTGAGCTCCCATTTAGCCCTTACGTTGAGTTCTGCAGGGAAGCGGACCATGCGTTCCGCTTGGATCCCCGCCTTGAAGAACCCGCTGTCCCATCGACCATTATCATTGGCGTCATGGTAAGCCCTGAGTTGGTATTTGCCGGCCTGAAGCAAGGTAAACACCACTTCACCCACTCCCTGCCGTCGTACCCTGGCGGCCACTTCCTTACGCGGGCCCATCAATTCCACCGTCCATAAGGAATCATACGCCCCGCTCAGTTCTATGGTGAGCGACCCGGCATCTTCAGCCGTCAGGGTCCTCAGCCGGAAAGCGGTGGAATCGTTGTACCATCCGCGGATATCGCGGAAGGCGCTGTCGTAGCATATCAGCAGGTATTCAGTCCCCGGCTTCAGGGGGCTGAGCAGCCGCACTTTCCCCGGATCTACTGTATCCATGCTGTAGAGCGCTTCCAGCGTATCCCCTCCTCCCTGCAGCCACAGTTGCCCGGGGTACAGGCTGTCGAGGGGGTAGGAAAAGCTCAGGAACGCGGGCTCTGTGGCGAAGAAGTTGCGCATGGGCTGGAAGCCGGCCTGCAATCGTTCACTGGCAGGTGTAGGGGTGATGGCACGCCCGGGCTTGCGTGTCACACTGCGCTCTTTCAGACTGAGCGCCAGAGTATCCTTCCAACCGCTATGCTCGTCTGTGACTTGCAGGCGCAGGCTGTCGCCTGCAGACTGAAGCAACCATAGGTCAATACTGTCACGGGTTTGGTTAAAGGTCAGGAGGGACCATCTTCCTGAAAATGTAGTGTCCAGGGGATGAAGTTTCAATGACCCTACGGGATTGCTGAATTCCAGCCTGATGTGCGCCGTACCTGGCACCCAGGCCTTGAGCAGCCGCTGGCTGGTGTCCTGATCAAGGAACAATCGCAGGGCGGGCTGGGGCACCGACATTAATCTGAGCGTATCCTCCGCGATCGGCACCATGCTGTCGGGCATCAGGCTGTCCCGGGCCAGACTATCCCTTTGGGCCATCCCCTGTCCTGTATCCGGAGCCCGGGGTGGTATTTGGGGGATGAAGGAGAGGGCATCGAAGGCGATGGCCTCGTTCGGCAAGTCGAAGTAGGCGTTTGCGTTGGCATCTTTGAGCGCGTATACCCGGAATGAGTCCATGGGAAGGTTATACACCGAGAAGCTTCCATCGGCACGGCTACGGGTGATGTAATCCGGCGGTCGTAGGGTGAACAGGCTGTCCCCGGCATCCCGGTACAGGCAGATCAGGGCATCTGCGACGGCTTCCCCGCTATAGGCATCCGTGAGTCTGCCCTTCATCTCCAGTGAGTCGCGGACTGGCCCTGTACTGAAAGAGTAGGTGAAGTCCTTCAGCACGTTGCCTTCCGTGATATCGCGGATGGCATTGCCGAAATACAGGGTATAGGTAGTGTTCTCCGTCAGGCTGTCGGGCAGGTCGACAAGCATGGACTTCCCCCTGAGGTGGACCTCGGGGGTTTCGCCCAATGGCGGGGATATGAACAGCTGACTCTGAAGGTCCTTCAGCTCCAGAAACTCATCGAAGGTGATCCTTACCTGCCCTGCGTGAAGGTTCAGACTGCGGTCGGGGGGATCGGCCTGGAGTACTGCGGGGGGACGGAGGTCTTTGGGGCCTCCTTCCGGGGATACGATATTGGCACAGCCTGCGGCCAGCATCAAGGCAAAGCACCCTGCCATCAGGACCGCTGGGTGGAGGAGGTCACGATACCGAAGAGCCATCTGAACGGGCATTTCTTAGTCGATCGGGGGTCAAGGGTTCAAAAGTAAAGCCTTTCGCGCGGAATTCCTCCAGGAAAGGGGGAAGGACGCGGTTCAGCTTATCCAGGCAGCGCGGACTGTCGTGGAACACCACCACTGAGCCTGACCCACTGAACTTGAGCACGTTATCCAGGCATTGCCCGGCACTGACCTCAGGATGGAAGTCCCAGCTCAGCACCGTCCACAGCACGATGTCCATTTCCGGGGCTATGGCTTTCACCTGTGAAGGCCGGATCCGGCCGTAGGGCGGCCTGAACAAACTACCACCGATAAGTGCCTGTGCCTTTCGGACATCCTCAAGATAGTCGGGTGTAGCAGTACGCCAGCCGTTGAGATGGGAGAAGGTATGGTTCCCGGCAGCATGGCCTTCCTCCTTCAACCGTTGCAGGAGGTCCGGGTACTTACGCGCATTGTCGCCCACACAGAAGAAGGTGGCCCGGGCATCGAAGGACTTCAGGATATCGAGCACCCTGGGGGTGGCACCGGGCACCGGGCCGTCGTCGAATGTCAGGTAAAGGACTGAACCCCCGGGATCACCCTGCCAATGCAACTGTTTCGGCAACAGCCGGCGCAGCAGCCTGGGAGAGTGAACGGGATGGTAGGCCAGCCCCATGCTCAGGGATTGGCCGGGAGAGAAGTCCCGGGTTGTCCCACATAACGCCCGTAGTAATCCTCAAGCGCCGTTCGCGCCTGTTCCGACAATGCAGTGCTCTGGTAACGCTTGCTGACCTCCGTAATGCTGTTCAGCACGGCCAGGGCCTGGCGCTTGTTGTCATCCAATGAAGGTGCAAAACGGGTGGGGTAGCGGAAATAATGCCTCAGGTCGTCGGTAGTGGTCTCCAACAGCCGGGCAAGGATGGTGTCAGCCTTATCCTGGTCTCCGCAGCCGTAATAGGCCTCGGCCACCGGTATCATGAAGAAATTGTATGGAATGCTGGCATCGGGGATGGCCTGGACGATGCGGTCGCAGACCTCCCTGGCTCTCAGGGTGTCGCCTTGCTGCAGCAGTTCGAAGGCCAGCCTTCCGTATGAGTTCCTCAGGTTCATGGCCATACGCACATGGTCGTTGCTCATGAAGAGGCCCGGGTCGCTCATATCCAGCCGGAACCTTTCCATAAGGTTGGTGTACATCTTCTCTGCGTTCACCCTGCCGAACTGCCCGTCGGCGCTGGGGGTACGAATGGGTACCAGCCGATAGGCCAGGCCCTCCACCTGGAAGTAGTCGGTGAGCCCGGCATAGGCTTCTTCTCCGGCGGTGATGGCGAAATACACCGGACGGTCCCAGTTGAAATGGGCCAGCAGGTCAAGCATCATGAGGTTGTTCTTCTGCACCCCGCCCCCCGGAACGGTCCATTGCAGCACCGGCTGCACCAGATGGGCATCGCGTGGGGAAACAGTACCGTTGGCGACCACCTTGGCCGAATCGACGCTGATCTGGAAGTTACGGGTGGGGAAGAAATCCACTTTCCCGATCTGGGTCTGCATC
This sequence comes from Bacteroidota bacterium, assembly GCA_022710185.1. Classification (GTDB taxonomy): domain Bacteria; phylum Bacteroidota; class Bacteroidia; order Bacteroidales; family JAGNHN01; genus JAGNHN01. The sequence goes on from JAKLHK010000001.1 coordinate 17,936, forward strand.
TGCAGGCGTTCGGGCTGTTCATGCATCACGGTGAACAGGTCGGTGAGGTCCACATAGCCCTTCATATCGTCCCGTTCAACGAAATAAACGATATCGCGGGTCCCCTGACGGTATTGTTCCTGGGTGAGCGAGAAGGGCACCGGATCGGAATCGTAGGCCTTGCGCTTCATCTGGTCAACATACCAGTCGGTATTCAGCAGGCTGAGGTTCACCACGCGCACATCGGTACGTATGCCTTCCACCTCCTGGGCATACCAGAGGGGGAAGGTGTCGTTGTCGCCGTTGGTAAACAGGATGGCATGGGGATCACAGGAGTTCAGGTAATTGATGGCCACCTCAAGTGCGGTATACCTGCGGGCACGGGTGTGGTCGTCCCATCCTTCGCTGGCCATGATGGCCGGGACGGCGGTGAGCGTAACCACGGTAGCCACCAGCGCTGCCGGAGCGGGGGAAACGATCTTACGCAGCCCCTGCCATACCGCGAGCACGCCTAATCCGATCCATATCCCGAAAGCATAGAAGGACGCAGCGTAAGCATAATCCCTCTCCCTGGGCTGGTATGCATGCTGGTTCAGATAGATTACGATGGCCAGGCCGGTCATTGCAAACAGCAGGCCCACGATGAGGGTGTCGTGGGGGCTCCGCTTCCACTGGAAGAAAAGACCGGCCAGTCCGAGCAACAGGGGCAGGAGGTAAAACTTGTTGGTGGCCTTGTTCTCCATGGATTCGGGCAGGTTGTCCTGGGGCCCTAGCCGGGCCTCATCCAGGAAAGGGATCCCGCTGATCCAGTTCCCATCCAAAGGGCCACCCATCCCCTGGTGGTCATTCTGCCTTCCGGCGAAGTTCCACATGAAATAACGGAAATACATATAGTCCAGCTGGTACCTCCAGAAATACCGGAGGTTTTCGCGGAAGGTAGGCACGGACTCTGTCTGGGTGCTGCCATCCGGACCGGTAATGCTGACCGGTCTACCCTGCATCTTCGACCATTCCTTGTAATTACGGGCGTAGGAGGAGGCCTGGTTGTTCCACATGCGGGGGAAGATCGTGGTGAAGCGGGGATCATAAACCGGGATAGTACCTTCCCGGGTATCGGTGATGATGTAGCGTCCGCTTTCTTTATCCTTGGTATACAAGGGCTTGCCATCCTCCCGGTCGATCACTGGGGCATTGAAATACGGTCCTTTGAACAGTGGGGTGCTGCCGTACTGCTCACGGTTGAGATAGGCCAGCAGGCCGATGGCATTTTCAGGATTGTTCTCGTCGATGGGTGGATTGGCATTGGAGCGGATGATAAGCAGGAAGAAGGACGAGTAGCCAATGAGCAGGAAGGTAAAGGCCAGGATGGCGGTATAGGCCACCTGTTTTCCACGGCTGACAGCCCAGCGTAGTCCGAATACGATACCTGCGGTGAGCGTGAGGAAGTATATCACCGTACCCACATCGAAGGGCATACCCAGGACATTGACGAAGAACAGCTCGAACCAGCCTGCCAGCTTCACGATCCAGGGGATAATGCCGTAGAGGGCGAGGGCAAGCAGGGCAACGGAAATGATCAGGGTAAGGAAGATCCCTTTTCGGGTGGCCTGATATTTTCTGAAGTAGAAAATGAAGGCGATGGCGGGAATAGCCAGGAGATTAAGCAAGTGGACGCCGATGGACAGGCCGATCAGGTAAGCGATGAGGATAAGCCACCGCCAGGAGCGGGGTTCATCGGCCACGGCTTCCCAGCGCAGCATGGCCCAGAACACCAGGGCCGTGAAGAAGCTGGACATGGCGTATACCTCGCCTTCCACCGCACTGAACCAGAAGGAATCGGAAAAGGTGTAGGCGAGGGCGCCGACCAATCCGCTGCCTAAAATGGCCAGCATCTCCCCTTTTTCAGGTTCCCGGCCGGGGGCAACGATTTTGCGGGCCAGCATGGTGATGCTCCAGAAGAGGAAAAGGATGGTGAAGCTGCTCGACAAGGCCGACATCGTGTTCACCATGCGGGCCACCTGGGTTTCATCCCCGAAGGCAAAAAGGGAAAAGAAACGCCCCAGCATCTGGAAAAGGGGTGCTCCGGGCGGGTGGCCAACCTGAAGCTTGAAGGCGGTGGCGATATACTCTCCGCAGTCCCAGAAGCTCACGGTAGGTTCAGCGGTCATGATATAGACCACGGAGGCGGCCAGGAACACCAGCCATCCCTGGATGTTGTTGATCTTCTTATACATAGAATTATTCCGATGCGTTTTTTTCAAAATCCGCTGCAAGATACCAAATGATCAGGCATCAAGGCATGGAAGGGTACAGAATGCGAAGGCCACAAGGGCAAAGCAGGGGGCCTGGCAACACGGCTTCCATGAGGGCTAAGGAAAGGGACGAAGGGGAGAGCCCGCGCTTTATTGTCCGATGTAGACAGTGCGGTATACTGTTTTGCCCGGCTTGAGGCGGATGACGGAGGCTCCGGTGAGGATGGTTCCGGTATCCTGGGTAACATGGATATCCAGAATGGCCTCCAGCTCGAACACATGGCTGAACTCCCCATCGCCGTTGGTAACCCCTTCAACATGAATGTCGTTCTTGCTCAGGACCACATTGGCCCCTGACACCAGTTGGGTGGTATCCCCCAGGTATTTGACCACGACCACTGCCTCCATGTCCCCCCCTTCTTCTTCACAGGAAGGAAAAACGAACAGGGCGGCAAGCACCATCAGTGGCAGTATGGCACGGATTATGCGGAAAGGGATGCTCATGGAAAAATCGTACTTTTGCCCGATAAGGCTTCAAATATACGCAATCTCTCATACAGCCATGAAAAAAACCATTGCATCCGTACTGTTGCTTTGCCTAATACCCCTAACCATGACCCTGGCCCAGAACGAAAAACGCACCCGGGTGCTCATCCAGACCGATCTGGGTGACATCACCGTAGAACTGTACAACGAAACCCCTCAGCACCGCGACAATTTCATCAAGCTGGTCAAAGAGGGCTATTATAACGGCTCAATTTTCCACCGGGTCATCCGCCAGTTCATGATCCAAGGCGGGGGTGGAAAGAGCGGGAACGAAGATCCGGGCTATACCGTGCCGGCGGAATTCAACCCCAAATTCTATCACAAGCGCGGGGCCCTGTGCGCTGCCCGTATGGGAGACCAGGTGAACCCCAGGAAGGCCAGCTCCGGCTCACAGTTTTACATCGTAGATGGCCGCACGTTTTCCCCTCCTGAGATCGAAGCCCTGGCTACGCGGGCCGGAAAGAGCTGGACGGAAGAGCAGAAAAAGGCTTACACCACCCAGGGCGGGGCTCCCCATCTGGATGGGGACTACACCGTTTATGGTGAGGTAGTCAGCGGGATGGAGGTGGTCGATAAGATTGCCGCAGTCCAGACCGGGGGCGCCAACCGGCCCCTGCAGGAAGTAAAAATGAGCATGAAGCTTCTCCCCTGAGCGCGGATATGAAAGACAAAGTTGCCGGATACCTGGGCGAGATTGCAGCGGTCCGCATCGACAGCCATGAAGCACTGGAGGCTTACCGGCTGAAGTACCTTTCCCGCAAGGGTGTGGTCCAGCAGCTTTTTGCCGAGTTCAAGACTGTGGCCCCGGAACAGCGCAGGGAGATGGGCGTCCTGCTCAATGAGCTGAAGGAGAAGGCCCAGGAACGCTTTGATGCGCTGAAGGAGGCCCTGGAGCGCAGTGCACAACCCAGCGGCCCCGCCACCGATTTCTCCCGCCCTGCCATTCAGCACCCCCTGGGCAGCCGTCACCCCATCGCCATTGTGCGCAACCAGGTCGACGAGATTTTCACCCGGCTGGGATTCGTGGTCAGTGAAGGCCCCGAAATCGAAGACGACTGGCATAATTTCTCCGCCCTCAACTTCGCCCCGGAACATCCGGCCCGGGACATGCAGGACACCTTTTTCATCCACCGTGATCCCGAAGTGCTGCTGCGCACCCATACCAGCTCGGTACAGGTGAGGGTCATGAGCTCCCAGGCCCCGCCCATACGCACCATTTCACCCGGCAGGGTCTTCCGCAACGAAGCCATCTCAGCCCGGGCCCATGTCATCTTCCATCAGGTAGAAGGACTATACATCGACAAAGGCGTATCCTTCGCCGACCTGAGGCAAACCCTACTGTATTTCGCCCGCGAGATGTTCGGGGAAGAGACACGGATAAGGCTCCGTCCTTCTTACTTCCCCTTCACAGAACCTTCAGCGGAGATGGACATCTCCTGTTCATGCAAGGGCGCCGGATGCCGCATCTGCAAATACACCGGCTGGGTAGAGATTCTGGGCTGTGGAATGGTGGACCCCGCCGTACTGGCCAATTGCGGTATCGACCCGGAAGTATACAGCGGATATGCCTTTGGGATGGGTATTGAGCGCATGACGCTCGTCAAGTACAATGTGAACGACCTGAGGCTTTTCTTCGAGAACGATATCCGTTTCCTCAGGCAGTTCACCGGTGTAAGCTGATCTTACCCAGCGGGTTCATGCTTTTTTCCCATCCAAGGATTTAGTATCTTTAGGGTGAGATGATGATGACCCGAATGCGAATCTATATCCTTTGTGTTCTTGGGTGGACCCTATGGCAAGGCCCGGTCTACGCACAGCGCCAGGGCTGGGAAAATCTGGGACGTGGTCTGAATACCATGCATGCCAGTTTTTGGCTGGAACGGGCCTATCTTCACACCGACCGTACCCTATACCAGGCCGGAGAGACCGTGTGGTTCAAAGCATGGCACACCCTTGGACCCCTGCATCACCCTTCCGGGGGCCATGTCGTACTCACCCTTGATCTCATCGGGCCTGACCATCAGGTGAAGCAAACCCACCTGCTGCGCACCGACGAAGGGATGGCTTGTGGTTCCTTCCTGCTGCCAGACACCATTCCTGAGGGTATCTATGCGCTGGAGCTTCGGTCTGCCCGGATGAAGGACGCTCCTTTGTCCGGGGCTTACACCATGGACATCCATGTAGTAAGCCCGCTCAACAGTTTTCACAGCCGCAAGCATAGCCGGAAAGCCCATACGGCCGGGCTCAGTGTGGAGTTCAGCCCGGAAGGCGGCCCTCTGCTGAAGGGGAAGGATCGCAGGCTCGGATTCAGGGTCACCGACGGCTTTGGAAGGGGAGTGGAAACGGATTATCGCATTACGGAAGGTAAGCACAGCCCGTCGCCCTGGTTAGAACACACCAGGTTTAACGGCATGGCCCGGACAAGGCTGCGACCGGAAGAAGGCAAACAATACTGGCTTGAGCTGAGAGACCATGAAGGTAAAGTCCTGCGCTTCCGTATCCCCCCGGCCCAGTCTACCGGTGCGGCCCTCAGCCTGGATAACCGGCCAGATGAGCTGCTGGTCCGGCTGGATGCTGTCGGGATGAAAGGGCCCTATCTGGTCCTGGTCCAGGACATGGCAGGATTGCGGGCCTCCCGTGAACTGCCTTCGGATAGCGGCGGGGCCTTTAGTATTTCTACCCTGCACTTCAGCCCCGGTCTGATCCTGGTGACTGCCTTCGATGTCCTTGGGCGACCGTTGAGCGAGCGCAGGGCATTCCACGGCCTGCGACAACTCTATATGGCCGCCCCTGTGGTCGACATCGTTCCCGGTACCGACAGCCTCACCCTCCGCATCCCAATCCCTGACGCCAATGCGTTCGGGCAGGGTGCCGCCTCCCTTTCCATCACTACCCTGCCTGAAGCCGGCAGTCCCTGGCTGAGCCCTGACCCACCTACCCTTCTGGCCGGCCTCTTTCTCCAGCCCTTGCTTGCCCCTGCATTGGAACAGCCCGGCTGGTATTTCAGCGGTTCTCCTGAAGCGGATGAGGCCCTGGACGAAATGCTGATGACCCTGGGCTGGAGCCGCTTTAGCTGGAATGACCTGGCCAGGGGAGTGTCCCCTCCTCTTCCGCCGGATAACCCCAGTGAACTAAGCCTGCGGGGGAAGGTGACCCGAATGCTCCTGGACCTGCCCGCAGAAGGCAGTATAGTGAAAATGACGGTGATGGACCGTCACTTCGACCAGTTTACGGATACTGCGGATGCTCAGGGGCGCTTCAGTTTCGGGGGCCTGGTGTATGAAGACACCATCAGGGTCCTGCTTGAGGCCCGGCTGCCCGACGGAAGGTCACAAGTACTAATTGAGGCCGAAGGAGCCCTGAATGCCCCGACCCTGGTCCCCAGCCGCTTCGCCAGGCCCCAGCCTTACCGGGAGAATGAGATCCTGGCCCTGGACAGGCAATACTTGCAGCGGGAGCGGGGTAACCCGCGCAGTGTCCGCGGAAGGACCGGCATCCACAGGGAAGCCGACTATATTGTACGGTTTGATGAAAAGACCCCTCGTTACACCAGTCCGCTCGAAGCCCTGGTTAATGTTCCAGGCGTTGATGTTCAAGGCAGTGGGATTAATACCCGGGTGAGCATACGCGGCAACTCCACCATACTGCTCAGCAACGACCCGCTCTATGTTGTCGACGGGGTGCCGGTTGACCGGTACACGGTCAACTCCCTCGATGCCGGGGAGGTTGACCGGATCGAAGTGCTCAGTGGCACCCGTGCCGCCATATATGGCCTTAGGGGAGGCCAAGGTGTCGTTGCCATTTTCACGCGCCGCGGCAGCGGGATGAAGCCAGGGGAGCTTTCGCTTAAGATCCTGGGCTTTACGGGCTGCAAGGAGTTTCATCCCGGCCCTCCAGCCGCTGCAATGGAGCAGGGCATTCCCCGTACCCTGGCCTGGTTCCCCCGCCTCAGCCCTGGCCCTGACGGAACGCTCCAGGTGAGGATACCGCTGCCCTCCGCTGGAACAGCCATGGAATACCGAGTGGAGGCCCTCGGTCCCCAAGGCATGATTTTCAGCACCGGCCTGCGCCCGCTCCCATAGGAATCGCATAGGATTTGGCTATCTTTGCCCTCATCCATCCATCAGAAAAAAAGCAACCCATGGATCTCAGTACCACTTACCTCGGATTGAAGCTCAAGAACCCCCTGATTGCCGGTAGTTCAGGCCTCACCAATTCCCTCGACGACCTGAAAAAGATCGAAGCCCAGGGCGCCGCCGCCGTGGTGCTCAAGTCCATTTTCGAAGAAGAGATCGTGATGGAGCTGGAAGAGACCTTCAGCCAGATGAGCTCCCAGGGTTTCATCTACCCTGAAACGATGGAATACTTCGATTATGACTCCATCGAAGACACCCTCTCTCGCTACCTCAAGCTCATCAGCGATGCCAAGAAGGAGCTGAGCATCCCGGTCATCGCCAGCATCAACTGCGTCACTGCCCAGAAATGGACCACCTTTGCGCATGACATACAGGAAGCCGGCGCCGATGCCATTGAGCTTAACGCCTTCATCCTGCCCTCCGATTTCAACCGCAGCACGGAAGACTTCGAGCAGGTCTATTTCGATATCGTCAGTGAGGTTAAGAAACAGGTCAGCATCCCGGTGAGCCTCAAGGTGGGGTATTTCTTCAGCAACCTCGGGCCCTTTCTCCAGAAACTGAGCCACAGCGGGGTGGATGGTCTGGTCCTGTTCAACCGTTTCTACCATCCGGATGTAGACATAGACAAGATGATCATCACGGCGAGCAATGTGCTGAGCTCTCCTGATGAGTTGTCCACCTCCCTCCGATGGATCGCTATACTCTCGGAGCGGGTGGGCTGCGACCTGGCCGCCTCCACCGGCATCCACGACGGCGGCGCCATCGTGAAGCAGATCCTGGCCGGGGCCCAGGCCGTGCAGGTAGCTTCCGCCCTCTACAAGAACGGCTTCGGACATATCGAGCAAATGCTTTCCCAGCTTGAGGACTGGATGGAGGCCCACGACTACCACAGCCTCGACCGCTTCCGTGGCAAGCTGAGCCAGAGCCGCAGCAAGAACCCTGCAGCTTACGAGCGCGTGCAGTTCATGAAGTACTTCCGAGATCGGTCCTGATCACCGACGGCCTTCCGATCCCGTCAGCCCTGGAACCCCGACCCCGCCTTTTTCAATGGCCAGGCGTTGATTGGGATCTTCCGGGAAGAAGGTGCCATCATCCGCTTCCATTGCTATCTTTGGAAAGCCAAGCCATTCCTATGCGTCGATCTACCCTCCTGCTGCTCTCCCTGGCTTCCGGGCTGATGCTCAGCCTTGCCTGGCCGGCCGGCGGTTTCCCGGGCCTGCTCTTCATCGCCATGGTGCCCCTGCTATATCTTGAGGACCATGTAAGCGAACACCCCCACAACTACCATGGGTACACCGTCTTCCTAAACAGCTGGCTGGCCTTCTTCCTTTTCAACCTGCTCACTACCTGGTGGATCAGCAACTCCACGCTATTCGGGGCGGTGATGGCCGTTGTACTCAATTCCATCCTGATGGCCCTCACGTTCCATATCTACCACCTTTCTAAGCGCAGCATTTTCGGCGCCGGCAGGGGGCACTGGCTGCTTGCCGCGTACTGGATGAGCTGGGAGTTTTTCCACCTTGATTGGGACCTTTCCTGGTCGTGGCTCAACCTGGGCAACGGCTTTGCCTCCGTCCCCTCCTGGGTGCAGTGGTACGAGTACACCGGCGCTTTCGGCGGAACACTCTGGGTAATCCTGGCCAATATTCTGATATACCGTTCAGTCAATGAGGCCCGCCGCAGCGGATACCGCCATGCCAGGCCATGGATCCTGAGCACCCTGGCCCTGTTGACCGTGGTGCTGCCCCTGCTCTGGTCGCTCTGGCGCTATAACCATTGGACAGACCAGGGACTTCCGGTTGAAGTTGTGGTGACGCAACCCAATATCGACCCCTATAAGGAACAATACGAGATCCCCGTGGAGGAATCGGCCTTCCGAAACCTTCGTTTAGCCAACGAATTGATGGATAGCACGGTAGACTATCTGGTCTGTCCTGAGTCCAGCCTGCAGGAGAACCTTTGGGAGGGCGAAATCGAGAGTTCCCTGAGCTACCGTATCCTTAGTGATTACATGGCCCCCTGGCCACGGCTGAAAGTAGTGATCGGGGCTTCCAGCTTTACCCGTTACCGTGAAGGGGAAGCGCTGTCGCCCACCGTGCGCTGGCACAAAGCCCAGCAGTTCTGGTATGACGCCCACAATGCCGCGCTCTTCGTCGAACAGGGGCGCAAGGTGGAGACCTATCATAAATCGGTGCTTGTACCCGGGGTGGAGAAGATGCCATTCCGAAAATACCTTACATTCATGGAAGGCCTGGCCATTGACCTGGGGGGTACGGTAGGCAGCATAGCACCCTATGCCGTGCGCAAGGTGGTGGTACCGCTTGACGGTTCCCCTCCTGTGGCAACTGCCATCTGTTATGAATCGGCTTACGGGGGGTTTTTCAGTGGCTTTGTGCGCAACGGCGCTGAGCTGATGTTCATCATCACCAACGACGGATGGTGGGGGAATACCGCAGGGCACCGCCAGCACCTGACCTTCGCTTCGCTAAGGGCCATCGAGAACCGCCGCAGTATTGCACGCTCAGCCAATACCGGCATTTCCGCTTTCGTAAATCAACGGGGTGATATTCTCCAAGCCACGCCCTACTGGGAACCCGCCGTGATCCGTGGTACGCTTCCCGCCAACAGTCAAAAGACGTTCTACACCATCCAGGGGGATTACCTGGCCCGCATCGCCGCCTTCGTTACGGCCTTCATGCTGTTGATCAGCATAACGCAGGGAATATTGAAGCGGAGAAGGAAGGGGGATTTGTGATGCTTCGGAATGCGCAGTATGGCTTTCTGAAGCCTGGCGTATAAGGCGGTTACAGCTGAGGGACTCCTATTTTCCGTCCCGGCACTGAAGGTGGAGGTATTCACGATTGGCAGTACAGAACCCACGAACGTTTTTCAAGGTATCTTCCAGAGAATAAAAGGAATACTTCAACAGTTCGCTAATTTTCCCATTGTCGTAGGCCGCGGTGATGTAGGCATTATGTGCAGTTTCGCGGGTTAGCTCGGGGTTGATACGCAACAGGAAGCTGATCACGGCATTGAAGCGCCAGATTGCCTTCAGGCCGAAGGCCGGCACCTTGAAGCGGGGAGGGCGGGTGCCCAGGATACGGGCGGTAGTGCTAAACACTTCGAGGTAGGAACTGTTGGCCCCGGAGACCACAAAACGCTGGCTACTGGTGCCTTGTTCCATCAGGATAACCATAATTCGCACCACATCGCGCACATCAACAAAGCCATTGGCCCCGGGCGGATAGAAGGACAGGCCTTTCTCCATGGCCGAGAAGAGCCGGCATGAGGCCTTGTGGGGCTCTCCCGGGCCCAGGATCACGCTGGGGTTCACGATTACGGCATTCAGGCCTTCTTCAATGCCCCTCCACACTTCGCGTTCCGCTGCAAACTTCGACAGTCCGTAAGGGGAATGCCTCACCCCGCTGTTCCATGGCGTGCGCTCATCCACGGGGCGCCCATCCTCACTGGTACCCAGGGCGGCGATAGAACTGACATGACACAATCTTTTTACTCCGTGCTGCAGGCAGGCATCCACCACATTGGCGGTACCGCGGATGTTTACAGAGCCGATCAGCGGATAATCGGAACGTCGGAAGGACACGAAAGCAGCGCAGTGGTATACCTCCTCTATGCCTTTCAGGGCTTCGTCGAGGGATGAAGGGTCGCAAACATCCCCATCTACCCACTGGATGCGCCCGAACATTTCCGGCCGGTCAGGAAAATACCAGCGGAATATCCGACAGACGTTGTCGAGGCGGGAGCCCGGCCGGCGAATGGCCCGCACCTCTTTCCCGCGGCCCAGCAGTTCGATGAGCAAGTGGGAGCCGACCAAACCCGTACCACCGGTTACCAGTACCATCCTGTGCGTGTTGTCTGACAAAGATACGATCCGCCTCATTCCGTATCTTTGCCCCTCGATCAATAATTCCGCTGAAGGATGAACTTAGCTGAAGAACTGCGCTGGCGCGGCATGGTGCATGACATGATGCCGGGAACGGAGGAACTGCTGCAGAAAGAGAGAGTAACAGGGTATGTAGGCATCGATCCCACAGCGGATTCCCTGCATATCGGTCACCTGGTCGGTATAATGCTGCTGAAACATCTGCAGCGACACGGTCACAAACCCGTCGCCCTCATAGGCGGGGCCACCGGGATGATCGGCGACCCCTCCGGAAAATCCGAAGAACGCAACCTCCTCAGTGAGGAGACCCTCCGGCATAATCAGGAAAGCCTGAGAAAACAACTGGTCCGCTTCCTGGATTTCGAGGCCGTAGAGAATCCGGCAGAACTGGTCAATAATTATGACTGGATGAAGGAGTTCTCCTTCCTGGGTTTTCTTCGTGATGTAGGTAAGCACCTCAGTGTGAACTACATGATGGCAAAGGACAGCGTGCAGAAGCGGCTGGAGACCGGCTTATCCTTCACGGAGTTCAGCTACCAGCTGGTGCAGGGCTACGATTTCCTCTGGCTATACCAGCATAAGGGTTGCAAGCTGCAGATGGGCGGCTCTGACCAGTGGGGCAACATCGTTACAGGCACCGAACTGATCCGCCGCAAGACCGGAGGGGAGGCCTTCGCGCTCACCTGCCCGCTCATCACCAAGGCCGATGGGGGGAAATTCGGCAAGACGGAACAGGGCAACGTCTGGCTTGATCCTGAAAAGACCTCTCCTTACGCCTTTTATCAGTTCTGGCTCAACGCAAGCGACGAGGACGCGAAAAAGTGGGTGCGCATCTTCTCGGTAAAAGACCAGGAATTCCTCCTGGCCTTAGAGGCGGAACATGATAAGGCTCCGCACCTGAGGACACTGCAAAAGGCGCTGGCCGAGGAGCTTACCGTTGCGGTCCATTCCGCCGAAGACCTGCGCCAGGCCCAGGAAGCCTCCGCCATACTCTTTGGCCAGGGCACCACGGAAGCCCTCCGGAGCCTGCCGGAGAAAATGCTGCTCAGTGTGTTTGAGGGCGTGCCGCAAAGCACTGTTCCGTCGGCGCTGTTGCATCCCGGGATCCCTGTGGTGGACTTTCTCAGCGAAGTCACCGGCATTTTCCCCTCCAAGGGTGAAGCCCGCCGCATGCTGAAAGACAACGGGGTTTCCATCAATAAGGAAAAAGTTCAGGAAGAAACCCTGATGGATACTACTTTCCTTCTGCAGAAAAAATACATCCTGGTTCAGAAAGGAAAAAAGAACTACTTCCTGGTCAGGGTATCGGGGGAATGATTGCTGCCTGCCAGCAGACCAAATTCATTGCATATTTCTCATGGCGCAGTGCTCATGGTTAATGCGCATTGAGCAATATCCGGGCTGGCTCGCGTCGCAGACGCTCGCCAGCCCGGAGAAAAAAAGTCCTAAGGTAAAGTCTTCGGATAGAAATCAGCATTCTATACTGCTGAAAATCAGAGATCAAAAATCAGATATCAGATATCTTTCCCGCTGATCTGCCATTCCACACCATCGCGGGTGTCCTTGAGGACAATGCCGACCTTCCCCAGTTCGTCGCGGATCTCGTCGGCGGTCTGAAAGTCCTTACGGGCCTTGGCTTCGGCCCTCAGCCGGATCAGCAGGCCCACCACATCAGACATCAGGCTGCTTTCGCTTCCTCCCACTTCCTCCTTAAGTCCAAGGATATCCACCACAAAAGATTCGACCCATTCCCTCAGCCCATGCAGGTCCGTAGCGGTGAGGCTGCCCTTTCCGTCCTTGATGCTGTTGATGATGCGCACTGCATCGAAGAGGTGGGCAATGGCAATGGGACTATTGAAGTCGTCGTCCATGGCGGCATAGCATTTCGCCTGGAGGCCAGCCACATCGAAGGTACTTTCCGATCCAGGCTTCAGCTGCTCCAGCACTTTACGCCCGGCCATCAGGCGCTCCAGTCCTTTCTCTGCCGCCATCAGTGCTTCATTGGAGAAATCGAGGGTGCTGCGGTAGTGAGCCTGCAGGATGAAGAAGCGTATGGTCATGGGGCTGAAGGCCTTCTCCAGCCGTACATGGGCCCCGTTAAAGAACTCATTGAGGGTGATGAAGTTGCCTAATGATTTCCCCATCTTCTGCCCTTCGATGGTGATCATGTTGTTGTGCATCCAGTATTTCACCGGATCCTTGCCGTGTACGGTACACGACTGGGCAATCTCCGCCTCGTGGTGGGGGAAGAGCAGGTCCATACCTCCGCCGTGGATGTCGAAAAGGTCGCCGAGGTAACGGTTGCTCATGGCCGAACATTCCAGGTGCCAGCCGGGGAAGCCCTCGCTCCAGGGACTGGGCCAACGCATGATGTGTTCGGGTTGGGCCTTTTTCCACAGCGCAAAATCAAAGGGGTTGCGCTTTTCGTCCTGTCCTTCCAGGGCGCGGGTGTTGGCGAGCAGGTCATCCAGTACCCTGCCGCTGAGCTTGCCGTAGCGGTGCCCGCGGTTATAGGCCTCTACGTCAAAGTATACTGAGCCATTCACTTCGTACCCCATTCCCGCCTTCAGTATCTCCCTGACCATCTCGATCTGTTCGATGATGTGCCCGGAGGCCCTGGGCTCGATGGACGGGCTCTTCACGTTCAGCTGGGCCATATTGAGGTGGTAGCGGTCGGTAAAATACTGTACCACTTCCATGGGTTCGAGTTGTTCCAGCCGGGCCTTGCGGGCAATCTTGTCTTCCCCTTCATCGGCATCGTTCTCCAGGTGGCCTACATCGGTGATGTTGCGCACGTAGCGTACCTTATATCCCAGGTGGCTGAGGTAGCGGAAGACCAGGTCGAAGGTGATGGCCGGACGGGCATGCCCCAGGTGGGCATCGCCATAAACTGTGGGCCCGCACACATAGAGTCCGACAAAAGGAGGGTTGAGCGGTTCAAACCTTTCCTTGGTCCGGGAAAGGGTGTTGTAGATCTGGATCTCGCGCTGCATCGGCCGGGGTAATGGAACAGCCGCAAAGATACCTATTTCAGGACTAAGCCGCTTTGGCCAGGCTTACCGTGTTCCCCAAAGGATATTGATCCACTGCGCGATCTCGGTATTGTTGAGGTACTTGCCCCTCACCGGGTCTACTTCATCGGCGAAGAGAAGTGCCCGTTCCGAGCCGGCCCCGCGGGCAAACAAGGGGATTAGCTGGTTGGTATGGTTGTCGTGGTTCCATTGCATCCCGGGCATGGTGCCCTGTCCGTGGTTAAGCACCGGGAGCTTGACGTTGAAGCCTTCCTGCTGGACCGGGCCGGTAAGGTAACCGCATTCGTGGTCACCGGTAACGATGAGCAGGGTCTCCTCCCAGCTGCTGTGGACCTCTACCCATTCGATCAGGGCATCCACCGTACGATTGAAGTCGTCCATCTCCTCGATCATCCGTCCGCTCTGGTTATCGTGCGAGGCCCAGTCGATGGCCCCCCCTTCTACCATAAGAAAGAAGCCTTCCGGATCCCCGTCCAGCACATTCAGTGCTGCCAGGGTCATCTCCCTCAGTGTGGGCATCCCTACAATGAAAGGAGCAGCGAAGGCCGGGGCTTTCCCATCGCCCGGACGGTCCTGCTGCAAGGTGGAAGCCACGGGGGCCAACCCCAGCACGCGGGTGGGAGCAGGTCCGGAAGCCAGCCGCAGGAAGCCTTCGCGGTCCTGTACCAGGCTCCAGGGGTCGGGGGTACCATCGCCGTTTGCATCCAATACCTGATTATTGCCTGAAGGAGCGGCCGTCCTGAACTCCGTCCTTCCGGCCAGCAGGTCTTCCCAGGTCTCCTTGCCCCCCACATACTTATAGTTGTCGGTGACGCTAAGTGTTTCGCCTCCTTTGCCGTACTGCGGGTGTCCGCAGCCCATGATCACGTCGACCCGGCTGTCGAGCAGCATGTCCCGGGCGATCTGGTCATAGTTGTTCCGATGAACATTATGGGCCACGAAACCGGCCGGGGTGGCGTGGCTGATGGGGACACTGGTGACCACCCCGGTGGCCTTGCCCAGGGCCTCGGCCATTTCGGTGAGGTTGGGCAGGGGTTTCCCATGAATGTCCATCCCGATGGCGCCATTCACCGTTTTCTGTCCGCAGGCCATGGCCGTAGCGGCGGCAGCAGAACAGGTGGCCCCCTTTCTGGGATAATCTGCATCGGACCATGCCCGGGCCGGGTCGTAGCCCGTAGCAAACTGCTTCAGGTCTTCCCCATCCTTCAGTTTGGCGGGGTAGGTGCTCATGAAGAGCCGAAGCGGAAAGGACTCGTAGGCCTGGGCCTCAGCTTTCCCATTGAGAAAATAATTGGCGGCCAGGATGTGGTTCTGGCTCCATCCGTCGGAGATGCAGAGGATCACGTTCTTCGGAGGCTTACGGTGGGCTGTCTGGGCCACTCCATTGGCAGGAATGATAAAATATACGGCCAGGGTGAGAATGATAAGGCGAAGTATGGTCATGATGATGGTGCTAATGCTGGTGCAAAGAACGCAAAAACGGGCCGGAGGTTTACCGGCCCGGGGTTATGTTATGGTTAAGGAATAGGAGTTTATGCAGGCTGCCGGCATTGCCACCGGTGGAATGCCCCGGTCTTACAATCCGTATTGATCGATGATCTCTTGCTTGGTTTTTCCCAGGATATCATATTTCTTGCCGACTTTTCGGAAGGCTTCCAGGGCTTTATCCAGGTGATGGGTCTCATGTCCTGCAGAGATCTGGGTCCGGATCCTTGCCGCCCCTTTCGCTACCACCGGGAAGAAAAATCCAATGGCATAAATGCCCTCACCGAACAGATCGATGGAGAATTTCTGTGCAAGGCTGGCATTGAAAAGCATCACCGGGACGATCGGGGTATCGCCCGGTTGCAGTATCAGGCCAGCCTCCTCCAGTCCCTTGCGCCAATATGCTGCGTTCTTCTCGAGCTTATCCCTGCGCTCGGTGCTGCGCGAAAGGATGTCGAACACCTTGAGGACGCCGGAAACGACAACAGGCGCCATGGTGTTGGAGAAAAGATAAGGCCTGGCTTTCTGACGGCACATTTCCACGATCTCCCTGCGGCCCGAAACACAACCGCCGGAAGCCCCGCCCAGGGCCTTGCCAAAGGTGGTGGTAATGATATCGATCTTTCCGAAAACCCCGCACTTTTCGTGTGTACCTCTGCCTGTCTTCCCGATGAACCCGCTGGAATGCGATTCATCGACGAAGAGCAGGGCGTCATACTTCTCGCAAAGGGTCACCATTTCATCGAGCCTGGCGGTATCTCCGTCCATGGAGAACACCCCGTCCGTGATCACGACCTTGATCCGCTTATCTGAATGGAGCTCGAGTTTGCTTTCGAGGTGCTCCATATTGGAATGCTTGAACGTATCGTGAATGGCCGGGCAGAGCCGCATCCCGTCCACTATGGAAGCGTGCACCAGCCGATCGGATATCATTACATCCTCAGCGGTCATGAAGGCCTCAAATACCCCGGTGTTGGCATCCATGCAGGAGGGGAACAAAACGGTATCCTCGGTCCCGAGGAATTCCGTCACTTTCTGCTCGAGCTCGCGGTGGATGTCCTGAGTGCCACAGATAAACCTGACGGAGGACATCCCGTACCCGCGGTGGTCGAGGCCCCGGTGTGCTGCTTCGATTACCTCCGGATGGCTGGACAGCCCCAGATAGTTGTTGGAGCACATATTGATGACTCTCTTCAGGGAAGAGCCCGCCGGAAATTCAACCTCGATATCCGCCGATTGCACCGAATGGATGAACCTTTCCTTCTTGAAGATACCTGCTTGCTCAATGGCACTGAGCTCCCGCTGCAGTATTCCCTTAATGTGACCGCTGTATCCCATGGCTGTATGTCTTATTTGTTCATGAATTCGGTAACGAGCGCCGCGATCTTGTTCACCGTGTCGAAGGCCTCAGGGGTTGCCCTGTCGTCGGGAAGGCTGATGCTGTATTTGTTCTCCAGGAATCGCTTCAATGATACCATGGAGAAGGAATCCACGATGCCGGCGGAAATGAGCGGGCTGTCGAAAGTCAGTTCTTCATCCGGATCATCGAGGTACTCATCGACGACATAATTGAGGATGGTGGTTTTCAGGTCTTCCATAATGTTGCATTTTTATTGTGTGGAGAAACTCCCGGCGGAGATGCCGGCATGGGTTGGTTATTATTCGTCATCTTCCAGGGTGGAGGTATCCCCGATCTCTTCTCCCCATTCCCTGGCATGGAGTATCCTGCGCATGATCTTGCCACTCCTCGTCTTGGGAAGGGAACCTACAAATTCAATCTCCTGCGGCATAGCCAGGGGGGAGAGTTTCTTGCGGATGAAGTTCATTATTTCAAGTTCGGTATCCTGATTGGCCAAGTATCCATCCTTCAGCAGTACATAGGCCTTGACCACTTCCATATTGACCTCATCAGGTTTGGCCACCACAGCGGATTCGGCCACTGCCTCGTATTCCAGAAGGGCCGATTCCACCTCGAAGGGGCTGATCAGGTGACCCCCGGTATTGATCACATCATCATCGCGGCCAACGAACCAGAAATAGCCTTCCGCATCGAGCTTGGCGCGGTCGCCCGGCAGGTACCATCCGTTCCTGAACTTCTCCTGATAAACCTTTTCGTTTTTCCAGTATCCACGCATCATTGCGGGCCAGCCAGGCCTGAAGCCGATCAGTCCAACGATTCCCGGTTCGGTAATGGGCTCGAAGGTTTTGGCGTTGAGCACAGCGCCTTGTATCCCCGGGAAGCATTTCCCCATCGATCCAGGTTTTATCGGCATACCCGGGAGGTTGGTGATCATGATCGACCCGGTCTCTGTTTGCCAGTATGTGTCGAGGAAAGGCTTACCCAGCACACGCTCCGACCATATCACGGCCTCAGCGTTCAGTGGCTCGCCCACGCTGGCCAGGTGGCGCAGGCTCGACAGGTCTGCACGCTTCACCACCTCTTCCCCGGCCTTCATGAGGGAGCGTATGGCGGTGGGGGCAGAATACCACATTGAAATGCTGTGCTTATCAATGAAGCGGTACCAGGCTTCGGCCGAAAACCCTGCATCCAGCACGCACTGGGTAATGCCCAGGCTCCAGGGGCCGATGATCCCATATGAGGTTCCGGTAACCCAGCCCGGGTCGGCCGTGCACCAGTATATATCGTTTTCCTGAAGGTCGAGCACCCATTTGGTGGTCAGGTACTGTGAGATCAGGGAGTAATGGACATGCTGCACCCCCTTGGGTTGGCCGGTAGTGCCGGAGGTATAATGGAGTACAGAAGGGGATTCAGCCCGGGTCGGGAAAATGTCGAAGGCATCTACTGTCTCAGCCTCGGCCAGGTTGAACACCGATTCCCGGTCTTCAAGCGCCTTTTTTCCATCGTGGTCGACAATGATGATATGCTCGAGCTGGGGCAGCCTGTCGAGGATTTTTCTCACCTTGCCCACATGCTTGCGCTGGGTTAAAATGGCCCGGGTTCCGGCATTATCGAGCCTCACAAAGAGCGACTCATCGCCAAAAGCCGAGAACAGCGGCTGGGCTACCGCTCCTATCTTGAGAATGCCAAGGAAACCGATGTAGAGTTCCGGTATACGGTCCATGAACAGACATACCCTGTCTTCGTCGCGAATCCCCAGCTTTCGCAGGTGAGCGCCGATGGTGTTGCTGGCCAGGCGCAGCTCGTTGAATGTATACCTTTTCTCGTGCCCGCAAACGTTTTCCCAGAGGAGAGCCAGTTTGTCGCCCTTTCCCTGACGGCAGATCCTGTCGGAACAATGCCAGCCAATATTCAGGATTCCCTCAGGCCGGTAGTCGAGTTCCTCGTGGACCTCAGACCAATCGGAATGGGCCAGCCTTTCTTTGTAATCGCCAATGTTGGACATATTTACGCTCGGATTGGTTAGGTTCGGGTGGTTCTCAACACTCCAGCACAACGGTAGCCATGGCGAAATGCCGAATATGGGACAGCGATACATGGATCGCCCTGATATTATGTGTATGGGCATACTCCCCGCATTTACCATGCAGCCGGATCATCGGTTTCCCCAGCTCATCCCTGAGGATCTCCACTTCTCTGTAAGCCATTCCATGGCGCCATCCCGTGCCAAAGGCCTTAAAACACGCTTCCTTGGCTGCAAGGCGCGCCGCAAAATGCTGTTCACTATGCTTCATCGACCGGCAATACGCCAGCTCGGATGGGGTAAACAGCTGCTCACATAAGCCTTCAACCTTCTCGAGTTGCTCCTTAACCCTGGAAGTCTCGATCAGGTCTGTACCAATGCCGTATATCAAGAAGTCCAGGTGTTTATGGGACTTCCAAGGTAGGAAATTAGAAAAGGCGCAACGAAGGTGCCCTGGCAGGACGCCTAATTCAGATTGATTTTACATAAGCAATGCTCAATAACACTTGTCAGTGAGCAAGGATATTGCTGTTAACCCGCAATAACCCCAAGTTCCTTGCCTACTTTCGAGAAGGCCTCAAGGGCTTTATCCAGGTGTTCCCGGCTATGCGCGGCGGAAAGCTGTACCCTGATCCTGGCCTGTCCTTTGGCAACCACCGGATAGTAGAAGCCAATGACATATACACCCTCTTCCAGCAAACGTGCGGCGAACACCTGGGACAGTTTGGCATCGTACAGCATAATGGCCAGGATCGCAGATTCGGATTCCTTGACATCGAACCCTGCTGCCCGTATGCCTTTTTTGAAATACTCTGCGTTGTCCAGTACCCGGTCGTGCAATTCGGTGGTCTCACTGAGCATATCAAATACCCGGATCGCTGCGCCCACGATGGAAGGGGCGAGTGAATTGGAAAAAAGGTAAGGGCGTGAACGTTGGCGGAGGAGGTCGATTATCTCCTGACGGCCGGTGATGAAGCCCCCCATAGCACCCCCCAGGGCCTTGCCCAGGGTACCGGTGATAATGTCGACCCGGCCCATGACATTATGATGTTCGGCAGTACCCCGTCCTGTTTTGCCGATCACGCCGGACGCGTGGCATTCATCGATCATCACCAGGGCGTCGTACTTCTCGGCCAGGTCGCAGATCTGGTCCAGCTTGGCAATATCCCCATCCATAGAGAACACCCCATCGGTGGCAATGATGCGGAACCTGCGGTCGGTGGCCATTTTCAGGTGGTCTTCCAGGTCCTCCATATTGTTGTGCTTGTAGCGGTAGCGGTGGGCCTTGCTCAGACGGACGCCATCAATGATGGACGCATGGTTAAGTTCATCGGAGAAGATGGCATCGTCTGCCCCGAACAGGGGTTCAAACACCCCTCCATTGGCATCGAACGCTGCCGCATACAATATGGTGTCCTCTGTTGCGAAAAAGGCGGCAATCTTCTTTTCCAGGGTCTTGTGAATATCCTGGGTACCACAGATGAAACGTACAGAGGACAGGCCGTACCCGTGGGTGTCCAGTGCCTTTTTGGCTGCAATGATGAGCTCAGGGTTCGATGACAGGCCCAGGTAATTGTTCGCACAGAAATTGAGCACCTCCCGGCCATCTTCAAGCCGGATCTCTGCCCCCTGAGGACCGGTAATAATGCGTTCCTTTTTATAAAGACCTGCATCCCTGATCGACTGCAACTCCTGTTGCAGGTACTCCTTCATTTTCCCATACATCGTATAGCGTTCTTTGGTTGTAGAATATTCAATAAGCGCACGCGCCAGCCATCAAATCAAAGATCTATTATCCTGAATACCAGACTAATTCATCAGGACTCAAAATTACAATGCCAGCCGGCAAGCCGCCGCAAATTTATTTAATTTTGAATCGCACTATTGTTAAGTCATTAACACAATAATCAACCCACGGATGAAAAAGATCATGGTGATCGGGGCGCTCGGACAGATCGGTTCAGAGCTCACGGTATTGCTGAGGCAGAAGTATGGGGTGGAGAATGTCATTGCCACCGACTGGAAGACCAAGACCGACAACAAGGTACTGGCGGAAGGACCGCTGGAGTATACCGACGTGATGGACAAGCCCTCGCTTCGCATCGTGATCGAGAAGCACCAGATTGATGCCATCATTCATATGGCGGCCATCCTGAGCGCCACCGGGGAGGAGCACCCCAACCTGGCCTGGAATGTGAACATGGGCGGGCTTTACAATGTACTGGAGCTGGCCCGGGCGTACAATATGGAGCGGGTGCTGGTGCCCTCCTCTATCGCCGTATTCGGTCCGGAAACCCCGCGGGAGGATACTCCCCAGGAGACCATACTGCGGCCCACCACCATGTACGGAGTTACCAAAGTGGCCGGGGAGCTGCTGGGAGATTACTATGTGCGGAGGTTCGGCCTGGATGTACGTGGACTGCGCTATCCCGGCATTATATCTTCCGAGACCCTGCCCGGGGGCGGCACCACCGACTATGCCGTGGCCATTTATTATGATGCCATCCGTTACAAGAAATACACCTGCTTCGTTAAGGAGGACACCCGGCTGCCGATGATGTATATGCCGGATTGCCTGAAGGCGACGATGGACCTTTTGCACGCGCCATTTGATAACCTGGTGCACCACAACGACTTCAACGTAGGTGCAATGAGTTTCACCGCCGGAGAACTGGCTGAATCAATACGAAAGTATATCCCTGATTTCCAGATTGAATACAAGCCTGATCACCGGCAGAAGATCGCCGACTCATGGCCCATGAGCGTGGATGACAGCGCAGCCCGCGCCGAGTGGGGCTGGACCCCAAGCTACGACCTGGACGCCATGACCCGCGATATGCTGGAGAAACTGGAGCAGAAGCTCGGGTAAACAAGGCTCAGTGCTCAGTGCTAAATGCTCAGTAATTTATTACTGAGCGCTGAATGTTGCCCCCTGAAGCCGCCGGTAACTCAATATAGGGTTTCTCTGTTCAGCCCGGAAAGCCTGGAAACTAAATCTTTCCGTCAGAAATATCGAAGAACCGCTCAAAGAAGCGCGTCAACCTTTCCAACACGCTCTCACGTTTCTGAGATCGCTCACCTCCTGGGGAGAAGCGGGAAACAGGCGGTAAAACTTTAGCCAATGCTGTTCCAGTGGTTGCCAGGCTACCGTTACGAAAAGCATTGCGCACAAATTTATACGTTTCGTCGTGATCAAGATTTTCCCTTTCGATGATCTCTTCCAGCTCCTCTATCCTCTTCTTCTCAACATACTTCTGCCAGTCTTCTTCCACCACCGAGTGAATATCAAGGGATGCAATGAACTGGTCGATAAGGTCCTTCTTATTGCGCAACTCTACGCTTGAGTCGATGGCCTTGTTAATGTCCACAAGCAATTCACGGTTCTTGATGTGGTCTTCGTGGTATTTCTTAACAAGTCCTAAGATGTAGTCAATATTGATCTCTATCTGTTTGATGAGCTCCATTTCGAAGACGAGATCATCGTTGATGTATTCCTTCTCGCTATCCAGAGGTTTCCGGAATTCATTATAGAGATCAATGTAGGCACTGTGGTAGTCCTGAATGTCACGCTCTGTTAAAATCTCATTCCCAGTGAATTCATCGAAAGTTCCGAGGATATTTCTCACTCTTAGGATCGCGCTGTAGAGGCGGATGAAGTCCTTTTTATCCTGTTCCCCGAGAATGCGTTCGCCTACCGGAAATTTTCCCAGAAGCTCCTCCACCAGGCTGCGGTATCCACGGACTACCTTTTCCCCGTCTTTATATCCGTTGTAGTACTCCTCATACGTCTTTAAAAGCACGATTCCGCTGGCTTCCTTATCACCAAAAAGGGCAATAGATTCATTCGTCGCTTTCTCCAGATTACGGAAGCAAACTATATTGCCAAAGGTCTTTACCGTATTCAGTATGCGGTTTGTGCGAGAGAATGCCTGCAACAGGCCGTGCAGACGCAGGTTTTTATCTACCCATAATGTATTGAGTGTTTTAGCATCAAAGCCAGTAAGAAACATATTGACCACCAGTAAAATATCAATTTCCCGGTTTTTAACCCGTTCACTTACATCCTTATAGTAATTCTGAAATTTGTCGGAAGAAGTATCGTAGGATGTGCCGAACATTGCGTTATAATCCTGGATGGCCTTCTCCAGGAAATCCCTTGAGCTTTGATCCAAACCGCTGGTGTCCTCTGAATTCTCATCCAGCATCCCGTCTGGTTCTTCCTCGTTTACACCAAAACTGTAGATAATCGCAATTTTGAGCTTTTTATCACTGGGCGCGCCATCAAGCTGTCTTTGGAATTCAACGTAATACCTTATGGCAGCATCTATGGACGAAACGGCGAAGATGGAGTTAAAGCCGGATAGGCGGATTTTCTCCATAATCCTTTCAACCTTCGACCTGTCCTTCGAGGTAACGATCTCATTGATATTTCTGGTGACACTATGGGCGAAGAACTTGCTGTTGCGCTTGGTTTTCTGATTAAAATGTTCAATTATGTACTGCACAATATTCGATAGACGCTCCGGAGCAGCAAGCACTGCCTCACGGTCGATGTCGCTTACTTTCTTGTCCTCAATGTCTTCGGCTTCGCGCACGGTAGAGATGTAATCCACCTTGAAAGGCAGGACATTTTTATCGGCTATGGCGTCAACAATAGTATAGGTGTGTAATTTATCACCAAAGGCCTGGGCGGTGGTCTTGAAACCTGGCCGCCCGCCGGAAGAGGAATTTACAGCAAAGATCGGCGTACCGGTGAAACCAAATAGATGATAGTTCTTGAACGCCCTGGTAATGGCGGCGTGCATTTCGCCAAACTGCGAGCGGTGGCATTCATCAAAAATCAGCACGATATGGCCATCAAAAATATTATGCCTTGCGTTACGGCCAATGAACCGATCGAGTTTTTGAATGGTGGTGATGATGATGCGTGCATTGGCATCTTCAAGCTGGCGCTTTAATATCGCTGTACTGGTATTGCTGTTGGCCGCACCTTTCTCGAATTTGTCGTATTCGAGCATTGTCTGATAATCGAGGTCTTTGCGGTCAACAATAAAAAGTACTTTGTCGACATAGGGCAATTTACTTGCCAATTGGGCGGTTTTGAAACTGGTCAGGGTTTTGCCTGAGCCGGTAGTGTGCCAGATGTAACCACCGGCCTCCACTGTTCCGAGCTTTTTATAGTTAGTGCTTGTCTCGATCCTGCTCAGTATCTTCTCGGTGGCCACGATCTGATAGGGCCGCATCGCCAGAAGCTGTTTGTCGGTGGTAAACACGCAGTAGCGCGTGAGGATATTTAGCAGCGCGTGTTTTGCAAAAAAGGTTTTTGTAAAATCAACAAGATCGGTAATGGGTCGGTTGGTTGCGTCGGCCCACCAACTGGTAAACTCAAAGCTGTTGCTGCTTCGTTTGCCTTTATTGATGGCGCCCGGCAATGATTCCCTGATGTGTTCCGCGCGCGTGGTATTGCTGTAGTATTTGGTGTGTGTGCCGTTGGAGATGACGAATATCTGCACGTACTCAAAAAGCCCGGAGCCTGCCCAGAAACTCTCGCGTTGATATCGGTTGATCTGATTAAATGCTTCCTGTATGGCTACGCCTCGCCGTTTAAGCTCGATATGCACCAGCGGAAGGCCGTTCACCAGCACCGTTACATCGTAGCGGTTGGTTCTTTGGCCGTTTGCGGTGGCAAATTGGTTGATCACCTGAACACGGTTTTCGTGGATCTTGTCTTTGCGAAGCAGATGGATATTTTTGACAGTGCCATCGTCGCGCTTCAGATTTTTGATGTAGTCTTCCTGAATGGTAAGTGTTTTGTCGGCAATGTTCTGATTGGGATTGGCAATCTCGCCGGTAAAAAACCTGTCCCATTCGGTATCCGAAAACGTGATATCATTAAGCTTTTCAAGCTTTTGACGTAGATTGAGCACCAGATCGGCCTCAGATGAAATGGGCAGATACTCATAGGCCTGTGATTGCAACTGCTCAATAAAGGTGTGTTCCAGTTCGGCTTCGCTCTGGTACGACTTCGCGGCGCGATAAGCGGGTGTGTATTCGGCCAGCACAGTGCTTTGCGGATTTTCCGCAACCAAGTTGTATCGGGTACTAACTGGCATTCTCTAATGGCTTAAATGTTAGCAGTTTGTTCCGGTAGTATTCGTATTGTTTGCGCCGGGCATTGAGTTCCGCCGGTAGGCCGGCAGAAATGTCGTTCACCAATGCGTCGAATTTATCGAGAATAGCCACAATGCGTTCTTGTTCGGCAAGGGGCGGGATGGGAATTTTAATTTTTGTCAGATTATCATTATAAAGCCTTTGGATTGTACCGCCTTCAGTTTTCCATTCAATGATTGCGTACAAGTAATACAAGAATCTATTTAACACCTTTCTCTCGTCATTATCGATCCAAATAATATTTGAATCTTGAAAATATGCAGGCTCACCATTGTATATTACGCGGCGTCCAATTGTTCCAGACGCTGATAACAGCACATCGCCCTTCTTTGGAAAAGAGAATTTTCTGCGATATTTATTAAAAACCTCTTGTGATATAAAAGCATTTGGCTGTTTGCCAAAGGTTCCAATTTTATAGAATGGGATATCACCACTCGTTAATGTTTCATTCTTAAAAATTCGTTTACACATAGATACTCTTCCTATCTCTCCCAACGCCCTCCACTCCACATCATTCCCAAAGCTCAGCAGCTCCTCCCGATAGTGCTCATATTGCTTTTTTCGCGATTCCAGCTCCGCTTCCAGCTCCGCTTCCAGCTCCGCTTCCAGCGTGGTGAAGGTGTCCAGGATTCTTACGATCTCGTGCTGGATAGGGAGGGGGGGGATGGGGATGAGAATTTTCGAAAAGCGCTTTTTTGAGATATTAAATCGTGTTACACCGCTGGCGGTATTCGCAATTTGATTCCTTATCTGTTCAGCTCTAAACAGATACTTTGAAAATCCTGGAAGAAGTACATTGGTGACATTAAAACGAAAACCAAAACAGAAGCTATTCAAATACAATGGTTCATCTGTCGTTGTTGTTAAAACAGAAGACATTCCACACTCATCTGGTGTTTCAGATGAGCCTGTAAACAGTACATCACCATATTCAATTCTGTTTTGCTTTTCGTCTTTGCCTATTCTTACAAAAACATCAATGTCAGTATCGAGGGAGATATTAGAATAGATATTCAGATAGGTTACAAGTTTTGCGTTACCATTATTAAAGTCGTTCTTGTTTTTTCCGGTTAGTCCCCCATAAAAATTGCCTAATAATCCCAGTTCCTTAAATACCACTCCCTCCGGGCAGAGCTCAGCAATCAGCTTTTCTATTTTATTCAAAGGCTTATTCATTATCTTTCTCCTTGGCTGATTCTGAAATTCTGCTGCCTTTCTTCAGCTTCTTTTCGGCCTTTCCCAGTGTTTCCAGGTAGGAACGTTCCACCGCGCTGAGGGTTGCCGACTGGTATTTCCTGTATTCTGTCTCGGCCTTGTGTATTGCCTGATCGTGGCTTACACCGCCTGCGTTCTCCAGCAATTTCCCGTCGAAGCTCAGGATGAGCCTGTCCAATTGTGCGATCCAGTCCTTCATATACATTGCTTCCTGGTTCAGCGCTTTAAGCTCTGCAAGGTCAAAGTAGGCTGAAACGATGTTGTTGAGCTTTTTGAGCTCGTTTTCGGTGAGATAGTTTTTGGCGATGCTGATATCTTTCCGGGTGACTTCTCCGCCGGAAAAGGTAAGCAGTCCCATAAACGGCTGCCCGGCATCGGCGCGCTTTGCGATCACCTCGGCGGCAGTATGTCCGTGAGCGGCATAATGCAGCTTGTTCTGCACTATCCTGAAAAACTGTATGGACTCTTTGGTGTTAGGATCGTAATCAAGGCTGGTGGCGTAAAGATCCAGCACCTGGCGGTAGAGGACCTTCTCGCTGCTACGGATATCGCGTATGCGGTCGAGCAGCTCCTTCCAGTAATTTCCGCCTCCTGTGCCCTTGAGCCGCTCATCATCCATAGTGAAGCCCTTGACCAGGTACTCCTTAAGACGTGCAGTGGCCCAGATTCGAAATTTCGTAGCTATATGAGATTTTATGCGGTAACCGACAGAAATAATAGCATCCAGGTTATAGAACTTATGTTTTCGCTCAACCTTTCTTGTACCCTCATACTGAACTTGTAAAAATTCCTTACACGTTGCTTCCTCCTGAAGTTCAGCTTCATCAAAAATATTCTTCAGGTGTATGGTAATGTTCTGAGGTGTAGTGTGAAACAGTTCGGCCATCATCTTTTGCGTGAGCCAAACATTCTCATTCTCCAGGCGGACCTCAATTTTTGTTGTGTCGTCATTATCCTGATAAAGAATGAGTTCCCCTTTGTTCTCTTCTCTCATTGCTTGCCCCTTTCCAGATCTGCAACTATTTCGTCAATTGCTTCGCGCAGTTCGTTTTGCCGGGCCACAATACCGGCGATCTCAGCATTGAGCTTCATAATGTCGATCACTTCGCGGGTGTCTTCCTGGGCTACATAGCTTGATACGGCTATATTGTAGTCGTTTTCTCCTATTTCTTTATTATCCACCAGCCTGGCAAAATGCGCGATGTCGGCGCGTGCCATAAACGCCTTCAGTATTCGCGTGCGGTTCTCCTCGCTCAATTTGTTTTTGTTTCCTCCGCGTACAAATTCTGCCGAGGCATCGATAAAGAAGGTTTTATTGTCCTTCTTGCTCTTTTTCAGCACAATAATGCAGGTTGCGATGGTAGTACCGAAGAAGAGGTCGGGTGGAAGCTGGATTACGGCATCGATGTAGTTGTTGTCCACCAGATACTTGCGGATCTTCTGTTCAGCGCCGCCGCGGTAGAGCACGCCGGGAAACTCAACGATAGCCGCTGTGCCGCTGGTAGAAAGCCAGGAGAGCATATGCATCGTAAAGGCCAGGTCGGCCTTGCTCTTGGGTGCCAAAACGCCCGCCGGCGAGAAGCGTGGATCATTGATCAACAGCGGATTACTGTCGCCTTCCCACTTGATGGAATAGGGCGGATTGGAGACAATGGCATCAAAGGGCTCGTCATCCCAGTGCCTGGGATCCATCAGGGTATCGCCGAGAGCAATATCAAAGTGATTAAAGTTGATGTCGTGCAGGAACATATTGATCCGGCAGAGGTTATAGATTGTAAGGTTACTTTCCTGTCCAAAGAATCCTTGCCGCACGTTTTCCTTACCAAGAACCTTGACGAACTTCAGCAGCAGGGAACCTGAGCCGCAGGCCGGGTCATACACCTTGTTTACTTCCTTTTTCCCGACTGTGGTAATTTCGGCAAGCAGTTCGCTGACTTCCTGCGGCGTAAAAAATTCCCCGCCCGACTTGCCCGCATTGGCAGCATACATTGTCATCAGAAACTCATAGGCATCGCCGAAGGCGTCAATCGTATTGTCGTAATAATTACCGAGTCGAAGATCGCCTATGGCTTCCAGAAGCTTAACCAGTTTTTGGTTTCGCTTTTCCACCGTATTGCCAAGTTTACTGGCATTCACGTCGAGATCATCAAACAGACCTTTGAGGTCATCTTCGCTATCTGCTCCCTTGGCTGAGCTTTCTATGTTGCGGAATATGGTAGCGAGGGTTTCGTTGAGGTTAGCATCGTTGCGGGCCCTGACCCTCACATTCACAAAAAGCTCGCTGGGCAGGATATAGAACCCCTTTTCCCTTACCGTGTCAAGGCGTCCGAATTCCGCCTGAGTATCCGAAAGTTTGGCGTAATCAAAATCCTTCCTGCCGCTGCGCCTCTCGTCTTCATTGATGTAGCTTGTAAGATTCTCGCTGATGAAGCGGTAAAAAAGCATCCCCAGAACATATTGCTTGAAATCCCAGCCGTCCACGCTGCCGCGCAGGTCGTTGGCGATCTGCCAGATGGCGCGGTGCAGTTCGGCGCGTTCTTGTTCTTTGGTGATATTATTATTGTTTGCCATAGAAATTTTCAGATGTGTCATTGATATATTGCCTCCGACGGTAATCTCAAAAATAGAGAATTCCACTTAAACCAGGTATGACGTGTGAATTCATCCAATCTGCCGGCTTACTTATTATGTTTTTTACTCTAATAAACGGAATCTTTGTACTAAACGATTGGACAGGTTGCCTATTCGTGAAAATACTCCCAGTTACTAAAAGTCAATTCTCTGCCTGATGTGGGTATACAGGTATAATACTTAATATTTTGTGAGTGGTGTCGGTCAAATATTTTAAAAACTCTTTTCTTAACGTCTTCTGGAGTCCTGATTCCAAAATAGATGCCAGTCAAACATTCAATTGGATAGTAGCTAATTCTCTCTTCAGGTTCTTTCTTATCCTTAAAGTTGATTATTATTGCTCGCCACTCCTTTTCGTAAGCCCAGGGCAATGTCTTTGTCGAAAATACAGATTCTAATTCCCTCGCAAAATTGTGAGTCCAGCTTTTAGTTAAGCCAATTAGATCACAATCGTACTCGTTATCAATTACAGGTGCAAATTCAAAAAAATTGATATGCGGTTGATTATCTTGATATTTTACTTTGTGGATTTTTTTCCAAAAAATGGTTTCGCTAATATTCCAATTAGAGATTGTTTGCAGATATTCTTGGTTATTTGCAATTCTTAGACCTGTCTTTTTGAATGGGAAAAGTTCGTGTTTATCAAGTGTAAATTCTAAACAAATTCCTGAATGTTTACTGGCATAGTGCGACCACATTAAAAAATCATTTTTGCATTCTGAAAAGCAATTCATATAGCTATTTTCAAAAAACATTTGCGATAATCGATTCAGTTCAATTTTTAAATCGATTATTGAAAAGCGACAGGGAATGCAATCAGATGTAGATTGTAGAATACTTTCTAATTCATCTATTGAGATAAAGCTATGTTTTTTAGCTAGTTGAGTTAATCTGTCGAAAAGTAATGACTTATAATTATTTCGTAATTTTTCATTCTTGTTGAATTCTATAAGGTTTTTATTATTCAACTGCTCTAAACCTGTCAATGGATTCTCGTCAATTACTATAGTCGTTTTGAAAAGCAACCCGAGCAAGTTCTCTATTTGCTGTATGTCTGCTGGTGTAAAATCAATTCTTGCACTTAGGTCCAATGGGTCATTAAGTTCTGAATAGGAAGCAAAGTAAAGTTCTTGATAATACAACTCTTTGAATAATAATTCATTTAATGGTCTGTATTTGTATAGTTTTATCATTGGTGGTTATCTTATTTCAGGGCGACATCAAATTTATCATAATAACGCGCAGAAAAAATGACTTTTGTCCAATCGCTAGGCAAGATACTCCCAGTCGGAGTGTAATGCAATAGGAAAAGTAAGGATGATGTATGAGCGAGAAAAGCGAGGAAGGGAATATCGGATAAAGCTTGTCCGCCTACTGGCGGAAACACCTATTATCGTTTGAAGCGCAATGAAGCAGGGAATATCATCCCACCCCCGGCTAGAGAAAGAACTTGTTCATCAGCATATAATCGATGTTCCCATCCTGCGAATGACAACCTATGCAGGAGCTGCCCTTTTTGGAGGCGGGTTCAGCCACGCTACCATCAGCATTGATGTAACCCCATACCCAACCCCTGGCATCCGCGTCAGGGTGGTCCGAATCCTTAAAGAGGATGGCATACCTGGCCCGTGAGTTTGAATTCTCGTATAGCTCTTTAACCACCAGGGATCCTTCAGGGAACGCCGCACCGGGCATTATCTTCCCGCTGGAATCCAACTGGGTTGCCGCGGCGGTGTTGTACCAGGTCCTAAGGAAAGGTTGAGGGTGGCCGCTTCCCGAACTCTTATCCAATAAAGCGCTGGAATTCTTATACCAATGGATCCCACTGGATAACAGTACCATATCGTAGAGCTCCTTGTCAGTCCCGGCAGCCTCCTTGTCCTTCTTACACGACGAAACGGCCCCTAGGCACAGCAATGTTATGGATATGATAATCAATCTGCTAAACGTATTTCTCATCTCTTCGCATTTTTTAATGATCGAAATATGGCACAGGTCTGCTTAATTCGATTGGGTTAAAGCTGCATCGAAAATAAGTTTGCGCCATTTCGAAGCAAACATATAGAATATTGAATATCGAACAAGGATCAAGGGATTGACGATTGCCGAATACCATTGACGATTGACGAGGTGGATTGACGATTGAGAGCGAGGAAAGCGGGAAAAGCGGGAAAAGCGGGAAGCGAAAATGCGAACTTGTGTACATCGCCCATCGCCCATCAATATGAGCCATCAACCATCATCCATCAACCATCGACCATCGTTCCTTACCTTTGCAGCATGAACATCGCTGCGCTGGTGTCGGGGGGAGTGGACAGCTCGGTTACCATTCCTATTCTAAAGGAGCAAGGGTATGATCCGGTGGTTTGCTATATCC
Organism: Bacteroidota bacterium; assembly: GCA_022710185.1. Lineage (GTDB taxonomy): Bacteria > Bacteroidota > Bacteroidia > Bacteroidales > JAGNHN01 > JAGNHN01. Next base: position 49,047 of record JAKLHK010000001.1, read on the forward strand.
GCATCACGTTGAAGGACGACCCTGCCTTCAGCGGGTGCCCCCAGGACGAGGACCTGGAGATCGTGCGCTACCTGGTACGCAAGTATGGCTGCCGTTTCGAGGAAGTGGACCTGGAAAAAGAATACCGGGAGCGTATTATCGCATACCTCATCGATTCGGTGGCCCGGGGCTTTACGCCCAATCCGGATGTGCTCTGCAACCGCCTGATCAAGTTCGGGGCCTTCGAGGAGAAGCTCGGGAAGGATTTCGACCTGATAACCACCGGGCATTATGCCCGCAAGGAGGTGATTGACGGGGTCCATTGCCTGAAAACCGCGGCTGACCGTCATAAGGACCAGACCTATTTCCTTGCCAGGATCACGGAGGATCAGCTGCGCAAAATCAGCTTCCCCATTGGTGAGCTGTTGAAGGCGGAAGTACGGGAGTGGGCGGAACGGGAAAAGCTCCCCAGTGCTCACCGCCCCGACAGTCAGGGGATCTGCTTTCTGGGAGAGATAAATTATAATGATTTCATTAAGAGATATATAGGAGAAAAAACCGGCCGGATCGTTGAGTTGGAAACGGGGCGTGTGCTCGGGAACCACAAGGGCTTCTGGTTCCACACCATCGGCCAGCGCAAGGGACTGGGGCTGGCCCAGGGGCCTTGGTTCGTGGTAAAAAAGGACCCTGAAGAGAACGTGGTGTACGTGTCCCATGGCTATGATCCCGAGGCCCAGTATCGCAGCGCAGTGTTGCTCGGGGACTTCCTCAGCCTGGGTAAGGGCCCCTTTGAGGGAGATGGGCCATGGCCGGTCAGTTTGAAGATCCGCCACACCCCGGAGTTTATGCCGGCGCAAATGCGCCGGGAGGGAGCCTTGATGCAACTGTTGCCGGAAAGTGCCATGTCGGGCGTGGCCCCCGGACAGTTCGGAGTAGTCTATGATCCCGAAATGAACCTTTGCCTGGGGAGTGGGGTTATTGTTGATGGTTGATGGTTGATGCTTCGACAGGCTCAGCACAAGGGGGTGATTTTGATTTGCGATGGGCGATGTACCCATGTGCGCATGTGTGCATTTTTCTGTCACCGCGAAGCAGGAGTTGCCCCTATGGAAAAAACGATTGCCGGTTGTGCGAATACAGGTCATCCGACTCATGAGCCTCAGCGCTTCTCTTTATCCAATGTTCCACTTTTCACTTTTCACTTCTAACGCTTAACTTCAATGGAAAACTTCACCATGTATAATCCAACCCGCGTCCACTTCGGTAAGGGCGTGGTGGCAGGTTTGGGGAACACCGTAAGCGGCTATGGCCGTCAGGTGCTCCTGGTTTACGGCAAGGGATCGATCAAGGCTAATGGGATCTACGACCAGGTGATGGGACAGCTGCAGGCGGTGGGCTCGGTGGTGCACGAGTATTCCGGGATCAAGTCGAACCCCCTGGTGGAGGATGTTGACCTGGCAGCGGAGCTGGGCAGGGAGAAAGGGGTGGATGTAATCGTTGCCGTGGGCGGCGGCAGCGTGATCGACAGCGCCAAGGTAATCAGCATCACGATTCCGGCCGACCATGGTGCCTGGGAGTTCATGGAGGGGCGGCGCAAACCCCGGGCTGCCGTGCCGCTCATCAGCGTGCTTACCCTGGCGGCTACCGGGACGGAAATGAACAAGTTCGCCGTGATCCAGGATACGGCCAACCACAGGAAACTGGGGTATGGGCATGACCTTATTTATCCGAGGCACTCATTCCTGGATCCTGCGTATACCTTGAGTGTCAACGCGGGCTATACCGCATACGGTATTGCCGACCTTATGGCCCACGCCATGGAGTTGTGGTTTGGGGAGGGCGATGCCCCGCTGAGCGACCGCTTCATCCTTGCTATCATGCAGGAGGCCCTGGAAGCCGGGCCCCTGCTGATGAAGGAGCTGGGGAACTACGAGCTGAGGGCCCGCATCATGTATGCCGCTACTTCTGCCCTTAACGGGTTTACCGCCTATGGCAAGGCGAAGGGTGACTGGGGGGTGCATTCCTTCGGCCATGTGCTCAGCGTGATGTACGATGTACCGCACGGGGCCTCGCTCAGCATAGTATATCCTGCCTGGCTGAAACTGATGCAGGAAAGGATCCCTGAGCGGGTGGGGGCCCTGATGAAGGGTCTTTTCGGGACTGACGACAGCAGTGAGGGCATTGCTCGCCTGGAGGCTTTCTTACTGGAGCTGGGATGTCCGGTACGTTTGGCCGACCATTACGCCGGAGACTGGGACAAAGAAGCCGTGGTGGCCGTGATGGAGCGCAATGCGTCGAACGGGGCGGTGCACAAGCTCAGTGCAGAGGATTACCGTTTGTTGGTGGATTTGTATTTTTCGTGAGGGTAAAGGGGGGAAAGGGCTGTGCTATACCCTTGATTTTCTTTTAATTAGCCCCCCCTAACCGTTATAACCGTTTATAACCGTTATAACGGATATAACGGTTAAGGGGACGTATAACGCTGATCCTGAGTCGACTACATTTGCCTCCTCCTCCAACGCCCTCCCATAACCCCTCTTCCATTCCGCCTCCCTACCCCATCTTTCCACACCCCCCTGTGCATAACAATCCACCCCACTCTCTTCCAGGGGTACCTCCTGGAATTAACTTTAGTTCAGCCCGTTCTTTGAAGCGCCTGTTTATGCCCAGTGAAGGCTCCTGGGAATGCCTTTCCCCTGGCCGTTTCAGTCCGTCCAGGCTATGACTCTCATTATTAATCTGTTATATTTGTGATGCGTCTCATATCCATATTCAAGGCAATCTGAACGTATTTGCCTCATAATATGTTAGTTACGCTATCTGTTCCCAGAAAATGAAAAACGCACCGGGCCCAAAATGCGCTTCATCCCGAGGTCAAGGGACCTACGGAAGTCCTCTGTCGCCAGGCCATAAAGCCAGTGCGGCATCCACGGCAAAAGGCCGGGAAAATGGACGACCTACAAGCCCCTTTCCGGGATATTAACATACATCAACCTGATCATCAATGCTTTGAAAGAAGCTGTTCACAACATACGCACCCTCGCCCTACTCCTGATGGTCCTGAGCGGCACCCTGCACCTCCAGGCACAGGTTTTCCCTATCGGGATGTTCAACGGGCAGACCATCACCACCTGCAGCGGCACCTTCTACGATGCCGGGGGTAACTATGCCGGGTATACATTCAACGAAGACTACAGCATCACCTTCTGTTCCTCCGACCCACTCAACACCCATATCAAACTCTATTTCACCACGTTCAACGTTCAGGCCGGGGATACCCTGTGGATATTCGACGGACCGACCATTGCTTCCCCTCTGCTGGGAACATTCCATACCGGCAACAACCCCAGTCTGCAGTTTTTCATGGCTACCATGGCCAACAGCAGCGGATGCCTGACCGCCCGCTTCGTGTCCGACGCCCAGCTTAACGCCCCCGGATGGGCCGCAGGCATTACCTGCAACACCATCTGCCAGCAGGTCATTGCCGCCTTCGACAGCAGCGCCTCCTCCCATCTACCCAGTGATTCAGGATACATCGACCTCTGCCTGGGCGAAGCCGTGACCTTCGCAGGCAGTGGATCCTATCCCTACAATCAGCTGACCTACGCACAATCCGATACCTCCTCGCTTTTCGTATGGCATTTCAGCGACGGCACCACCGATACCGGACAAGTGGTGACCCATACCTTTGACAGCGTTATGGGGTACGATGTGAACCTGCGCATCACCGACGACCATGGGTGCAGCAGTACCAACAGCCTGGGTATACGCGTCCGTACCGGGGGCAACCCATTGAGACGTATCAACCCACTGCCCGGCATTTGCCTGGGCGACACCGCGCTGCTAAATATCGGGGACCACAGCGGAGACCACTTTATCGTGAGGCCGGTGCACCATGAGCAGACGGCCCAGTTGCGCTACGACAGCCTCACCTTTATCCCCGACGGGGGCGCCTCCGGAGGCCAGTGCTACACTTCCTCCGTCACCTTCAGCCTCTTCGATCCCGGACAGACGGTGCTCGATTCCGTCGACATCCTCTCCGTTCGTCTTAATGCCGAGCACAGCTGGGTGGGTGATCTCAAGATCCGTCTGGTGTGCCCCAACGGACAGAGCGTCATCCTGAAAGATTATATCCAGAATGGGGGTGCCGACCTGGGACAGCCCAATTTCAGCGACTGCCTTCTCCCCTGGTGCGTCAGCCTGCCGGCCCAGAACCCCCCGGGAGCCGGATGGACCTATACCTGGTCGATGACTGCCCCCTTGGGCGTGATGAACGACTATGTCACCCTACCCCAGCTCGACAGTCTGACCTACCGCCCCGAACAAAGCTTCAGCGACCTTGCCGGCTGCCCGCTCAACGGGACATGGACCATGGAAGTGTGCGACTATTGGGCATATGACAACGGTTACATCTTCTGGTGGGAATTGGAGATCGACCCGGCCCTCATCCCGCAGGCCTGGGAATATACGGTTCCTATAGATTCCCTCTGGTTCAGCGGTCCCCACATCCTTTCAGCCTCGGACAGCCTGCTTACCATAGCGCACAACGCAGCGGGGACCTATCCCTATACTATGGATATCGTAGACCATTACGGCTGCCAATTCGATACCACCTTTACCCTCAGCGTGCATGCCCTGCCCGATGCAGGGCTGCCTTCGGATACCCTGTTTTGTGAAGGCCATGCCGCACCGGTGTTGCAAAGCGCCGGAATGGGCCCGGGCTCAGCCTATGCCTGGTGGAAGAACGGAAGCCTTGTTTCCACCAACCCATCCTTCCATACCGGGAGTGCCGGAACCTTTGTCCTGGGGGTGATCGACAGCAATGGCTGCCGCGCTTCGGACACCATCCTGGTCAGCCAGTCACCTAAGCCCTGGTGGGATACAAGCATCCAGGAAGCCACCTGCGGGCTGGCCAACGGGCTGGCCAATGTCCTGACCACCGATTCAAGTCTCCAGATTATCTGGGCGACCCTGCCCCCACGGCCCGGCCCCATACTTTCTGATGCACTGCCCGGAACTTACCTCTACATCGTCCAGGATGCCCTCTGCACCTATACCGATTCTGTCATCATCGGCCATATTCCCCCGCCCACATGGGCTGTCGCCTCGATGCAGGAAGAAAACTGCGGCAAGGGCAATGGCGAGATCCGTCTTCTCCTTGGCGGCGGCAGTCCGCCCTACACCCTTGAATGGGCTACCCAGCCCTCACAAACCGGCCCCCTGGCCAGCGGGCTGCATGCAGGGTCGATCGGGTTCACCCTGAGCGACAGTATTTGTGTGATCAGTGACTCGGTGCTCCTTGGCCACATTCCCGGTGCCAGTGCGGCCTTCAGCTTTCTTCCCTCCATCGCTGAAATGCCCGAGGCCATCTACCGCTTCCGCGACGAGAGTGATCCCGGGGTAGTGAGCTGGCGCTGGGACTTCGGAGATGGCATGGGCACCTCCATGGAGGCCAATCCGGTATACCGCTATCAGCGTGCCGATACCTTCCAGGTGCTCCTGGTGACCAGCGACACCGCCGGCTGCCCGGATTCCGCCCGGGCCACCCTGAGCGTCCGCGATTTTCTTACCCTATACATCCCCAACGCCTTTACCCCCAATGGCGATGGCCTCAACGAAGGCTTCGGCCCCCAGGGATACAACCTTGAGGTAGAGGCATTTGAAATGAGCATCTTCGATCGCTGGGGAAAACTGGTTTTCTTCAGCCGTGACCATCAGGAGACCTGGAACGGCAGGCTGAACAACCAGGGTGACCTGGTACCCCTGGGCGCTTATGCCTACCGCATCCTCCTCAAGGCCGCCCACCGTCCCCTGCAGCAGTTCCGCGGCACCGTGACGGTTTATTAGGCTCGGTGACGATTTCCGTAACCCGATTGCCCCTCCCTGAAGGCTGAGCAAGCAACCAATTACGTATTAGTTTGGGTTTCCCGTAAGCCACTTGGGATCCGGTACCTGCAGCGTACTCGTAGGTTGGGTATTAAAAAAGGCCGGAGTGGAAACCCCGGCCAGTTGCAAGCGGATATCGAACCTAAACATTTTTCATTCCTTGTTCGACATTCCTTGTTCAGTGTTCTTCTAGTCTTCTTCCTCCTGCTGATCTTCGTACTCTTTCAGCAGTTTATCCTGGACATCCCCGGGAACCTGGGCATACTCAGCAAAGGCGAGCGAGTACATGGCCCGCCCGCTGGTGATGGAGCTGAGGGAGGTGGAGTAGCGGTTCATTTCGGCCAGGGGCACCCGGGCCTTGATCTTCTGGTAGGTCCCTTCGGATTCCATACCGAGGATTACCGCGCGGCGGCCCTGTAGGTCGGTCATCACATCGCCCATACGGTCCTCAGGAACGATGACTTCCACATCGTAGATGGGCTCAAGGATCTTGGGGCCGGCATTTTTGAATGCCTCCCGGAAGGCGTTGCGCGAAGCCAGCTTGAAGGAGATTTCGTTGGAATCAACCGGGTGCATTTTCCCGTCATAGATGTTCACCACGATGTCGCGGGCGTATGATCCGGTGAGGGGACCGCTCTCCATCTTCTCCATGAGCCCCTTCATGATGGCCGGCATAAAACGTGCGTCGATGGCGCCGCCAACAATGCAGTTGTTCAGGAGGAGCTTGCCCCCCCAGCTCAGGGGCACTTCTTCAGTGCCACGAATGGGGAATTCCTTCTGCGGATCCATCCCTTCCACATAGGGGTGAATCATCATATGCACTTCACCGAACTGGCCCGATCCACCGGACTGCTTCTTGTGGCGGTACATCGACTTGGCCGATTTGGTAATGGTCTCACGGTAGGGGATCCTCGGGGCGAAGTATTCCATGGGAACCTTGTCCAGGGTCTCCACATGCCACTTTACGAAGTTCAGGTGAAGTTCACCCTGCCCACTCACGATCATCTGCTTGAGTTCCTTCGACATTTCCACTTTGAGGGTAGGGTCCATGCGGTGGATCTCGTGCAGCGCGCCGGCGAGCTTCTCTTCATCAGCGGTGTTCTTGGCCCGGGCAGCCATTGAGATCTTGGGATTGGGGAATACGATAGGTGCCACCACATCCTCAGCGTTCTTCAATCCGCATAGGGTATCGTTGGTTGCGGTATCCTTGAGCTTGATGGTTGCGCCGATGTCGCCGGCTACCATTTTATCCACCTTCTGACGGTTCTTGCCCCAGATGGAAAAGATCTGTGATATCCTTTCCTTGTTGTCTCGACGCGGATTGTTCACGTCCAGTGCTTCGGTGAGCTCTCCACTGAGGACTTTGAAGAAGGAGATCTCTCCGATATGCGATTCGATGCTGGTCTTGAAAACAAGGGCCACGAAACCGGCAGCGGCATCGCACCTGATCTCCTTGCCTCCTGTGGTACGCAGCGGAGTGACGCTGTGGGGGGCTGGTGCGGCGGACGCGATGAACTCCATCAGCACGCCAACACCCATATTGTGCTTGGCATTAGTACAGAAGACAGGGTAAATGTCCCGGTTGGCGATGCCCTTCTCCAGACCGACGTGCAGTTCTTCTTCCGTAAGTGTGCCATTTTCGAAGAACTTCTCCATCAGGGCCTCATCGGCTTCCGCAGCGTTCTCTATCAGACGGGCCTGCAGGTCCTCAGCCTTGGCCCTTTCTGCATCGGGGATATCCAGCACTTCGGGTGCTCCGCCGTTGGCAGGGAACTTCAACATCTTCATCTTCACCAGGTCGATGATGGCATTGAATGATGCTCCGGGGTTCATAGGGTATTGGGCAAGGGTGACCTTGGGACCGAACTGAGCGGTGAGCTGGCGCAGGGTCTCATCGAAATTGGAATTGTCGTGCTCCAGATGGTTCACCACGAAGATCACCGGCTTTTCGTCGCGTGTAGTATAGCGCCAGGCGATCTCGGCCCCGACCTCAACACCGTTCTGGGCATTGATGACCATCAGGGCGGTATCGGCTACCTTGAGCGCAGCCACCACCTCGCCCACGAAGTCATCCATGCCAGGGCAATCGATGATATTGATCTTCTTCCCTTTATATTCGGCATACATTACCGTGGACGACACCGAGTTCTGGCGCTCCAGCTCAATCTGCCGGTAGTCCGACACCGTGTTCTTGTCATCTACGGATCCCCTGCGGCTGATCAGCCCTCCTTCAAAGAGCATACATTCTGCCAGCGTGGTCTTGCCCGCCTTCGCACCCCCAACCAGGGCGATGTTTCTGATCTCGTTCGTTTGATAAACCTTCATCGTATCGTTTAGTTAATCGATTTTAATACAGTATGTTCCGGAGGCGGCAAATTTATAAAAAACCGCATATAAACTAAAGAAAGTGCGTGCCGGGCCGATTTTCCCTACTGTGGCCGGTAAACAAGGAGTTCCGCGCTCTGCTGTCGCAGTTCCTCCCAGGTGGCCGTGGGAAGGGTGGTGCCGCTGATGCCGATAACGCGGGCGGCGCAGCGCGTGCCGATCAGGGCGCATTCCTCGGGGCTGCGGCCGAAGGCCCATCCGGCCAGGTAGCCTGAGGCGAAGAGGTCGCCGGCCCCATTGGTATCGGTTACCTCCGCCTTCTCTGCCGGGATGGCCCATGTTTTCTCAAATTCGGAAACCAGGCAACCCTGATCGCCGGTCTTCACGACAACCTGCCAGAACTCTCCGTTCATCGCGGCCAGGGCCTTGCGGGGATCCTTTTCCCCGGTATAGGCCTGGGCTTCCTGGGCATTGGCGAATACGATGTCTACGTTGCCGGGTAACACCTGGCGCAGGAAGCCGATGTGCTCCTGCACCACATTGTAGCTGGCCAGGTCCACGCTCACCATCAGTCCCTCTTCGGCGGCCAGCTCCAGGATGGACTCGAAGAGCTGGTGGTCCTGAACCAGGTAGCCCTCAAGGTGAACCAGATCATAACTGGCAAAGGTATCTTCATCGATATCGCTGGCGCTGAGCTCACTGGCTGATCCCAGGTAGGTGGCGAACGTGCGTTCTGAATCGGGGCTGATGAGGGTAAGGGCCACCCCTGTGTCCAGGGAGCCCTCGAGCAGCTGGGGCTCTACCCCGGCCTGCTCCAGTTCGGCATAGAAAAACTGACCATAATCATCGTCGCCCGCACTCCCCAGAAAGCCAGAGGGGATGCCCAGGCCAGCCAGGCCCCGGGCGGTATTCGCGGCGGAGCCTCCCGAAGCCATGGAGGAAGGGAGATCCTTCAAAGCCTTGCGCAATGCTCTCGACCGTTCCTGGTCCACCAGGGTCATGCTGCCCCTGGGGAGGCTGAAGGCCTCGAGGACCTTATCGTCAGGGATCCTTACAATGTGGTCGACCAGGGCATTGCCAATGCAGAGTATACGGGCCATATTAGGGTGCGTTTGGGAGGCCAAAACTAAGAAAATTGGGAAGATGAGAGATAGGAGAGTTGTATGTGTATCTTTAGATGCGAATCACCATCCCACATTACCAAAGCTTGCAAACGATTCTAACTATGCGGAGAAAACTCATTACGATCCTCATTGCCGCCGGCCTTTCTCTTGCCGGCCCCGCAGGCGCACAGACACAAATCACCTTTTATACTTCGATGGGCGATTTCGTGGTAGAGATGACCGATTCCCTCACCCCCATCACCTCGGGGAACTTCATCGCGCTCACGATGCAACATTTCTACGATGGCGTGATCTTTCACCGGGTAATCAACAATTTCGTGGTACAGGGAGGCGATCCTACGGGTACCGGTTACGGAGGTCCCGGCTATTCTATCCCCGACGAGTTCGACAGCACGCTGAGCAATGTGACCGGCACCATATCCATGGCCAATGCCGGCCCGAACACCGGAGGCAGCCAGTTCTTCTTCAACCTGAAGGACAATACCCACCTGGATTTCAACAAGCCCCCTTTGACCTCTGCACACCCCGTCTTCGGCTGGGTAGTGTCCGGCTGGCAGGTGGTACTCGACATTGGGAATGTGCCGGTGAACGCCGCATACCGCCCCTTAACCCCGGTGGTAATGGACAGTCTCAGGGTGACTTACTGGAATCCATTATCGGTAAACAGCCTGCCGACCGGCATCGGCAAGCCGTTCGTATATCCGAACCCCAGTACCCGGGACAGCCGGATTAATATCTTCAGCAAGGAGGAAACCCCTGTTAATATTTGCGTGTACGACCAACTGGGCAGAAAATGGAGTTCAGGCGAAATTAAGCTGACCAGCGGTCAGAACAGCATACCGCTGAGCCCGCTGATTGGGACTGAGCTCCCCAAAGGCCTCTACTTCCTTGTACTCGAACAAGGCCGGCAGCGGGAGGTGGTGAAGTTCGTCAGATGAAACAGCAACCTACGGATTGACGATTGACGGGGGCCATTGACGATTGACGAGGAAAAATGAACCATCAACCATCATTTATTATCTATTTTTCCGACAGTTTGCGCTCCAGCTCGTCCAGGCGGTCGTTGGCCGAATGGATCATCATGAAGGCGCGGGCCATGGGCAGGGCGATGAGCAGAAGGGCCACTGAAGTGATCAGGCCGATCCAGCAGAAATTAATGATGTAATACACTATGCCCACCAGGGCGATCAGGGCGGCGATGATGGCACCGGGAACGCCCATCGGGCAACGGAGCTTGGCTTTGTTTTCCATTTCCTTAATGAATTTAGGGTTGAACGCTGTTCAATGTTTCGATTAGTTCCTGACGGGAGGGGAGCTGGCGGAATACCACCTTGCCCCCGATGAGCAGGGCAGGCACTGCATGGATCCCCAGGCGAAGGGTGCGCACGTAGCCCATGGGGCCGCTGGCCAGAGTACGCTTCAGACGGAAGCGGTCACCATAGCCGGGCAGCAGCTCGTCAAGCATCTGCCCCAGGGCCTTGCAGGCCGGGCATCCGGGGGTATGAAATAGTTCAAGTTGAACAGGAGGGGTCTGGTCCATTTCCGATAGCATTGGCTATCCATAACAAAGGTATGAGGGATTTGGTTCCGCCTTAAGGGAAATCGCATAGGGCGACCACTATCTCCAGATCAGGGGGGAAATAATTCTGCATTCCTTCTGCCACTGAACCAGGCTTTTCAATGCCACCCTTAGGCTTTGTCCGACGCCTTTTCTATCCTGCTGAGCTTGATCATATTCGTGCCCTTTTTCTGGTATACGGGAAGGCTGCCGATGTGTACCACGATGTCCTCAAGTTCGATATATCCATTAGTGATCAGGAAATGATCGGTAGCGTCGAAGAACTGGTCCGTGGATTGGGCCATTTCGAAGGTAAAGGCTTCCACGCCCCATACCAGGGCCAACTGTCGCCGTATCACCTCGCTGGCGGTGAACGCGAAAAGTCTCGCCCGGGGCCTGTATCGGGACACCTGGAGCACCGTGAAGCCTGTGTGGGTGAAGGATATGAGCGCCCGGGCATCGCTTTGCTCGGCCATTTTTTGTGCATTGTAAGCGATGGACTTCGGCAGGAAGTCGGGGTCGGAGGATTTGGGCTGCGCACCCTTGTGGAAACCGTAGGCGTTTGCCTCCGTGTGGCTGATGATCCGCTGCATAGCTGTGGCAGCTTCCACCGGGAATTTTCCGACGGAGGTCTCGCCGCTCAGCATCAGGGCATCTGCCCCGTCGAGCACGGCATTGGCCACGTCGTTGGCTTCGGCCCGGGTGGGCCTGAAATTACCGATCATACTCTCGAGCATCTGGGTGGCGATGATCACCGGTCGGGCCTTCCTCAGACACTTCTGTACGATCTCCTTCTGTATCAGGGGTATCTGGTGGAAGGGCATCTCTACCCCCAGGTCCCCGCGGGCTACCATAATGCCATCGGCCACTTCAAGGATGCTGTCGATGTTGCGCACAGCCTCCGGCTTTTCGATCTTGGCGATCACCTTCACGTTCTTTCCCCTGGACAAGATCAGCTCCTTCAGGCGCACGACATCCTCGGCTTTACGAACGAAGGAGAGGGCGATCCAGTCTATATCGTTATCCAGCATAAACACGACATCCTGAACATCCTTATCGGTAAGGCTGGGCAGGCTGAGGTCCGAATCCGGCAGGTTGACCCCTTTGCGGGAATAGAGTTCGCCTCCATAAATGATCTTACAAAAAATGCTTTTCCCTCCATCCGTTTCCTGCACTTCGAGCTTCAGCTTGCCATCGTCGAGAAGGATCGTTTCCCCCGCTTTCACTTCGCGGGCCAGGGCTGCATAGCGCACCTGCACCTTTTGCGCGGTGCCGGGAACATCTTCGGTAGTCAGTTCGATCCGTTCTCCTTCCTTAAGCAGTACCGGCTCGTCCTGAATTTCCCCTACCCTGATCTTGGGGCCCTGGAGATCCCCCAGGATGGCGATGTTGCGGGTTTGCGTAGACCGTAACCGTTTGATTTTCTCGATGTTTTCTAACTGTTGGGAATGAGCACCGTGAGAAAAGTTCAGGCGGAACACATCCACCCCCTCCCTCATCAGGCTTTGCAGCACTTCTTCCCCGGAAGAAGCGGGGCCTATGGTTACCACGATTTTGGTCCTCGAACGAAAGGTGTGCATACCTGGATTTGTTTATGTGAAGATAATTGATTAACACGCTGCATCTTGACAAACATCAGAGTTTGTTGTATATTAAAGCCTTGCATTCGAACAGCTCTCGGCGTTAGGCGGAAGCCATATTCCTTCCGATATCTCCTGCACCAAAATGCCGCCAGACATAAACCCCACCAACTATGAAAAGGACATATGCAAGTGCGCTGAAAACAGCTGGTCTGTTGTTTGGACTCATTGGGATCGCTTCATCCTGCAGCGTCGAGTTTTCCATCAAACAACCAGGCACAACGGAACAGGATTCCAGTTTCGCGGTTCAGCTCTACTTCCAAGAATTCCCCTATATGGGGATAACGTATCCAGCAGAAGGTCAGCACATCTTCGGCATACAGCTCCCGCTGGGATGGACCGTCGAGGATAGCATTGCGATCTATGATAGTTCAATAACACCATCAAGCGTTCCCATCAGCCAAATAATCTATTCGCAAGGACTTGCGGATTCGATGAATATTTTTCATCCGTCCGATCCGGGACGTTATTGGTGGGTGGGGAATTGGTCCATTCCTAATAATATTGCGTTTGGCGCCGTATCGATAGATCCCACCGATACCACCGGTTCCTTTTTGATCGACTATTTTGGAGGGACCGATCTTCTTAATTATGATGATTATGTGATCGTCAGGAACACCAATATTACCGTAGGGCTGCCCGATACCCAATATGTTACCTCAAACCAGGATTCGGGTCCGGGCTCCCTGAGATGGGCCGTGGAGCATACAGCCAATGATGGAGTGGTTCTATTCGGCCTGACTGGTGAGGATACGATACTCCTGACAGAATCCATAAAAGTGTATTCCGGCCTCACCATCGATGGGGGCCCAAATATGCCGGTGATTAGTGGAAATGACAGCTGTACGGTATTTGTCATCGACGGGTACAATAACACTCCGACCTTGAAAAACCTCATCATTACCCGTGGAAAGGGTATTCACGGAGGAGGTATAAGGTGCGGAGGATTCTCGGGGCTGATCCTGTCCAATGTGAAGCTCATTGATAATCGAGCAGAAGAGGGTGCAGGATTGTTTGCAGACTTTAACCTGGATAAGTGGAAGCTCACGGCTCTTGACATTCAGAAGATGCTGTCGCTGAACGAGGTAGTTATCAGTGATTGTTATGCCACTGGATTCGGCGGTGGTATTTATTCCAGCAATGGAAAATTGTCGCTGAACGATGTAGTTATCAGGAACAATTATGCCACCTATGCAGGTGGTGGTGTTTATTGCAGCTATAACGGAGAGTTGAAAATTAATGGAGGTATAATAGCGAATAACCGCGCTGATATGTGGGGCGGGGGGGTATGCGTGTTTTCTAATTCCGTTAATATCACAAACTCCCTGATCATCGGCAATTCCTCCAAGAATGCGGGGGGGATACTTAGCAATTATTGTGAACCCCTGTCGCTGATCAATAATACCATCGCGGGTAACATAGCAGATTCAACTTCAGCCGGCGGTTTAGACTTCGGTGATAGACAATACTATTCTGGTCCTTATGGTAAGATGGAGAACAACATTCTCTGGGGAAACTTTAATGCACAAGGACCTGCAAGTTTGGGTATAGGCACTCCGAGTGCTTCCTCAGGGGCCAAGTTGACCCTTTCCCACTGCAACTTCCCTGCCAATTCAATCATCGGAAACCTTCCGGTAATCACCAATGGGTGTTGCTATTCCCCTCCCTTGTTTGATAGCCTGTCTGCCTATCATCCTTACTCACTGCTCCCGGCTTCTCCGTGTATTGAGGCCGGCATTTACCCTACTGACCCCTTATTCCCGACAACAGATATCGTTGGGAACCCACGAGTACAGGACGGAGATAATGATGGTGTTTCGGTGATTGACATCGGGGCCTATGAGTATGACGCGATATGGGCCGGCCTGGGGGAACGTCCTGGGAAAATCGCTGAACGCCTGGATGTCCGGATATTCCCAAATCCCGCCAGGAACCAGGTCAATGTTGAGGTCACCACCCATAGGAGCGGTCGCGTTTCAATGAGCTTATACAGCCTCAACGGGCGTATGGCAGGGACCTGGGAGGCCTTACAAGCGGCTAATTTCCAGACGACCACCACCATAGACCTCAGCAGGTTTAAACCGGGACTGTATATGCTTGAGGTTATTGCCGGGGATGACATTGCTCATAAGAAGCTGGTAGTATATTGAGCTTCGGAGTATTTGTGTATCGGGGCTCGACCTTTAACAGGGATCGGCGGAATGACCGACATAGTACTTATCAGCTGTAGTATTAATCAATTATGTACAGATAGTACATAGACATAAGCACAGAGCACTGCGCATGGATAAATGCAAAAACCCGGCGTTGCCGGGCTTTTGTCGCTCCCCTGCTGGACTTCCCGAATCACTTCGTTCTCGGGACGCGTGAACCAGCGACCCTCTGATTAATCCCGCACGTGCGGGGCAATGACCAATCGAGGCATGTGTATACCTATCGTCCTGGCGCATTGCGTACCTAATACTATGAACAGCTAACCGGGAACCTGCGTCCATGTGAGAGGAAACGAACCTCCAACCTAACAGGAGCGAAAATCTTCAAAGAAGGTTATTGGTAGGTTTAGATTTATTTGTACCTTTGCCCTCCATTAAATACTCCTCCTTAGCTCAGTTGGTCAGAGCATCTGACTGTTAATCAGAGGGTCGCTGGTTCAAGTCCAGCAGGGGGAGCAACAAAAAGCGGCGCATGGCCGCTTTTTGCATTTAAGCACCTCCCTTTCTTAATGGGCACCTGGCCCAACAGGGGAATTTATATCTAAGAGCGGGTCTGCCACCTATGATGAAAGAATATAGACATTGAACAACACGTTATTCATAGATCTCCTGTATATTTGACCTCACCACAAAAACAAATCCCATGGAAAAAACCCGGATCTTCCTGCTGGGCATATTGCTCAGCTTCACAGCCTTTACCTTCGCCCAGGAATTCGCCGCGCCCTTCGATGCTTTCTCCCGCTCCAAAACCGCCTATATCCATATGAAGGACGGCTCAGTGAAGGAAGGCGTCCTCGACGGCTTCAAACGTACCAAGGGCCTCATCGAGGTGGTTAAGCTGGAAACACCCAACGGCCGCAAGCTTGAACTCAGCGCCAGCAGGATAAGCCATATGTACCTGGCTCCCAGTGTCATGGCTAAGATATCGGCCGCCACGGATATGGCCTATAAGGTCCATAAATGGGGCTCAAAGCTCAATTACGATACGGTCCTGATGCGTGAAGGGTACGTTTACTTTGAACAGGTGCCCGCCATGGTAAAAGGACAGAAGGAAATGGTGCTGCTCCAGATGGTCAATACCGAGTTCTCCTCGCAGATCAAGGTCTACCACGACCCCTGGGCAGGGGAAACGGCATCCTTCGGAAACGACTATATCGCGGTGGGGGGTATCGACAAGTCATATTATGTGTGGAAGAAGGACGAGAATGTCGCCAACCGGCTAAAAAAGGCTGACTATAAAGAAGAGTTCCGCCAGCTATATGGTGACAGCCCGGCCTTCATCAAATCCCACCGCGACAATATGGATTGGAGGGATTTCGCCACACATGTGTACGATTACACCGTGCTGATGGAGGGGGAGTGAGGGAAAGGAGTGCCTGAAGTGCCTTGAGTGAGCTAAAGTGCCTTGAGTTACAAGGAGGAGACTGATGGCCATACCTTGCCGCTGTCCGCTTTCCACGCTTTTCCCAATTTCCTCGTTTTCACCGCTTTTTTTCCGCTTTTCCCTACCTTTGGCCACTTGTGAACGATGCTGTCTCCTGCTAAACACTTACACATGAGAGATCTTCTACGCTTTCCCACCCTCTTCCTGGCCCTGCTGCTTCCGCTGGCCCCTGCCGCACAAAACGCCCCGAGCCGAGAAATCACCTATGCCGATGCCTGGGCCGATGAGGGGCTGCAGTTGGTGCAGTCGGGCAGCCAGGGCCTGGTCCTGAGCTTCTCCATCGAACGCTTTACTCTCACCACCGTGACCATCAACGGTCAGGAAATGACAGAAGTAGGCCTGCCTGGAGTCTTCCTTCCCGGGGAATCGGGCGCGCCCAACCTGCCGGGCATGGGACGCTACCTGGCCCTTCCGGAGGGTGCCACCGCCAGCCTCCATATCACCGGCATGCGCACCGAGACCATAAAGGGCCTCCGCGTGGCCCCGGCACCGGAGATCCCGCTGGAGACTGAGGATGGACTGGTATATGCCATGGATGAAAGCATCTATACATCAAACTCCCCCTTCCCGGCCCAACCGGTGCAGCTGGGCAGTCCCAGCGAAATCCGCGGCGTGGATGCCTGCATGCTGGGCATCACCCCCTTCCAGTATAATCCAGTGACCCGGGAGCTCACCGTGATCCGCGACCTCACCATTGAGGTCCGCTTCAGCGGAGGCACCGGATATTTCGGCGAGGACCGCCTGCGCAGCCGCTGGTGGGACCCCATCCTCCGGGATGTCTTCCTGAATTCCTCCTCCCTGCCGGCCATCGACTACACCCTGCGCTCCAATCCCAACGAGCTGGGCTATGAATACCTCATCATCAGCCCCAACAACCCCCAATACCTCGCCTGGGCCGATACCATCCTCCAGTGGCGCACCCTGCAGGGTATCAAGACGGGTGTCGTCACCCTGAGCGATATCGGCAGCAACACCACCGCCGCCATCGAGAGCTATATCAATACGGCCTACAACACCTGGACCATCCCCCCGGCCGCCGTGCTGCTGCTCGCCGACTATGGCACGGGCGCCGTCACCGCCAACGGGATCCATTCCCCGACGTACAACAACTACTGCATTTCCGATCACCTCTATGCCGATGTCTCGGGCAACCATATGGCCGACATCGCCTTCGCCCGCATGACGGCACAGACCGAGGCCCAGCTGGCCCTGATGGTACAGAAGTTCATTGATTACGAGACCAATCCGCCCACCAGCACCGCGTTCTACAGCAATCCGGTGACTGCCATGGGCTGGCAGACGGAACGCTGGTTCCAGCTGTGCTCAGAAACTGTCAACGGCTTCCTGCAGTACGGCCTGGGCAAGACCCCGGTGCGCGAGAATGCCATCTATTCCGGCACTCCAGGAGGTGCGTGGTCGACGGCCACCAACACCAGCACGGTTGTCAATTATTTCGGCCCCAGTGGACTGGGCTACATCCCCTCGGCAACGGCCCACCTCACCGACTGGGGGGGCAACGCTACCCGGGTGAACGCCGACCTCAACGCCGGGGCCTTCATCCTGCAGCACCGCGACCACGGCTTCGAAAGCGGGTGGGGAGAGCCCGACTACACCACCACCAACCTGTCGGGATTGAACAACAACGACCTGCCGTTCATCTTCTCGGTGAACTGCCTCACTGGCAAGTTCGATCACAGCAGCGAGACCTTCGCCGAAGCCTTCCACCGCTACCCCAAGCGCGCCCTGGGGATTATCGCCGCCACCGAAGTGTCGTATTCCTTCGTGAACGACGCCTATGTCTGGGGACTCTACGATTATATGTGGCCTGAGTTCATGCCGGCATACGGACTGCCCGGGCAACACCAGTTACTGCCGGCCTTCGGTAACGTGGCAGGAAAATATTTCCTGCAGCAATCGTCCTGGCCCTATAATACCTCCAACAAGGAGGTGACCTATTACCTATTCCACCACCACGGCGATGCCTTCACCACTGTGTTCAGTGAAGTGCCCCAAATGCTGAGCGTGGTTCACGATCCTGTCCTGCTGGCCGGGGTAAATACCTTCAGCGTGACCGCCGACAGCGGCGCCCTCATCTGCCTCAGCCATAACGGGGAGATCCTGAGCACGGGGACGGGGATCGCGAGTGCCCTGAGCATGCCGGTCAACCCCCTGCTGCCCGGTGAGCAGCTCGTAGTCACCGTGACCAAGCAGGACCACTACCGCTATTCAGTGCCTGTGCTGGTAATCCCGCCCAGCGGGCCTTACATCATCCGCGATGAGGTCTTCCTCAACGATGCCAACCAGAACGGTCAGGCGGATTACGGGGAAGAGGTGCAACTGAGCCTCCAGGTGAAGAACGTGGGCATCGCCCAGGCCAGCAACGTGAACATCACCGTGCTCAGCAACGATGCCTGGATCCAGCTGCTCGACTCCACTGAATCCTACGGCAATATCGCAGCAGACACCACCGTGGTGTTCAGCAACGGTTTCCGCTTCCGGGTTGCCGACTCGTTGAACGACGGGCATAAGGCCAGCTTCTCGGTGCATGCCACCGACGGTACCGACACCTGGAACAGCCTCTTCCAGGTCACCCTGCACGCCCCCTCCCTTGCGTTGCCGTCCATCACCATACTGGACCCCACCGGCAACAACAACGGACTGCCCGATCCAGGGGAGACGGTGACTGTAGTAGTCGACGCAATGAACCAGGGCAGCGCCGGAACGGCAGCGGCTGTGCAGCACCTGATCAGCACCAGTCCCTACCTCCAGATCAGCGGCTCACCTTTCGTCCACTCCGTGCTCGCGCCCGGAGCCCTGAGCCCGGCCACCTACACCATGACCGTGGACCCGAACACCCCCAACGGGGAAAACCTTGATCTGATCGCCCAGCTTTCGAGCGCCCCCTACCTCACCGACCGCATCTTCTTCCATCCGGTGGGAGAGGTGACGGAAGATTTCGAGACCGGGAACCTGCAGAAGTATGCCTGGGTTACAGGAGGCAGTGCCAACTGGACGGTAACCAATTCACTGCCCTACCAGGGGACCTGGTGCGCCCGCAGCGGGATCATCGGAAATAACGCCAGCACCTACCTGCAGATCACGCTCAATATCCTGGCTGACGATACCATTTCGTTCTTCCGCAAGGTTTCCTCGGAAGCCAGCTACGATTTTCTGGAGTTTTACATCGACAACGTGAAGGCGGGGGAATGGTCGGGCAACCAGGCCTGGGGCAAAGTGAGCTTCCCGGTGACCTCCGGCAGCCATACCTTCAAGTGGGTATACGACAAGGACTGGTATGCTACCGGGGGCAGCGATGCCGCATGGATCGACAATATCGAGTTCCCGCCCATCCTCGCTCCCGGCGCCGGCCTGGAAGTAAGGGCTGCCGCGATCGACAACAGCCTGTGCCTGGGTGAGTCCACCACCCTCTATGCCGTGACCACCGGCGGGAGCGCCTCCACTACCCTGGAGTGGGCCCCGGCTACCGGCCTGAACAATGCCTGGGTGAACAATCCCCAGGCCAGCCCCAGCCTTACCACCAACTACCGGGTCATCGCCCAGGACGGGAGCACTTTCGATACTGCCTGGGTGAATGTGGCGGTGCATGCCCTGCCCGAGATCATGCTCGGACCCAGCGATACAAGCCTTTGTGCTACGGCATCCATCACCCTGGACGCCACCGTTACCGATGGGCTCAGCTATCTGTGGAGCCCCGGGGGTCAGGCCACGGCCGCCCTTACTGTGGACAGCACAGGAACGGGCTTCGGCAGCGTGACTTACAGCGTTGTGGCCACAGACATTTACGGCTGCAGCGATGAGGAGAGCATGACCATCACCTTTGTGGATTGTGCCGGTGTGGATGAGGCCCAGGGCAGCCTGGGGCTGGAGGTCTATCCCAATCCCTCCAATGGCTGGCTGGTGGTGCGCCTTGGCAAAGCCACCGGACGTTCCACCCTTCGTTTGCTCGATGCCCGGGCTGCCCTGGTTCAGCAGTGGGAGTTGGGGGCCGGAGAGCGGCAGCTGGAAATCCTGCTGGAAGGCGTAAGCCAGGGACTCTACTTCCTTAGGGTAGATTCGGGCCAGGAGAGCCAGACCCTGAAGCTCATCCTGAGGTAGCCTGAACCCCGCATACCTTTATTTAGAATCATTCTATATTACATCCAAACCGTAACTGCAGGGTTACGGTTTGGGTTTATATGGTATTAAGGGGCTCAGGGCCTTACAGGCCCTGCAGGTAGTCTTTGCTCGATCTGTACTCGTAATACTCCGGTGATGAGGCCAATAACTACTCTCCTTCTGACGCTCTCCATGCTCCTGCCCCAGCGACCGCTGCATGCACAGGACTTGCCAGTGGAAAGTTATATATCTGGCTTTCAGCTCGTTGAGTCGAAAGCTCAGTGTATCCGCCTCACCTACCACACACCAGAATTTCGACTGGATTCCCTGCTGATCGACGGGGAGTGGATGCTGTCGTTACAACTTCCTGGGGTGTTCCTTCCCGGGGAGGCCGGGCGGCCCAACCTTCCCACCGAGTCCCGTTATGTGGCCCTGCCAAAGGGTGTCCAGGTTATGTTGAGCGTAGATGAAGGGATTCCCGATACCCTGTTCTGTCCCCAGCTGTTGCCTGCTCCGCGTATTCCTAAGGAAACCGACGATGGGCTGGAGTATTTCAAGGATCCCCTGGCCTACCAGACGGATGCCTTTTCTCCTGCCCAGGTTGCGAAGGTATCGGGACAGGCCAGCATCCGCGGTACGGATGTGGTGCTGGTGGGTGTCACCCCCTTTCGCTACAACCCTGTGAGCGGAGAGCTCCTGGTCTACCGCAGCCTCACCCTAACCCTCGAATGGCAGGGGGGAAGCGGCACCATCGGTGATCCCCGGCTGGGCAGCCGTTGGTGGCAGCCTATACTCGATCAGGTGGTACTGAATGCCGGAGATCTCCCGGCTCCTTCGACTTCGTACAAGAGCGGGGGGGGCAATGGAAGCAAAACTCCTGATTACGAGTACCTTATTATCTGTCCCAACGATGCTTCCTTTCTTGCCTGGGCCGATTCGCTGAAGCAGTTCCGTACCATGCAAGGGATACGCACCGGAGTGGTGACCACCACGGACCTGGGCGGCAATGATCCCGCCCTTATCGAACAATACCTCAATGCGGCATACACCACCTGGGCGGTCCCCCCGGTAGCCGTACTGTTGCTGGGTGACCATGGGAGCTCGGGCAGTACCGTTGCGGCGCCGGTATACGACAACTATTGCGTTTCGGACAACCTGTACGCCGATGTGGACGGTGACCATCTACCGGATATGGTGGTGGCCCGCATCACCGCTCAAAACGCCGGCCAACTGGCGACCATGGTTGGCCGGGTGCTGGACTATGAGCGCCATCCCCCTTTGCAGGCGGACTTCTATGCTCATCCCATTACGGCAATGGGCTGGCAGACAGAACGGTGGTTTCAGTTGTGCAGCGAGAGCGTTCACGGTTTCCTGAGCGGCATGGGCAAATCACCCGTCAGGGAAAATGCCGTATACTCGGGTACCCCCGGCGGAGCCTGGTCGAGTGCCATCAATACCAGCACAGTGGTCAACTATTTCGGGCCTTCCGGTCTGGGATACATCCCATCCACCACGGCCCACCTTACGGACTGGGGGGGCAATGCAACTCGCCTGAACGCCGACATGAACAGCGGGGCCTTTATGCTGCTCCACCGCGATCACGGGTACACCAGCGGTTGGGGGGAGCCGGCCTACAGCACCTCTTCCCTTCCGGGCCTAAGCGGGAACCTACCTACCTTTGTCTTTTCGTTAAACTGTCTTACCGGGAAATACAACCTGAGCGGTTCCTCCTTTGCCGAGAGCTTCCATCGCATGTCCAACGGCTGTCTGGGCATGATTGCCGCCAGCGAGGTCTCCTATTCTTTTGTGAACGACGTGTTCACCTGGGGCCTTATGGACCAGATGTGGCCCCAGTTTATGCCATCCTTCGGACTGGCCGCCCCGGAAAGGCTGTTCCCTGCCTTCGGCAATGCAGCAGGCAAGTATTTCCTGCAGCAATCTTCCTGGCCTTACAATAGTGGCAATAAGGAAGTTACCTATCACCTCTTTCATCACCACGGGGATGCATTCAGTACGATGTATTCCCAGGTCCCCCAGGCCATCTCCGTTACGCACGACGCCATCCTGCCTGCGGGAGCCCCGGGGTTCGCCATCACTGCCGAACTCCACTCCTTCATCGCACTGTGCGTTGGGGGACAGCTCATCGCCACAGCAGAAGCTACCGGAGGGCCTCAGAACCTGGCCCTTCCGACCCTGTATGCCGGGGATACCCTTATAGTTACCGTGACCCTGCAGGACCACTTCCGCTATTCGGCCCGGGTGGTTGTGATCCCTCCGAATGGCGCATATGTGATTGCCGGAGGCGTGTCGGTAAACGATGGCCCCAGCGGCAACGGAAGTGCCGACTACGGGGAGACGTTCTTCCTTGACCTCACGCTGCAGAATTTGGGCAACGCGTTCTCTTCCAACCTTTCAGCAAGCTTACGAACTGCCGATCCCCTGGTCACTCTGCTGGATACGCTCGTCAGTGCTTCTCCCCAAGGAGCCATTTCGGACACCACGCTGACCACCGCCTTTCGATTGAAGCTATCTCCCCTGGCGGAGAACGGCCGGCAGGTTCCCCTGCAGGTAGGTGTCGTGGACGGCAACCAGACTCTGACGCGTACATTTTTGCTGAACGTTGCCGCCCCGGTGCTGGGAAGTGGTGAAGCCTGGATAAGCGACACCGGAACCCCGGCCAACGGCAGGTTGGATCCCGCGGAAGGTGCCCTGGTGACGTTTCCCATTCATAACACGGGTATGGCCACCGCCTCAGGACTTAGCGTAAGCCTGACAGGCAACGACCCCTATGTCAGTGCCAGCGCATGGAGCGTACAGCCTGCCCTGCTACCCTCCGGGGCGACCGCGCTTTGTTCCTTCCAGGTCCTGGCGTCGCCCCAGACGCCTCCCGGGCATCAGGTGCAGTTTGTCCTCAACTTCATCGGGGACTCCTCCCTCAGCCTGCAGGTACCTGTGACGTTCCGGGTTGGCCAGGTGCCCGTGGGTATTGTGGACCTGGACCCCAACCACAATTCCGCGCCCGCCATGGCCGGCGCACTTAATTCCATTGGCGTATCCTTTCACAGTCTCAGCGCCTTTCCCACCGACCCCGGGCTGTACACCGCCCTGTTCGTTTGCCTTGGGGTGTACAACAATAACCATGTACTTTCCCAGGCAGAGGGCCAGGCGCTGTCAGCCTACCTCCAGTCCGGGGGAAGGCTTTATCTGGAAGGCGGGGATACCTGGTTCTACGACGATCCTACCCCGGTGCATTCGTATTTCTCCCTGCAGGCAGTGGCCGATGGTTCCGGCGACCTGGGCATGCTGTCCGGTTCTGCCGGGACATTTACCCATGGGATGCAGTTCAGTTATTCCGGCGACAACAACTGGATCGACCGGCTACAACCAACGGGTAGTGCGTTCGGCATCTTTACCAACGATTCCCCCGTATATACATGCGCCGTAGCCTATGATGGGGGAGGATACCGCAGTGTAGGGAGTTCCTTTGAGTTCGGAGGGCTGACCGATGGTGCCGTCCCTTCCACCCGGCTGAAACTGATGGAAGCGCTGCTGCAGTTCTTTTCCCTGGCCCCACAGCCTCTGCTGCCGGTAGCCAGTGCCTCCGCATCCAGCGTTTGCGCCGGCCATGCGGTGACCTTCTACGATCAGAGCCAGGGTACAATCCAAAGCCGGACCTGGAGTTTCCCCGGTGGCAACCCCTCCACCTCTACCCAACCCAATCCCATTATTACCTATACTCAGCCCGGGAGCTATGACGTTATCCTCACGGTCAGCGACGGTACTAATTCACAACAGATCTGTCTGTTACAAATGATTACGGTAGAGGCCCCTCCCGTCATTACTGTGCCTCCCTTCCTCAGCATTTGTGAAGGTGAAGCAGCCAACCTCAGCCCGGTGAGTGCACAAGGGCATAGTTCCCTTTTCTGGACCTGCTCCGGTGATGGACAGTTCTCCGACAGCCTCACCCTCAACCCCAGTTATCAGCCAGGCCCCCTGGATGTGTCTCGGGGCTTCGTCCATCTTTACTTTCACTGCCAGGGATATGGCCCATGCAACGACACCATTGGACATGTTTACCTGAACATCCATGCTTTACCAGTGCCCTGGACCGTGACCGGGGGAGGCACGCCCTGTTCAAGTCCGCATCCGCTGCCGGTAGGTCTGAGCGGGTCAAGCCCTGGAGACCTGTATTTGCTTTTGCGGGACGGACTAAGTACCGGAATGGTCAGGGTGGGCTATGGACAGCCGATCACCTTCGGGAACCAGATACAGGCCGGTACCTATTCGGTCCAGGCCTGGGGTGCCAGCGGAGGCTGCCAGGCGATGATGCAGGGAGCGGTGGCCCTGGCGTTCCGCTCACCGGTGAAACCACAACTGGGACCCGACCTTACGCTGGGCGCACAGGGCCCCCTTGCGTTGAATGCCGGCACAGGCTACGCTGCATACCAATGGAACACCGGGGATACCAGCGCTGTGCTCTGCGTAGGGGTACCAGGTACCTATCATGTTACGGTAAGCAGTGTCCAGGGATGTCAGGGGAGCGATACGGTGATGGTGAGCAGTCCTTTGTCCTTTGTGCAAGGCAGGGTCAGGTACCTGAATGCGCAGGCCAGCGGCATCGAAGGGGCGGAGATTATTATGAAATCAGCATCAGGCCTTGCCCTGGATACTGCCTACAGCGCAGGGGATGGAGCATACAGCATGTTTACCCATCTGGGCGGGCCGGTGACTGTGGGGGTTCAGCCCAATCTCCCCTGGAAGGGAGGGTGCATCAATGCAACCGATGCGATGTTGATCATGAAGCACTTCATTCAGGCCGACACTTTGAGTGGCCTGGCATTGCTTGCTGCTGACGTGGACAACAGCCGCTATATCAACACCTCCGATGCCATGCTGGTCCAGAAGCGCTATGTAGGGATGATCAGCGCCTTCCCGGCAGGGAGCTGGGTTTTCGGGAATGCCGCCGTTTCCCTGGCTCCGGCCATGGTGATGCAGGCCGATCTGGAAGCGTTGCAGTACGGGGATGTCAATGGTTCCTACCTTCCATCCAAGGATGAACAGGATTACCTGGCCATTGGCCGGCCAATGGATGGTGAAGCCTGGATAGGGAACGGGATCCCCTTCTTCAGCAATGAGAAGGGACAGGTGCAGGCTTTTTCCCTGGCCCTGGAGCTTCCGGAAGACGTCATCATCAAGGGAGCTCGCGTACCCGGTCATCCGGATGCCATCATTTTCAGACAGGAAGGACGCATCCTCCGTATGGCCTGGGCCAGTATCCAACCGGCTCCTGCAGGGCCCTTGTTCGTGCTTGAAACGGATGGGCCGTGCCCAGCCCTTCCCGCATCCCTGCGCCTCCTGGATGCCGAGCTGGCCCCCGGGGCGGGAGAAGACCCAGGGCTGAGCTATCGTATGCCTGAGGGTGTTGCAGCGCATTGTTCGGCCTTCCCAAACCCCTTTCGCGAAGGCGTTACCCTGACCCCCTGGCTTCCTGAAGCCGGCAGCGGCCGTCTGGAAATCCTGCGCTCCGATGGGGCAGTGATCCATACCCGCGAGCTTAGCCTGCCTGAAGGCGGTACCCCGCTCCTACTTCCCCGATCGCTCTTCCCTTCGGCCGGTTGGTATGCCTACCGGCTCATCCTGCCCGGGACTACCCTCAGCGGTTCGCTGATCTGCCGCTAAAGCCCTGTCTTGCCCGCAAGGGCTATTGACCCTATCTTTGTTCCCTGTCGCAGCCCTCCCTGCCGGGGCCAAAATTTCAGCACCATGACCGAAAACCAACAGGAATCCTTTCGCCAGGAGATCACTAACGGCTACAGCTTCAAAGGGGAATACCTCTTACTGGGCACTTCCATGCTCGACGGCAAGGCACTGGAAAAGAACGTGATAGGTATTCCGCTCAAGACACTTAACCGGCATGGGCTTATTGCCGGGGCCACCGGAACCGGAAAGACCAAGACCCTGCAGTGCATGGCCGAGTCGCTGTCCGATCACGGCATCCCGGTATTGCTGATGGACATCAAGGGCGACCTGAGCGGGTTGGCAGCGGAAGGAACGATGAATCCAAAGATCGGGGAACGCCATGCCCTCATCGGTGACGAATGGAAGCCCCAGTCTTATCCTGTGGAGATGCTCTCCATATCCGATGAGCCCGGGGTGAGGATGCGGGCCACCATTTCTGAGTTCGGACCGGTACTCTTTTCCAAGATACTGGACCTCAACGATCAGCAGTCGGGACTCGTGGCCGTGGTGTTCAAATACTGTGATGACCATCATCTCCCGCTGCTCGACCTGAAGGATTTCCGCAAGACGCTGCAGTATCTCTCCGATGAAGGCAAGTCGGAGATCGAGGACGAGTATGGACGGCTGAACACCGGATCGGTATCGGTGATCCTGCGTAAGCTCATCGAACTGGAATCCCAGGGAGCCGAGAAGTTCTTCGGCGAGCGTTCCTTCGAGGTAGAAGATTTGCTGCGCCAGGATATCCGTGGCAAGGGCGTCATTCATATCCTCCGGCTCACCGACATCCAGTCGAAACCCAAGCTGTTCTCCACTTTTATGCTGAGTCTGCTGGCCGAGGTGTACGAGAAGTTTCCCGAGGCCGGGGATACCGGGGCACCTCGTCTGGTATTGTTCATCGACGAGGCCCATCTCATCTTCAGCGAAGCCTCCAAGGCTTTGCTGGAGCAGATTGAGGCCATCATCAAACTTATCCGCTCCAAAGGGGTTGGGGTATTTTTCTGTACCCAGTCGCCCGCCGACGTGCCCGAGGCCGTCCTGGCCCAGCTGGGGCTCAAGGTGCAGCATGCCCTGAGGGCCTTTACCGCTAAGGATCGTAAGGCCATCAAACTGATTGCTGAGAACTTTCCTCCATCTCCATACTATCGTGTAGATGAAATACTTACGGCCATGGGTATAGGTGAGGCCCTGGTCACGGTGCTCAACGAAAAAGGGATACCTACCCCTCTGGTGCACACCCTCATGCGGTCACCGTATTCGCGTATGGATGTGCTCAGCGAACCGGAGCTGGAAAGCGTAATTCGGCAGTCGAGGCTAACTGACCGTTACAACCAGGAAGTCGACCGGGAAAGCGCCTATGAAATGTTAAACCGCAAGGTAAGCGAGGTTGAAGGACAAAGACCTGAACCCGAGGCCCTACCCCGGACCAGGACCACTGGCCGGAAGGAGAAGAGCGCGGTGGAGCAGATCAGCGGCAACCCCCTGGTGAAGATTGTGATGCGTGAACTGGCCCGCGGACTGCTTGGGGTGCTCAAGCGCCGCTGAGGCCCGGAACCCCGTGCCTGGGCCATGTCTGGACGAAATCTAATACAGGAATCCGATATTGATGTAGAATCCCTGGTCCCCATCCTTTCCGGACCAGGCCTTGCCGTAGTCGGCCGTCACGATGAAGTTCTCGTTCAGGGCGATGTGCAGCCCCAGCCCTGAGGCAAGGTGCGGGCGGTCCTTCACAGGAGCCCAGTCCTGGCCTTCAGGCATGCCCGAAGTGTCCAGCCTGAATTTCCGGGTAACCAGCCCGCCATCGGTGAAGCCGCTCAGGGCCAGGTAGAGGTTCTGGCCCCAGAGGGTGGTGCGCAGGAACTTCCATCGGAGTTCCATATTGGCATAGGCCACACCATCTCCCACGACCCTGTTCCTGAGTATGCCCCTGATAGTACGGGCCCCTCCCAGGCCATCACGGGTGGTGGCCTTATCGAAGGAGCTCAGCATGAATGGCAGGACATACCAGGGTGTTTCCCCGGCCAGGCTTCCCTGGGCCCCTATCCTTGCGGCAAGGGAAAGCACCTCTTTCTGAAATGTATGGTACTGACGATGGATGAGGTTGTACCGTATGAAATCCCTGTGGTCACCCAGCAGTGCGGGAGCATACCATATCACCGCTTCCGACCAGAGCCCGTGCATGGGATTGGCCTCCGCATCGCGGGTATCGAATACCAGGCCAGCCCTGAGAAACGTGTGGGCCCCTCCCTCTTCCGTACCTGCAGGAAATAGTCCCCACACCCGGTAGAGGTCGTAGAGAAGGAAAGTATCGGGAAGGACATCCCCTCCGGTAAGGCCCTGGTTGAGGCTGCCCAGGTCGACACTACCCATGCGGCTTCTGGTGTGCATCAGTCCCGCGATCCAGCGCCAACCCTCACGGAATCCGTGCTGCACATCGAAGCTGGTGCGCAGGAGCCGGCGCTGGTGGCGGTAAAACATCCGGCTGAGGTATTCCTCACTGGAAGGGTCCTCAAGACCTGGCTCCCAGCGGGCCTCCCGTCCATTGAAACCATAAAAGTCCAGGGCTTTCTCAGTGAGGTAACTCAATTCGGCCGTGATGCGGTAGTCCCCCGAAAGCAGGTGGGGGGCATCGAAGAAGAGCTGATTGATGGCCCCGCCTTTGGTCTGACGGGACCATTCGGCGTATACCATATAACGGTAATCAGGATAGAGACGGCCATCCCCATACTGAAACGCATTCAGAATAGCCCCGTACTGAAAGCCGATGTCGGTATCGAACATAACCGAAGGCAGGGCCCCGAAGCTCCATCCGGATTTACGTAAGGTATCCTGTGCCACGGCATGCGTAGTCCCAAGAATAACCATCAGCAACAATATAATCTGCTTGGTTTTCATTCCTTTATGTAGCCGGGTTTATTCCTGAACTTCAACCATTGGGTCGCCAGGAGTAGGGTTATCGCAGAGATTGCGATGGAGGCAATGGAGGCTTCGGGTACGAGGTAATCCGCAAAATAAAGCCCCGCGATATAGGCTAGCCCGGCCAGGAAACTGGCCATCACAGCCACGGGAGGTATACGGGTATGAAAACTGGCGATGGCGGCCGGGATGATGGTGAAACCCATGCCGGTGATGAATACTATGACCGCAACCAGGTCGCGGAAGAACCAGGCCAGGGCGTACCCCGCAAGGGATAGTAACAGGATGAACAGGCGGGTGGAGCGCATCATCCGGTCGGGGCTAACCTCGGCTTTGCCGAAAGTGGTGTGGTAATCCTTGGCCAAGCTGGAGGCCAGCACAAAAATGATGGTATCGGCCGAGCTCATGATGGCAGCGAAGATGAGCACGAGGCCGGCTCCAAGAAAGCTGCGGGGCATCAGGAGCTTCAGGCCGCCGGCAAAGGCCTCCCTGGGCTCCAGGCCAGGGAGGCCATGGTGCGCAGCCAGGCCTACCACCGTAATGACCAGGCCAGTGAGCAGTACCAGCACAGCCGACCAGATCAGGCCCTGTTTCACCACACTGGCGTTGCGTGCAGCATAGACCCTCTGCCAGTATTCGGCCGACTGGAATATAATGAAGATGCCGAACGCGATGAAGGCGATGGTCATGCCCAAGTCCATCCTTCCCAGGTCGAGGTATTCGGTAGCCATGCCGGGCTGGTCGCTGGCGAGGATGAAGCCGAGCAGGATGAAAAGGACGAAGAGGACGATATACTGGAAAATATCGGTCCGGATCACGCTGTTGAAGCCCCCGGCCAGCAGATAGACAAGGATTATCCCACTGCTGAAAGTGAGGGACTCCTCGTAGCTCCACCCGCTGATGGAGGCCAGGATGGAACTTCCTGCTATGAACTGGTTGAGCAGCATGCCCAGGTACACCACAAAGAGGATCAGGGCAGAGAGCAGGCCGACCCTCGGGCTGTAATTATGGTAGAACCAATCGCTGAGGGTGTGGAACTTCTTTTCCTCGCTGATGCGCCTCAGGCGAAGCGCGTAGGGGATGAAGACCAGGAAACCGGCCGCCGTTCCGAGGAAGACGGCGAGGGCGGATATGCCGAACTGGTAAACATAGGCGGCGTAGGCCACCAGTGCCGCCCCCCCGATATAGCTCGCCACCACGCTGGCGGTGAACCCGACCAGGTTGAGCTTGCGCCCGGCGATCATGAACTCCTCGCCGCCTTGCCTGCGCGAGCCATAGAAGCCGATGCCCAGGCAAACGAGGGCATATACGATCAGCAGTCCGATATCGAAAAAGGAGAGCATAGGCCCTGGTTTGGTTAGCCGAAGATACGACCTGACCCGGATATGTCAATCCATTGCGGAGACCCAGGAGAGTAATGATCAGTTCGGTGGCAGCAAAAAAAAGGGCCGACCCGGAAGGGCAGCCCTTGTACGGTATACTTCTGTATTGGTTTACTGGCACTTGAGGACCTGCTCCATCTGGTATTTGGCCGCAGCGCCATTGGGGCCGGTCAGGGCCTTCTGATAGGATGCGCAGGCATTGGCAGCGTCGCCTTTGTACTCGTAGGCGGTGCCCAGTTCAAAGAAGACTGCGGCCAGCTTGTCTGGGCTGTCTTCCCCGGCTACGGCCTTCTGGGCCTGGGTAATGGCCTCGTCCCACATCTTCAGTTTGTTGTGTGTTACTGCCAACAGGTAATGCATATTGGCATCCCCATCGCTGTAGGAAGCGGCCTCGCCCAGAAAACTCAGGGCGCTCTTGTAGTCCGAAGCCTGGATGGCCTTCTGCCCTTTGGAGAGGTATGCCTTGTAGCCCAGTTCGCGGGCGGTTTCCACGGTCTTCTCATCCTTGCCGGCTTCGCCCTTTTCAATGGCGGTGCGGAGGGCCTCACGCATCCCTTCGGTATCGTCCAGCTTGTTCATGGCCAGGGCCTTGCCAAGATATGCCTTGGCATAGTCGGGATCCATGGCGATGGCTTTGTCGCAACTCTCTATGGTTTTCAGGTATTCGTCCTTCTTATAAAACGCCATACCTACGGCATAGTGGAGCTGGGGGATGAGCTTCTGGGCCTTGCCCCGGGTGTCGGCATCCCCGTATTGGTCTGCTACGGCAATGGTCTTTTCGAGGCGGACAATGGCCTCATTGACCTTTTTCTCCTTGTACAGGGCTACGCCGGCTTTGTAGTGCAGTTCAGGCAGCTGGGCAGCCGCGCGTCCACGGAGCTCAGCGCCTTCGGGCCCCAGCTTGTCGCAAATGCTGATGCAGGATTCGAAAGCGGCAATGGCTCCGTCGTGGTTCTCCACCTTCACCAATTCAATGCCTTGATTGAACTTCTCCCCAGCCTCGTTAAGCGTTTGGGATTGAAGGGATCCTGTAAGCAGGAGTGAAAAAAGGCTAACGGTCAGCAGTGTCCTGGCCATTTGTTTCATCTTGATCAGTTTTAGGGTTATCCGATTCATATTCAAGGAGGCAAATATAATCATTGATATTTACCCCGGAAGGCAACTTACCAAAACCATGCCATGCATGGGATCTTGGGGGATCGGGTCAGGACCGTATCCAGGCGTTTACGGTCTCCGGCTGCAAGGCCGGAATGTCAAGCTTCATCTTCTTGCGCAGGCCGTTGAGGTCGTTCATTAGTTTGGCCGGATCCTGTTCACGCAGGGCTCCCAGGGTCTGTATCCCCTTCTTTCGCAGCACCGGTACCCATTCCGCCGGGACTCCAAGCTCCGTGAATGCAGCGTCAGCATCCAGCGTGGCTTTCTTTTCAGGCCGCATCTGGGGAAAGAACAGCACGTCCTGTATGGAAGGCGAATTGGTCATAATCATCGCCAACCGGTCGATGCCAATACCCAGTCCGGCCGTGGGGGGCATCCCGTACTCCAGGGCCCGAAGAAAGTCTTCATCGAGCACCATCGACTCCGCATCTCCGCGACGTCCGAGCTCCAGCTGGTCCTCGAAGCGCTGCCGCTGGTCGATGGGGTCGTTCAGCTCGCTGAAGGAGTTGCATATCTCCTTGCCGTTGCAGATGGCTTCGAAGCGTTCCACCAGGCCATCGCGGCTACGGTGCTTCTTGGCGAGGGGTGACATCTCAATGGGATAGTCCATGATGAAGGTGGGCTGGATGAGCCGGCCCTCGCAAGTGGAGCCGAAAATCTCGTCGATGAGCTTGCCCTTGCCCATGCTGGGGTCGGTGGCTACTCCCAGCTGCTCTGCCGTGGCCCTGAGCTGGCCTTCGTCCATGCCCGAAATATCGATGCCTGTGAAATGTTCTATCACGCCGTGCATCGTAAATCTGTTCCAGGGCCTGCGGAAATCGATGAGGTGCTCGCCCACCTGCACCTGGGTGGTACCGTGGAGGTCCAGGGCCACTTTCTCCACCATCTCCTCCACCAGGTCCATCATCCAGAGGTAGTCACGATAGGCGACGTAGAGCTCCACCTGGGTGAACTCGGGGTTGTGGAAACGGCTCATCCCTTCATTGCGGAAGTCCTTGGAAAACTCATAGACCCCATCATAGCCCCCGACAATCAGCCGCTTGAGGTAGAGCTCGTTGGCTATCCTCAGATAAAGGGTCATGTCGAGGGTGTTGTGATAGGTTTTGAACGGCCGGGCGGCGGCTCCGCCATAGAGGGGCTGGAGCACCGGGGTTTCCACTTCGAGGTAATCCCGGGCGTTGAGGTATTCGCGCATGGAGTTCACCATACGGCTGCGCTGCACAAACGTATGGCGTACCTGGGGGTTCACGATGAGATCGAGGTAGCGCTGCCGGTAACGCTGGTCGGGATCGGTGAACGCATCGTAAACCACGCCGTCCTTCTCCTTGACCACCGGTAGGGGCCGCAGCGATTTGCTGAGAACCGTGAACTGCTTTACATCTAAGGTGATCTCACCCATCTGGGTACGAAACACACTGCCGCTCACCCCGATGATGTCACCGATATCGAGCAGCTTCTTGAAGACCGTATTATAGAGCTCTTTGTCCTCCCCAGGGCAGATCTGGTCGCGTTTGAAGTACAGCTGTATCCTGCCCGTGCTGTCCTGGAGCTCAGTGAAGGAGGCCGCGCCCATAATACGGCGGCTCATCATCCTGCCGGCAAGCACCACCTCGCCAAAGGCAGATTCATCTTTTTCATAACCTTCCAGTATCCCCTGGGCCGTATGGCTTACCGGGAAACTCTCTGCAGGATATGGGTCGATGCCCAGTTCCCTCATCTGCCGCAGGGCGTCCCTTCGTATCTGTTCCTGCTCGCTCAATTCCAGGTGCATAGAAAAAATTTTGCGCAAAGGTAGCGAAAAGGGGCGCTGGTGACCCGCTCCCTTTCCTTCCCTGTTATATTGTAATTAAGTATTTGATTACTTATTTACAAATAAACAGTATCTTTGAACCGGACTATTCTATATCAATACCATGGAAAACAACATCATTGATCTTAGCCTTCTTCCGCCACGGGAGCGGCATGCCACATTTTTCAGTCACTTTGCCCGGCTCACCCCCGGCAACAGCCTGGTCCTGCGCAACGACCATGACCCCAAGCCGCTCTTCTATGAGCTGCAGGCAGAACACGGGGCCGGATTCAGCTGGGAGTACCTGGAAAAGGGTCCGGAGATATGGGCCGTCAGGATAGGGCTGCAGTCCGACAGCCCGGCCGATGAGTCCCTCGGGCAGATCGTAGCCCGCGACATGCGGAGCATCAGTGTGTTCAAGCGCTACGACCTGGATTATTGCTGTGGCGGGAAGAAGAGCCTGCGCCAGGCCTGTGCCGAGAAGAACATAGACCCTGAAGAGGTGCTCACAGCCCTTGAGCGCTCCGTGGACCAGCCGCATCCCTCCAGGGCCCTGCCTTATGAAGAATGGAGCCTCAGTTTCCTGGCCGATTTTATCGAGAACACCCATCATCAATATGTGCTGAAGGCGCTCCCCGACCTGGTGACTTATGCCCAGCGCGTGGCCATGGCCCACGGGGAGCACCATCCTGAGCTGGACCAGGTGAAGGCACTCGTTATGGCATCAGAGGCCGAGCTGCGTTCGCATATGGCGAAGGAAGAGCAGATCCTCTTCCCATACATACGCAATATGGAACGCTTAGTGAAAGAGGGAAACGGTGCACCCGCGGGCGGTAATGCCTGGGTGGCCCAGCCTATCCGGATGATGGAAATGGAGCACGAAACGGTAGGGAGCAACTTCGCTCAGATACGGCAGCTAACCGGCGACCTGGCCCTGCCCGAAGATGCCTGTACCACCTATCGCCTGTTCTTCGAGCTGATTGACACCTTTGAGGATGACCTCCATGTCCACATTCACCTGGAGAACAACCTCCTTTTCCCGAAGGCGATCAGCATGGAAAAAGCACTGGTCCCCTGAGTGTACCCGGGGGACCAGTGAGATTTGCTTGCTGCTAAGCCTTCAGGGGCTTCTGCAGCCAGACTATTTTCGTGCCGGGTGGGCGGCCAGAACGCCGTCCACCATTGCTTTAAGCTCCGGCTGTGCGTTACGCTCGGCCAGCTGTGCCATATTGCCCAGCACGCCCAGGTACTGTTCCCGGTCGCTGGCAAAAATGACCTGGTCCTTCATCGGGAGGGAATCGAAGTACTCCATTTCTTCCCTGAAGTTGTGCGCCATGACTTCCGCCACTTCCCGGGCCTTGTCCGGGGCCCCGGCCTCATAATACAGTTCTACGTAGGCGTACATATATACGTCGTAGAGGATTTTGTGGTCGGGGAAATGACGGATCACGGCATCCATAGTTTCTATGGCCTGCTCTTTCTTCCCCTCACGGATCAGGGCCTGGGCCAGCCGCATGAAGCTGTTGCGCGGAATGGCTGCATTGCGGTAGCTCTCACGGTCTACGGTCACATCGGCACGGCTCAGGTTGCCCCAGTCCTCCCGATTGACCAGCAGTTCCACGTTGCGTTCCGTATCCGACAATCCACCCATGCCCCGGATCTGGTTGGGGGCCACCACCGGCATGAAACGGTATACAAAGCCTTCCATGTGGCAGTACTGGTTAACATCGAAGACCCGGTCCATGGCCGATGGACTGGCGAAGTACAGGGGACGCTCCCAGTTGAATGTGGCCAGAAAATCCAGGATCATGAGGTCGTTCTTGAACAGGTGGTTTTTCTTGATGTCCCAGTCGATGTATGGTACGATCTGCCCGGCCATGGACTCGGGCACCAGTCCGCTGCGCACGCAGGCCGCAGAATCCACCGTGAGGCGGAGCTGTTTGGTGGGCAGGTAGTTGATGCGCTTGCCGTTCTGCAGCTGCACCTTGGTGGCTTCCTGGTCGTTGCCGATGAATTGGATGACATCGCGCAGTTCAATGCGGCCCACCTTCTGTTTCTCGTAGAAGGGCACATAGTCGTTGGTCCCCCGCTCGTACTGGGCCGGGGTGAGGGTGAATGGCAGGGGATCCGAATCGTAAACCTTGGTTGCGAGCTGGTGAACATACCAGGATCCGGAGGCCAGCATATAATTGACCACGCGCACGTCGGTGCGTATGCCTTCCACTTCCTGGGCGTACCAGAGCGGGAAGGTGTCGTTGTCGCCGTTGGTGATCAGGATGGCGTTGGGCGCGCAGGACTCCAGGTACACCCGGGCGAAATCCAGGGCGGTGGTCTTGCCCGAGCGGTCGTGATCATCCCATCCCTGGCTGGCCATGATCCCGGGCACCAGGCCCAGGGATGCCACGCTCACCAGTGCAGCCGCCACAGTCGCCGGGGCCAGTTTCCTCAGGGATTCGTATAGCGCCAGCACACCCAGCCCGATCCAGATGGCGAAGGTGTAGAAGGACCCGGTATAGGCATAGTCCCTTTCCCTGGGCTGATAAGGATATTGGTTAAGGTAGACAATGATGGCCAAACCGGTCATAAGGAAGAGCAGGGCGACCACCCAGGCGTCGTGGGCATGGCGGCGGATGTGGAAGAACATGCCGATTAGCCCAAGCAGCAGCGGCAGGAGGAAGAAGGTGTTGCGTGCCGGGTTCTCCTTCCAGCGCTCGGGAAACTGCTCCAGACTTCCCAGCCGTGCTTCATCGAGGAAGTTGATCCCACTGATCCAATTCCCTTCGTGCGGACTGCCGTGCCCCTGCACGTCGTTCTGCCTTCCAGCGTAATTCCACATGAAATACCGGAAGTACATATGCCCCACCTGATAAGTAAAGAAATACCTCAGGTTCTGCCCCATGGTAGGTTTGTAGAGGGTTTCGGTCTCCCCCCCCCTGGTCACCTGGATGGGGATGCCCCCCTTGCCGCCCCAGCGTTCATATTCCTGGATGTGCAGGCCTTTCTGGGAACTCCACATCCTGGGGAAGATGGACTCGAAGCGGGGGTCATAATTGGGGATGGAACTCTTGCGGTCGTCGGTGATCACATAGCGTCGCGAGGCCTCGTCGCGGCGGTAGATGGGAGTACCGTCGGTGTATGGTTCCTTGGGATCGAGCGGCGCGTTGTAATACTGTCCGTAGAAAATGGGATTGGTGCCGTATTGTTCGCGGTTGAGATAGGAAAGCAGGCTGATGGCGTCCTCCGGATTGTTCTCGTCGATGGGGGTATTCGCATTGGAACGGATGATGAGCATGAAGAAGGAGGAATACCCGATAAGCAGGAAGAGGAATGACAGGATGGCTGTATTGGCCAGGACCTTGCCTTTCCGGCGGGTATAGCGGAGGCCCCAGACGATACCTGCGATGATGAGGGCGAAGTAAATGATGGTCCCTGAGTTGAAGGGCAGGCCGAAGCCGTTCACGAAGAAGAGCTCGAACTTTCCGCTGAGGTTGACGATCCAGGGGATGATGCCGTAAAGGATGCCGGCGAGCACGATGAAGCTCACGGCCAGGGTGATCAAGGCCCCCTTGTAGCTTGGCTTGTACTTTCGGTAATAGTATACGAAGGCCACGGCCGGTACAGCGAGGAGGTTCAGGAGGTGGACCCCCACCGTGATGCCGATGATGTAGGCGATGAGCACGAGCCAGCGGTAGGAGCCGGGTTCATCGGCCACCCGTTCCCAGCGGAGGATGGCCCAGAACACCAGGGCAGTGAAGAAGCTGGACATGGCATATACTTCACCTTCCACGGCGCTGAACCAGAAGGAGTCGCTGAATGCGAAGGCGAGGGCACCCACGGCCGCGGCCCCGAAGAGGGCGATCCGCTGGCCGGCGCTCATCTCGTCTTCCCTGGGCAGCAGCTTGCGCCCCAGCAGCGAAATGGTCCAGAACAGGAACAGCACCGTAAAGCTGGAGCTCAGCGCCGACATGGCGTTGATCATCAGGGCCACCTGGCTGGTATCCCCAAAGGCAAAGAGGGAGAAGAACCGACCCACGATCTGGAAGAAGGGGGCCCCCGGCGGGTGGCCCACCTGCAGCTTGAAGGCGGTGGCGATATACTCCCCGCAGTCCCACCAGCTGGCGGTAGGTTCCAGGGTAAGTAAATAGGTGGCGGTGGCAATGGCGAACACCAGCCAGCCGAGCAGGTTGTTGTACAGATTGAATTGCTTCATCACAAGGTCATTGTATGCCTCGGGGGCTGAAAAGGGCACCGCAGGCACAGATGAACGGCGAAATTAATAAATATGAGGCAATTCCAGCATCCCTGAGCGGGCGGTTGTTACACTGCGGTGTACTCCGCAAGGGGTTCATAACCAAAAGTAAAGCGGCTGGTTTTTTGCTATTCGATAATAAATATTTACATTTGCACCCCCTTACGGAAGTGATTGTCCGATAGTGTAATTGGCAACACGTCTGATTTTGGTTCAGAAGACTCTAGGTTCGAGCCCTAGTCGGACAACATGGGGGCCCCTGCGGGGGCCGCAGGTCGGGGCCCTGGCCCCGGGATTGTAAGGGATGGTGGAGGGGACGCTATGTCCCCTCTCTTATTAAAGGTTAGGTTCGATATGATCGATAAAAACCAGATCATCGCCCTGGCAGAACAGGGCCTCGAAGGCAGCCCCCTCTTCCTGGTGGAAGTGGAGGTGTTGCCCGGCGACCGCATCCAGGTATTCCTCGACAGCGAGGAAGGGGTGAACATCGACGATTGCGTGCGGATCAGCCGCCTCATCGAAGGGTCCCTCGACCGGGAAGTGCAGGACTTCGAGCTCATGGTGAGCTCGGCCGGCATGGACCGCCCCCTGAAACACCCGCGCCAGTTCACCAAGGCCATCGGAAAACCGGTGGTGATCCGGCTGGCCGACGGAAAGAAGGCAGAAGGTATCCTCAGGGCCGTCGATGCCGAAGGCTATACCCTGGAAGCCGAAGCGCCCACAGGAAGCAAGAAACCCGTTAAGAAAGATACAGAAACCCAGCAGCGGATCCCCGCGGAAAACGTGCGCGAAGTGCGCCGTGCCATAAGGTTCCGGTAAGAAACCAACGCGACAAACCAATCACAATGGAACACATTAATCTGGTCGAAACCTTCTCGGAATTCAAGGAATTCAAGAACATCGACAGGGAAACCATGATGCGCATCCTCGAGGATGTCTTCCGTCACATGCTGGCAAAGAAGTATGGCACGGCCGACAACTTCGACATCATCGTGAACATCGACAAGGGGGACCTCGAGATCTGGCGTAACCGCGAGATCGTGGAAGACGATGCGGTGGAGGACGACAATCAGCAGATTGCCTATTCCAATGCCATCAAGATTGAACCCGACTTCGAAGTGGGCGAGGAAGTCTCCGAGGAAATCCGGATGGTGGACTTCGGCCGCCGGGAGATCCTGACCATCCGCCAGAACCTCATCGCCAAGGTGCAGGAATATGAAAAGGACAGCATCTACCGCAAATACAAGGACAAGATCGGGGAGATAGTGCATGGGGAGGTATACCAGGTTTGGAAGAAGGAGATGCTGGTGCTCGACGATGAGGGCATCGAGCTCATCCTTCCCAAGTCCGAGCAGATCCCCTCCGACTTCTACCGCAAGGGCGATACCATACGCGCCGTTGTGAGCCGCGTGGAAATGCGCAACAACGTGCCGGTCATCATCCTGTCCCGCACCTCTCCCGTTTTCCTGGAGCGGTTGTTCGAGGCTGAGGTGCCGGAAGTCTACGACGGGCTCATCACCATCCGCAACATCGTCAGGGTGCCCGGCGAACGCGCCAAGGTAGCCGTGGAGTCCTACGACGACCGTATCGACCCCGTGGGCGCCTGCGTGGGGATGAAGGGGTCCCGCATCCATGGCATCGTGAGGGAGCTCAAGAACGAGAACATCGACGTGATCAACTTCACCAACAACCCCACCCTGTACATCACCCGCGCCCTCAGCCCCGCCAAGATCTCTTCCATCAATATCGTGGAAGCGGAAAAGAAGGCTGAAGTGTACATGAAGCCCGACCAGGTGTCCCTGGCTATCGGCAAAGGGGGGTTCAATATCAAGCTGGCCGGCAAACTTACCGGCTATGAGATCGATGTTTACCGGGATTCCGACACCGATATGGAAGACGTGGCCCTGAGCGAGTTCAAGGACGAGATCGATGAGTGGATCCTCAACGAATTCCGCAACATCGGCTGCGACACGGCAAAAAGCGTGCTGGAACACGATTTCAATGAGCTGGTGGCACGCACCGACCTGGAAGAAGAAACCGTGAAGGAAGTGATCCGCATCCTGCGTTCGGAGTTCGAATAAACCCCTTACTGCAGCACGGATGGAGCGCCCTGAAAGGCTTCGTAATTAATAGTACCTTTGCCCCGCCAAGGCGTGGATATGGCCAGACCTGAAAACTTTTTTATGTCATTATTGAAAAACAGCAAAGCGGTCAGACTAAGCAAGGCAGCACGGGAGTTCAACATCGCGGTGGCTACCATCGTCGACTTTCTGAAGAAGAAGGGCATTACGGTGGACCGCGACCCCAACGCCAGGCTGGAGCCCGAGATGTACGACATGCTCGTGGCTGAGTTCGACACCGAGCGCAAGGTCAGGGAAGAGGCTGAAAAGATCGGGCTCAGCTACAAGGAGCACGAGAACCTCTCCATTGAAACCGCCCCACGGCGTAAACCAGAAGAGGAAGAAGAAGGGGAAGAGCTCTTTATCAAGCAGACGGGCTTTTCCGACAAACCGGTGGAGGAGAAGAAGGCCAAACCGGCCGAAGCCCCGAAGAAAGCCGTGGAAAAGCCGTTGGAACCGGTCGTTGAAAAGGTTGAAGCCCCTGCCCCACCTGCCCCGCCTGCCCCGGAACCCGAGCCCCTGCCAGCCCCGGTGATCCAGGAAGTACCCGCCCCCGTGGAAACGGTTCAGGCCCCGCCCGTGGTGGAGCCCGTGGCAGAAAAGACAGAACCCGCTCCCGAACCTGAACCCGAACCCGAACCCGAATCCACACCAGAACCCGTCCAGGAAGGCGGACTGAAAGTGCTCGGCAAGATCGACCTGGACAGCCTCGGCGGAAAACGCTCAGGGAAGAAGTCGAAGAAAGAGGCGCCTGCCCCCGAACCCGCCCCCGTTCCTGCGGCCACCACACCCGAACCGGAACCCGTCGCCGTTGTCCCAGCCACCACACCGGAAGCTCCGGAAATCACTGCCGCCCCGGCCCCTGCAGAAGCAGCCGCCCCGGAAACCCCGGCAGCGCCCAAAGAACCCCAGGAAGACGTCAACTTCCTCAGAACCCAGGTACAGAAGCTCAGTGGACCGACCATCGTCGGAAAAATGGACCTGGAAGAACTGCGCAAGAAAGAGCGCAAACCCGTGGCCTCCTCCTCTGATGACAAGCTGAAGGCCAAGAAGAAACGGAAGCGCATCCGCAAGCCCGCGGAAGTGGTGGACGACAAGGCCAAAAAGCCCGTACAGGGCCGCAAAGGCCCTCCCCGCCGCGAAGAGAAGCCCGAGCTCACCGATGAGGAAATCCAGCGCCAGATCAAGGAGACCCTGGCCAACCTCACCAGCAAGGGCAGCGGCAAGGCCAAGGCCATGCGCAAGAAGGTCAAAAAACGCGCGAGGGAAGAGGCCGCTGAGGCCCATGCCCTCGAAATGATGTCGAGCACCCTGAAGCTCACTGAATTTGTCACGGTGAGCGAGCTGGCGTCCCTGATGGATGTATCCCCCACCGAGGTTATTGCCAAATGCATGGAAATGGGCCTCTTCGTCTCCATCAACCAGCGCCTTGATGCCGAGACTATACAAGTGGTGGCCGACGAATTCGGCTTCGATGTGGAGTTCATCAAGGCCGACGAGGCCGACGACCACGTCTTCGAGCTGGATGACGACGAACTGCTGGTGGCACGTAATCCCATCGTAACCGTTATGGGTCACGTTGACCACGGGAAGACCAAATTGCTCGACCATATCCGCAGCACCAACGTGATGGGCGGCGAAGCAGGAGGTATCACCCAACATATCGGGGCCTACGAAGTGGTGCTTCCCGACGGTAGAGGCATCACCTTCCTCGACACCCCGGGCCACGAGGCCTTCACCGCCATGCGTGCCCGAGGCGCCAAGGTCACCGACATCGCAATCATCATCGTGGCCGCCGACGATGCCGTGATGCCCCAGACCGTGGAGGCCATCAACCACGCCAAAGCCGCAGGGGTGCCCATCGTCATCGCCATCAACAAAATCGACAAGCCCTCGGCCAATCCCGAGAAAATCAGGGAACAACTGGCCAATATGAATATTCTGGTCGAACAGTGGGGCGGCAAATACCAATGCCAGGAGATCTCCGCCAAAGCCGGGCTGAATATCGAGCTCCTGCTCGAAAAAGTGCTGCTCGAAGCCGAGATCCTCGACCTCAAGGCCAATCCCAACCGCATGGCAGCGGGGACAACCATCGAATCGGCCCTCGACAAGGGCCGGGGCTATGTGGCCAAAATGCTGGTCCAGACCGGGACGCTGCACGTTGGCGACGTAATGCTGGCAGGCTCCCACTTCGGTCGTATCAAGGCCATGTACAACGAGCGCAACCAGCAGGTGAAGGAAGCCGGACCGAGCAGTCCGGTACTCGTCCTGGGGCTCAACGGGGCGCCTCAGGCCGGGGATGTCTTCATGGTGAAGGAAGACGAGCGCGAAGCCAAGAACGTGGCCACCAAACGCCAGCAGCTGCAGCGCGAGCAGGGCCTGCGCACCAAGAAACACATCACCCTCGACGAAATCGGAAGGCGTATCGCCATCGGCGACTTCAAGGAACTCAACGTCATCGTCAAGGGCGACGTGGACGGTTCCGTGGAAGCCCTCACCGACGAGCTGCTGAAGCTCTCCACCAACGAAGTGCAGGTCAATGTGATCCACAAGGATGTCGGGGCCGTCAAGGAGACCGACATCATGCTGGCCAGTGCCTCCAATGCCGTCATCGTGGCCTTCCAGGTACGTCCCTCGGTGCAGGCCCGCAAACTGGCCGAAGCCGAGCAGATCGACATCCGCATGTACAGCGTGATCTACGATGCCGTGAACGAGATCAAGGAAGCTATTGCGGGGATGTTAACGCCCAAGATGGTGGAAAAGATCACCTGCAATATCGAGGTACGCGACGTGTTCAAGATCACCAAGGTGGGTACCGTGGCCGGTTGCTACGTGCTCGATGGCAAGGTGAACCGCCATACCAAGGTGCGCATCATCCGCGACGGCATCGTGGTGTACTCCGGCCTGCTGGGTTCGCTCAAGCGCTTCAAGGACG
Source organism: Bacteroidota bacterium (assembly GCA_022710185.1). Lineage (GTDB taxonomy): Bacteria > Bacteroidota > Bacteroidia > Bacteroidales > JAGNHN01 > JAGNHN01. The sequence continues at coordinate 91,614 of JAKLHK010000001.1, forward strand.
ACGTGAAGGAAGTGTCCGCCGGCTACGAATGCGGCCTTAATATCCATAATTTCAACGACATCAAGGTCGGCGACATCATCGAGGGCTACGAGGAAGTGGAAGAGATCCGGAAGTAGCCAATCAATTCGCAGTGCTCATTTCGCAATGCTCAGGGACAAACGATTGTCGATTGACGAAGTCGATTGACGATGAGCCGGCAAACCTGCTGGCCGGTTGAGTTTATTCAGCCACTTCAGACGCCAAGCTGGAGGAATAGGCCTACACGCTCACCCCGGGGGGTGCGTTGGCCGGCCGTGCAAGAAAATTCGTACATTTTTGGCGACGTACGCGTCCCAGGGAGGACCCTGTATGGGCGCAACCTGTGGGAAGTTAACGTGGACGGGCAAAGTGTGAGTGCGGAGTGTGAGTGTGAGTGCGGGCAGCGGCAGCAGACCACCTCCTACCCCCCCTTCTTTAACTCTAGGCACTTTAGCTCACTTAAGGCACTTTAGGCACTTATTCCTCTGTGTAATCTGCGGTGAATTATTGCATCCTTTAAGCACTGAGCCTTGAGCCCTGTTTCAGCCTTCGTAGAAATGCATCTCCCGGATATAGGTATTCACCCTTTCCGGCAGGAAATACCGCATATCGTGCCCGTTGCCGATGCTTTCCCGGATGAAGCTCGAGGAGATCTGGATAAGGGGCACCCCATCGATCAGGTGAACCCGCGGGTGGCCGGCATAGGGATTGGCAGTGAAACCGGGCCTGGGATACACGTATAGGTCGTAGTCCTCCAGGATCTGCTCGTAATTCTTCCACTTGTGGAAGGTGGGCAGGATGTCGGAACCCATGATGAGCGCGAAATCCTTCACGGGATACTGTTCCCTGAGGTAGGCCAGGGTATGGATGGTATAGGAAGGACGGGGCAGCTTGAACTCTATGTCCATGGCCCTGAACCGGGGGTCGTCGTCCACGGCTTCCTTCACCAGGGCCAGGCGGTGGTGGTCGTCGAGGAGGTTCTGCCGCTTTTTGAAGGGGCTCTGGGGCGAGAGGATAAACCATACCTGGTCGAGGCCGGCAAACTCCACCATGTAATGGGCCAGGATCATGTGGCCGGTATGCACCGGGTTGAAGGAGCCGAAGAACAGGCCGGTCTTTTTGTTCAGGTTCATGGTCATGGGATGGGATGCAGGAAGGCGCTTACCCGGTGGATGGCCTCAGCAATGGCCACCTCCAGGTCTTCATTGACAATCATGGCATCGAACTCATCGGCCCGGGCCATCTCTTCCGAAGCCTTTCCGAGCCTCACGGACAGTTCCTGCTCACTCTCGGTGCTCCGTTTTCTCAGCCGCTGCTCCAGGACCTCCGGCGATGGCGGCATGATGAACAGTGCCAGGGCGCGCGCCCCATACTGCCGCTTGATGTTGAGCCCCCCCATCACGTCCACGTCGAAGATCACATGCTTTCCTGAAGCCAGCAGCCGCTCCACCTCGGAACGCAGGGTGCCGTAATAGCGGCCGGGGTACACCTCTTCCCACTCCAGGAATGCTCCCTCGCCGATCATCCGCAGAAATTCTTCCGTGGAAAAGAAAAAATACTCCCGTCCGTGCACCTCCCTTCCGCGGGGCGGACGGTTGCAGGCCGAGACGCTGAAATTCAGCCCCAGCCCGGCATTCAGGAGGGCCCTCACCATGGTCGACTTGCCCGCTCCCGAAGGGGCGGAGACGATCACCAGCCGGCCGCTGCCTATGCCTGTTTCCAAGTGCTGCATCAGAGAATATTCCCCAGCTGTTCCTTGATCTTTTCCAGCTCGTCTTTCATTTCCACCACGATGCGCTGCATGGCGGCATCGTTGGCCTTGCTGCCGATAGTGTTGATCTCCCTCCCCATTTCCTGGGCGATGAATCCCAGCTTCTTGCCTTCGGATGACGGGGCATCCAGGGTTTCGGCGAAATGGGCGCAATGCTTCGTCAGGCGAACCTTCTCTTCGGTGATGTCGAGCTTTTCCAGGTAATAGATCAGCTCCTGTTCAAAGCGGTTGGCATCTACCTTGCCTTCGCCCAGGGTTTCGTTCAGCTCCTTCCTGAGGCGTTCCCTCAGGCTGGACAGACGGCCCTTCTCGTAGGGAAGGATACGCTCCAGTCCATCCAGCAGGAAGCGGTTGCGCATGGCCAGGTCGGCGGCCAGGGTCTTCCCTTCCTCCACCCGGAAACGGTCCAGCTGCGCCAGGGCCCCCTGCAGGGCGCTTCTCACCCGCTCCCATTCCTCCTCGTCGGCTTGCTCACGTTCGGTGCGCAATACGTCGGGCATGCGCAGGATCAGCGAGAGGGCGTCGTCGCCCAGGGGGTGCCCGATGGACTCCCCCAGTTCGCTGAGCTCCTGAAAATATTTCATTGCCAGGGCCTTGTTAAGGCTGACGGCCGTTTCCGCCTCCCCGGCTTCCGCGTACATCATCAGATCGATCTTTCCCCGGCCGAGGGCAGCGGCCACCATGGAGCGCAGCTCGGCTTCCTTCTCGCGGTAGAGGGAGGGGGTTTTGATGTTCAGGTCGAGCTGCTTACTGTTGAGCGACCTCAGTTCTATGCTGAGCTTATGCCTGCTCAGGCTGACCTCGGCTTTGCCGAAGCCGGTCATGGATCGTATCATTGGCCAGGGGGCTTGGAACAAAGATAGTCCATTCGACGGCCTCAGTTAACCGAAAATTCCGCCCCCATGTTGGAACAAAATGTCCCCTGTATTAAATTTAACCCTTGATGGAACACAGGGAGGACAGCTACCAGCTCTACGACGACCCGTTCAGGTTTTATGCCGCCATGCTGCACGACATCGGCGAGGCCAGGCAGGAGATCCTGGTGGAGACCTACCGCTTCAACCACGACGCCATCGGTGAACGCTTCCGCGATGCCCTGGTGAAGAAGGCCAGCCAGGGGGTGAAGGTCAAGATCCTGGTGGACTCCTGGGGCACCGGCAATTCCGATGCCTTCTTCGCCTCTCTCCTCTGCCGGGGCGGAGAGCTACGTTATTTCAAGAAGATCAAGCTCTTCTGGGATTTCTTCACCAAGAACCACAAGCGCAACCACCGCAAACTGCTGGTGGTCGACCATCATATCGCCTGGACGGGTTCGGCCAATTTCACGGCCTATTCCCTCAACTGGCGCGAAATGATGGTGAGGGCGCAGGGAAGCCTGGCTCCGGTGCTGGCCCGGACCTTCCATGAAAGCTATGACATATACAAGAAATATATATTCAAGAAGTTCGCCTTCAAGAAAACCCTCTACCATCAGGGGTTTGAGATTGTGCGCGACCTGCCCAGCATTTACCGTCAGCAGATCAAGACCCGCTTCCAGCAGCTCATCCGCAAGGCGCGCAGGCAAGTGGTGATCGAAACCCCCTATTTCCTTCCGGGACATATCCTTCGCCGTGACCTGATGGACGCGGCCCAGCGGGGCGTGGAAGTCATCGTGCTGGTGCCCCAGCATTCCGATGTAAGGGTGGTGGACCTGCTCAGGAACCGTTACCTGGGTATGCTGCACCGCGCCGGCCTGCAGCTCCGCTTCTACCAGCCGCACAACCTGCACGCCAAGGTGATGATGATCGACGGGGAGGTGTTCTCTATCGGCTCTGCCAATTTCGACTACCGCAGCTTCCGCTACATGTACGAAATGACCCTGATCGGGGAGGAAGCCTCCATCCTGCAGCAGTTGGCGGAGCATATCCAGGGAACCCTGCGCGACAGTGTTCCTTTCGACTACAAAAAGTGGCAGCGGCGTCCCCGCATCGAACGGGTATTTGAGCGCCTCCTCCTGCCCTTCCGGCATCTGCTGTAAAAAGATCACGGGAACACGGGAAAAAAGACAACGGCCTCCGGCAGTGCCCCTGCCCGGGTATCTCCTCAGCGGCCCCTCAGCGTGGAGAGGAACCCCAGTACGCTGAATATCTCCAGCCGGCCCAGCAGCATAACGATGCTCAGAACGAACTTGCCCGCGGCGGGAAGCTCACTGAAGTTGCCCATGGAGCTTACATGTTCAAAGCCCGGCCCCACATTGCCCAAACAGGCTATGGAAGCAGAAAAAGCCGTTAGCAGGCTGACATCGAGCAATGTAAGCAACAGGGTGGAGGTAACAAAAACCAGCACATACATCAGGATGAACACCAGGGTCTGGCGCTCCAGCGATTCATCGATCACCTGTCCGTCGATGCGCAGGGTAACCACTGCGTTGGGATGCTTGAGCAACCTGAGCTGCTTGCGCAGCGAATGCACCATGAGATACACCCGGTCGAACTTCAGGCCGCCGGAAGTGGAGCCTGCCATGGCGCATTGGATGGTGAACCAGATCAGGATGAGGATGGAGAAGGAAGGCCAGGCCGCGGTATCCTCCGTAGCGAAGCCCGTGGTCGTCCCCACCGAGGCCACCTGGAACATAGCGGTGCGCAAGGCCTGTCCGGGGCTGTGGTAACCCAGCCAATAAAGGTTTGCGGCCACCAGCAGCATGCCCACGGCCATGGCCCCCACATAACTGAGCGCCACTTTAGAGCGGAAGATGTTCTGGGGCTTGCCGGTGAAGGTAGTGAAGAGCAGGCCGAAATGCATACCGGAGAGTACCATGAAGACCACGATGATGATCTCGATGGCCAGGCTGTCATAATACGCGACGCTGAGATTACGCGTAGAAAAACCCCCGGTGGCTATGGTAGCGAAGGAATGGGCGATACTGTCGAAAAGGCCCATGCCCGCCAGATTGAGCAACAGCGTCTCTGCCAGGGTAAGCAACAGGTACACCCCGGCCAGCATACCCAGGACGCGGCGGGTGGTATAGCGGAAGTTCTGGCGCGCGATCTCGCTGATCTCCACATTCATCAGCTTCAAGCGGGGATTGCGCGACTTGGGAAGGATGAGCAACACAAAGGCTACAATCCCTATCCCCCCAAGCCAATGGGTAGAGGCCCTCCAGAACAGCAGCCCTTTGGGCAAGGCCTCCACATCCGTGAGAATGGTGGAGCCAGTGGTGGTATAACCTGATACGCTTTCAAAGAACGCGTTCACCAGGCTGAACTCCCCTCCCCACATGATGTAAGGCAGCATCCCCGCGATACAGGTCATGGTCCATCCGATCACAACGATTGAAAGCCCCTCCTGGAAACTGATGTCATGCACCCTTTCAACGAAAATGAGGGGGAATATGCCCAGGATGACGCAGACCAGGGTACTGAAAAGCAGGGGAATGGTGGAGGTTTCCTGCAGCAGGACCGAGATCAGGAAGGCGACGAACAGCATCGCTGCATTGACAAGCAGAATAATCCCCAGGTACTTGATGACCACTTCCGTGCGCATCTTCTGTCCTATTTAAGTCCCAGCTTGTCCCACATCCTCCGAAGCAGATGGTTGAGCTCATCGGCCAGGGCACGTACCTCATCGTTCGAGCGGATGTTGACCTTCAGTTCAGGGGACTGGAAGTTATACCGCTGCAATGCCCCCGACATCTCGCGCAAAGGGGCCACGAGGTATCTGGAAATAAAGAAATTGAACATGATAGAAAAGAGGATAGCCGAGAGGATGGCCATGATTCCGGGCATCATGGCACGCTTCGACTTGGCTTCCAGCAGCGTGGCCTCGTCGTACATGCTCTGTTGGTTGAGCTCCATCAGGGCATTGACCTCGGCTTTGGTCTGCAGGAATGCCTGGTGCAGCTCGTGCTGATACCACAACATATCCCCCTGCCTCTCTGTACCGGCGATAGGCCGCTCCCACAGGGTCTTGTAATCGCGGTAGCTCATCCTTACCTTCTCCACATAAGCTCCTTCATTGGGTTCAGTCAGGTTGTTTTCCGCCTGGATGAAGGCATGCATGAAGGCGCTGTCGGCCGAGCCAATGATATGGCGGCCTTCGTCCCATTGGCCGAGCATAAGCATAAGGATCCCGCTGTCCTCTCTTTCCAGGGCCTCGAGCATGGCCCGGCTGGCCACGATGGTCTTGTAGTTGTCATCGATCAAGGCATTGAGAGAACGGCTCATGCGGTAGAACTCGAAGATGGAAAAGGCCCCGGCCGAGGCCAGCATGGCCACGAGCAGGCCGAACCCGGCCAGGATCTTGAGCTTAAGCCTGTTTTTCATGATGCAGGGGGTAGAGCGGCAACAAAGGTATATTCCCTTCGGGCTGAATTGTTCCTGGAGTACGCAAATAATTATCGGGAGCGGGAAATCTGAAGGACGTGCAGCTAATGACAGGTTAAGTTCCAGGGTTCCCTTAAGCTTCCTCCTCCATGGCGAAAAGGAAATCGTTGAATGGGAAACGCTGCACATGGATCTCGCGTACCTCACGGTAGAGGATATCGCGCAAGCGATCGATGTGTATGCGCTCGCGGGCGGAGATGAACACGGTGCGGGCGGCATCAGCCCGGGCCATCCAGGTGCGCTCCAGCTCTTCCATGCTCACGTTGAGGGGCGTAGCCGGGCTGAGGTCGTCTTCGGCCTGGGGAACAAATGTGTAATTGTCCACCTTGTTGAAGACAGTAACTACCCCCTTGTCGGCCGCCCCGATCTCGGCCAGGGTTTCCGACACTACCTGCATCTGCTCTTCGAAAGAAGGATGGGAGATGTCGACGATATGCAGCAGGATGTCGGACTCGCGCACCTCGTCGAGCGTCGACTTGAAGGATTCCACCAGTCCGTGGGGCAGCTTGCGGATGAAACCCACGGTATCGGCCATAAGGAAGGGGAGATTGCCCAGGATCACCTTACGGACGGTGGTGTCGAGGGTGGCAAACAGCTTATCTTCGGCGAAGACTTCGGACTTGCTGAGCAGGTTCATCAGGGTGGACTTACCCACATTGGTATAGCCCACCAGGGCCACTCTCACCAATTTTCCCCGGTTACGGCGCTGGGTGGCTTTCTGTTTGTCGATCTCGATAAGCCTCTTTTTCAGCAGGGCGATGCGGTCGCGGATTACGCGGCGGTCGGTCTCGATCTCGGTTTCCCCCGGGCCCTTCATCCCTATGCCCCCCTTCTGCTTCGAGAGGTGGGTCCACATACGGGTCAGTCGTGGTAAAAGGTATTCATACTGGGCCAGTTCCACCTGGGTTTTGGCGTGGGCCGTACGTGCCCTTGCGGCGAAGATGTCGAGGATGAGGTTGCTGCGGTCGAGTACCTTGCATTCGATGACTTTCTCGATATTCCTGATCTGGGAGGGGCTGAGCTCATCGTCGAAAATGGCGGCATCCACGGCTTCGGCCTTGATGAAGGCCGCAATCTCCTCCAGCTTGCCGGAGCCTACGAAGGTACGGGAGTCGCGCTGGGGCAGTTTCTGCACAAAGCGACCCACAGTGGTTGCTCCGGCCGTTTCAGCCAGGAATTCCAGCTCGTCCAGGTACTCCTCTACCCTTTCCTCTTCTGCGCGGGTGGTGGTCACCCCGATAAGGACCAGGGTCTCTGGCGGCTTTTGGGTGTCGATGAGTTGCTTCAAAGGAATGAAAAAGGATGTAAAATGCTGATCACTGAGGTCCGGTCGTCCTTCCTGCCTACATCTTTATCTCGTCGTTGTTTTTGTTGAAGATGTGGTATTCCAAAAAGTGATGGGCATTGTTGGCCTTCAGCCGAATCCAGCGACGGTACTTCAGATACCAGCGGACCTGCATGGAAATCAACCCTCTCCTCAGGTAGGAATACACGAAGGGATGGAAGGAGATGCGCAGGTAAGGCTCGTTCTGCTCCTGTATGAGGTAACTGAGCGTATTCTCTATCTCTTCGATGAGCAGGATGCTGGGCTTGGTTTGTCCGGTGCCGTCGCATACCGGGCATTTTTCCAGGATCTCCACGTTCATTTCGGGCCTTACCCGCTGACGGGTGATCTGAACGAGGCCGAACTTGCTCGGGGGCAGGATGGTGTGCTTGGCGTGGTCCTTCTCCATCTCTTCGCGCAGCTTCTGGAACAGCTTGCGGCGGTTGCCCGATTCCGACATATCGATGAAGTCGACCACGATGATCCCGCCCATATCGCGCAGCCGCAGCTGGCGGGCCACTTCCGCGGCCGCCTCCAGGTTCACCTCCAGGGCATTGGTTTCCTGGTCCTGGCCCTTGTTCACCCTGTGTCCGCTGTTCACATCGATCACATGCAGGGCCTCGGTATGCTCGATGATCACATAGACGCCACTGCGTATTGTGACGATCTTGCCGAAGCTGCTCTTGATCTGCTTGTCGATCCCGAAATGCTCAAAGATGGGGATCTTGCCCTTGTAGTGGCGCACAATATCGGACTTGTCGGGGGCGATGCGGCGGATATAGCTGAGCGTTTCCTCGTACAGCACGCGGTCGTTGACGTGGATGCTGTTGAACGATTCGTTGAGCAGGTCGCGAAGGATGGCTGCTGTTTTGTCCAGCTCACTGAGCACCTTCTGCGGTGCTTTGGCTGTGGGCAGCACCCTGGCGATGGCTTCCCATTTCTTCACCAGGTTCTGCAGGTCGGCATCCAGGTCGGCTACCTTCTTATTTTCGGCCACCGTGCGTATGATGACGCCATAGTTCTTGGGCCGTATGCTGTTTATGAGCCGTTTCAGGCGGTTCCGCTCTTCGGCGTCGCGGATCTTCTGCGATACCGAGATACGGTTGGAGAAGGGCACAAGCACCAGGTACCTTCCGGCCAGGGAGAGCTCGGAGGATATGCGGGGTCCTTTGGTGGAGATGGGCTCTTTGGCGATCTGGACGACGATGGGCTGGTTGGGGGTGAGGACTGAAGAGATCTTGGCCGTCTTTTCGATGTCCTGTTCCAGCTCGAACTCCGATATAGGGAGTTGAGCCTCCTTACCGCTCATAGCCAGCTTGGTATACTTCATGAGCGACCGCACCTGGGGGCCGAGGTCGAGGTAATGCAGGAAGGCATCCTTCTCGTAGCCCACATCCACAAAGGCTGCATTGAGCCCCGGCATGATCTTTTTCACCCTGCCGAGGTAAATGTCACCTACCGTGAAACTGTTGTTGGTGTTGTCCTTGTGAAGCTCAACCAGTTGCTTGTCTTCCAGCAGTGCAATACTCACCTCCGATGGACCGGAGTCTATGATCAATTCCTTGTTCACTGCATGTCTTGTTGGTTGTTCATCCGCTGTAAGGAACGGCAAGGAACTGTGGAGCCTGCTGTCTCATGGAATAAAAACGTTTATCACACAACACTCAGGGCATTGTGTGATAAACGGCCGGGGAAGACATAAGCCAGCTTATTTCTTCTTATGGCGGTTCTTACGCAGGCGTTTCTTACGCTTGTGCGTTGCCATCTTATGTCTCTTCCTCTTCTTTCCGCTTGGCATAATTCCTTCGTTTTGAGTTCAGTGAGAACCGGTTCTTATTTCTTCACCTTGTGCTTCACCTCGCCGAGGAAGGCTTTGGCCGGCTTGAAAGCGGGAATGTTATGGGCAGGGATGATGATGGTAGTGTTCCTTGAAATGTTGCGCCCGGTCTTTTCTGCGCGCTCCTTGATGGTGAAGCTACCGAAACCGCGGAGGTAGACGTTTTCGCCATTAACCAGGGAGCCCTTGACTGCTTCCATGAACGCTTCTACAGTGGCCTGAACGGCGACTTTCTCAATGCCTGTTTTGTTGGCGATTTCGGCAACAATCTCTGCTTTTGTCATGTCCCAAATATTTTTAAAGGGTTAGAAATGAATTTTTTAGTTGGGCCTGCAAATATATAAACTTTTATTCCGATGCAAAAAAAATGGTCAAAAAACTCGCTTTGAACCATCTTTGTATCTTATTGATATCTACCGATGTCTGTTTCTTCTCTGCTGATCGGGTGGTACCGGCGCCACCGCCGCGACCTTCCCTGGCGCCAAACGCGCGACCCCTATGCCATCTGGGTGTCGGAGGTCATCCTTCAGCAAACCCGGGTTGAACAGGGATTGCCATATTATCAGCGGTTTATGCAAGCCTTTCCCTGCCTCTCCGATCTGGCAGGGGCCAGGACATCCGAGGTCCTTGGCCTGTGGCAGGGCCTGGGCTACTATAGTCGGGCCCGAAATATGCACCAGGCGGCCATGCAGGTGATGGAGCGCTATGGGGGCGCCATGCCCTCGGATTACGCCTCCCTTATCGCCCTGAAGGGGGTAGGCGAGTATACGGCGGCTGCCGTGGCTTCCATGTCGTCCTCCGAGGCGGTGCCGGTAGTCGATGGCAATGTGATCCGCGTACTGGCCCGCCTTCATGGGCTGGAGGACGACCCTGGCAGGGCAGGGATGCGCCGACGCCTCGCGGAACTGATGAAGGAGCTGATGCTGGGCCATGATCCCGGGGAGATGAACCAGGCAGTGATGGAATTCGGCGCCCTGCAGTGCGTCCCCCGGGCCCCCCGCTGCGGGGACTGTCCGCTCAGCCATCACTGCAAAGCCCTGGCCCTCGACCGCGTTGAAGTCCTTCCGTTCCGACGCCCCGCAAAAACGCCCAGGGAACGCCACATTAATTATATAGTACTGACCGACCCGTCTTCTCCCCGCGACCTCTTTCTGAGGAAACAGGACCACCAGGGCATCTGGAAAGACCTTTGGACTTTCCCCATGGTAGAGTCCCCTGTGGCCATTCAGGAGGAAGAATTGTCCGCCAACCCGGACTTTCACCGGCTGATGCAAGGCGTGGAATACCACCGGCCCTCCCTGGTGCTCTGCCTGCGCCATATCCTCTCCCATCAAAGGCTTGAAGCCTGTTTCTTTTCTGTTGGACTGAAGCACCCTTCATCAACCCTACCGCAGGAGTTGCTGCGCTTCAGCCCTGGCAAGCTGCCCCCCATGCCCCGGCTCATGCATCGCTACCTGGAGAAGGGAACTGGTCAGGGCCCTGCAAGGAAGCCCTGAGACCAGGTTTGTCCGGACTTGACAGCCGTGCCAGGACAGGGTATCCACTGAGCGGCCTGCTTGCAAAGGCCACCTGGTCTATATTATTGAATTTCTGTCCATTGAACAATTCATTAACGGAGTGCCACGATTTTTTTACAAAAATTTTATCCGTTCGGGGGGGGGTAAAACGTATATTTTTGTGTCCAATGATTCACACACAAAATCAGGAGTTATGGCATCAGGAGTAAACCGGGTGATTCTTATCGGGAACCTGGGAAGGGATCCCGAGATCACCACATTCGAGAACGGAGTAAAAAAGGCCACCTTCACCCTGGCCACGACGGAGTCGTACAAAAACAGGGAGGGGCAACGGGTTGATCAGACGGAATGGCACAACATCGTGCTTTGGAGAGGCCTCGCAGAGGTTGCCCACAACTACCTGACCAAGGGGAGCCAGGTGTTTATCGAAGGCAAGATCAGGACGCGGTCGTACGATGACAAGGACGGCAACAAGCGGTACATCACCGAGATCATGGGCGACAACATGACCATGCTGGGAGGTCGCAGGGAAGGCAGCAGCGAATACGCAGCGAACGCCGCCGAAACCCTGGCGCAGGATGCACCGGGTGTCGGACCCTCCAATGAGGAGGATGACCTGCCATTCTGATGGCCTGATCCCATGATGATGCAAAGGGGCTGCCTCTGGGTGGTCCTTTTGCATTGATTATGGGCGTTTTTATTAATTTTGCTGCGAAAATCAAGCGAATATCCCTTTGGAAGACCCTGACCCTTACCTTCTGGACTTCCTTCCGCAGACCCTTGCCGTCTTCCTGCCCCTAAGTCCTTCCCTGGCCCTGGGCCTGGGTATCCTGTTGTTGCTGCTATTATTCTCGGCCCTGGTGAGCGCTGCAGAAACGGCCTACTTCTCTCTCAGTCCGCTCCATGTCGAAGCCATGGGACAAGACGACTCTGCGCGTTCACGCAGGGTAGCCCAGCTGCTGAAACATCCCCGGAAACTATTGGCTACCATATTGATCTCCAACACCCTGGCCAAGGTGTCAGTGATCATCCTCGCCACTTTCCTTACCCTCCGATACACCTTGCCCGGACCAGGCCCCTACCTGCTGTTCCTTGGCGAAGTGGTGGCGGTCACGGCCCTGATCCTTTTCTTCGGGGAAGTAATGCCTAAGATCTACGCCTCCCAGCGCGCCCCGGGCATCGCCCGAATGATGTCCCTGCCCCTGCTGCTGCTTCAGCGGGCCTTCGGGCCCCTGGGATCCATCCTCATCCACTCTACCGACCTGGTGGATGAGCGCTATGCCCGGAAAGGACACAACCTCTCCATGAGCGAGCTGAGCGAGGCCATCGATATCACCAGCACCGATGCCGGGGCCGAAGAGGACCGGAGGATACTCAAAGGCATAGTGAAGTTCTCGGACATGGACGTGAAGGAGATCATGAAGTCGAGGGTAGACGTGAGCGCAGTGGACACTTCGCTGAACTTCAGGGAACTGCTTAAGTTCATCCTCGACGCAGGCTATAGCCGGATCCCCGCCTGGGAGGAGTCCTTCGACCGTGTTGTCGGCATCCTTTATATCAAGGACCTTCTTCCACACCTGGGCGAAGACGAACATTTCGCCTGGCAGAAGTTGCTTCGCCCGGCCTTCTTCGTGCCCGAAGGCAAGCCGATCAACGAGCTGCTCACCGAGTTCCAGGAGCGCAAGATCCATATGGCCATTGTGGTGGACGAATACGGGGGCACCTCGGGCATCGTTACCCTGGAAGACATCATCGAAGAGATCGTGGGCGAGATCAGCGATGAATTCGATCTGGAATCGGAAGGCTTGCGGTACCGCCAGGTGAGCGACAATTCCTGGATCTTCGAAGGAAAGGCCAGTCTGAACGATTTCTGCAAAGTGGCAGGGATAGAGGACCGGATCTTCGAACGCGTAAAAGGGGAATCCGATACCCTGGCCGGCCTCATCCTCGAGCTGGAGGGCAGGATACCGCCCCGCAATGCCGTAATCCGCTACGAACAGTTCACTTTCCGCATTGAAGAAGCCGATCCACGGCGAATCCACAGCATTAGGGTGACCATTGATCCAGAGGAAGACTGATACGCCCCGGGTTGGGTAATGGCCGAAGCACATAGCATAAGGCAGAGGTCCCCCGGTCAAAAAACCAATGAACCTGAAGTAATGATAAGGACCAAGGGCAGGGTATGGGTTGGGATCATCGCGGGCACCCTGCTGCTTGGCAGCTGCGGCAGCGAACCGGTGCCACGGCCCAGGGGCTATTTCCGTATTGATATGCCGCAAAGGGCTTACCTTTCCTTCGACACCACCTGGCCCTATGCCTTCGAATACCCGGTATATGCCCGGGTTCAACCCGATCGTGACGCCGGGGCCGAGCCCTATTGGGCTGACCTCTTCATCCCGGAGTTTGGGGCACGGATCCACCTCAGCTATAAGCGGATGCAGGGTGACCTCTCACCCTATGCCGAGGATGCCCGTAAAATGGCCATGCAGCACATCGCCCGGTCCACCGGGATACAGGAAATCATGGTAGCCCGGCCCGAGGCCGGGGTGTATGGCATAATTTACCAGATCGAAGGGAGGGAAGCGGCTTCACCCTTGCAGTTCTACCTCACCGACAGCTCTACCCACTTCCTCAGGGGCGCCCTCTACTTCAACCAGGCCCCCAACAACGACAGCCTCGCCCCCGTCATTGCCTTCCTCCAGGAAGATCTCCTTCACCTGGTGGAAACCATGCATTGGAAATAACGCCTGATCGCGCCACACACAATATTGCCGCCCGTCCACAGTTAATTCCCTCATTCAAACCATTGTTACCTTTGCGCCTATGACCTATCCGCGCACCCTCGGTTTCCTCTTCGCCTTGCTGATCGGCCTCCCGGCCAGCGCTCAGGGCATCGGCATCGGGCACTGGAGGGACCACCTCCCCTATAATAATGTGATATCCCTGGCCGAAGCCGGCAAGCGGATATACGGCGCCACCCCTTACAGCCTATATTTCTGGGACGATGCCGATGGCAGCATCAACCGCCTTGGAAAGGTTGAAGGGCTCTCCGACTTCGGCATTTCATGGATCACCTACAGCGAGGAGCACAAGACCCTGGTCATTGCTTACACCAACACCAATATTGACCTGCTGCGCGATGGCAAGATCATCAATATCAGCGACATAAAGCGAAAACCCATCCTGGGAAACAAGACCATCAACAAGGCCACTTTCATCGGGGAATATTGTTACCTCAGCTGCGGTTTCGGCATCGTCGTGCTCGATGTGGAAAAGAAGGAAATCAAGGACACCTGGTATATCGGTCCGGATGGGGGGCATGTGGATGTGCTCGATCTGGCCTACGACGGGACCTATCTCTATGCCGCCACAGATGAAGGCCTTTTCAGTGCCTCCTTCGATCACCCCAACCTGGCCAATTTTGAGTCCTGGACGCATGACGAGACCCTGCCGCATCCCCAGGCCAGGTACAATGCCCTCGCCCTGTTTCACAATCACCTTCTGGCCAATCACTCCAACACCGCCTACAACACCGACACCCTCTATATGCGGCAGCTCCCTGACGGGACCTGGACCCGCGTGCCCAATGGGAACACTTACGGAAAGAATGGCCTGAAGGTGTTTGGCGACATACTGTACGAAGTAAACAACGGGGACGTGACCCTGTACGACACCCTGTTCAACTCCCTTGGAAAGATTTACCAGTACATTCAGCCCGACAGCGTGATCCTTCCCTTTCCCCAGGATGTGCACCTCGACGCCAGGGGCTACCTATGGATCGGGGACCAGCGAAGCGGGCTTGTCCGGACCCACCACCTTTGGGAATCCGCCATTATCCGACCGGATGGCCCCTCAGGCAACCTGGTATATGAAATGTCGGTCAGCGGCAACAGCCTTTGGGTAGCCCCCGGCGGCCGCAACCTGCAATGGGGAAACATCTATTACGAAGGCGCGCTGTATTCCTTCACCGATGAGCGTTGGAGCTACCTGGACCCCACCAACAGCACCATTTTCAATGGGGTGCGCGATGTGCTCACCGTATTGGTGGATCCTTCGGACCGGTCCCATGTGTGGGCCGGGAGCTGGGGCAGCGGGCTTTTCGAGTTCAGGGATGGCAGCTTCGTTGCCCGGTATGATGGCACCAACAGCGCCTTGCAGGCCCCTCCCACCCTCAGCCCAGCCGAGGTACGAGTGGGTGGGATGGCCTATGACCAGGACCACAACCTCTGGGTGGCGACCTCCAGCGCCGATGACCTTCTCTGTGTGCGCAAGAACGACGGGGAATGGCAGTCCATCTACCTGGGCGGTATGGCTTTCGGGGCCAGTCAGGCTGAGGTGGGAAAGATAGTCATCGATGACTTTGGCCAGAAATGGGTGATGATGCGCGGCGCACGTATCCTGGTATATAACGATAACCATACCATTGGTCAGCTCAGCGACGACCAGGCCCGCCTCCTCGGATCCGGAGTGGGCCAGGGCAACCTCAAGGGGAGCCGGGTGTTCAGTATGGCCCGCGATCGCGATGGGGAGATCTGGGTAGGAACCGACGAAGGGGTGGTGGTGTTTTATACCCCAGGCAATGTGTTCAGCGGTTACGATTTCGATGCCCAGCAGGTCCTGGTGGAAGTAGGAGGATATGCACAATATCTTCTTGAAGAAGAAACGGTTACCGCGATAGCTGTTGACGGGGCCAACCGTAAATGGTTCGGCACCGACCGCGCAGGGGTATTCCTCATGTCAGCCGACGGAACCGAGCAGATCCATCACTTCACCTCCGAGAACAGCCCTCTGCTGTCCAACAGCATCACCGACATCGCCATCAACCACCTTACCGGCGAGGTGTTTTTCGGCACTGCGCTGGGAATCGTATCCTATAAAGCCGATGCCACCGGAGGCGGGACGGCGAACGAGAACGTATACGCCTATCCTAACCCGGTCAGGCCTGGCTACGATGGCCCCATTGCCATCAAGGGGCTGGTTACCGATGCCGATGTCAAGATTACCGATATCGCCGGTAACCTGGTGTACTCCACCCGCGCCAAGGGCGGACAAGCCGTTTGGCATGGCCGCAATTTCGATGGCGAAAGGGCACAATCAGGGGTATACCTCGTATTCATCAGCAACGACGAAGGTTCCGAGACCATGGTCACTAAAGTGGCCTTCATTCATTGATGCGCATACTGTTGCGGCCTGCAGGCCGCAGCCCACATAAACCCGATGAGCTCCCTCGTCCACACCCGGGGAATGGTTTTCCACCGGCTGAATTACAGTGACACCAGCGTCATTCTCAAGGTATACACCGAAAAGCTGGGACTGCGTTCCTACCTGCTCAGGGGGGCGCGTTCGGGCAAGGGTGGGCGCAAAGTGGCCCTCTTCAGCCCCCTGGCTATGCTGGAGATGGTGGTTTACGAACGGGCCTCGCGCGAGCTGCAACACCTGCGTGAGGTGAAGCTGGAAAGGCCCTATCAGCATATCCCCTTCGAAGAGTCACGGCACGCCCTGCTGCTTTTCCTGAACGAGGTATTGTACCGCAGCATACGGGAGGAGGAGCCCAATCCCCTGCTGTTTTCCTACATCCATGAACAACTGTTGCGACTGGATGACCCGGAGGTAGGTCTGGGCAGCTTTCATCTGGTCTTCCTGCTCGACCTCAGCCGCTATCTGGGCTTCGGGCCTGATGCGGGCCACGATGAGGCCCATCCGTGTTTCAGCCTGCAGGAGGGCCGCTTCAGGGCATATGGCATTGCTGATGACAGCCTGTTGGAGCCCTTACCGAGCGCCTGGCTGGCAAGGATTATGCAGGAAGGAGAACGTTTCCATTGTCCTGATCCCGGCATGCGCCGGTTACTGTTGGATAAACTGCTGCAGTACTACCGCATTCACCTTGAAGGCATGGGGGAGATCCGCTCACACCTGGTTCTTGAACAGGTATTCCGTAAGTGAAGGATGGGGTCATAAAGGCATGTGCGAGGTACGCATGTGCGCGATGTGCGCATGTGCGATTTGTGAGCCTTCGATCCTTCGTTCAGCCTGGCAGCGTACTTCATCCTACCTTTGTGCCATGAATTGTCCCGAACTCCCCGAAGCGCAGCTTGAGCCCTGGCTACCCCAGGGCGAAGCACCTCTGGTCATTGCAGGTCCATGCTCCGCTGAGTCGCCCGAACAGCTGATGGCCACAGCCCATGCCCTGGCCGCCATACCCCAGGTCCGTGTGTTCCGTGCCGGGCTGTGGAAGCCCCGTACCCGTCCTGAAGGATTCCAGGGCGTGGGGGAGCTGGGACTGGAATGGATGCAGGCCGTGAAGGCGGAGACAGGACTGCTGCTTACCGTGGAAGTGGCCAAACCGGGCCATGTGGAAGAGGCCCTGAAGGCAGGGATCGATATCCTGTGGGTAGGCGCCCGCACTTCGGGCAATCCCTTTTCCATGCAGGAGATCGCCGATGCCTTGAGGGGAACGGAAGTCCCTGTGATGGTAAAGAACCCGCTGAATCCCGACCTCAAGTTGTGGCTGGGCGCGCTGGAACGCCTCAGCCAGGCGGGCATCCGCCGTCTGGCTGCAATACACCGGGGGTTCTATCCATACACCAGTAGCCGCTTCAGGCACGACCCCATGTGGGAAGTGCCCATTGAACTGAAACGCCATTGTACCGGGCTGCCCCTGCTCTGTGACCCCAGTCACATCAGCGGCAGCACCACCCTTATCCCGGGCATCAGTCAGAAGGCCCTCGACCTGGCCATGGATGGCCTGATGATCGAGGTTCACGTGCATCCTTCCCAGGCCCTCACCGATAAGCGCCAGCAGCTGAGCCCCGCCCAGCTGCGTCAGATGCTTGAACAGCTGGTGGTGCGCCGGCCCGGCCACGAGCCCGCCCTGCAGGACATGCTGGCAGAGCTCCGCCACCAGATCGATGAACTGGACCATGAAATGCTGAGGATACTCGACCGGCGCATGGAGATCGTCCGAAGGATCGGCAGTTTCAAAAAGGATCATGGCATGACCGTGCTACAGATCCGCCGCTGGATGGAGATCATCGAGGACCGCATGGACCGCGGCGAACGGGCCGGACTGGAAAGGGAGTTCCTGCTGCGGCTGCTGCAGCTCATCCACAAGGAAGCCATAAGGATACAGACAGAGGCGATGGAGCATCGCGGCGACTGAAGCTACATCCAGTGCTTCCGCTTGAAGTACCACACCATAACGGCCACGATGGAGCCCATGGCGGCTACCACCACCCAGAAGGAATGGGGATCATCCTGAAGAGGAAGCCCTACATTCATGCCATACAGCCCGGTGATGAAGGTGAGCGGCAGCAAAATGGAGGAAACCAGGGTCAGCACCTTGATGATC
Organism: Bacteroidota bacterium; assembly: GCA_022710185.1. GTDB lineage: Bacteria > Bacteroidota > Bacteroidia > Bacteroidales > JAGNHN01 > JAGNHN01. Next base: position 109,790 of record JAKLHK010000001.1, read on the forward strand.
TCATTGATACGGTTGGTCTGGAGTGAATCGAAGGTCTTGCTCAGTCCTTCGATAAGCTCGGCGTAGTCCTCCGTCATGTCCCAGCCCTTCTGGTAATAGTCCAGGATATCGCCCCAGTATTCTTCCATATTGGAGGCATAGCCTTCGATCTCACCGGATTCAAATTTATGGAAGAGCCTCAGCTGGGGCTTGAAGATGGTGTTGAGCAGTATGATGTTCTTACGGGTCACCGAGATGCGTTCAATGGTGCGCTGGGCCTTTTTCTCGAAGAGGTCGCGGTTGATCAGCTCCACTTCCATTCCTATCCTGCGGATCAGGGTAAGGGTTTCGAGCATAAGGCGCTCCAGGATGCGGTATAGCAAGGCGTCGCTGGTCCCTACCTGCATGATTTCGGAAGTCTCGGGGCTCTCCTTGGCCTGGTTGAAGAGGGCCTTCACCACCCAATGGGAGGTTCCGATGGAAATGATGAAATCATCCCCCCAGAAAATCTTTACCTCCTTGGTCTTGAGGAAGCGGTTCGAACGGTCGAAATAGGGGAAATGGAGGATAAGAAAGTAGTAATCGTCGTAGATGTCTATTTTGGGGCGCTGGTTGCGGCTCTTGCAGTCTTCTATGTCCAGGGGATGGAAATGGAAGTTGTCGCGGAGGTACTGCAGGTCCTGGTCTGAAGGATCAAGGATGTGATACCACTTGAGCGTACCTATCTTCAGCGTGTCGATCATAAGCCCCTGTTTTAGGCGTGAATACGAAGTCTACATCCCTGTATAAATTTGGAATGCCCAAATATAACACATATCGGCAAGCCCATTGGCCCCGGTATGGAATTCCGAAGAATAATCGGCCGGTAAAATTGAGCGTGTAACGTCAGCCCCTGAAGACCTGAGGGATTGACCGCTGGGCGTTGCATTTTCCTGAATGCTTGTTGCCGCGCCCAGGCAACATTGAGGGATTTTTCCTATCTTGGGTGTATGAAGAATATCCTGCTGATCATCCTGGCACTTTCCGGGACCATGCTGTTACGTGGGCAAGTGACATACCAGCCGCTCTCCCTGATGCTGGAAGAGGTTTTCATTCCCAATGCCCCGGCACTGCAATCCTTTGCGGTGGGCCAGCACAATGGACGATGGCTGCTGATGGGGGGCCGGATCAGCGGTCTGCATGGGCACAATCCCTTCAATTCCTTTCCATCCGACAGCGCCAATGCCTACGTCTGGATGGTGGACCCGGTCAGCCAGCAGGTATGGTCGGCCCCGCTGAGTTCGCTCCCACCGCTGGTGGCCCGTCAGCTCCTGGGTACCAACCTCTGTTTTCACCAGAAAGACAGCATTTTGGTCCTGGCCGGAGGATACGGTTACGACGCCGCCAGCGATCAGTACGATACCTGGCCCTCTCTCACCCTGGTCAACCTACCGGCCTTGCATGATGCCTTGCTGGCCAACCAGAACATTTCAGTCGCATTCAGCCACCTTACCGACTCCCGCCTGGCGGTTACCGGAGGGCAGCTGGGTTGCCTCGGGGACCTGTTCTACCTGGTGGGGGGCCAGAAATTCAGCGGACGTTATAATCCCCACGGTAACCCCTCCTACACCCAGACTTACACCCAGGCCATCCGCACCTTCCGCATCACCGGCGGTCCTGCACAACCCCTGATCCAGGACTTTACTGAGATCACGGACAGTCAGGAGCTCCACCGGAGGGATTACAATATGGCGGAACAGGTTTTTCCCGATGGAGGCTTTGGGTTCACGGTGTTCAGTGGTGTCTTTCGCCCCTCAGCCGACCTCCCCTGGCATAACGTGGTCAACATCCGCGACCAGGCCTACCAGGCGATCCCCGAGACCCAGTTCGGGCAGCGCTTCAACCAATATCATGGGGCAAAAATGTCCGTCTATGATCCGTTATTCAATGAAATGCACACGGTCTTTTTCGGCGGCATAGGCATGTATACCTGGGATACGATCAACCTTGCGGCTATGGTGGACTCGGCCGTGCCCTTCGTACGGACCATCAGCGTGGTTACCCGCTTTTCTGACAATACGCTGGCAGAAAACGTCCTTCCGGTTCGCATGCCGGGCCTGCTTGGGGCCAGCGCCGAGTTCCTCCCCCTGGAGTCCGCCCCCAGGGTAGCCGGTGAGGTTTTGGATCTTGAGCAGATCGGATATTCCCTGTCGCCTGTGGGCCATATCTTCGGTGGGATTGAGAGCAATCAGCCCAACATCTTTATGCAGGCTGCCGGGTCGAGCCATGCCACCAACAGGGTGTTCAAGGTGCGCATCGGTCGTCCGCCTTTCGGATTGGAAGAACGGGGGATGCTCCATCACCTTCCGGCTTTCCCCAATCCAGCCGATGAGCAGGCCCGTGTCCAGCTTCCCTGGATGGCCTCCCATCCAGCCATACACCTGACCGATATATTGGCCAGACAGCATACCGTTGATGTTCAGTTGAGCAACAACCAACTGACGATGGACACTGCTTCACTAAGTCCGGGGATATACTTCCTTAGGGTAAGCGAAGCCGGCCAGACCGCTCTGGCCCGAATGGTGGTGCAACACTGAGTACAGTCCCTTGGTCGTCTGTAAGTGCGGGCCGGATCATCATCTTTTGTTCGCTCCTGCCCTACTGTTCCTTATTCCGGTGAGGAATACAGTTGCACCAGGCCGACATCCTGATCTCCGGATCGGGGAGTACTTTTCGGATCTCCATCTGCTGCTCCATGGTCATCCGGATATCCCTGAGGTCTACCAGCACAAGGCGGTGGTTGAGGGCCCTCCATTCAGGAGGGAGGTAATCGATCCAAGTCTGCCACAGATCGAGGTAACGGAGGGAATCGCAATTGGCCATGCCGGCCGGAAGGCTGGCCAATGGATTACGGTTTACAGATATATATTTCAATTTCTTTAAGTTACCTATACAATCAGGGAGGGAGAACAACTGGTTCCGTTCCAGGTTGAGGTATTCCAGCTCCTGGCAATCGCACACCCATTCCGGTACATTCTTCAGGCGGTTGGCGCTCAGGTCGAGCCAGACGATTCCTTTCAGCAGCGCAGGATCCGGGTGGTCTTCATGGCGGTAGCCTTTGCGCAGATCGAGAGACCGGGTACCGTCCTGCGTCTTCAGGCAGCCAAGGTCGTGACACAAGGGGAAGGGAGGTTCCGGCCGGGGCACCTGGCCCAGGGCATTGAACCCCAAGGCAATGCCCGTGAATAAGAGGAACAGGGTACGGATAACCGCCATGACCCTGCAAAATAGGTAAATTTGTGGGGACAGCAACGGTCATGAACCATACAGAAGGCATGGATTATCGGGGATATTTCCCCCGTCCGGTCAGGGTTGGCCGGGTGTGGCTGGGTGGCGGGCACCCGTTGAGCGTGCAGTCGATGACCAATACCGATACCCTGAACCGTAAGGCAACAGTAAATCAGGTCATTGCACTGGCGGAAGCCGGCTGTGACCTGGTGAGGGTGGCGGCGCCCACCCTGAAAGATGCCCGGGCCCTGCAAGGTATCCGTCAGGATTTGCGTGCGGCAGGATGTGAGGTCCCCCTGATCGCCGACATCCACTACCTGCCGGAGGCGGCACTGGAGGCTTCCCTTCATGTGGACAAAGTGAGGATCAACCCCGGCAACTATGTCGACCGTCTTGGCACCCTGGGCTGGCCCCTGGAACGCCTGAGGGATGAGGCACGCCGGCGCCTGCAGCCCCTGGTGGAGCGCTGCCGCGAGCATGGCACCGCCATCCGCATCGGAGTAAACCACGGTTCGCTGTCCCGCCGAATCCTGGATGCCTGGGGCCACACCCCCGAAGGCATGGTGGCTTCGGCCCTGGAGTTCATCGACCTATTCCGTGACCTCGGATTCTACGACCTGGTGCTTTCCATGAAGTCGAGCAGTGTGCCCGTCACCGTGCATTCCACGCGGCTTCTGGCTGCGCGGCTGAAAGCGCGGGGCGATATGTTTCCCCTGCACCTGGGTGTTACCGAAGCGGGGAGCGGGGAGGAAGGGATGATCCGTTCGGTGGCCGGCATCGGCCCCTTGCTGATGGACGGACTGGGAGATACCCTGAGGGTTTCCATCACCGGGGACCCCTTGCTGGAGATTCCTCTCGCCCTGAAACTCAGTACGCTCGGAAAGCCACAGGAGGTGTCAGTATATGACAAGGTATACCCCTGGGATTCATTTCATTATTTCCGCAGAAAAACGGCTGACAATGTCTTGCTCGGAGGGGACCTTCCCCCGAAGGTCATCCTTCCATCTACTTTTTGGGGTGGGGATGAAGGCTGTGGCAGTCCTTGCGCCGACCTGGCCATGCTGGAAGATGGCCGCCTGGTGCAGCCTGTCGAGGGGGAAGCGCCGGATGCCCTCTCTGTCCTTTACGATACTGCCTTGCCTGCCGAGGCATACCTTTACATAGAAGTAGGGGAAGCAGCCGCGATCCGGCCAGCGCTTGAGACGGTGGCCGAAAGCATGGCTTCCGGTGAGATGCGCCCGCTGTTGATCGGCGCTGGCGCGGCCCCGGCCGGGGCCTATGGGCTTGCCCTCCACTGCGCCCCCTTCCTCATTGATGGGCTGGCCGATGGGCTGGTGGTGACCCATCCCCGATTGGTGGCAGCGGCCTTCCAGCTGCTTCAGGACTGCGGCCGCCGGGTGACCCGTACCACATACATCGCCTGTCCGAGCTGTGCCAGGACCCGGTTCGACATCAGCAGGGTACTGGAGGAAGTGAAAGCAAGAACAGGGGGTATGCCCGGGATGACGATCGCGGTCATGGGATGCATAGTCAATGGTCCGGGGGAGATGGAAGGTGCCGACTTTGGCTACATTGGCTCAGGTGAAGGCAGGGTAAGCCTCTTTCGTGCCGGAAAGCTGGTGGAACGCAATGTCCCAGAATCGGAAGCCGTGGAGCGCCTGCTGGTGCTGATACGCGAGGCGGGACACTCCCAGGGTTCAAGGGATCATTCCTGACGGCCGGTAATTACATGGAGGGCCCGTGGCAGGATACCGATGCTGCAGGGTGTCTGACCTACCGACTCCCCATCCGCTTCGATGAGCAGCCCTTCGGCCTCAATGGAAATGTTATCCCCCTGGTCCGTGAATACCATTGGCAGCCGGGTAAAGGAACCATCGAAAAGTTTGGGCACATTCCTGAGGACTGCAAACTTGCTGAGCTTGCGTATCACGGTCAGGTCCAGCAGTCCATCGTCGGGAAGGGCAAGGGGCGCCTGCATCATACCACCCCCGTTGTATTTGCACACCCCTACGCTTAAGCTGAATAGCCGGGTGCTGATCTCTTTCCCATCCAGGATGATCCTGGCGGGGACCATTTTATAGGAGAAGAGGCTGAGCAGCAGGTTCACCATATAGGACAAGGGGCCTCCCCTTCCCTTGTCCTTCTGCTCGTTCGTTTTCTGGGCCACCAGGCCATCGTAGCCCATGCCCGCCATATTGATGAAGTAGCGCTCGCTTCCGTTCATGCGGAGCTTACCGATATCATGCAGCATGCAGCGTCCTTTGCTGAGCACGTTAACGGCCCCGGCATAATCCGTAGGAACCTCATGATACCTGCTCCAGTCGTTGCCCGTGCCCACCGGGATCATTCCCAGGCAGGTGCGCAGCGGTTCCACGGCGTCTTGCATCAGCAGTCCATTCACTACTTCGTTCAGGGTGCCGTCCCCACCCACCACGATGAACTTATGGAAGCCCTTGCGCAGGTATTCCGCGCTGAGCCTTGTAGCATGGTCGCGATGGTGGGTGAACACGGCATGGAAGGGAATGCCGGCCGCAACGAGCCGGCCCGAGATCTCCGCCCAATCCTTCTCCGCCTTTCGCCTCCCTGCATTGGGGTTAACGATGGCCAGCCATTCGCCGGGAATCTCTGATGCGGTTGTCAAGGGCTTGGAGGATTGTGTGGGGTTCTTTCCAGACAGATAAATGCCTTTCAGGCATCGAGGAGCTGTTTCACTGATGCCGGATCAATGTCTTCCATACAGCGGCATGGCCCGCGGCGCCTGCAGGAGTTGCACGTCTTGTCGAGCACCAGGGCATGGGCATCGGCGCCCAGGGGGGCCCAACGGCCCGGGTGCATGGGGCGTATGGGCGGATAGATGCCTATTGCCTTTATCCCCAGGGCTGCTGCCAGATGGAGGGGCCCTGTACTGGCCGCTACCAGGGCATCGGCCGAAGCGATAAAGGCCATCAGCATGGGCAGGTCCATCATTCCGCTCACATCGGTTACATGAGGGTAGGGCTTCACAAGCATGTCGCGGAACCCCAGCCCTTCCTCTTCCGTACCTGTGAGGAAAACGTCGTAGCGTTCCTCCCGCAGCATCCAGATCAGCTCGGCGAAGCGCATCAGTCCCCATTCCCGCGCACTCCCCCGCGATCCCGGATGAAGGATGATTAATTTCCTTCCTTCCACCCTGTCGATGGGCAGTTCAATGGAAGGAGCACTAAGGCCATACCAGGCCCGGATTTCGTCAGTGGAAGGGATATGCTTGATACCCACGGGCTCGAGCAGGCGGAAGTTGAGCTGTGCCTCGTGAAGCGAAGAACGACGGCGGCTGAACCTCACGCGGTGGTTTACTTCTTTCCAATGAAAGAGCCTCCCACTGGTGCCGATGCGGTGGGGGATGCCTGCCTTACGGGCCAGTTCCGCAATCTCCCGACGGGGGAAAACATGGAGAATGGCATCGGCCTGTACCTCCTTAAGTGCGTTTATCGCCTCTCTTTCAGCCATCTGGCTAATCACATCCCAATTCAGGAAGCCATCGGTATGCTGGCAGCTTTCAAGGATAGGTCGGGTATAGGTGCGTCCCAGGAAGACGATATCGAGGGAAGGGTTGAGCTGCTTGAGATAGCCGGCGAGTGGCAGGCACAGCACTACATCGCCCATGGCGTCGGTGCGGCTTATGATCAGGCGTTGGATGCTATCAATGTGGATCATGGGAAACAGTGGATTGTTTATGAAGATGGCGCAGCTTGGCGTACTTAATAAAGGTGGCCAGGGCGGAGACCCTGCAGATGGTGAAGCCTTCGAAACCGTCGAGAAATCCGGCATTCAGCAGATAATCCCGGAAGAACTTGGCGGTAGGGCTAAGGTAGAGCTTCACCCATCCTGCCCTTACTCCCTTTTCGTGAAGGGCGCCGGCCGCCACACTGCTGAAATGCTCCACCTGCCGGATATGGTCCGATATGGTATAATAGCTGTAATGAAGGATATCCCCCCTAAGATGACGGGTACGTCCTCCTTTACGCAAGCGGTACTCATCGTGGGGGTTGATGCCCTCCCAGCTCCCGAGCCGACGGTCGAACAGCCTTAGCTTGACATCCGGATACCAGCCGCAATGGCGGATCCATCGTCCACAATAATTGGTCAGCCGGTTCATGGTATAGCCTTCGGCATCCCATACCCCGGGAAGGGCTTCAATGGATGACCTCAATGCAGGGGACAGCGCCTCGTCGGCATCCAGAGAGAGGCAATGGTCGAAACGGGCCTGGGTCAGGGCCCAGTTTTTCTGCTGGATATAGCCTTCAAACGGGTGCCGGATGAAACGGACCCCTTTCTCCCGGCAGATCTCCTCGGTGGCATCGGTAGAAAAGGAATCCACCACTACGATATCTTCCGCCAGGCCTGCCACGGAATCGATACATCGTCCGATGTTGTGTTCCTCGTTGAACGTCAGGATAACGGCTGATAGGGCAGGCAAGATGAGAGGCTTATGGTTGATGCAAATATATGGAATCGTCGATAGGTATTGCTTTCCCTTTAGGCAGTTCAGGGATGAAGGCTCACACCTTCAGCTTTTTCCAGCGGCCGCTCTGCAGGTACCACCAGCTAAGGGCCCCCATAACGAACACGTAAAGATATTCCACAAACCACACCTGATGTACGGCCAACCTGAGGTGGATCCCAAGGTACCAGGTCATGCTGACGTACATGCTGAGCGTAATGACCTCGATTACCAGGCCGGTGCGGGTGGCGGCAGTACCGGAAACTGCGCTGAAGAACACCATGCATAGGGAAAACATGAACAGGGACCCCTGGATGACATAGAGGATGGGCAGGGAAGCCTGCCTCAGCCCCGGATCATTGGTGTATATGGATAGGATCTGATGAGGGAAAAGGAGGCTGAGGGTTACCATAAACGCGGCAGCCAGACTGCTGAGGCGGATGATCTTCCAGGTGATGGGCAGGACAAGATCTGGACGTCCTTCTCCTATAGCATTACTAACCAGGGTATTAGTTGTCGACCCAAAGCCCCACATCGGGATCATCAGGATCATATAGGCGCTGCGTACGATGTTGGAGGCGGCGAGCTCACGTTCACCCAGGCGTTCGATAATGATAAAGAAGAGGAACCAGGCGCACATCGAAAGGAAGTACTGCAACATGATGAAAACGCTGAGGTCGAGGACACTGCGGATCACTTTCAGGTCTGGTGGGACAAAGCGGAAGAGGGCGTAATGCTTTGGGTCAAGGGCGTAGCGGGTGGCGATGAACAGGAAAAGGGTGGAGCAGCCTTCCGCAATGACTGAGGCCAGGGCAGCGCCTTCCAGTCCCATTTCCGGAAGCCCGAAATGCCCGAAGATCAGGGCGTAATCGAGCACCACGTTGATGCCGGCCATGAAAAACGCATTGTAGGTGAGCAGGCGGGTGCGGGTAATCCCGACGTATAATGCACGGAAACCGATGTTCTGGCAGGCAAAGAAGATGCCCCATATACGCACGTCGAGGTATTCCTTACTGGCTGATGCCACCTGGGGTGAGCTGATTAGCAGTTCGATCAGGTCGATGGCCCAGAGGCGGGAGACCACAAAAATGAGCACGGCAAGTCCAACGAGCACATAAATGCCCTGGTCCATCACCCTGCCCACGCCTTCAAAGTCCTTTTCCCCGTTCCTGCGGGCTATTACGATCTGCGCCCCGCTACCGAAAGCAAAGGCAACGATGAACAACAGAAAATAGAACAGTCCGCCGATGGCCGAAGCACCCAGTTCCACCTCACCCACCCTTCCCAGGAAGGCCGTGTCGATCACCTGGATCAGGTCCTGGGCCAAAAGGGAGATGATGATGGGAAAGGAGATGTCCCAGATTCTTCGATATGAAGGTATACCACTCACTATCTGGTCAATGCCTCCAAAATGCCCTGGAAAACAGTATGAGCACCGTGAACAGTTCCAGTCGGCCCAGCAGCATCAGAAACGACAGGAACCATTTGCCTGCGTCGGGGATGGCAGAATAATTGCCCACCGGTCCTACACTGCCCAGACCCGGTCCGATATTCCCCAGGGAGGCGATGACAGATCCCATGGCCGTGCTGAAATCCAGCCCCATAAAGGTCATGATCAGGGATCCCCCGGCGAAAATGGTCATATAGATCAGGAAGAAGGCCAGCACGTTGAATACGATGTCCTGGCTGACTGGCTTCTTGTTCAGTCGCACGGGGATGACCGCCTGGGGATGGATCTGGCGCTTAAGTTCAAGAAAGCTGTTACGGAAGAGGATGAGGTGGCGGACCATTTTAATCCCCCCTCCGGTGGAGCCGGCCGATCCTCCGGTAAACATGAGCATGAAGAGTACGAACCAGGCCAGGGTGGGCCAAAGGAGGTAATCGGTAGTAACAAATCCGGTGGAGGTGACTATGGATACCACCTGGAACAAGGCATGCCGAAAGGCTTCCTCAGCTCCCAGGAAATGGCCGAAATACACAGCGGCCGCGATAATCAAGGTGGAAAGGCCCATCACAAAGAGGTAGAACCTCAGTTCATCATTCCTCCCCACCCTACGCCACTCCCCTTTGATGAGTAGGAAATGCAGGGTGAAGTTCATCCCTGCCAGGATCATGAACAAAGTGATAACATACTGGATGTATGGGGAATAACCAGCTATACTGTCATTCTGGGTACCAAATCCCCCGGTGGCCATGGTTCCGAAGGCATGGCACAGACTGTCGAACAGCGGCATGCCCCCGGCCATGAGCAGTCCTGTTTGTACCAGGGTGAGCGCCACGTAGATCACCCAGAGGCGCTTGGCGGTCTCCTTGATCCGGGGATGCAGTTTGTCGGGAGATGGGCCCGGAACCTCGGCGGTGAACATCTGCATTCCCCCAATACCGAGTAGCGGGAGGATAGCAAGGAAAAGGACGATGATTCCCATACCCCCGAGCCAGTGGGTCATACTGCGCCAGAAGAGCAGCCCTTTGGGCATAGACTCGATGTCGGTAAGTATGCTGGCCCCCGTGGTGGTGAAGCCCGACATGGTTTCGAAGAAGGCATCGGTATACGACGGGATGGCCCCACTCATCCAGAAGGGCAGGGCACCAAAGACCGAAAAAGCGATCCAGGAAAAACTGACGATGATGTACCCTTCGCGCTTGCCTATGCCGTTGTTGTCGGCCTGCTTGTTCAGGGAATAGGCCAGCAGTCCGGAGATCATGGTGAAGGCCCCGCTGCCTAACAGGAAGGTCCAGTCCTGATCCCCGTAATACAATGAAAAGGGGATGCCGCTAAGCATGAAGACCCCTTCGATCAGCAGGAGCAGGCCGATGATCTTGCTTACGATGCCGGTATTTATCTTGCTGTTGCGGGGCATGGCGGTTATACTTCCTGAAGCGGGATCTCCCCAGGTGCAGGGCGGGACTCAGAAGAGCCGCTGCACTTTGGCGATGGCTTCGGGCAGGGCAAATACCACCACCTTGTCGCCTTCCTTGATCTGGAACTTGCCCACAGCGATGTGGCTCTCCTCATCGCGGATGATCCCACCGATGATGGCGCCACGGGGCATGCGGATGTCGCGAATAGGGCTCTGCGTGACTGAAGACCCCGCCTTCACCACAAATTCCAGTACCTCGGCATCGATGCCATGCAGGCACTTTATGGAAGCCACTTCTGCGCTCATGGTGAAACGGGCGATATGACTTGCCGTTATGAGTTTCTTGTTGATGATGGTCTCGATCCCGATATTCTGGGAGATGTCGATGTAGTCGATGTTTTCCACCAGCGGGATTACGCGCTTCACCCCAAGTTTCTTGGCCAGCAGGCAGGTGAAGATGTTGGTCTCTGAATCATTGGTGACCGCGATGAAGGCATCCATATTCCGTATCCCCTCATCTTCGAGAAGTTCGAAATCCCTGGCATCCCCATTGATGATCAGGGTATCGTTGAGCACATCGGCCAGGACGTTGCATCTCTCCTTGTCCATTTCGATGAGCTTGATGTTCATCTCATCTTCGAGGGCCAGGGCGAGCTTGCGGCCGATGCGCCCTCCGCCTATGATCATGATGTTGCGGATGTCCACCCTGGTCTTCCCTCCCAGACGCAACAGTTCATCGATGCCATCCGGCTTGGTGATTACATAGGCCAGGTCATTCACCCGGAAACCATCGTTACCCTTCGGTATGATCGTATCCCCTTGGCGGTGAATGGCCACGGCCCTGAACTCCAGGTTGGCGTTTTCCTGGGCGATCTCGTCCAGGGTCTTTCCGATCACCAGGGAGTTCTCATCCAGCTTGATGAGGAAGAGCTGGAGGTTGCCGCCGGAGAAATCGAAGATTTCGGTTGCCGCGGCCTGCCGCAACAGCTTGATGATCTCCTGGGCGGCGATACGCTCTGGGCAAACCAGCTCATCCACACCTATGCTGCGGAAAAAGGCAGTGTATTCATCCTCAAGGTATTCAGTATTGTTGATGCGGGCGATGGTGCGCTTGGCGCCCAGGCGTTTCCCCAGGATACAGGTGAGCAGATTGGTGTGCTCGTCGTGCACCACGGCCAGCAACAGGTCGGCCCGGTTTACCCTGGCACTTTCCAGTATGCCCACCGAGGTGGAGTCCCCGGTTATGGTCAGTAGATCGCTATGGCTTTCAACCAGTCGGAGCAGTTCTTTGTGGGGGTCGACAATGGTGATATTATGACTTTCGCCGGACAGCATTTTGGCCAGGTGAAATCCGACCTCTCCGTCACCGGCAATCACGATATTCATGTGTTATGAGGTATGTAGTTTCTAAGATCGGGCGAAATACGCAAATATTTCGATTCCCGCCACAAATGTAGCGTTTAGCCCCGGCCTTAGTCAATGGAAAAAGGATCCCAGTCGAGGGCCACCTGAAAGCGGTTGCGTATCCCCGACAGTGCTTCTGCGCTGAGGGTGGCCCGCAACACGCAGGGAGCCTCCTCTCCCGCTACCGTAATCTCTTCTCCACCAGGTCCGATCACCCGGGAATCTCCACTGTAGGATACCCCCGCTCCATCCGTGCCTACACGGTTCAAGCCAGCCACATAGCATTGGTTTTCAATTGCCCTGGCCGAAAGGAGCGTCATCCAGTGGTGGCGCCTGGCTCGGGGCCAATTGGCCAGGTACAGGAGCAGGTCGTAATCGTAGTTCCCTTCGGAATAGCGATTGCGGGCCCACACGGGGAAACGGAGGTCATAGCATATCAGCGGCCTGATTTTCCAACCCCGGTAGTTCACCATGATGTTGTGGTTTCCCATGCCGAAACGCAGGTGTTCCCCCCCCATCCTGAACAGATGGCGTTTGTCGTAATGCTCCAATGCTCCATCGGGATGGCAGAATACCAGGCGATTATAATAGGATTCACCTTCCTTCACAATCAGGCTTCCGGCCATCGCCTTCCCGCTTTCGCGGGCCATACGCCGCAACCATTGTATGGTAGTGCCATCCATGGATTCGGCTACCCTCTGCGGGTGGACGGTAAACCCTGTTGAGAACATCTCGGGGAGCAGGACCAGGTCCGTATCTTCCATACTTTCCAGTATGGCCTGGAAGCGGGCACGGTTGGCTGCCGGGTCCTCCCAGACCAGTTCATCCTGTATCAGGCTGATCCTCAGATCCTGCATAAGATAGATGCGGCTTTTCTCAGGGTTTCTTCCGTTTTGGCGAAGCAGAACCTCAGTACCCCGTTATCCACCGCACGCTGGTAGAATGCCGAGCAGGGTATGGCCGCGATGCCGTGTTCTGTGGTCAGCCAACGCGCGAACTCTTCCTCCGGAAGATCGGAGATGGCCGAGTAGTCCAGGAGCTGGAAATAGGTTCCAGAGGCCGGGCTGGCCCTGAAGCGGGAATCTTTCAGCAGGTCGAGGAAGAGGTCTCGCTTGGCCTGGTAAAAATCAGGAAGACCCAGGTAGTTCCGTTCATCCTCCAGAAACTCTGCAATGGCATATTGAACCGCGGTATTGGAGCAGAACACCACAAACTGGTGGACCATTCTGAAGCGGTGCATCAGTTCTTCGGGTGCAAGGCAATAACCTGTTTTCCATCCGGTGGCATGAAAGGTCTTGCCAAAGGAGCCCATAATGAGGGCCCGTTTGGCCAGTTCAGGATACTGGCAGGCACTCTCGTGCGCCAGCCCATCGTAGATAAGGTGTTCGTACACCTCATCGCTGATCACCAGGATATCGGTTCCGGCTACGATGCGCTGCAGCCTGAGCATATCTTCCATGGTGAATACCGCTCCGCTGGGGTTGTGCGGGCTGTTCACGATGATCATACGGGTATCTCGGGTCACGTTGCGCTGCACTTCGTCCCAGTCAATGGTATAGGCGGGGTGCTGCATACGCACGAAGCGCACCGTACCGCCGCACAGTCTTACGGCAGGGGCATAGCTGTCGTAGGCCGGTTCCAGCACGATCACCTGGTCGCCGTCGCGCACAAAGGCAGTGATGGCAGTAAATATCGCCTGGGTTGCCCCGGCCGTCACGGTGATCTCTGACTCCCAGTCGTAGGCAACCTCATAGGCAGCCATAACCTTGGAAGCAATGGCCCGGCGCAACTCAGGTACCCCGGGCATGGGGGCATATTGGTTTCTACCCTCCTTCATATACTTATCTACAAGGCCTATAAGCTCCGGTGATACAGGGAAGTCGGGGAAACCCTGGGCCATGTTCACCGCCTGGTGGCGGGTGGCCAGCTGGGTCATTACTGCAAAAATGGAAGTAGGGATGCCGGGAAGCTTGTCGGGTATATGTCCTTCGAATGCTTTCATGCCCGGAAGTTAATAAGAATTCCACGACCAGAGTCCGGGTGGGCCGGATTCCCAGAGGCTGGAATATGCCTTATCTTTGCCAGGCAATCCAACGTACTATGCATACCATTGACACATACCCATTCCATGGACGACGGGTCCTGGTCCGCGTTGATTTCAACGTACCGCTCGACGCCGGCATGAACATTACCGACACCACGCGCATTGATGCGGCAGTGCCCACCATCCGCAAAATCATGGCGGAAGGCGGTTCGCCCATCCTCATGTCGCACCTGGGACGGCCCAAGGAAGGCCCACAGGACAAATACTCCCTGCGTCATCTGCTGCCCTATCTCGGGAAAGTTCTCGGGGTGGAGGTAAGGTTTGCCCCGGACTGCATTGGGGAAGCGGCTACAAGCCTGGCCGCTGGCCTGAAGCCGGGGGAAGTGCTGCTGCTGGAGAACCTTCGTTTTTATAAGGAAGAAGAAAAGGGGGACCGGGACTTTGCTGCACGTCTTGCCGCCCTCGGCGATGCGTATATGAACGACGCCTTCGGCACGGCCCACCGCGCCCATGCCTCCACGGCCATCATCGCCGAATTGTTTCCCACGGATAAGATGTTCGGTTACCTCATGGACCAGGAGCTGAACAATATAGACAAAGTGCTCCACGACATCCACCGTCCCTTCACCGCCGTGCTCGGCGGGGCCAAGATCAGCGGTAAGATCGAGATCATCCGCAACCTGCTTGACAAGGCTGACAATATCCTTATCGGGGGCGGGATGATGTTCACCTTCCTCAAGGCCCAGGGCAGGTCCGTAGGAAGCTCCCTGGTGGAAGAAGACCTGATCGGGGTGGCCCGGGAAGCCATAGAGATGGCCCGGGAAAAGGGGGTGGAGCTGATTATACCGGAGGACTGCATTGCTGCCGACCGTTTCGACAATGAGGCCGAGCGAATGGAAGTAGATTCCAGCGAAATTCCGGATGGCTGGATGGGCCTGGATATCGGTCCGTTCACCATCGGCACCTTCCGCGATGTCATCATGGAATCCAGGACCATCTTATGGAACGGCCCCATGGGGGTGTTCGAGATGGAGCACTTCGCCCATGGTACCGAAGAGATCGCCCTGGCCGTTGCCGATGCCACTGATGAAGGGGCCTTTTCGCTCATCGGGGGAGGGGACTCTGTAGCCGCGGTGAACAAATATGACCTGGCCGACCGGGTCAGCTATGTGTCCACCGGAGGGGGTGCCATGCTGGAATACATCGAAGGCAAGGAACTTCCGGGCGTCAAAGCCATCAAGGCATAGCGCACTGTATCCGGCTTTGCAGGGATCTTACGTCCTGCACCCGTCCCGATCTAAATAAGCATTCGATCGCCTGATCCTTGAGGCTCAGGGCGCTGTGGGCTCCAGTTCCACGGGTCGGATCGGGATCTCGTCCATACCCAGCCAACCCATCAGCAGGGGAGCCAGGCGCTCTACGGGGAAATACAGACGGGAACCCTGTCGCTCCTTTTCCGGGATCAGTTTATGAGAAGGGTCTGCAGCGTTGACCAGCAGCATGATGACGCTGAGGACCACGGCAACTTTGAGCGTTCCGAAGACGGCTCCCGCGATCTTGTTCAGGAGCCCAAGCATGATCAGGTTCACCATCTTCTCCAGGATGCGCCCCAGCAGGATCACCACCAACATAACGGCAAGGAAAGTGAGCGAGAAGCTGAGCACGTGCAGTACGCGGGGATCCATGTCCATATAGCCCAGGATGATCCTGGAGGCGAAACCGGAAAAACGGATGGCGGCGAAGGTGCCGAGCACGAGGGCTACCAGGCTGGCCACCTCGATGATAAGGCCACGGGAAAAACCTTTCCAGGCCGCCCACAGCAAAGCAGTGATCAATACAAGGTCAGTTACCGTAATGCTCATCGCTTCAGTCGCCGGGTGAGTTCTGTGGAAAATACGAAGTCGTTGATCTCAGGACTGTCGGTACGCAGGATGCTGCCGCTGTCGCCGGTCCATTTCAGCTCCCCCTGATAGAGGAAGGCGATGTTGTCGCCAATCTCCAGCACACTGTTCATATCGTGGGTATTGACCACCGTAGTGATGTTGAACTCGTGCGTGATCTCGTGGATGAGGTTGTCGATAACGTTGGCCGTCTTTGGATCCAGGCCCGAATTGGGCTCGTCACAAAACAGGTATTTGGGGTTCATGGCAATGGCCCGGGCAATGGCCACACGCTTCTTCATACCCCCGCTGATCTCGGCAGGATACAGATGACCGGTGTCCTGAAGGTTTACCCGTTGCAGGCAGAACTGGGCCCTGTCCTTTTTCTCCTCCCTGCTCTGATTGGTGAACATGGTGAGGGGAAAGATGACGTTCTCCTCCACGGTCATGGAGTCGAAGAGGGCGCCCCCCTGAAACAGCATGCCGATCTCCTTGCGGACTTCCTTGCGTTGGTTGAATGACATGGCACTGAAATCCCGGTCATGAAAAAGGATGCCTCCCCGGTCCACTTCAAACAGTCCAACCAGGCATTTCATCAGTACGGTCTTGCCCGAGCCGCTCTGCCCGATGATGAGGTTGGTCTTGCCCGGCTCGAAGCAGAAGCTGACATCCTTCAGTACCTGCTTGTCGCCGAAGGCCTTGGAGATATGCTGCACTTCGATCATGACAAGAGGATCTGGGTAAGGATGAGGTTGAACACAATGATGGCGATGGAACTGAATACCACAGCCCGGGTGGAGGCCCGGCCCACTTCCAGCGCTCCACCTTTCATGGTGTATCCGTGGAAACCCGACACCGAGGTGATCAGGAAAGCGAACACTATTGTTTTGGTGAGGGCATAAAACACATCGTACAGGCTGAATTCCAGCTGCAACCCTTCGATGAAGTGTACCGATGAGCCCAGTCCGGTCATCACCGTGGCGGCCCAGCCCCCGAAAATGGACAGGAACATGCTGATGATCACCAGAATCGGGTTCAGCAACACCGCGGCTACGATCTTGGGGAAGATAAGGTAGGCGGCAGAGTTCACCCCCATGATCTCCAGGGCATCGATCTGCTCGGTCACCCGCATGGTGCCGATTTCTGAAGCAACGCGCGATCCTACCTTTCCCGCCAGAAAAAGGCTGATGATGGTAGGCGAAAACTCCAGGATGACGGATTGGCGCGTAGTAAAGCCCACGGTCCAGTCGGGAATAAGGGGACTGTCGATATTGAAGGCCGTTTGGATGGCAACCACGGCACCCATGAACACCGAGATGATCGCTACGATTCCCAGGGAATCTATTCCCAGGTTTTGCCCTTCGATAAAGAACTGGTGCCTGAACACGCTGGATTTCTCGGGCCGGGTGAACACCCTCCGCATCAGGATCAGGTAGGCGCCGATGTCACGCAATAGTCCCATTGGAGTTGCTAAGGTAGGGAAAAAGTGGCAGGTCTGCCTTCGGCAGACAGTGGCTAGTGGCTAGTGGCTAGTGGCTAGTGGCTAGCGGCTAGTGGCTAGTGGCTAGTGGCTAGTGGGAAGATGGCTGGATTCGCTGAAACCAGTGATGTGGCGTGCGATGCATCGGACCGGAGTGGATGGTGGAGGTATACGGTAGGATAGGGACCAGGTTTTGGCGGGGTATTGAACGACCAGGTCGGGCAGTCACATTTCTTTTTTCTGACGTGCTTTCTGGGATATTGGCTCTGCTGGCAGGCCGGGGCCATGCAAAGTATGGAGGTCAGGATGAGAAAGACGTGAAGCCTGCGGTTTATCTTACTGAGCAAATTCATGAAGGCAAAGGTAAGGCGGTTGGATGTTCTATGTGCTATGTGCTGTGTGCTATGTGCTGTGTGCTGTGTGCGTCCGGGTATAGACTGTTCCCCAGGTTCGGGCAGGCTATCCTCTGAGAGTATTAACCGGGGTTTTCCTATCTTTGCGCCCGCCGCATATTATGCGTAATTCAATGATCAGGAAGCATAAAAGCCTGTCTTCTCAATGAACGAACACTACTATGGCGTGATCATGGCCGGGGGCGTGGGTACCCGGTTCTGGCCCATGAGCCGCAAGGACCATCCCAAGCAGTTCATCGACATCCTGGGAACCGGGGAGACCCTCATCCAGCAGACGGTACGCCGTTTCCGCGGGATATGCCCGGAGGAGAATATTTTCATCGTCACCAATGCCGACTATACTGATCTGGTGCGAAAGCAGCTCCCGGGGATTCGGCCGCAGAATATCCTGAGTGAGCCCTCGCGCCGGAACACCGCGCCTTGCATTGCCTATGCCACACATAAGATAGGCGCCATGGATCCTGATGCGGTACTCGTGGTTGCACCCTCCGATCATATCATACTGAAGGAGGACGAATTCCGGAACGATATCCTTGCCGGCCTGAGGGCCGCTGAAGAAAATGAATGGCTGCTTACCCTCGGCATACGCCCCAGTCGTCCGGACACCGGCTACGGCTATATCCAATTCGATGAAAAAAACGCCTGGAATAAGGACCATCGCGTAGCTAAAGTGGTGACATTCACAGAGAAACCTCAGCTTGAGATGGCAAGGTCCTTCCTGGCCAGCGGAGATTTCCTCTGGAACTCGGGCATCTTCATCTGGTCACTGAGAAGTGTCCAGAAAGCGTTCAAGGCACATCTCCCGGAACTCTATCAACTCTTCAGTAAAGGACAACACCTTTTCAACACCCCTGATGAACAGGCATTCATCGTCAATGCCTATACAGTATGCAAGAGCATCAGTATCGATTACGGAGTGATGGAAAAGGCCGATAACGTGCATGTGATCGCTGCCGACTTTGGTTGGTCCGATCTGGGCACCTGGGGCTCGCTGTACGATACCCAAGTCAAGGACGAGAAAGGGAACTCCATCGTAGGTGATTACGTAATGGCTTACGATACAAATAATTGCATCATCAATATGCCTACCGGCAAACTGGCTGTCATCCAGGGGATGGATGGATATATCATCGTGGAAGATGACGGTATACTGTTGATCTGCCGGCGGGAGGACGAGCAGCAGATCCGGCAGTTCGTGAACGACGTCAAGGTGGAAAAGGGCGAGGAATATGTGTGACCATGCCCAACGTTTGATGCCCGACTCCGAAACCAACCCATGATAAGGTAACAATCACAAATCCAATACACTAATGAGAAAACTTTTTCTTGCTTTAAGCTTTGCGGTGCTGCTCGGTGGCAGCCTGCGGGCCGATGAGGGCATGTGGCTCCCTATGCTCGTTGAGCGGCTCAACTACACTGATATGCAGAAAATGGGCCTGCAGCTGACGCCTGAAGAAATTTACAGCGTGAACCATAGCAGCCTGAAAGATGCCATTATCATCTTCGGCCGCGGCTGCACCGGGGAGATGATCTCCGGACAGGGCCTGGTGCTCACCAACCACCACTGCGGTTATGGGGCCATACAGGCCAACAGTTCCGTGGAACACGACTATCTCACCGACGGCTTCTGGGCCCGCTCACTTCAGGAAGAACTGAAGAACGAAGGCCTGACCGCCAAGTTCCTGGTACGTATGGAAGATGTGAGCGCACGCGTGCTCGAAGGGATCAGGGCAGACATGAGCGAAACGGATCGTGCTGCCAGGATCAAGGAACGCTCGGCTGCCATCGAAAAGGAAGCTACCGAAGGCACCCATTACGATGCCGTGGTCAAGGACTTCTTCTATGGCAACGAGTATTACCTTTTCGTCTACGAAACGTTCAAGGATGTCAGGCTCGTTGGGGCACCCCCGTCCTCCATCGGTAAGTTCGGTTATGATACCGACAACTGGATGTGGCCCCGGCATACGGGCGACTTCTCCCTTTTCCGTATTTATGCCGGCCCCGACGGCAAGCCGGCAGACTATTCCACCGACAACGTCCCCCTGCGCCCAAAACATTTCCTGCCGGTCAGTATGGATGGTGTGAAGAAGGGCGACTTTGCCATGATCATGGGCAATCCGGGCAGCACCTCCCGCTATATGACCTCATACGGGATTCAGCAAAACCTGGGATCCACCCTGCCCACCCGCATCAAGATCCGCGAGAAGAAGCTGGAAATCCTCAAAGCTGACATGGACGCCAGCGCCGAGGTACGCATCAAGTACGCAAGCAAATATGCCGGCATCTCCAATTACTGGAAGAACTTCATCGGCATGTCGCGTGGCCTGAAACGCCTCAGGGTTTACGATGATAAAAAGGCCCTGGAAGACCAGTTCTCCGCCTGGGTGAATGCCAGCCCGGACCGCAAGGCAAAGTACGGCGAGGCCCTCACGCTCATCAGCAAGGGATATTCAGACAAGGAAAAATACAACGAGGCCTATTATTATTTCATCGAGGCCATTGCCAGCGGTGCTGAGATCATGCGCTTCTCCAAAGGCTTTGAGGGCCTGGCCAAGGCCCTGGAATCGGGGGACCAGGCCAAAGTCGACGCTGAAAAGGCACGACTGAAGGGAATGTCCGCCGCCTTCTTCAAAGACTACCACCAGCCAACCGACCAGAAGATCATGGCTGCCATGCTGGAGATGTACCACAGGGACGTTGAGCCCGACCAGCAGCCGGCCATACTGAAGTCGCTGCATTCAAAATACAAAGGGGACTGGGCAAAATATGCCGCCAAGGTATTCTCATCCTCTGCCTTCAGCAGCCCGGCCAGAGTGGACGCCCTCCTGGCCAAACCGAGCGCCAAGGCCATCCTTAAAGACCCGGCCCTGCAGCTGGTGAACGCCTTTTACGAGCAGTTCTTCGAGATCCGCAAGCTCTCCGGCAACAGCGATGAGTCGCAAGCCAGGGGGTATCGCCTCTTTGTGGCCGGATTGAGGGAAATGCAACCCGACAAGAAGTTCTATCCTGATGCCAACTTCACCATGCGACTAACCTATGGCACGGTGCAGGACTATTTTCCCGCCGATGCCGTGCACTACGACTATTATACTACCCTTGATGGGGTTATGGAGAAGGAAGATCCGGACAATTATGAATTTCATGTGCCCAAGGAGCTGAAGGCCCTGTGGGAGCGTAAGGATTTCGGTGCATACGGGAATGGCGACGATATGTGGGTGTGTTTCCTGACTACCCACGACATCACCGGCGGCAATTCCGGCAGTCCGGTGCTCAACGGCAAAGGGGAGCTGATCGGCCTGGCCTTCGACGGAAACTGGGAAGCCATGAGCGGCGACATCGCCTTCGAGCCCGAGTTGCAACGCACCATCAATGTGGACATCCGCTATGTGCTTTTCATTATCGACAAGTTTGCCGGAGCGCAGAATATTATGTCGGAGCTAAAGCTGGTCAGCAGGCCAAGGGTGGAACCGTCAGTTCCTCAAGGGAATGCTGAAGCTGTGGAGCCCGCAGTGAAGATGAATTAGTGAATGCCTGTACCCTGGCCGTGGCGATTCAGGTCGAGGCACAGGATGTGAGGAACTGAAGAGGCCAGGGTGGCGTAAAAGACTGCCCTGGTCTCTTCCTTTTATTATACTGATAATCATCCCATTACAGCCCATAACCGTTATAGCCGTTTATTAACCGTTATAACGGTTATAACGGTTAATCGACATATTGCGCTGATTTTGTGGTTATTATGACTCTTAAATCCCCCGGTCCACCAAAGCCATCCCAATTCCCCCCACACCCCCGGCGATTGCACTATCTTTGCGCCCTAATTAACACCTCATGGAGTGGTATAACCCTCACAACGAATTCCGGTGGTTCGGACTGCAGACCCTGGCAATCGCCGAAAGCATGGAACGACTGGCCGGAGTTTCGGAGGCGCTGGAGGACCACGAAGTTTATCTCCTTTCCCAACGTGCTAACCGCATGGAATGCAGGATGAATACAAGGGAATTGGAGATCAGGGAGCTGGTGAATGCCGATGAGGGCCTCGAACAATGGAAAATCAAGGTAAGGGAATCATTTCCTATGGCCCGTACTGTGCTGGAGGATGAGATCCTCCCGATGCTGGGACTCCATGCCTCACTGCGCCAGGAAGAGTATGATATGGAAGAGGTGGTCGATAAAGTGATTACCAACGCTCCCGAGCTCATCGCCGTGCACATTCACCGCCGTGGAAGGCAGTGGCAGCAACGAAACTGCCGCCTGGAGCATTCCGAACTGCTGATCAATGGGGCGTATCTGAGGTCCCTGGCGATCACCGGACCTGATCCTGTGGAAGTCCGCCAGCTTCGGCAGGAACTCGGACTCTCCGGGTACGAAAATGTCAGCTACCTCGGAGTATTGAAGCGCATCACGGGGATGGTGCCTATGGTGAAGGTGCCTGACCTGCCTCCTTCAGGTGAGGTGCCATATCCTTAAGCCCGGTCAGCTTCACCACCGTGCATCCTCTTCACTCACTCTTCCTTTCCATCGCCTGAGCAAGGGTATAGTACCTACCTCAAGATCAGTAAAAAAGGCTTCCGCATCCTTCAATTTGGTGACGTCCAGCTCATGGCAGAACTGTACCCCGGGATAACGCATGAGATCACGTCCCATCCCCACCAGGTCGGGGTCGCCATCACCCCCGCTGATCAGCCAGTAGTCGAAGCGACGCTCTGATACCAGCACCGCCAGGCCATCCAGCTTATTGGCCAGAAGAAAAAAATCCACCTTGTTCCGAGGGTCTCGGGCCGCAAACAGGGGCAGTTGTCCGCTGAAGTGGGGCATGTGCATCGCGATCTCTTCTTCCTGGCAGAAATCCAGCCCGCTGGATCCCGAAAGAAAATACGCCAGACGGAAATCCTGGAGGGTGCATGAGATTCCCAGCAGACGATAGGGGTATTCCGGGGCAATATCCAGTTTGAGACGCCTGGCCATAGTACTCACGACCCCTGCCTGGGGCTGCCCTAAAGATAATCAAATGCTGTGGATCAGCCCACGGGGATCGCCACCGGAGCAGGATGTTGTTTTTCGATCTCAAGTTTGGAGCATACCTTTTCCGCTGCGATCTTTTCCGCTCCTTTGATGGAATAATCGCGGGCTGAGCAAACGGGTTCGTTATCGACCCTCACCTCCACCACATATTGCTTTCCATGCCCGTTACCCACCTCCTCCACCACCTTGAAGGCCACCGCTTTCTTTTCACGCTGGCTCCATTCGATAAGCCGGCTCTTGAAGTTCACCTCTGTATTCTCCAGGGCCTCGAGGTCGAAATGGGTATTGATGATGCGGTGTATGATCACCTTTCGGGCATAATGATAGCCCCGGTCAAGGTACAGGGCCCCGATGAATGCTTCGAAGGCGTCGCCCGACATGGAGCGGGCCTGGTTGTTGATATCGGGGCTGGCCAGAATCAGCTGCTCCACGCCCATCTTCACACTCAGCTTGTTGAGCTGTGCCCGGCTGACCAGCTTGGCCCGCATATCGGTGAGGAAGCCCTCCTCGCGGCTGGGGTATTTCTTGAATAGAAAATCGGCCACTACAGCGCTGAGCACGGCATCGCCCAGGTACTCGAGGCGTTCGTTGCTCACTTTGGTGCCATGGATAAATTCCCGGGAAGCGGACTTATGCCGGAACGCCAGTTTGTAGGGATAGATGTTCCCCGGCCAGAACCCGAAGATGTTACGTATAGCTCTCCGGAGTTCCCTGTCGGGCGAAATGACGGCCCTTACCGCATTCAGGGAAGGTACGAGCACCGGGACCTATTCGAATTTCTTGAAGATCAGTGTAGCGTTATGCCCACCGAACCCAAAGGTATTGCTCAGGGCATAGCGGAGTTCCCGCTTCGCGGCCTGGCCGAAGGTGTAATCCAAGCCATAGGCCAGCTCCGGGTCATCGGTGAAGTGGTTGATGGTGGGCGGAACCAGGCTGTTCCTCACGGCCAGCAGGGCCGCGATGGCCTCCACCGCGCCGGCGGCTCCAAGCAGGTGGCCGGTCATCGACTTGGTAGAGTTGACGGCAATGCGGGGGGCATGTTCTCCGAAAAGGGTCGAGACAGCCTTGGTCTCTGCCACATCGCCCAGGGGGGTGGATGTGCCGTGGGTGTTGATATGGTCGATGTCGGCCGTTGTGATGCCTGCATCATGCAGGGCGGCTTTCATGGAGAGGATGGCCCCTTCCCCCTCCGGGTGGGGCGAGGTCATGTGGTAGGCATCGGCGCTGAGCCCGCTGCCAACAACCTCACCATAGATGCGGGCACCCCGGGCAAGGGCATGCTCCAGTTCTTCGAACACGAGGGCTCCTCCGCCTTCGCCCAGCACGAAGCCGTCACGGTCCTTGTCGAAGGGGCGAGACGCTGTAGCCGGATCATCGTTACGGGTGGAAATGGCGTGCATGGCGTTGAAACCACCCACTCCGGCCTCGTTTACGGCAGCTTCCGAGCCCCCGGTGAGGAAGAGGTCGGCCTTGCCCAGCCGGATGTAGTTCAGAGCGTCGATCAGGCTGTTGGCTGAAGAGGCGCAGGCCGAGACCGTAGCAAAGTTGGGGCCCCGCAGGCCGTAACGTATGGAGATGTGGCCAGCCGTGATGTCGGCAATCATTTTCGGAATGAAGAAGGGGTTGAAACGCGGTGTGCCGTCACCCCGCGCAAAATCCCCCACTTCATTCAGAAAGGTGTCCAAACCCCCGATACCAGAGGCCCAGATCACGCCAAAGCGGTCCTTGTCCACGCGCTCCAGGTCGATCCCCGAATCACGCATGGCCTCGTCGGCACTGATCATGCCGTACTGCGCATACAGATCATACTTCCGCAATTCCTTGCGGTCGAAATGGTTCAGCCCATCATACCCCTTCACCTCGCAGGCAAACTGCGTCTTGAACTTGGAGGTGTCGAATCGGGTGATGGGAGCCGCACCGCTAACCCCATTAACCAAACTGTCCCAGTATTCCGGGACAGTGTTGCCTATTGGAGTGACAGCGCCGAGGCCGGTGACGACAACCCGCTTTAACTCCATAAAAATTCAGATCGAATGATTACTTGTTCTCTTCGATGTACTTGATCGCATCACCGACGGTGCCGATCTTCTCAGCCTGATCATCGGGAATGGCAATGTTGAATTCCTTCTCGAACTCCATGATGAGTTCCACAGTGTCGAGGGAGTCGGCTCCCAGATCGTTGGTGAAGCTGGCCTCAGGGGTCACCTCACTCTCATCCACACCAAGCTTGTCAACGATGATAGCTTTTACTCTTTCAGCGATGTCAGACATGATCGTTCAGATTTTGGTTAACAGGTGCAAAGAAAGACATTTTGGAAGATATAACAATAGATTTTCTTCACTGCCCTGAATGACTGATAGATAGGATGAATGCTCCAGCGCAGGGCACTGGACGGGAAAGTGTTCCTGAAAGATAATTGGATACTTTTGCCCTTAAACGCAGCCCCCGTGAAACGTATCGCCATCCTGGCCAGCGGCAATGGCTCCAATGCCCAGCGCATCACTGAATACCTCAGGGAAGAGCAGCTGGCAGAAATCGGCTGCATCATCAGCAATCGCAGGGAGGCTTTCGTGCTGCAGCGCGCCGCCCGGCTCGGGGTACATGCGGCCCTTTTCCCTTCCTCGGCCTTCCGGCATGGTGAAGAGGTCCTGGCCTTTCTTAGAGAGATGCGCATCGATTTCATTGCCCTGGCCGGCTTCCTTCTCCTGGTTCCGGAGAATATCCTTCAGGCTTATGCCAGGCGCATTGTCAATGTACATCCTGCCCTGCTGCCCGACTATGGAGGTAAGGGTATGTACGGCATGCGGGTGCACGAGGCCGTTATCGCAGCAGGCGAAGCCTGGTCCGGCATCACCATACATCATGTCAGTCCGGCCTACGACGAAGGCCAGGTCATCTTCCAGGCACGATGTTCAGTAGAATCTCACGACAGTCCGGAAAGCCTGGCGGAGAAGGTGCACCTGCTCGAATACGCCCATTATCCACGCGTCATCGGGGAGTTGCTTAGTACCCTTTAGTCCCGCAATCTGAACTCTGACCCCACGGACCTCTTCACAGCGCATCCGCAGCGGGGCTGCATGGTTAACGCAGGGAAGCCAGGATGGCCTTTACGATGTTTTCCGCCCCCTCCGCGATCTGCAGGATATTGGCGTCAAGCATGTAACAGGGGGTGGTGAAGATTTTGTGCCGCTCATCGGTCACTACATCGCCATGGGTCGTCATCACATGGCGGCTGCCCATCCGCTCCACAGCACTGGCTGCACCCGGGTCCTGGCCGAGGGTCAGCCGCACCTCCCCGAACAGGCGCGATAGGATGACGGGAGCAATGCATAAGGCGCCAATGGGCTTGCCGGCTGCGGCCGTGGCCCTCAGGGCGCGCTCCACCTGAGGGTCCACGCTCATGGCGTCGCCCTTCACAGCAAAATCGCATAGGTTCTTTGCCACCCCAAACCCTCCGGGCATCAGCAGGGCATCAAAGCCGGCAGGATCATAGTCCTCCAGGGGCCGGATCCTACCCCTGGCGATGCGGGCCGACTCCACCAGTACGTTACGGGTTTCCCCGCTCACCTGCCCGGTGAGATGATTCACCACATGCATCTGGGGCTTGTCCGGAGCAAACACTTCATACTCCGCCCCATGCTTCATGATGGCCCAGAGGCTCAAGGTGGCCTCATGGATCTCGGCCCCGTCGTATACCCCGCAGCCTGCGAGCACTACAGCAAACTTCTTCATGACTCTGTTGCTTAATCCGGACCAAGGTAGGAATTTGACTACTTTTATAGCAAGCACCTCCTTAAGCATGTGTGGAAGATTCTCCCTCACCACCCAGGAAGATCAGATCGAAAAGCTGTTCAACGTGGAAGTGGACCGCAGCATGTACGTCCCACGATACAATGGGGCGCCCTCGCAAAACCTGGCCGTGATTACCAGTGATGATCCGGGAAGGCTCAGCTTCCTGCGCTGGGGGCTGGTGCCGCCCTGGGCCCCTGATCCCGCAATGGGCGCAAAAATGATCAATGCACGGGCGGAAACCATCCAGGAGAAGCCCGCCTTTCGCGCCGCCTTCCGCAAGCGCCGATGCCTGGTACCTGCCGACGGCTTCTTCGAATGGATGAAGGCCGGAAAGGCCCGGCAACCCTATCGCTTCCTCATGAAGGATGGGCTCCCTTTCGCCTTTGCAGGGATTTGGGAAGAGTGGAAGGATGGGGACGGAAGGCCCCTGCGCACCTTCTCCATCATCACGACTACGGCCAACGAATTGATGGCACCCATACACCATCGCATGCCAGTGATCCTGGCCCCCCAGGATTACTCAATATACCTGCAGTCCGAACCCATGCGGGCGTCAGGACTGCTCCGGCCCTTCCCCTCCGAACCCATGCATTCCTACCCTGTATCCTCCCTGGTAAACAGCCCGCAACACAACAGTGCCGAGGTCTTCCTGCCGGCAGCGCAGGAACCGGGGACGCTCTTCTGAAGAGAAAGAAAACAAATTGAGGCCCTCCCCGGTGAGCTGACATCAGGGAATGCCCTAACTTTGTTAGGAATATGAAAATGAACCCTACAGGGATCCTTTTTGTGGTGGCCTTCGCAGCCTCCCTGTTGCTTTCTTCCTGCATCAAAAAGGAAGAATATCCGGATATCCCGCGCCTTTTTTTCAAGGAATTCGTGAAAATCGACAATGGGCTGGGCTACGATGACCAGGGCATCCTCACCATCACCTTCACCGACGGCGATGGCAATATCGGACTGGCTGCAGGGGACACCTTTCCGCCCTTCAATCCCTCCAGCCCCTATTATTACAACTTCTTCATCACCTATTTTGAAAAACAACAGGGCCAATGGGTTGAAGTGGAGATTCCCTTCACCAACAATGCCCGGATTCCCCTGCTGAACGACGATGACATAGCGAAACCCCTGAAGGGCGACGTGTCCATAGAGTTGTACATCAATAATTTTTCTTCCTCCTTCGACACCATACGCTTCCAGGCCTACCTGACGGACCGCGATCTCAACCACAGCGACACCATCACCACGCCAGAGATTATCATCCGCAAGCCCTAATCATGATCAGACCTGCCCGCGCATGAAGATCGTATACTCCAACCGCAGGTACATCATTTCGGCGGCCATGCTTATCGTGGGCTTCACCTATGTCATCCGGCTGTTTTATCTGCAGGTGATCGACGACAGCTATGTGCTCAGCGCACAAAGCAACACCCTCAGGAACATCACCATGTACCCGGCGCGGGGATTGGTCTACGACCGTAAAGGAGAGCTGCTGGTGTACAATGAGGCGGCCTACGACCTTATGGTCACACCCCGTCAGGTGAAGGAAATGGATACCTCCGCGTTCTGCGGGTTGCTGGGGATTACCAGGGAAGAGTTTGTGACCCGCCTGGAAAAGGCGCGGAAGTACTCGCCATACAAGGCCTCGCCCTTCATCACCCAGCTCACCAAGAACCAGTTCGGTTACCTCGAGGAAAAGCTCTTCCACTTTCCCGGATTTTTCGTGCAGGCCCGCACCCTCCGCCAGTACCCTCAGCCCATCGCGGCCCATGTGCTGGGTTATGTAGGCGAGGTGACCCAGGGCATTATCGATCGCCAACCATACTACAAACGGGGCGATTATATCGGCATTGCCGGGATTGAGCGCACCTACGAGGAGATCCTCCGGGGGCGCAAGGGTTCAAGGCTCGTGATGGTAGACGTATTCAACCGCGAAAAGGGCTCCTACCAGGAGGGTAAGTACGATACCATGGCACACAAGGGCAGCGACATTATCCTGAGCCTCGATGCGGAGCTGCAGGCCTATGGCGAGCTGCTGATGAAGTATAAAAAAGGCAGTATTGTGGCCATCGAACCCGCCACAGGCGAGATCCTGGCCATGGTAAGCAGCCCGGGGTATGATCCCAACCTGCTGGTCGGACGGGTGAGGGGAGGCAATTACAAACTCCTGCTCGACGACTCCCTTAAGCCCCTGTTCAACAGGGCCCTCATGGCCAATTACTCTCCGGGCAGCATCTTCAAGATCGTGCAGGCCCTCATCGGAATGCAGGTCGGGGTCATCGACGAGTTTTCCGCTTTCCCCTGCAATAAGGGCCTGGTAAACTGCCACAACCACCCCTATCCCTCCGACATAAAAAAAGCCATTCAATACTCCTGTAATCCATACTTTTATATGGTTTACAAGCGGCTCATACAGCCCGGAAAATACCCCAGCATTTTCCGCGACAGTGAAGAGGGAGTGAGGATATGGCACGATTATGTGGTCCGGCTCGGAATGGGGCACCAGTTGGGTATCGACCTCCCTTCAGAGAAGCCAGGCATGATCCCCGATGTCAACTTTTACAACCGCTGGTATGGAGAGCACCGCTGGGCCTTCAGCACCATTTATTCCAACGGCATCGGGCAGGGTGAGGTACAGGTAGTCCCCCTGCAGATGGCCAACCTGGCCGCACTCATCGCCAACCGGGGCTATTACTACCCTCCCCATTTTCTGAAAGAGGTGAAGGGTGAGAAATTCCCCAGGCCGGAGTACAGTAAACGGCACGAAAGCAACATTGACCGGCATTATTTCGAAATCATTGTGGATGCCATGCGTGCCGTGGTGGAGGAACCGGGAGGAACGGCATCGCGGGCGCGTATCCCGGGCATCACCGTGTGTGGCAAAACCGGTACCGTGGAGAACCCAGGTGAAGACCACAGCGGTTTCTTCGCCTTCGCCCCTATGGAAAAACCCGGCATTGCCGTGGCCGTCTATGTGGAAAATGCCGGCTTCGGTGGAACCTGGGCCGCGCCCATCGCCAGCCTGATGATAGAAAAGTACCTTACGGGGAACGTAGCTGATACCTTGAAGGAGCAACGCATCCTCGATTTTAAGATGGTAGGACTTGAAACGCAATGATACCATAAGGAGCAGCCCCGACTGGGTCGTGATCATCCTGTATATCGTTCTGGTTATGCTGGGATGGATGAACATCTATGCCGCTGTGTACGATGAGTCACATCCCAGCATCCTCGACCTCAGTACCAGCTATGGCAAGCAGCTGCTATGGATCCTGACATCAGGAGTGCTGATCCTGGCGGTGATGTTTACCGATGCCAAGTTCTTTCCCGCCTTCTCCTACGTGCTCTACGGACTAACCCTGGCCTTGCTGGTGGCGGTACTTCTGGTAGGCAAGGAAGTTGCCGGCTCCAAATCATGGATCTCCATAGGATCCTTTGGCCTCCAGCCCGCCGAGTTTGCCAAAATCGGCGCTACCCTCGCCCTTGCACGCTATCTGGGCGACCTGCACATCAAAATGCAGAGCCCCCGTACCCGCTTTATCTCAGGCATCCTCATCGCTGCGCCGGCCATCCTCATCTTTTTGCAGAACGATACCGGATCGGCCCTGGTATTCATGGCATTTCTTCTGGTGCTATACCGCGAAGGACTGTCCGGCAACATACTGCTCATCGGCCTGCTGGCCATCTTTCTTTTCATTATTTCACTGCTTGTCGACAAATACTTCATCATCGGTGCTATGGCAGGGCTCGCACTCTTTGCCTGGCTCATGTTCCGCCGGGTTAAGCGCAGCCTTCCGCTCATCCTGCTGCTCCTCGTTGGAGCCTCAGGCTTCGTATATAGTGTCGACTACGCCTTCAACAATATTCTGGAAGACCATCAGCGCACCCGCATCAATGTGCTGCTGGGCAAGGAGACCGACCTGCGCGGCGCCGGGTACAACGTGAACCAGTCGAAGATCGCCATCGGGTCCGGGGGGTTCTTTGGGAAAGGCTTCCTGCAGGGAACCCAGACGAAGTACGACTTTGTTCCCGAGCAAAGCACCGACTTCATCTTCTGCACCGTGGGCGAGGAATGGGGCTTTCTTGGCACAACGGTCGTCATTGGTTTGTTTATCTTTCTTTTATTCCGGCTGCTGCGCATGGCGGAGCGACAACGTTCCTCCTTCAGCCGGATCTACGGCTATTCCGTTGCCTCTATCCTGTTCTTCCATATAGCGGTAAACATCGGCATGACCATCGGCCTGGCGCCCGTCATCGGGATCCCCCTGCCTTTCTTCAGCTATGGAGGCTCCTCCCTCTGGGCGTTTTCCATTCTGCTGTTTATCTTTATCCGGCTTGATGCGAACCGGCTCATAATGCTCTGATTTGTATAGTTTATGAAACGTATTCTCTGCCTGTGGTTTGCGGCATGCCTCGCCATGGCGTTGCATGCACAACCGGTAGCCTGGCAGTGGAGGGGGCCCGACACCCTGCCTTTGTTCTCCGGCACCGGTCCCTGCCCCAACGGCATGGGGTTGGTGAGCGCGCTTTATGCCGACCCCTCCCAGCCCAGCCTGTTGTTTGCCGGCAGCAATACCGGTGGTCTCTTTCGCAGCCGGAACGGTGGGATCAGCTGGGAGAACGTCACCGATGCTTCCCTTCCCCAGGTCACGGGCATCGGAAGCATCGTTCGCGATCCCCTGGAGCCGCAGCGTTATTACATAGGTACCGGCACCTCTTCCTACAACCGCGAATATGGCCTGGGGGTATGGTATACGGATGATGAGGGCGACCACTGGTACCCTACCGGGCTGCGTTTTCACCCCGAAGAAAAGGACGGCATCCGCGCCTCGGTCAAAAAGCTGCTCATCCACCCTGCCGACCCCTCCATATTCTACGCCCTGGTGAAAGATGCTTCCGGTGCTTCGGTGTATCGCAGTACCGACCGTGCCCTGAGCTGGACCCGTGTACTGGATGAGAAGGGGGAGTTCTTTTTCGATGCCGAATTCGCTCCCGGACGACCGCAGACCCTCTATCTGGGGGGGAGGAATCTATGGATAAGCTATGATGGGGGAGACCAATGGATCCGCAGCGCCATTGGGGCCCCGGTGCCCGAAGAAGTTCACCGCATCGCGCTCAGCGTGCACCCCGGCTATCCTTCCACGGCCTGGGCGATGCTTGAAACCAGCGGAAAACGGGGTATCGTACTCGCCCGTACCGACGATGAAGGCCGCACCTGGAGGACCTTGTCCACCCATACTACCGGCCAGTTGTCCGTGGGCCAGTGGAAAATGGAATTCAGTGTCTCTCCGCGTGACACTGCCGTATTCTATGCCGGTGGGGTCTATATGCACCGGTCTGATGATAATGGCCGCAGCTTCCGCACCATCAGTTCCAACCGGTTCAACACTCCCCAGTGGATGCATGTGGACGTGCGTTCTATGCTGGTCTTCCCCGGCCGGCTAACCGATCACATCCTTGCCGGGCACGATGGAGGCGTCTCCGTGTCCTACGACAACGGGGATTCCTGGCGCGACATCAGCGGGCAGGGCCTGGGCATCACCCAGTTCTGGGGGATCGCCCTTGACTCCCAGCGGGGCCGCATCCTGGGCGGCACCCAGGACCTGGGGATGCTGGGCTTCGACGGATCGGTATGGCATAATGCGGCGGTTTACGGCGATGCCTACGACGGCGTATTCTTTTCCGGTAAAAGCGACACCATCCTGATGGCTGTGAACAGCGGAAGCCCGGGGGTGCGCAGGAGTGTGGACGGGGGCAAGACCTGGAGCTTTGTGAAGCTACCATTCACCACCGGACGCAGCGACATGGCAGTAGCGTATACCCCTTCAGCCCCTGAACAGGTGCTTCTGGGCCTTCATGATGTCCGTCTGTCGCGTGATTTCGGAAAAGAATGGATCAGGATATCCGATTTTTCGCGCGATTTCGGAGTGGCGCAATGGGAAAGCCTCAGCGCCCTTGCCGTAGCCCCTTCCAACCCCCGCGTGATTTATGCAGCCTATGGCGAACCGGCCTGGAGCAACGAGGCCCGCCGCCGGATCTTCCGCACCTCCGACGGGGGGGATCGCTGGGAGGACATTACCGAAGGGCTGATGGGGGTTCGCTGGGCAGGGATCACTGAGATCAGCGTCCACCCTTCGGATCCCAATGAGCTCTGGGTGTCGGTCAATGGTTTCTGGGGAGATGATGACGGAACCGTGTTCAAGGTCTTCCGTAGCCGCGATGGGGGCCGGAACTGGGAGAACGTCTCCGATGGCTTGCCCAACTTACCTGTGAACTGCCTGCTGGTACTCCCGCTCCAGCGCCGGCTGCTGGCCGGGACGGATGCCGGGGTATGGTCGTCGCCCCTGAAGGGTGGGCGCTGGGAAGAATGGAACCTGGGGATGCCCAGGGCCATCGTAAGTGACCTGGAGCTGGATGAAGGAAGGGAAACAGTCTTCGCCTCCACTTTCGGCCGGGGGCTATACACTCTCCACCTCGCCTCCGATGGAGGCCAACACCCCAGGGAAAAACGACGCCGCTTCCTGGGCTTGTTCTGAATCCCCGGCCCCTGCTGAAACTTCACGACCAATCAACCCCCCACAGGAATTCTCCGTTGATCAAAAAAAGGGCAGTCCCTTGAAGAGACCGCCCTATAAAGTATTGAAGTGATGTTATCTTCTTACATCATGCCCATGCCGCCCATGCCGGGGTTGGGCATCTCGGGCTTGTCTTCCTTAATTTCGCTGAGCACGCACTCGGTGGTTAGCATCATGCCGGCGATGGAAGCTGCGTTTTCGAGGGCGATACGGGCCACCTTGGTGGGATCGATCACCCCTGCCTCAAACAGGTTCTCATACACATCGGTACGGGCATTGTATCCATAGTCCCCGTCGCCTTCCTTCACTTTCTGCACCACCACGCTGCCTTCCAGTCCGGCGTTTTCCACAATCTGGCGCAGGGGCTCCTCCAGGGCACGAACAACGATGGCCACACCAGTAGTCTGGTCTTCGTTCTCCCCCTTCAGACCATCCAGGGCCTTAACGGCACGGATGTAAGCCACACCTCCCCCGGGAATAATGCCTTCCTCGATGGCGGCACGCGTTGCATGCAGGGCGTCGTCGAAGCGGTCCTTCTTCTCCTTCATTTCCATCTCGCTGGCAGCGCCCACATAGATTACAGCCACGCCACCGGCCAACTTGGCCAGTCGCTCCTGCAGCTTCTCTTTGTCGTAATCGGAGGTCGACTTCTCGATCTGGGCCCGGATCTGGGCGATACGCCCATCGATACCCTTCTTGTCACCCTTGCCCGAAACGATGGTGGTATTCTCCTTGTCAATGCTCACCTTCTCGGCCAGTCCCAGGTACTGCAGGCTGGCATCTTCCAGCTTGTAACCCTTCTCCTCACTGATTACGGTGCCACCGGTCAGAATGGCGATGTCCTCGAGCATCTCCTTGCGGCGGTCGCCGAAACCGGGGGCCTTCACGGCAGCTACCTTCAGGGCACCGCGAATCTTGTTCACCACCAGGGTGGCCAGGGCTTCCCCATCCACGTCCTCGGCAATAATGATCAGGGCACGGCCACTCTGGGCAACCTTCTCAAGGATCGGGAGCAAATCCTTCATCACACTGATCTTCTTTTCGTAGATCAGGATGAAGGGGTTCTCGTATACCGATTCCATCTTCTCCGTGTCGGTAACGAAATAGGGGCTGATATAGCCGCGGTCGAACTGCATCCCTTCCACGACTTTCACTGTGGTCTCGATGCCCTTGGCTTCCTCGATGGTGATCACGCCCTCCTTCTTCACCTTGCCCATGGCCTCAGCGATGAGTTTGCCGATGTTGGAGTCGTTGTTGGCGGAAATGGTAGCTACCTGCTCGATTTTTTCGTTGCTGTCGCCGATCTGGCGGGTCTGACGCTTCAGGTCAGCGATCACGGCCTCCACGGCCTTGTCGATGCCACGCTTGATGTCCATAGGGTTGGCGCCTGCCGTCACGTTCTTCAGGCCGGTGGTCATAATGGCCTGGGCCAGCACCGTGGCGGTAGTGGTTCCATCCCCGGCCACGTCGGCGGTCTTGGAAGCCACTTCCTTCAGCATCTGAGCGCCCATGTTCTCTACCGGATCCTTCAGCTCCACTTCCTTGGCCACGGTAACCCCGTCCTTGGTAATAGCCGGACCACCATAGGATTTCTCGATGATGACGTTGCGTCCCTTGGGACCGAGTGTTACCTTGACGGCATCTGCCAGCGCGTCGGCACCTTTCTTGAGGGCCTCGCGGGCCTTGATGTCATAAATGATCTGTTTTGCCATGGTATTCTGTGTTTTTCGATTGAATGACTAAGGGTTCAGATGATGGCGAGGATGTCCGACTCGCGCAGGATGAGGTAATCGTTGCCATCAACAGAGATCTCTGTTCCGGCGTACTTTCCGTACAGTACGGCATCACCCTCCTTCACACTGATAGGCTCGTCCTTCTTCCCGGGGCCAACGGCCACCACGGTGCCACGCTGGGGCTTCTCCTTGGCAGTATCGGGGATGATGATGCCACCTGCGGTCTTCTCATCGGCTGCAGAGGGCTGAACTACTACCCTGTCAGCCAGGGGCTTGATGTTCACTTTTACCATAATTGTATCGTGTTTTGCGTTGATTGGTGAATAGGATTCAGCTAACACCCCGTGCATTGTCATATACTGTGCCAAAGGTCAAAGAGGGTAGTGCTGGGACAATTTTTCAGTAAGCCGGGCGGAACGGGACGTCCGGGAAGTGACAACTTGGCACACCCGCCCCCAACCCTGACGGGTGTAGCTGGGTACTGACAAAAAAAAGGCGGCACCATTGGATGCCGCCCCCATGTTGCCAGGGATAATGTGCTTACTCTTCCGGAGGAGCCTGAAAATCCTGAACAGGGGTCTGTCCTGACTCTTCGAGCTGCTGACGGAGTTCGGTATCGTTCACTTCGGCCACGCGCTGACGCGGGATGACGAAGATTGAGAAGAGGCTGAGCACCAGCAGCGCAATGGCCAGGGTCCAGGTGGACTTCTCGAGGAAGTCGGCCGTCTTGCGAACGCCCATGATCTGGTTCGACCCGGCAAAGCTCGAGGCCAGACCGCCCCCCTTGGAGTTCTGCACCAGCACCACCAGAATCAGCAGCACGCAGGCGATCAGGATCAGTACCGAGACGAGAATGAATGTTCCCATAGTATGCTGTTTTCTTGATTATTTCCTCAGTTTGTCTTCCAGTTCCTTAATTCGGGCTGCAAAGTAACTGCTTTTCCCCGGAAATTTCAAACTCAGCTTGTTATAAATTTCAATGGCCTTGCTGTAGTTCCCCTGGTTGGCATGGATACGGGCCAGGGTCTCGCTCACCATGCCCCCCTCATCCACCAGGCTGCGGTCCAGGCGCTCATCTTCCGGCGGTTCGTAGTCCTTGCGCGGCTTGATGCGTGGCTCCTTTTTCAGGAAGCGTTCGATGATTACCTCAGGCTCAGCCACCGGGGCTTCTTTCAGAGGACGCGCATCATCAAGCATCATACTGAACAACAGCCTGTTTCCAGCATATAGGGCTTCCCCTTCCCTTCCGGTTTCTGTTCCACCGAAGGTAAGATCCATGCAGGCCTTCAGCAGATAGGCTTCGTTCACGAAAGGATAGAGGGTAAGCACCTCCTTCAGCACATCGGCATCTTCCAGGCTCAGTAAGGCAGGCTCGCTGCAGAGCTGGGCAAAACGCTTGGGGGTCATCGCGCTCAGGAATACCATAGGTTACCAGTTTACTACGGCCTTATTGAATATGTCCTCTACCAGGGCCTCGTTGATCACCTGGATCAGCCCCTCCTCTACACTGCTGAGGTTCTGCGAACTGGGATAGTCTGCAAAACGGGAGAAAGTGGATTCAAAGCTTTTCTGTGGCTCAATTACATTGGTAAAGCTGACTTTCACCGTAACCGTGAGCCGGTTCAGGGCCGCCTGTTCATTCCCCTGAATGGCCATGGGCTGGGTGGAATATCCGGTGATCTCCCCTTCAATGTGCAGATCCCCGTCACGGGGTACCAACGCCAGGGTGGTCTGTGAAATGAACTTCTCCTTCAGCGCGTTAGTCAGTTCAAGGCTCAGGGTGGGTTGTACCAGGGGGGCGTTGTTTGGGAAATTCACGATGCTGATGGTCCTTACTTCGGGTGATATCGAGGCCCCAGTAAAGGAATACAGCCCGCAGGAGGGTGTCAGCAGGGCCAGCGCTGATGTCAGGGTGATCAGCCCGAGCATCCTCCGCACCCTGCGCCTCAACACCGGTTTCCCTGCCACTTGACGGATCGGATCAGCGGATATCATATTCCTTGATCTTGCGGTAAAGGGTACGCTCTGAGATCCCCAGCTCATCCGCGGCGGCCTTACGCTTTCCGGCATGCTTCTCCAGCGCCCTGCGGATCAGGTCGATCTCCTTCTTCTGCAACGACAGCGACTCTTCGAGCACCTCAGAGGCATGGAACAACTCTGGCTCCTCGTCTTCGAAATCGTAAGTCTCCACTGTGGTCTGCGGTGCTCCCGCGGGACTTACGTCCTGTATGATGCGTTTGACCAGCTGGGGATTGGTGTTCTGCATATTGCGTGCAAACTCCGGGTTTTGCATCATTTCCAGGACCAGCTGCTTCATGTCGGTGATATCCTGTTTCATGTCGAACAGGACCTTGTACAGCAACTCCCTTTCGGAGTATTCGGTGCGTTCCTGGGGGCCCTTGTATAGAACCGGGAGTTCGCGCTGGTTTACCTGGGGGAGATATTTGAGCAGGGATTCCCCGCTGAGCTGCCGTTCCCTTTCGATGA
Source organism: Bacteroidota bacterium (assembly GCA_022710185.1). Classification (GTDB taxonomy): domain Bacteria; phylum Bacteroidota; class Bacteroidia; order Bacteroidales; family JAGNHN01; genus JAGNHN01. Next base: position 147,205 of record JAKLHK010000001.1, read on the forward strand.
TGGAGATCTGCTCGGTGATGTTCTTGAGCTGGCGCACATTGCCAGGCCATCGGTAGTTAAGCAGCAACTGTCGCGCCTCTTCGCTGAGGTGAAGCGGGGGCATGCGGTACTTTTCTGCGAAATCGCTGGCAAACTTCCTGAAAAGCAGCACGATATCATCATGACGCTCTCTCAGCGGCGGCACATGGATGGGAACGGTGTTCAGGCGGTAATAGAGGTCCTCCCGAAAACGGCCATGATCAATGGCTTCAGGTATGTTGACGTTGGTAGCGGCTACCACGCGCACGTCGGTCTTGATCATTTTGGATGACCCTACCTTGAGGAACTCTCCGGTCTCGAGTACCCGGAGCAGTCGCACCTGGGTGGACAAGGGGAGCTCGGCCACTTCGTCGAGGAAGATGGTACCCCCGTTCACCACTTCAAAATAGCCCTTACGGGCCTCATGGGCCCCGGTGAATGATCCCTTCTCATGTCCGAAAAGCTCCGAATCTATGGTGCCTTCGGGTATGGCGCCGCAGTTGACGGCAATGTAGGGGCCATGTTTGCGTGCGCTGTACTGATGAATGATCTGAGGGAAGACCTCCTTACCAGTTCCGCTCTCGCCGCTGATCAGCACGGTGATGTCGGTGGGGGCCACCTGCGCTGCGATGCCAATGGCCCGGTCGAGCTGGAGGGCATTGCCGATGATGCCGAAGCGCTGTTTGATCGATAGGACTTCCATTTCCTCTAGTGCAGTTGGGTTCAGTGCAGGCGTTCCGAGAGTATGCTCATCTCCAGGCTCGGGGAATGGCCTTCGTAAAGGATGTTGTAAACAGCGTCAGCAATGGGCATATGCACCTGCAGCCTGCGATTGATCTCGCGTATACCGCGGGAAGCAAAATATCCTTCGGCCACCATTTTCATCTCGATGCGGGTGAAGGCCACAGAATAGCCCTTTCCAATCATGGTGCCGAAAATGCGGTTGCGCGAGAAGCGGGAATAGGCTGTCACGATCAGGTCACCGGTATATACTGAATCGTTGATGTCGCGCTCCACATGGTTCATCCGGTTAAGGAAGCGTTTCACCTCCTGGATGGAATTAACGGTGAGCACCGACAGGAAATTATCACCGTAGCCTAATCCGGCGCAGATGCCGTGGGCGATGGCGAAGATGTTCTTGAGCACGGCGGCGTATTCGATACCCGTTACATCGGTAGTAGAGGTCAGCCGCATATACCGGCTGGCCAGGCTGTGGATGAGGTCGTCGGCCTTGCGCTTTTCGCGGAAGGCCACTGTGAGGAAGGAGAGCTTCTCCATGGCCACTTCCTCGCTATGACAGGGCCCTGCCACGATCCCGATGTTTTCGGGAAGCATTCCGTATTGCTGTTGGAAGAACTCCCCTATGCTCAGGTTGCTGCCGGGAACCATACCCTTGATGGCGGAGATTACCGTCCGGCCGGCGAACTGCTCCCGGGTGATCCCCTCCAGGCTCTGCTCGAGAAAGGCGGCCGGGATGGCAAAGATGAGGGTATCGGCCGAGGCGATGACCTCGGCCATGTCGGTAGAAAGGCGGATGCGCCCGGTATCCAGCTCAAGGTAGCTCAGGTAATTGGGATTGCGCCTGAACTCCCGGATGTGCTCCAAGGTTTCGTTCTGGCGCACCCACCAGGTTACCTCGTTCTGGTTCTCAAGCAGCAGCTTCACCAGGGCCGTGCCCCAGGATCCGCCCCCGATGACGGCAATATTGCTGTACTCGTGCATGTCTGTGAGGTACACTTCTTTAGCGCTGTATTAACCAAGCAAAGGAGTACGGATAAGCAGCACTCAACCGTTTCGCATCAGAGGCCAAGTACGGATGGCCCTTGCTCATAAACTACATCCACCGGGATGTTGACCTGCATCAGCCGGTCGAGGTCCTGCTGCAGCTCGGTCCTCACGGCCCCGTCGGCCTCTATCCATGCCTTGGCTGCGGCATAGTCACCGTCGCCCTGCACAGTAAGTATCCGGGTGGTCAGTTCGTTCATGGCTACTTTCATCTTATCATAATCGATACGGTAAGTTCCAGTAGCGGCATCGCGCACAAAGGCGCCCCTTTCCTGGAAGAAATAAAAGCGCATCATATTGGCCTTGCCGTGGGCACTCGACACCCCAAAGCGGATGGAGCGGAAAATGCTGGCCATGAAGGTGGTATAATAATCCTTGATGTCAACATCACCCAGCTCGCCCATGCCGTGCAGCTGGTCAACAATAAACAGTCCCAGGATATCCGCCTTGCCTTCTTCAATGCTGGTATAGGTTTCCTGCAGGGCTTCGCGCACGGTGACTTTCTTGTTGTCGCTCAGGTATCCCAGTCCCAGCCCGTGCGCCACTTCGTGGTACATGGTATTGGCGAAGAAGGCATCGAAGGTGACATGCTGGCGCTGGTCCTCGGCGATCAACACATCGGAGATCGGCACCAGGATCTTCTCGAACTTGGCCCGCATGGCGTTCTTGAGCTGGAGCTTGCGTGATCCTTTCTCCGACCTGACCACTTCGTCGTTGGGCAGGTTGATGGCGATGGTCTTGCTCCCCGAATTGCAGTCACCGGCATAATAGACCACATCATAAGCATTGAGCTCGCTTCCGTCGGTGCCGGGCATCTCGTTCCTGTATTTTTCCGCAACGGGGAGGTTTTTCTGGAACTGGGGAAGGAACTGGGCGAAGCGCGCCAGGCGGCGGCTCCATTCCACATCCTTGAGCAGGATGAAGGCCTCGTGGGCGGCCCTGATGTTGAACAGTTCATCCTCATAATTTTCGATAGGCCCGATCACCATATCGATGAGGTTGTCCTTCATGTTGAGCCATGCGAAATCGGAAGCCCGGTATTCATCGGTCAGCAAGGCTTCGGCCCTGAGCTCCAGGTACTTCTTCAGCCCGGGCTCATCGGAAAGGGCGGCGGCCTTGCGGAGCAGGTCGGCGGCTTTTTGTGTTTCGGAGGCAAAAGCCTCATGATACCATACCGCTTCCAGGGCGCCGCTGGAGTTCCTGCGCACCATGGTATATTGGGAGCTTTTCAACTCGTGGTCCCAGGCCTCAAATTCCTCCCGGGTCATGTCGGCCGGATAAAAGGCAGCACCCAGGGGCTTGGCACCAATACCCTCAACAAATGGGGCGTTACCGTTAAGGCGATCCCAGGGGCCGTAGTTGATCAGGACGAACTCCCGTGTCAGGGAATCGGTGATGCCCTGCAGCAGGACATCCTTATCGCCGTATGATTGTTTCCAGTAGACAGCGTCCATGAGGTCGGCTGCTTCGAAAAGGTAGCGGAGCATCTGTTTCTGGTCGTCGGTTAGATGGCTGATGTCTGATTCCAGGCGCACCGTTACGTATTTGGCGAGGTTCTGCTGCATGGCGCTGAGGGTGTCTGACTGTCCCTGGTCCTTACCGGCCTTTCCCTGGCCGCAGGAGAAGAGCATAAGGGATCCGGCAGCGAGGAGGATCCCGGCGAGTACTTTTCCGAACATAGGGTATAGGTTTATGGGTTAATTGCTGTAGGGGAGGGCAAAGGTACAAATATAGAAGGATGGGGGGGGTGGTTTTGTCATGCTGCCTGACAAAAATTCAGCCCCAACCTCAATCCAAAGGCAACCTTAACCGTTATATCCGTTATAACCGTTAAGAACGGTTATAACGGATACGGAGACTATCCCATTCATTTAAAGGTATTTGTATAAGGCCTTTCCCCCCTTTCTTCACCACATTCGCATCCGAATTACCCCTGACCCCCTTCTGGTACCCCCGGTGTTCTGCAATCAGTCCGTGGGCGTAACCCCATCCCCATTTCAAGAGTATAACAAAAACTAAAAATCATCAGCCACTACCCCTGTCATGTACCGCAGCCAACGGATTACCCTAAGGCCTTTTTCCGAAGACGATGCCCAATGGATCGTGGAAATGAAGTCCGAGTTCAGCGACGTGCGTTCCTATGTGGGCCGTCCTTACCCCAACGACCTGAAAGGAGAAAAGGAATGGATCTCCAGGATGTACCACAGCGGAATCCTAACCTCCATCTTCCTGGCCGTGGAGGAGAACGACACCCGGCAGTTCGTGGGCTATGTGGCGGCCAGCAATATCAACTATATCAACAGTAACGCCACGGTGGGCGTCTTCTTCCATAAGTCCGGAAGGGGAAAAGGATACTACCGCGAGGCCCAGGTGCTATTCTATGCCTACCTCTTCAACGAGATCAACCTGCACAAACTCAATTCCACCATTATCCCATACAACGAAGTGGCAATCCGGATCACGGCAGCGATCGGATTTACTACTGACGGCATCCGCAGGGAGCAGATCTATCAGAACGGGAAGTACCACGACGAAATCCTCATCAGTCTCAGTCGCGATGACTTTTTCCGGCTCAACGATGTGCAGGCCCTGGTAATGTAAATATCTCATCGTCAACACATCCTTACCACCCATGATCCTGATAACAGGCGCCTCCCGGGGCATCGGAAAATACCTCCTCACGCATTACCATCAGGCGGGTTTCCCAGTCTCGGGCACCTGGCACAGCACCCCACCCGAAGATGATCTGGCGGGACACTACCACCAGGTTGACATCACCGATCCCCTCAGCATCGACCATTGGCTCGATGCCCTGGGCGACAGACTCAGCCAGCTGGTCCTGATCAACTGCGCAGGCAGCAATTACAATGCGTTTGCCCACAAGGCCAACCTGAAGACATGGGAGAAGGTGCTGGCAACCAATCTTACGGGCACTTTCACCCTTATCCGGGCCCTCCTCCCCTCCATGCGGGAACAAGGCTACGGGCGCATCATCAACTTCTCAAGCATCGTGGCCCAATCGGGGGTTCCGGGCACCAGCGCCTATGCCGCCTCTAAGGCCGGCCTCTGGGGAATGACAAAAAGCATCGCCGCCGAGAACGCCTCCCGGGGGATTACCATCAACAACCTCAACCTGGGGTATTTCGACATCGGTATGATCACCGAGGTTCCGGAAGCTCTGCGTGAAGTGATCCGCTCCCGGATTCCTTACGGCAATTTTGGAGATCCTGTCAACATCCTCAATGCCGTGGAATTCCTCATTCAATCCAACTACATCAACGGCAGCTCCATCGATATCAACGGAGCACTCCACTGATTAATCTATTCTTCGATTAATCAAGCGCTTTTACCCGGTCGTCCTTGCTTAAACCGCTGAGTATCTCCACATTGATCCCATCACTCAATCCGAGGCGGATATCCCTGCGCTCGAAGGTCTGGGGTGCAATCTCCACTTCTACATAAGGGGTATCGTTCTCAAACTGAATCAGGCCTTCGGGAATGACCATTACACTATCTCGGCGTTCCAGCACAATGGCCGCATTGGCACTGTATCCTGCGCGGATGAGGATGGAATCCGAGAGGGTCACTGCCGCCCGGATCTCGAACTGTATAGCGCCGTTCTCTTCCACGCCCTTGGGGGCGATGAATTCGAGCACAGCCCTGAACTCCTTGTCCTCGATGGCTCCCACAGTCAGTAGGAGCTCCATGCCCTCCTTGATCTTACCCACTTCGGTCTCATCGATCTTGCCTTCAAAGATCATCTCCCCCATATCGGCCACGGTGGCAATGGTGGTGCCGGCATTGAAGGTGTTGGCCTCGATCACGCTGTGGCCTACTTCCACCGGCACGTCCAGTACCATGCCGTCGACCGTGGAACGGATCAGGGTGTTGGTGGCCTTGCCTGCACGTCGCGATACCCCGTCGCGGATAAGCTGCAGGTTGTCCTCCGCAGCCTCCAGCTCCTCCCTGGCCGTTTCCCAGGCCAGTTTGTACTCATTGTATTCGGTTTCCGGAATTACCTGCTTGTTGAAGAGGTCACGCCTGCGCTCATGCTCCTTTCTGGCATTCTCCAGGCTTAACTCGGCTCTTCTCACCCTCGACTCGGCCGTGGTGAGCTGGAGCATATCGGGGATGATCCTCACCCGGGCTACCAGGTCGCCGGCCTTAATCATGGTCCCGGCTTCCACGAATACTTCTTCGATGATGCCCGAGACCTGGGGCTTGATCTCCACCTCTCGGCGTGGTACCACCGCTCCGGTGGCCACGGTCTTCTTCACCACATTGTCAATGGTCGGGCTCACCGTTTCAAACACCACCGGCTTCTCCCTGGATTTCTGATAGAGAAAGACCAGCGTCCATGCGAACACCCCGATCAGGACCACAATCAGCGCAATCTTCAATACCCTTTTCATTTCTGCAATTTATCGTTGAAACTCTATCTTCGTATTCAAGCATTGACTAAGCAATGCTTTGCTTTTCATGTACTTATCAATTCTCGTACCTGAGGGCCTCTATGGGCCTTACGGCCACTGCTCTCCGCGCCGGGATGAATCCGGCCAGCAGGCCCGAAAGGACAAGGATGCCCAGGGCGGTGAGGCCCATGCTGAAGTCAATGCCCGGGTCGCGAAAGAACTGCCCTTCTCCCCCGGCATTGGCGAGTGCCCTGTTGATGAGCTCCAGTAGGCCAACACCCAGGGTGAGACCGACATAGCCGGCCAGGGTGGTGAGGAAAACGGCCTCAGTAAGGATTTGCCCTATGATGTGGGCCGGTGTGGCGCCCAGGGCGCGCTGTACCCCGATCTCCCGGGTACGTTCGCGGACCACGATGAGCATGATGTTGCTTACCCCAACGATTCCTGCGATGAGGGTGCCTGTTCCCACGATCCAGATCAAGGCCTTGATGCCGCGGAACAACCCCTGCATGCGGTGGAACTCTTTCTCCACATTGAAGCCCCCGATGGCCTGATCGTCGTCCGGGTGCACCATGTGACGCTCCTTCATCAGGTGTTTAGCCTTCTCCTCCACCGCCATGGCCGAATGGCCTTCCTTCGCCGTAATAGAATACCAGCCCACCCGGTTGCCGTAGTTGAAGGTACGCTGCATGGTGCTGAGCGGCATATAGATGGCCTTGTTCTCCCGTTCCGCCTGTCCGCCGCTGCGCTTGGACTTGAAAGTACCCACCACCATGAAGTAAACCCCGTTGATCCGGATATGCTGCCCGATGGGCTGCTCATCGGAGGTAAACAGGTTGTCACGGACCAGCTGCCCGATCACGGCCACCTTACGGCTGGCTTCCAGATCGAGGGTGTTGATGAAGCGCCCCTCCAGGATGTCGAGCGGACTGATCTTCTGAAAGTCAGGGTAATCGCCGAAAATATCGTAGGCCCCGGTCTGCAGCCCCCTCACCACATTGTTCTGCCCCTGTCCACCCCATGCCTGCAGGCGGGGGGCGATGAGCCCGATCTCCGGGATACGCTCGCGCAGGGCCCGGGTATCGGCATTGCTGAACTCGAACCATCGACCAGTGGAAAATCCTTTGTAGGGCATGGTGGTGCGCTGTGTCCACATGAAGAAGCTGTTGGAAGCCATATCGCCCATGTCGCTCAGTACGGCATTCTGAAGACCGTTCCCCGAGCCCATCATGATGACGAGCATGAAGATGCCCCAAAACACTCCAAACGCGGTGAAAAAGGTCCTTAAGCGGTTCTTTTTCAGTACACTGAAAACTTCTTGCCAACGATCGCGGTCAAACATGGATTATTCTTCTTTTAGGGCTTCCACGGGACGTATGGCGGCGGCTTTGCGGGCCGGGATGAAGCCGGCAATAGCCCCGGCGAGAATGAGGATTCCGGTGGCGCTCAGGGCGATGCTGAAGTTGACCTCCGGATTTCGGAAGAAATTGTCGGAATCGGCAAACAGGGGGGCCGCCAGCTCCAGCACGCCCACCCCCGCAAAAAGCCCGATATAACCCGCCGCTGTGGTGATCACAATCGATTCCATCATGACCATGGCAATAATGGAAAGGGGTGTGGCGCCGATAGATTTGCGGATACCGATCTCCCGCGTGCGCTCCCTGACGGCGATCATCATGATATTGCTCACGCCCACAATCCCGGCCACTATGGTCCCGATCCCGATGATCCAGATGAAGACCCTGATGCCCAGGAACAAGTTCATGAACTGCTGATAATTCTCCACCCCATTGAAAATGAACACCGCCCTTTCATCCTTGGCATCAAACTTCAGGCGTTGCGACAGCTCCCTGCGGATCTGCTCCTCCATGGCCTTGCTCTGGGCCATATCGGCCCGGGTCGTGATGTTCATCGACCAGTAACGGTCGGTGTTGCTGTATACCCGCTGTGCAGTGACATAGGGCAGGTACACCCTGCGCACATCTCGGTCGCCCCCCGAATCGTCGAAACATCCCACGACCTGAAATGGTACTCCACTGACCTTGATAAACTTACCTATGGGATCCTCTTTCTTGAAAAGGGCATCCCTTACGGCTGTGCCAATGGCAACGCACTTACGCCCTTCCCGTATGTCGTTCTCATTGAGGAATCGTCCCTGCACCACCTTAAGCGCCTCCAGGTATCGGTAACCAGGTGCAATACAAATGATGTCGAAGGAAGCCGTCTCCTTGCCATAGGTAATGTTGGTGTTCCACCAGATGTTAAATCGGGGACTGATATGATCGATGAGCCCAATATTGGATTCGATGGCATCCACATCCTCGTTGCGAAAACTGATGGGAGTGCCTGGCTTGCGCCCCTGGTAGGGGATGGAGATCTGCCCGGCATTGATCCACAGGGTGTTCACGGCATCCCCTTCGAATTCCTGCCGAACCCCGTTTTCCAGGCCGGTACCCGACCCCAACAGGATGATGAGCATAAAGATGCCCCAGGCTACGCTGAATCCGGTGAGGAAGGTCCGTAGCCTGTTCTTGCGCAGGGTGGCGAGCATCTCCTGCCAGTTGTCCGGGTCAAGCCATCCCATGGCGTTTATCAATTGGGACGAATGGTGGCCGGGATATCTGCCGGGGATTCGAGCGTGTGAAGGGAAGGATCGTGTCCATTGAGGATCACTCCGTCGTGAAGCCGGATAATACGGTCGGTTCGCGCCGCAATATCGTTCTCATGGGTAACGATGAGCATGGTGATGCCCGTGCTATTGATCTCCCTCAGCAGGTCCATCATCTCGAAGGAGGTCTGGCTGTCGAGCGCACCGGTGGGCTCATCGGCCAGGATGACCTTGGGCCGGGCAATGAGGGCACGGGCAATGGCAATACGCTGCTTCTGGCCGCCGCTGAGCTCCCCGGGAAGGTGGGTGGCCCAGTCGGCCAGACCGAGACGCTCGAGCAGCTCCATAGCCATGATATTTCTTTTCCTGCGGCCTATCTTTCGGTAATACAGGGGCAGGGCCACGTTTTCCATGGCATTTTTGAAACTGATGAGGTTGAACGACTGGAAAACAAAACCGATGTATTGATTGCGCAAGCCCGCGGCGCGGGTTTCACCGAAACCGTTGACGGCATGCCCGTCGAGACGGTAGACACCCGCATCGTAATTGTCGAGTATGCCCAGAATGTTCAGCAGGGTCGACTTCCCCGATCCGGAGGAACCCATGATGGACACCATTTCCCCGGCTTCCACCTCAAGGTCAATACCCTTGAGTACGTGGAGGCTGTTGGTGCCGCTGCGATACGATTTATGGAGTTGGTTCAGTGAGATCATGTAAGCAGGTTTACAGCTTGGTCTGGCCAAATGGGTGTTTCCGGACCCGGATGATGGCATGTTGAACTATGCAGTAATTGTGCCATCCTCAACAACGCTCTGTAATGCAACACATTGCATCTGCAGAAAATAAATCCGTCAAGTAAGGATGTGTCAATATGTTACACCATTGTTCGCCCCTGTTCAGTAACCCCCCTGGGCAATCCTTTCTTAAGGGAACAGGGCACCTGAAAAGCTTCAAAGGAGAAGGGGCTGCACGTACACCGCACAGCCCCTCTCTATTGGAAAATCCGGATAGGCCTACTTTTTCAGGTGCTCTGCCAGGAAGGAATCCATGGCGTTGTAAAAGTCGTACTGGTTCTCTTCGTTGCTGAACCCGTGGCCTTCGTTGTCCTTTACCATATACTTCACATTGACTCCACGGGCCTTGAGTGCTTCCACCATCTGGTCCGATTCGTTGATGTTGACCCTGGGGTCATTGGCGCCCTGGGCCACGAACAGGGGGGTAACGATCTTGCCGGCGTTCAGCGCAGGAGAGTTCTCAGCCAGGAGCAGGCTGTCCTTTACCGGATCACCTACCATCTCGTACATCATGTCAAGCATAGGTTTCCAGTAGGGCGGAATGGTCTGCATGAAGGTAAACAGGTTGGAAACCCCCACATAATCCACGGCTGCAGCATAAAGGTCCGGCTCCTTAACGATGCCGGCCAGGGTGGCATAGCCCCCGTAACTTCCACCATAGATGGCAATGCGCTCGGGGTCGGCAATGCCCTGTTCGATCAGCCAGCGGGTGCCGTCGGTCACGTCATCCTGCATAGCTTTGCCCCACTGCTTGAACGAAGCCTCCCAGAAGGCCCTGCCATAGCCCGTGGAACCGCGGAAGTTCATCTGGAACACCGCGTATCCGCGGTTGGCCAGGAACTGAACCTCGGGATTGAAGCCCCAGCTGTCACGGGCCCAGGGTCCGCCATGCACATTGACCACCACAGGCAGGTTCTTGGCCTCCATACCCTTGGGCACGGTAAGGTAACCGTGAATGGTGAGCCCGTCGCGGGAAGTATAGGTAACCGGCTTCACCTCGGCCATCTCGTTCTCATCGAGCCAGGGGGTCACCTGGTGGATGAAGGTGAGTTCGTCGGTATTCCGGTCGTATAGGTAATAAGAGGTACGGGCGCGATCGCTCGATTTGCCAACGATGAACTTGTCCTCGGCACGGGTCATGTCGTAGATGCCGATATTGTAGCGGCCTTCCGCCCCCAGCTTGTCCTCCAGCCGGGTGATGAGCTCCTGGAACTTCGGATCGAAATAATGGCGCTGCATCTTCCAGTCTTCAAAATAGGCCGCCTGCAACACCTTTTCCTTTTTGGAGTATCCGAGCCGGGTCACGTCGAAATCCGGGTTCTCGTACAGCAGCTGCGTCTCCTTGCCATTGGCCACGTCGAAGATCACGGCGGCGCTCTTGTCGCGGCCCAGGTTGCTGGTGGCGTATATCATCTTGTTGTCGAAGGTGAAAAACTGGGGCTCGACGCTTTCCTTGAAGGAGGTGGTAAGCACAGTGCGGAACTCCTGATCCTCAGTATCGCGGTACAGTATACTGGTGTTCACCCCATCGGTGATGGCCATGGCCACGCGCAGTTTGCCTTCATGGTCGGTCATCCATGCCTGTATGTTTCCGGGATTGGTGTATAGCTTGGTCAGCTCTCCGGTCACAATGTTGAGGCGATAGGGGTCGAACACCTGGGGATTGTCTTTGTTCATGCCGATGATGACTTCATCGGGGATCTCCTCCAGGGGGTCGATGATCTGGGTGCGGACCCCGGGAAAATCGGTAAGGGCGATGGGGTTGCTCCCGTCGATATTAACGCCCAGCAGCTTGTAGTTCTCATCCCCGCCGGTGTCCTTAAGGTAGAGGATGCGTTCGTTGTTGGCCCAGAAGTAACCGTCAATGTCGCGGGCGGTGTCGTCCGTTAGCTGGATCACCTGGTCGGAACCGATCTCCTGCACGAAGATGTTCATGCGCCGTGAGGCGTTGGGGGCCATGTACGAAACGTATTTCCCGTCGGGACTGATCTGATAGCTCGCCTTCTCAGGTTTGCGGAAGAACTCTTCCACTGGGATCTGCTTGGCCAGCTGGCCCTCGCCTTCGGCTTTCTTCCCCTTGCAGGAGAACAGGGTGGCGATGCCTGCGATAAGCAGCACCAGCAGCACACCCGGTAAAATGTTTCTTTTCATACGGATAGAGGTTTTGGAATGGGGTTGGTATGAGGTTGCCTTGACTTCCTTTAAATGTCCAAAACGATACACTTGGTGTCCGAAAACGATCACTAACCCGTTCAGTGGCGCAGGTCCATTTCCTTGACCAGGTGACCGGCCCCGGCATATTTATCGATGATGAACAGCACATAACGGATATCGCAAACGATGGTGCGCTGCAATTGCTCATCAAACTCTATGTCGGAGCTCATGGCCTCCGAATTGCCGTCGAAAGCGGTGCCGATGAGTTCCCCATTGGCGTTGATCACGGGACTGCCGCTGTTCCCACCAGTGATGTCGTTGGTGGTAAGGAAATTGACCGGCATACGTCCGTTCACCCCGTAAGGACCGAAGTCCTTCTTGTGGTATAGCTCTACCAGTCGGGCCGGTACGATGAAGTCCTCGTGCCCGGGATCCTCTTTTTCGATCACCCCATCGAGCCAGGTCATATAGTCGTATGCCACGGCATCCCTGGGCTCATAGGGTTTCACGCTGCCGTAGGTCAACCGCATGGTGGAGTTGGCATCCGGGTAATAGCTCTTTCCGGGGTTCATTTCCTGCAACCCGGCCAGGAAGAGGCGTCGGGCCCTTCCGAGGGTTTCGCTGTTTTCTTTTTGCTGGGCACGCTGCTGTCCCCAGATTTCCATAATAGAATTCACCAGGGCAAAGCCGGGATCCTTCGAAAGGACCTTGGCCGAGGGCTTCTCCAGGAAGGCCATGAACTTTTCAGGCCCGGCCAGCACCGAACGACTGTAAACGGAAGCCAGGTAACGGGCATAATCCCCTTTGTATTTCTTCCTGACCTCGGCCATTACCGAAGGATGGAGCTCAGAGGGAAGCCCCTGCTCCCAGGCTTTGAGCATTGCGGCCAGCACCTGCTGGTCCACCCGGGGGTCGTAGTCCTTGTATAGCTCTGCTGCCGCTTCTTTCAGCCCTTCTGCCATCGGGCCCACATCCTGTCCGGCAGCCAGCATCTGTTGCAATCCGCTGCTCTGGAAACCCATCATTACCAGATTGGCATCCACCAGGGTCTCAATGAAATGTACCCGCAGCAGGGAATACCTGCTCTCCTTGCGCGAGGCGTATACCTTCTGCATATCAGAGATCACGCTATTGTAATTGTGCTTGCGTTCCACGTCCTGCTGGGCCCAGGCGTCGAATGCCTGTTCCAGGGCCCGTTTCTCTTCGGCCACCTTAAGCTGCTTCAGGGCCTTGGCCTCTTCAGCATCCTTTTTCCAGAAGTTGCCCAGGTATTCATACTTGGAGGCGTATTTGATGCGCAATGCGGGATCAGCATCCATGAATGACTTGATGATCTCCATCTTGCGGCCACGAAGCGCCACGCCGGCCGGGTTCAGCTCCCCGATCTTCATCTCTATTCCCCAGGACGGAAGGTTGCGGTCCGTGCTTCCGGGATATCCCATGATCATGGCAAAATCATTCTCCCTGACACCCTGGAGTGAAACTGGGAGATGATGCTTTGGCTGATAGGGAAGGTTGTCCTTGGAATATTCTGCAGGTTTGCCGTCAGGACCGGCATACACGCGGAAAATGGTGAAGTCCCCGGTATGCCGGGGCCACATCCAGTTGTCAGTGTCACCACCGAAATTGCCTATCGCCGAGGGCGGTGCACCTACGAGGCGAACGTCCATAAACGTTTCATAAACAAACAGGTAGTAGGCATTGCCCTCCAACATTTCCTGCACTGCGGCCTCGTAGTGGCTCTCGCCTATGGCCTCCTCGCGGATCGCGTTGAGGGTGGCCCTCACCTTGGCTGTGCGCTCGTTTTCGCTCATCTCCGGGCGCAGGGAGTCCATGACACGATCCGTCACGTCTTCCATCCTCACCAGGAAGGAAGCGGTTTTGCCCGGATTGGGCAGCTCCTCCTGTCGGTTCATGGCCCAGAAGCCATGGGTAAGGTAATCGTGCTCAACACTGCTGTTGGCGCGGATGTCGTCATATCCGCAGTGGTGATTGGTGAGCAGCAGGCCCTGGGAGGAGATCATCTCCCCGGTGCAGCTTCCGCCGTCGAGGCGTACGATGGCATCCTTGAGGGAGGCCTGGTTGATGCTGTAGATCTGCTCCGGCGTCAGGCGGCAGCCCAGCTGCTTCATGTCTTTGATGTTCAGTTTTTCAACGAGGAAGGGGAGCCACATCCCCTCGTCCGCGCGCGCCAGTCCGCTGACGCTCAGCGCCAGCAGAAGGACCAGGATCTTCTTGTTCATGTCGTGCCTTGTTTGGGTTTTGGTTTGTAGAAGGCCGGTAGGCCAGGGCTGACCTACCGGCGAAATTCATCCTCATGGTTACAAATGGTCGGTTCCCGAAGGTAACCGCATGCTGCCAACTCTATGCCAAAATATTCAACCGCCTGTTTTATTGCTGTTTATGAATTAGAGGTGAAAGGCCCTTACGGATGATTAGTGGACTCTCGCTGTTCCTCCGTCCGAATTCGCACACCTTACATTAATAAGCGTTATGCTTTCTAATCTGATGCCTCATTCGTCAGGGAGCTATCCGATCAGGCCCTCTATGAAAAAAGAAATCTTTTAATTTCTTCTGGGTTTTCCTGCAAAATATTTTTAATCAATCGTGCATATTCTTTGCTGATAACAACCTGAATACCGGGCGACCTTCGTAAAAACTGATTAATGGAGTCCCGTTTCCAGTAATACTCATGCCAGAAAATGCCATTGTTCGTAATACCATGTGCATGAACATCCGGGACTTTTTGATATTCTTTCTCTATTTCAGCATTTTGTTTAACCAACACATTATCGCTTTCCCAAAACCCCAGTAATGATCTCAGGGTTAACAACAGATCAGCAAAAAATAGGAAAATCGTTGCAGATCCTATAACCACAGTGTATGTGTTACCATCGCGCAAGTCATTGATTGCAGGCGAGAGCGTGATAAAAAAAAGGACCAGCCCAACGCTGTATAGTATGCTGCGAAATGGTTTGAAGACAAAAATATATTTATAGTAATCCAGGAAGAGTAATGTCTTGCTCATAACATTATTTTTAGGAAACTAAGGCTCCCATTCCATGCCTGATGACAAGGTAATGATAATCAGTTCGGGCGACCCGGATGAACAAAAATATTCTAAATGAGTTAACACCAGTGAATTCCCTATTCGTGACCTATTGAATTGATGATTTCCTTCTGGAACACCCTGCCCCGCCCTATCGTCAGCCTTGCGCCCATGGAAGATGTGACCGACACTTCCTTCCGGGAACAGGTGATCCGCATGTCGGCACCGGGAACGCTGCACGTGATGTACACCGAATTCACTTCCACCGACGGGCTATGCCACGAACGGGGCTTTGATAAGGTGGCTGAACGCCTGGTGGTCAACTCCTCGGAGCGGGAACTACTTCAGCAACAGGGCATTCGCCTGGTAGCCCAGATCTGGGGCAGCCAGCCGGAGCGCTTTGCCCGGGCCGCCGAAATGGTAAGCCAGACCGGCCGCTTTGATGGTATCGACATCAACATGGGCTGTCCGGTGAAGAAGGTGGTGAAAGGGGGCAGCTGTTCGGCCCTCATCCTGGACCCAACCCGGGCCCAGGACATCATACGGGCCACCCGCGAATCCACCCCGCTACCTGTTAGCGTAAAAACCCGTGTCGGTTTCCACCAGCCCGTGACGGAACGCTGGATAAGGCAGTTGCTGGAAGCCGGTCCTTCGGCCATTATCCTGCATGCGCGCACCAGCAAGGAACAGTCGTTGGTAGCGGCCGACTGGAGCCATGTGGCCCTGGCCGTGAAGGTAAGGGATGCCCTGGCACCCGATGTCCCGCTGCTGGGCAACGGGGATGTGAGCAGCATGGCCGATGGGCGGGCCCGCTGCAGGGAGACCGGGGCCGACGGCTTCATGGTGGGCCGCGGGATATTCCACGATCCCTGGATGTTCCGGGATTCGCCCTACGAACCCAGCCGGGAGGATCGCCTGCACGCCCTCCTCTCGCATGCCCGGCGATATACCCAGACCTGGGGTCCCGACCGCAATTTCCAGGTGCTCAAGCGCTTCTTCAAGATCTACCTCCACGGCTTCCCCGGCGCCGCTGCCCTAAGGGCAACGCTCATGGAAACCAATTCCCTGAAGGAAGTGGAGGACGCAGTCGGTCAATCGATTAATCGAATGCTCGATTAATCGATTCTACTGGTGAAAACTCCGGTCGCGCTCATGCAGGATGAGCGCCACACCTACCGTGAACCCCGGCCTCCAATTGCGGCTGCTGAAATCCTTGCCCTCATCGTTCATGTAAGTGGCCGGATTGATCTTCTCGTTCACCGGACTGTAATCGGTGGCGAGTACCGGCACTTCGAAGTACCCCCTACCAAAGGCCGCCAGGGGGATCTTGCGGCTGAGGAAAAGGGTGGCCTGCAGGAAAGGGGTGAGCGAAATGGGCACCGGATCTTCCATGACCATCTCTTCGGCTTCCTCGTTCACCCGGGTGTACACCCGGTTACGGCTGAAATGAAAAGAGCCCCCCACACCCACCTCCATGTGACTGTTCTGTATGATGCTGGCGCCCACGCCGATGCCCAGGGAATGGGTGACCAGGTCGAGGTCGCGGCGGGCGGTGGATCCATCGAGGGCTTGACCCTCGGCATAGGTGCCGGCCTCCAGTATGGCAAAATGGAAATCGGCAAACCAGCCGGCATCGTCGATGACCCGGCCGAAGGCAAACTCATATCCCGACTGCAGGGCGAAATGGCCCATTTCCTGGCTCAGGGTAGCCGCCCCGGCCTGCCCCTGCCGGGTTTCGTTGTAGCGGTCGATGACACCGTTCAACCCCTGCAGGCGCGTGGTACTGCCGGCCAACCCGGCACTGAAGTACCAGAAGCTGTGGGCCTGGGACATCAGGGATACAGACCACGGAAGAATCAGAAGAATAAGGATCAGTTTTTTCATGGATGAGGTTATAAAAATGCCGGCGCAGCCAGGATGCTGCGCCGGCGGGATGGGAAAAAAGGGATCAGTTGACTTTCAGTTTGGTGACCTCTTCCTTACGGAAAGCATAGATATACTCCCCGTCGAAGGTCATGTCCACCCCCCCGCTGAACTCGGAGTCGTTGGCAAAGGCCTCGTTCTCGGTGTGCCGGCTGGGCTTGATGTTCACGATGCCCTTGATCTCCCCGTTGCTCAGGTCGATGCCGGCAATGTCGTACTTGTCGTTCTGCAGGAATACGTTGTTCCCCTTACGCACATAGCTCATCACTCCCTTGAACTTCTCGGTGGAATAGGCCATTTTTCCATCGCCCTTGGCGAAGGCGGCCATGCCCTTGTCGCCCACAATGGCCACCTTGTCGCCCATATCAAAGGCAAAGAGGCCCGGGCCCACCTTGGCCTTGTTCAGGTCGGTGGCGTAAAGTTCACGTCCGGTAGGGGCATCGTAGCAGTAGAAATACTCTGCCGAGGCGGCATATACCTTCCCGTTGTCCACCACAATGTCGGTGATGCGCTTCTTGAACTTCTCCGACCGCCAGATATACTGACCAGTATTGATGTCGATGCCCGCAATCCCGAATTTGGGCAGCCAGATGTATTCATTCACGTAATAAATGGTGTAGCCGTCCTGGGGATTGCCTTCACGGGTGATGCGCTGCTGGTTCACAAAGCCTCCCAGCTGCATCACCAGGGTGTTGCCGCTGATCTGCAGGTGGGGGATGGCGGTGGCATCCTTGATCTTTTCGGTGGTCCACAGCTCCTTGCCGGTCTCCAGGTCGAACTTCTGCACGAACTTGTTCTTCAGCTTGTCATCGCCCAGTACGATGTACACGGCATTGTCGGTAATCAGGGGATCGGCGATGGCGCCATAAATGCCGGCCCTCAGGTTTTTGCCGGTGCCGGAGCGCTTGAAGCCTTCCAGGTCGGGCTGGTAATAGGCACCCCAAATCTCCTTGCCCGAAGCGAGATCATACACCTGGAGCCCCCCCAACTGAAGGAAGAGTTTTTTTCCGCTGATGGACAGCTTGACCAGGGGATCGCGGGTGAGTACGGTCTTTTCTACCATGCCACGGTAGGTGGCTTCCCAAACCACTTCCCCGTTGCTGGCCTTGATTCGCATGAGCTGGTTCTTGAAACCGGAGAACAGGGCGAGCAGTCCCTTGGGCTGGAAGTTCACCATGACCAGCTCGTTGGATTCCGGGAGGTAGATGTAATGGCCTACAGAGCCGCGGAACCGGGTGGTCTCCCAAATCTCCTTGCCCGTCAGCAGGTCGATCATAATAAGGGCCTCCTTCTGGGCAAAGGCGAAGGTGCGGGTTTCCTCTATGTACACGATCATGTCCTCCAGCTGGGCGGCGTTACCCGAAGCGTCCTCCTTGGGCTTGGGGAAACTGAAACGGTCCTTGATCCACAGCATCTTGCCGTCCTTCAGGTCGACGGCGGCAATACGGTCCTTGCCCAGCTTGTTGTCGAATACCAGCATGGCATTGGCTTCCCACATGATGATCTGGTAATTGGTGTTGCTGAGCTCCCCATCGCTGATATCCTTGAATCTCTTGCTGTATACCAGCTTGCCTGTCTTGCCGTCCATCAGGCAGAACTCGGTACGGGTTGAGCCGACCAACCGCTCCCCATCCGGGGAGGCATTGGCGTAAAGGCTTCCCTTGTTGTCGAGAGAGCCCTCCCATACCGTCTTGAATACAGGGTCCTTGCCGGCAAAGGCCGGCATAATGGCCATTGCGCCGAGGGCGAGGCCGAGCAGGAGTTGTTTGGTTTTCATCTTGCTTTGAGTTTGGTTGTTATTGAAAGAATGTCATATCTCGTATGTAAACCTGATCTTCACCTGGGTGCCTTTCTGCATCTTCCAGTCGAATACCTTCTCTTTCAGCAGGTCCTTGAACTTTCCGGTGAAATTATGGTCCGTAATGTCGGTCTCGGCGAGAAAGACTGTCTGTATGCGCCCTTTGCCGTAGCCGGGCTTTTTCCCGGCCGTACCTTCGGCAGAGAGGGTAAGGTCGAAGGTCATGGAGCCCCGGGTCCCAGTGTAAGCCCCGAGCAGCTCCACGGTGGCCTCTTCGGTCAGGAGACCCTGCAGCCATGCATTCGCTTCTGCCCGGATCTCTTCTGGGTCCTTCAGCACTCTGGACTGCGCCAATGATGCCCACACCGGAATAACCAGCAGGAAAAAGAACAGGATTAAGGGTAGGTTCCTTCTCATCGTTTATTCTTAAAGAAGCAGGGCCTCATAACGGAATCATCCCTGACCTCAAAGCAAGAATGGAGACGCCGTATGAGGACCCTGTTTGCTGAATTCCTTGGCTGCTTTGAGGTAGATGCAAGGGATAGGGCAAAGATGCCCCGATGCGAAGAGATAAAACATCCGGGGCCTACCGTAATTACCTACGGGAATTCCCGTAATCAGATACTGAAATAGGCTCAGGAGAGGAAGCCGTGGCGGATGGCGAAGCGGATAAGTCCCGCCACATTGGAGACGCCGATCTTTCGCATGATATTGGTACGGTGGGTATCCACGGTGCGGTGGCTTATGAAGAGGCGGTCGCTGATCTCCTTGTTGGAAAGCCCTTCGGCCACCAGTCGCAGGATCTCTGTCTCTCGGGAAGTCAGCTCGGGAAGGGTATCGGGCCCCCCGGGGCTGGCGCCGGCGGCTTCGCGGGCCTGTATGAGGCCCAGGGTGACCTCCCCGCTAAAATACCGCAGTCCGGCGGCTACCTGACGTATGGCCTCCACCAGCTCCTTGCGGTCGGCGTTCTTCAGCACATAACCGGAGGCGCCGAGATCGATGAGCCGCTGCACTATGGCGCGCTCATTGTGCATGGAAAGGATGATGACGCGGGTAGAAGGGTGCTTCTTCCGTATCGCCGCCATCACTTCCAGGCCGTTCATCCGGGGCATGTTGATATCCAGCAGCAGGATATCGGCACTCACCACCTGGAGGCGGTTCATGAGCTCAAT
This sequence comes from Bacteroidota bacterium, assembly GCA_022710185.1. GTDB lineage: Bacteria > Bacteroidota > Bacteroidia > Bacteroidales > JAGNHN01 > JAGNHN01. The sequence goes on from JAKLHK010000001.1 coordinate 166,918, forward strand.
TCCGTCGTTGGCCTCGCCCACGATGCTTAGGCCTTCATCGTGCAGGAGGAGGGACTTGATGCCGTCGATCACGAGCTGATGATCGTCGGCAATGATGATCCTGATGATTTCGTTCATACGGGTATCCTGAGCGTGACCACGGTACCATTTCCCGGAGAGGTCTCATAATGGATCTCTCCCCCTACGGCATTCACCCGGCTAAGCATGTTCAGCAGTCCGATGCCCTTTCCCTGCTCCCGGGCATGGTCGAAGCCCCTTCCATTGTCTTCTACCACCATCACAATATGCTGTTTGTTGAGAAAAAGCTGAAGTCCGACCTCGCTGGCCTGACTGTGCCTGATAATGTTGTTCACCAGTTCCTGAAGGATACGATAGAGGCTTACCTCGATCTTCTCCGGATACCGCTCGTCCATACCGACGTGATCGAAACTGTACCTTATGCCCGAAGGCCGCAGGCTGCGCCCCAGCATTTCTTCGATGGAGGGGATGAGGCCCAGCTCGTTGAGGGCTTTGGGGCGCATTTCATGCGAGAGGGTCCTAACTTCGGAACAGGCCTCGTCCAGGGCATGGCTGAGCTTCTTCACCTGATCGCGGGCATCCCCTTCCAGCCTCAGGTTCTCAGAAATTCCCTCGCACACCAGCTTGAGGCCCGAGAGGGTCTGTCCCACCCCATCGTGTAGGTCCTCCGCGATCCGCTTACGCTCCGTCTCCTGGGCCTCGATCACGGCATTCATGCGCAGCTCCTGCTGCCGGATCATCTCGTTCTGCAGCACGCTGCGCTGGCGCTGGCGATAGCGGTAGTATTCGAAGAAGGCCGTTCCAAGCATCATCACCACAAAGCCCAGCAACAGGGTGATCTGGAATCGCTGCTGCTTGATCTTCAACTTATCCAGTTCCTTTTCGCTGGTGAGGAGGGCTATCCGCTGCTCCTTCTTCTCCGCCTCAAAGCGCTCCTGCATCTCCAGGATGCGGGCATTTACCTGATCGTTGTAAACTTCCTCCCTGATCCGGTTATACTCCCTCAGGGCCGACAGCGCCTGCCGGTCTTTTCCCGTGGCCTCATATACCAGGCTCAGCCGCGACAAGGCGTTGATCTGCTCTTCCCTCACCTGAGCCTGGCGGGCGATCTCCAACGAACGCACCAGGAAGCTTTCAGCGCTTCCCCATGACCCTTTGCGGTAATAGACCTCCCCCAGGCTTCCCAGGGTAGAAGCTATGGCCTTGAGGTCCCCCAGGCCTTCCCTGATCTGCAATGCCTGAAGAAGGTATACCTCAGCGCTGTCCACCTGCCCTTCCGCCGCGAGAATGGCGCCTATATTGTTAAGCTGCACGCCCAGGGCCTCTGAGGAACCGGCCTCCCTAAGGTAGCCGAGCGCCAGACGGATGTGCTTCTTGGCCCTCACTGTATCCCCGGATTCGAGGAATACGTTGGCCATATTGCCATAGGAAGCCCCAATTCCATATCCATCCTGAAGCTTAATCCTGATATCCAGCGCTTTCCGATGGTATTCCAGGGATTTTGAAAGATTTCCCAGGTTGAAATGAATGATGGCGATGTTATTGAGGGTATAGCTGATCCAGCGCTCCTCTCCCCGTTGTTCATAAATGCGCAGGGCCCTCAGCTGGCGGTCGAGGGCGGCATCCAGGCGCCCCTGCTTCTGGTGCACTATGCCTTGTTTGTTGTACAGGGCGGCCACACCGGCACTGTCGCCCAGTTGCTGACGTATTTGCATGGCCCGGTTGAACTGTTCCAGCGCCTGGGCAAATTCGTTGCGATCAATGTATATGATGCCCAGATCGTTGAGCGCCTGGGCTTCGCCCTTGCGGAAGTTCAGGCGGGTCGCCAGGTTCAGGGCCTCGCGGCCATAGAAGAGGGCAGTATCCTGGTCCTTTAGTCGATATTCCCAACACAGATCACTCAGTACCATTACTTTGTGCGTATCCCTGGCCTGAACCAATACCCGTTTCAGGCTATCGGATACGCTGGCTTGCCCAGGGAAAAGGCCGGCCAGGACCATCACAAGGACCACAACTGAACGCAAAAAGGATTTGGGCATAGGATAGCACTCCGCAGGCTCAAAGATAAGGAAAAGCCTGCACGGGGAGATGGCCGCCGATCATGTCATGCTCAGGGCAGGGGAGCCCCAAATGCATAACGTACGGTGCTGTCCCTGCGTCCGTTGTCATCGTAAAAGGTCCAGCGCCCGTGCCAGTAAAAATGGGGCCCCAGGGGTTCATAATCCATCCGGGCCCATCCCTTGCGCTCAAGGTTCCCGTTGGACCGATAATACTTTACCTTGATGCGCTGCTTGCCGTAATGGTATGTAACCCAGGTCCTCCCCTCAGGGTCAAGGTGCACCCATCGCCCCTTCTCAAGGCCGTCCTTGTAACTGCCATAGGCCATCAGGGTGCCCAGCTGACTGTGCTCATGCCAAAGTCCCTGCTTGCGGCGGCTGGTATCATAGCGGTTGATCTTCTGTTCCCGGCAGGAACAGACGAAGATCAGCGTTAGGGCCAGCAGCAGGAAAGGCAGGGACTTCATGCGCCGGTAAAGGTCGGCGAATTATTCCTTCTTCTTGTCGGAAAGCTGGAATTTGACCGGCAGGGTGAGCATGGCGGTCACAGGCTTGCCTTCCTTGTCCAGGGCCGGCTTCCAGTCAGTCATCATCTTTACCACCCTGAGGGCTTCCTCATCGCAGCCCCCGCCTATTCCCTTCTCTACCTTCAGGTCCTCCATCCGGCCCTTCTCGTTCACCTTGAACATGACGTACACTGTACCAGTCTTTCCCTGCTTGCGGGCTTCTTCAGGGTACCTGATATTGGCCTGCAGGAACTTCATCATGGCCTCGGTGCCTCCGACGTATTCCGGCATCGACTTCACCTCCTTGAACGGCTTGTCCTGGGGGTTACGCGACAGAAGTTCCGCTTCAGTATCGAGGATGATACCGGATACGGCCGAGGCCTGTGAACGACCGGGCTCAGGCCGGGCGGCCATGAGGGCTGCCGAGGCAAACAACACAAAGGCAAGGACATACCTTGTCAGGTTCTCCCTGCGTACAGACTTGTTCATCATCATGATCCTTCTTTTTAGTGAAACATTTCCGAAAGCATTACTTAGTGTTCCAGCTTCTTTGCCGAGGGCCCTGTCGAGCATGACCCTGAGGTAAGTCGATACATTTCCCTCGCTGCCCAGGCTTCCCCGGTCGGCAAGAAATTCATGCACTTCCAACAGGTCCCTGCGGAGCAGGTAGATGAACGGATTGAACCACTGCAGCACCGTGATCCATTCCAGGAAAAGGATATCCGCCGTATGAGCCTGTCGGATATGCACCCTTTCATGCCGCAGTATGACTTCCTGCTCCTCCAGGCTCAGTTGACGCTCATTCCAGATCACCCGGTGCAGAAAGGCATAGGTGCCCCGGATGTGCGGGTGGTCGAGCGCCAACCCAGGCCAGGCAGTGCTCGGCCTGCTGCGCTGCATCAGGCTCAGTATCCTGAACAGGTTCCAGAGGTGGAACGTGAGCCAGGCTCCGGCACCCAGCAGATAGATCATCATCACGGGCTCAGGAAGCATCCTGGCCATTGCCCCTGCCCCCTCTTCCCCGAGCACAGCCATCGGCAATTCATAATGCAGCAGGGCCGGGGCCGGGGATTGCACACGCCCCGCCCACAAGGGCAGCCCATAGGCCAAGGGGATGGACAGTAACAGGAAAGCGCGGCCCAGGGAGAAATAGCCCCGGTCGCGGAGCAATGTCCGGTAGAGTATCCAGGCCAGGGCGATCAGCAAGCCGGCATGGAGCTGGATGAGCAGGAACGTATTCATGGGCGCTGCTTCTTTCCGATATGGTCATCAATATGACGGCGCATCAGTTCCAGCTCCTCCAGGCTGAGCTCATCCTCCCTCAGGAAGAAGGAGGTGAGGCTCTGGTAACTGTCGCTGAAATAGCGGTGCACAAAATTTCGCAGGTAGGAGCGCATATAGATCGAGCGCTCCACCCTCGGGAAGTACATATGGCTTTTCCCAAGGGAATCATGGTCCACATACCCTTTCTTTTCCAGGATACGGAGAATGGTGGAAACGGTATTGTATGCAGGACGGGGCTCGGGAAAGCGGTCAAGAATATCGTGCACAAAGCCCTTGCCTATACTCCAGAGGATCTGCATCACCTGCTCCTCCGCCCTGGTAAGCTCCGCTGTTCGGCCCATAACTAATACATTAGTAATTATTTCAGATGATCAACATATTAATAGAAAATATTCAACGCAATTATACAACTAATATTTTAGTTTATCCACTAAATAATTAGTTTTTTTCAGGAAAAAAGGGCCGGCGCTTAGGCCGGCCCTTTTATGTGCCCTTGGTTGAGGCAGATGGTCCGTCGGGATTTTGTGCAGACCCCCTGCCCGGGATGACTTGGCCAAGAACTGAATGTGAACGGAAACGATTATGAACCTGCTATTTGTCTAACCCGGCCCATCGTCCCAGGGCACAGTATCAAAATGTCAGCGGCTCATTCTGCGATGATCTTGCGGCTCACCACGGAATTCCCCGCGCTTACGTTCAGTATGTATATCCCTGGGCTCATGCCGGCCCGTTCCATGCGAACGGTATGCCGCCCGGGGGCCAGGTTACCCGTTTGACTGGTCCAGACTTCCTGGCCCAGGAGGTTGCGCACCGAGAGCCCAAGGGCACCGGGGCGCATGACGTCCAGCTCAATGTTCAGGCTGTTGGAAAAGGGATTGGGGAAGGGGGTCACGGTCCAGTCGGGTAACACAAGCTCCGGACCGGCGGAAAGACCGAAGTCTGCCTTGAAGGCCCTTCCGTAAATAATCTTGTTGTCGGTATAGGGATCCTCGTCCCCATCGATGGCCAGGCCCGGCTCTTCATCCGCCATGAATATATAATGTATGGCATTGTCGGAGGTTGGAGAGAGGGACGGGTAGATGCATTCATCGTAATTATGGAGCAGCGAACCGGTGAGGTCGATGAGGGTATCCTCCCAGTTCAGCCCGCCGTCCAGGGAAGCCCGCCCCAGCAGATGACGGTAGTTCTGCACCCCGTTGTCATGGTTCTCCATCAAACTGGTAAACAGCACGAAAATGTTTCCTTCCTCATCTATCGTGGCCGTCGGCATGCCCGACAGGGACACAACATATTCCCCCAGGCCCTCCAGGCCCCAGATGTAATCGAGGGTGTCGTTGCCATTGTAGTCCTGGACAAATCCCACCAGATGGCCCTGGTCGTAAAGAGTGTCGAAATCCAGGGTAGTGAAGGCAGGCATCCCCTCCTTCCAATGAGCCAGTCCATCGGTGTAAGGGAAGAAAGTGTAAAGATCATCGGAGATGTCGTCGTTGTTCACCCGCATCAGCCCGAAGAAGACATGGGCGTTGCCCTGGGGGTCGAGGGCGACGGCCGTAGCCCCGTCCGCCACATAGGGGGTATCAAGGATGTAGGTGGTGTTGAGGTCGAAATGGGGATAGGGGTGCACGGACACTACCGTGCTGGTCCAGTTCAATCCACGGTCCAAAGATTTCATCAGAACCACGTCGTTCCATTTGTTGGCTGCCACAAAGGCCAGGGTATCGCCCTTGGGCCAGGCCCAGGTATAGGTATCCGCGCCCCAGTATACATATTTAGTGGTATCCAGTTCCTGAAAATAATGCCCCTGGATGTCCCAGGTGGCGCCCCCATCGGAGGAACGGTAATAGAGTATAGCCCCGTCCTGGCCCTGATAGAGCGGGCCCTGGTTGGCTTCAGGCGGGGTCATGCACAAGATGTGTACGGTATTATGGTCGGCACCTGAGGTCACTACCCTGGGCCATTCCAGCTTTTCCCAGCCGGTAGGCCCGGTAAGGAAGCTCTGCGTCCAGTTGCCTGTGCCCTTGGTGCTTCGGCGCGAAATCACCAGGCCTGCATTGGTGGCGGAATGGGTCACGATGATCTCACCGCTCTCGCCCAGCGGGGCATAGCCCGGCCATCCGGTCTTCAGCGTTTCCACCCGTGCGGAGGGCATGGGCGCCCAGCCGGCCCCATCGTTGTAATTGTAGCCGGTACCCCGGTCGGCGAACCCGCCGGCATCCGTGATGCCCCGCATCCAAACGGCCCCGGTGGTGCCATCCTGGTAGTAATAAATACGGTGCGAAAGGGAATTATTGGTCTGCTGGTCGTAACGGGTCTCCCCGATTTGGCTTTCGGTCACGGCCAGGCCAGAGGCCATAAGGGGCAGTACCTTGCGCGGCCCCTGGGGCAGGGTCTGTATTCTGCCGTCGAGCGAGCGCTCAACGCCCAGCTTATGAAATCGTTCAGGGATGCCGGGCCTGCGGTCGGCCTGGGCATGCAAGCTTAGTGTGATCGCCGCCATGGCAGCGAACGGTAAATATCTTTTCATGTGTTTCCGTTCATTGAATGAAAAAATCAAAGACAAAAAGCTCCGGCAACGGAGCGTATCCGCTTACTGTTCCCTCACCCTGGGCATGGGGGCCGAGATATCCCTCAGCTTCTGCCCGGGCTTGTAGGGCCTGTAGTCCTGCCTGATGGGGTTCATGAAATCCTTCTGGTTATATACCAGCGGATCTATCCAGGCACGAACGAACAACGGAATGGGGATGAACAGGGGGTTGCACAGGGGCCCCACCTGCTCCGCAAGCACGGGAGGACTTTCTTCACAAAGGCAGGCCAGACAGGAAGGAATGGAAACCCTTCCCCCGACCTGGGCATTGAGTGAAAGACTTACACCGGCCACAATCAGCGAAAGAATGACTAACCTTTTCATAGCTCAAGGATTTTTGGTGTTCATTACGGTTCCGCCCTTTACAGGCCAAGCCCCGTGCCAATAGCTTATATTGTTGTTTTTGTGTTACTTAATATAAACCTGCATCTTTATGCGTGTGTAAAATATTTACACTTCTGTGTGTATCCGGTACAGGGATTCCGGATATTTGGGTCTGTGAACCCTTGTCCTAACCCCAGCACCCATGCCCGCCCGAGGAAGCATCCTGATCGTTGACGACAACGAGGACATTCTGTTCTCGCTTAAACTATTGCTCAGCAAGCACTTCGAGCATATACGCACCGAACGAAACCCCAACATCATCCAGGGAATCCTGGCCCGGGAACGCTACGACCTCTACCTGCTGGACATGAATTTCTCGGCCGGGGTGAGCAGCGGCAACGAAGGGATTTTCTGGATGAAGAAGATCCTGCAGGTGGATCCCTCGGCCGTGGTAGTCTTCATCACTGCATACGGTGATGTGGAGCTGGCCGTGAAGGCGTTGAAGGAAGGGGCCACGGATTTCATACAGAAGCCCTGGGAAAAGGAGAAACTGCTTACCACCCTGCGCAACGCCTACCGAATCCGTGCCTCCGATGCAGAGATCGACCGGCTCACGCAACAGAAGCAACACCTGAGCAGGGACCTGGCCCGTACATACGACCTGGTGCTGGGACCCGGACAAGCCATGCGTACGTTAATGAACATGGTGGCCAAGGTGGCTGTAACCGATGCCAATGTGCTGATCCTGGGGGAAAATGGGACGGGGAAGGAAATCGTTGCACGGGAGATCCACCGGCTGTCACAGCGGAGCCAGGAGATCTTCGTTCCAGTGGACATGGGGGCACTCAGCGGCACCCTGTTCGAAAGTGAACTCTTTGGCCATCTCAGGGGCTCGTTTACCGGTGCAAGTGATGACCGGGCCGGACGCTTCGAGCTGGCCTCCAATGGAACGCTGTTCCTGGATGAGATCGGAAACCTACCCCTTGATCTGCAATCGAAGTTGCTTACGGTCCTGCAGCGCAGGGAGGTGGTGCGCCTGGGCTCGAATACCCCTGTGGCCGTCGATATCCGCCTCATCAGTGCCTCGAACCGGCCACTGCACCGCATAGTCGAGGAAGGGCACTTCAGGGAAGACCTGCTATACCGCATCAATACCATCCAGATAGAGGTCCCTCCGCTGCGCGAACGCCGCGAGGACATCCCCGCGCTGATCCGTTTCTTCCTGGACCGTTATGGCCGGAAATACGGCCATCCGAAGCTCGAGATCACGGAACGGGAAATACAGCGCCTCCAGCAATACCACTGGCCCGGCAATGTAAGGGAACTGCAGCACTATATCGAAAAGGCGGTGATCCTTTGTGAAGGGGAGCGCCTGGCGCTGGAAGAGCCCTTTCTGGGACAGGGAGAAGGTCCTGACGATCCGGCCTCCGGGAGCCTTAACCTGGAAGAGAACGAATGCCGCATCATCCGTAAGGCCATCCGCCAGCACCGGGGTAACCTCAGCGCCGCGGCCCAGGCCCTGGGCATTTCGCGCAAAACCCTCTACAATAAGATAGAAAAATACAGGCTGTGATCCCGCAACTCCACGCCCGGGAACACAGCCTGTCCAGACCTTCCGGTCTCCCCGGACTATTTGCCCAGTTCGAGGGTCACCCCGAAATTGAACCAGGAAGGATTGAACGCAAAGGAAAATCCTGAACCCTTGAACTTGGTAGTTACATCGTCGTCCTCGGTCTTGGTGCCAAAGCTGGCATACTGCAGCCCTCCGAAGGTAGCATCCAGTGCCAGATAGTCGGTGATCTGGATAACCACTCCCGGGGTGATCGCGAAGGCCATTCCTGAAACATCGGCCTCTTCGGTTTCCGTCGTGCTGCCATCTTTCATTTCCTCCTTCTCCTTCCCAAAACCAACTTCAATGCTGCCTTCCAGGAAGAGCCCCGCCCGTTCGGTGGGCATGTAGTAATAGCGGGCAAAGGGATAGAAACTGAGCAGGTTGGACGATACGGTGTATTCATCCACATTCATCACGTCTTTCTGCGTGCTTTTGGTCGATTCGTACCCCAGACCCAGGCCGACTACGAAGTTGTCGTTGATGAAGACCCCGGCAAAAGGGGCGAACCCGAACGAACTGTTCACGGGCCCATCCACGGTCGTGGTGGTGTTCGCCTCCACAGTGGTTTCCGTTTTGGAGTGATCAAAGGTCAGGCTTCCGCCGATGAGCATGTGCTGTGCGTTGAGCCCCAGTACAGGCAAGACGGCGATGCAGAGAATCAGCATGGTCTTTTTCATGGCAATCAGGTTTTGATGGATTAGTACCGCAAGTTAGTTCAGAAACCCATGAATCTCCAAGAACCAGCACCTGCCCTGTCGGGCAGGCCCGTCAACATCGCCCCTGAGTATGGAAGCTCAACAGGCTTACCCTCGAACTGGGTTTGATCACATCTCATTCATAACGAAGGGCCTCCGCCGGATTTAGGCGGGCCGAGAGCACGGCTTGCCAGGAGGAAGCCAGGAGGGCCATCAGCAGGGCGATGAGCAGGGAAACGGCCAGCACAAAGGGGGAGATGATGGTGGCATAGGCAAAGCGATCCAGCCAGCGGTCCATGACCATCCAGGCCACGGGCAGGGCCAGCACCCCGGCAAACAGTATCCAGGCCCCCACCTCCTTGAGGTACCCCAGGGTAATGGAGGCCGGGGAAGCGCCATACACCTTCCTGACACCAATCTCCTTCCTTCTTTGTTCTGCCCTGAAGGAAGCGAGCCCGAACAAGCCAAGGAAGGAGATGAGCAGGGCCAGCACCGTGAAATACAGCAGGAGGGAATAGGTGCGGGCCTCCTCTTCATACAAACCCTGATAACGGTCACTCAGATAGGTGTATTCAAAGGGATAATGCGGGGCATAGGTCTTCCATAACCTCTCCAGTTCCGGATATATAGAGCTGACCTGGGCCGGATCCACACGCACCAGAAGGTACTGCAGTTCCTCCCTTCCCAACATCAGCATTATCGGGCCTATGGGTTCGTGCAGCGAACTGATGTGGAAATCCTTGACTACCCCAATGACCCTTCCGTGCCTGTATTGGGCAAAGGTGAGGGGCAGGCCGAGGACCTCCCTTCCCTTAACGCTGGCGGCAAAGGACTCGTTCACGATCATGGTCAGGGTGTCCGCGGGACCCGGGCGCGGGGCAAAGTCCTTGCCCCGAACCACCGGAATACCCAGCGTGGAAAGGAACCCTTCATCCACGTACCTGAAATGCACCCTGAACTCTTCCCCTTCCGGTTGTTCGTCCCAACGCACATCGGAAGAATAGGCCGTTCCCAGCATGGGCAGGATGGAGGTGGCTCCGGTATGCCTTACCCCGGGCACCTGCAGCAGCTCGTCACGGAATTCGGGCAGGGCCTTCAGGATTTCCTCGTTCATGTTGAAGACCAGCAGGTCGTAGGGGTTGAAGCCTGGTGACTTGTCACGGATATAGCTTACCTGGCGGCTGACAATGAGGGTACAGGCCAGAATGGCGATGGATACGGCAAACTGCAGGATGATGAGGCTGCGGCGCACCAGGGTGCGGCGTTTCAGTACAGCAGGCTCAACCCTCAGTATGCGGATGGGTTCGATGGCGCTGAGGCTGAGGGCAGGGTAGATGCCTGCCAGCACCCCCGCCACCAGGCTGATCAGGAAAAAGATGCCGAGGAAGCGTACATCCCGCTCAAGATAAAAGCTCAGCCCCTCCATCATGAAACGGTTGAACATGGTGACCATGAACTCCATGAGCGAGATGGCCAGCAGCAGGGAAACCAGGGAGAGGATGACGGATTCGCCCAGGAACTGCAATATCAGGCTGCCGCGGGAGGCCCCGAAGGCCTTGCGCACGGCAATCTCCTTATACCTTAGCCGCGCCCTGGCCGTGGTATGGTTGACGAAGTTGATCATGGCGATCAGCAGGATCACTATGGCCACCACCAGGAAGATGATGATCTGGCTGCGGTCGCCCTGCCCCCAGGAATCCGCGTGCAGGCCGGGTTCGAGGTGGATGCGCTTGAGCGGTTGCAACTCGAACTGCATGCGGTCATCCGTGCCTGGCACATATTCCGGGTCATGGGCGCGGAACACCCGGGTAATCCCCTGCTCTACCTGGTCGGGGTCCACCCCCTCCCTCAGCTTCACATAGGTATACAGGCTATAACGCCTCCAGGGATTCATCTTGTCCTGTTCCGGTTTGTAGAGCAGGGCCATGGGCAGGAGGGCATCGGGGCTGAGATGGCTGGGCTGGTCAGGGGTGCGAAAAACCCCGGTCACCTGGCAGTGGTAGCGGTTATTTACTTCGATCATCCGGCCCATGGGGTCCGCTCCGTTGAAGTGACGTTCCGCCAATTCCTGAGAGATGACGATGGAGTTGGAATGCAGCAGGCAGGTATGGGGGTCGCCCTGGACAAGCCCGAAGGTGAAGATCTCAAAGAAGCCGGGGTCGCTCAGGTACACTTCAGCCTCGGCAAACGCATCGCTGCGGTACCTCAGCACCGGCTTGGTCAGCTTTCTGAGCCTGACGCTGAGCTCCACCTCCTTCAGGTCGTGGTCCACGGCCTCCCCAAGCAAGGAAGGGGTGATGGCGGCCTTCAGCAGCTCTTCGCCAAATGGCACATCGCTGATAATGCGGTAGATGCGGTCGGCGTCCTTATGAAAACGGTCGTAGCTCAGCTCATAGTCCACCCAGATCAGTACCAGGAAACTGCAGGCCAGCCCGATCGTCAGGCAGGCGACATTGATCAGGGTAAACACCTTGTGCCGTGTAAGATACCTCCACGAGGTGCGGAGGAAGTTCTTCAAGGTTCCGGGTCCGATGGGGTTCATAGGATCGACTGCCGGATGTCCTCATTGATGATCTGCCCGTCGAACAGGCGTACGATGCGGTGGGCATATCCCGCATCGCGGTGGGAATGGGTCACGATAATAATGGTTGTTCCGGAACGGTTCAATTCCTCCAAAATGCCCATCACCTCATCCCCGTTTGCCGAGTCGAGGTTCCCGGTCGGCTCGTCGGCCAGGATGAGTTTGGGCCGGGCCACGATGGCGCGGGCCACGGCCACCCGCTGCTGCATGCCCCCGCTCAGCTGGTTGGGAAAGTTGCGCCTGCGGTGGGTCAGCTGCATCTGGTCGAGCACTTCCTCCACCCGCTTGCGCCTTTCCGTCACGCTCATCCCCAGGTAAATGAGTGGCAGCTCCACGTTCTCGGCGATGTTCAACTCCTCGATCAGGTTGAAGTTCTGGAACACGAAGCCAAGATTGCGCTTTCGCAGCCGGGCCCTGGATTTCTCGCTGAATCCTGACACCTCATTGCCCAGAAAGGTATATACCCCCCCGCTGGGTGGGTCGAGCAGGCCCAGGATGTTGAGCAGGGTGGATTTGCCGCAGCCCGAGGGGCCCATCACGGCCACAAACTCCCCCTTCCTTACATCCAGCGACACCCCGTTCAGCGCAACGGTCTCCACTTCGTCCGAGCGGAAAACCTTGCTGAGGGTCCGGGTCCTGATGATGGTATCCATGCGCTGTGCTGTTTGGTTTCGGGGAGGTAAGTTACGATATTCATCGCCCCCTTTCACCGATGTTCCACCGTGACGCAACATGACACCATGCTTAACCGTCGCATCCGAGTGTACAATTCCGTACAATTGTATTAACTTTGAGCAAGCATTGCCCTATCCCCTGAACTGAAACGATATGACCAAGCTCGATGCCCGCATCCTCATTGTGGATGATGACCAGGACGTGCTGCTGGCGGCGCGCCTCTTCCTCAAACAGCACTTCCGCGTGGTGCATACCGAGAAGGACCCTTCCCACCTTCCCGGCCTGCTCAGGAACGAGACCTACGATGTCATCCTGCTGGATATGAACTTCTCCCGCGACGCGACCAGCGGAAAGGAAGGCTTCGTTTGGCTCAACCGCATCCTGGAGATCGACCCGGCCGCGGTGGTGATCTTCATCACCGGTTATGGGGATATCGAACTGGCAGTGCAGGGGATTAAAGAGGGCGCGACCAACTTCATCCTCAAGCCCTGGGAAAACAAAAAACTCCTGGCCACCATCACTGCCAACCTCAAGATCCGCCAATCGAAACAGGAGCTGGAGGACCTGCGCAGCCGTCAGAAGGTCATTTTGTCCAATATCGACCAGGGCTTCGGTACCATCATCGGGGATTCCCCTGCCATGGCTCAGGTGATGGCCACCGTGAACAAAGTGGCCATCACAGATGCCAATGTGCTGATACTTGGCGAGAATGGTACAGGCAAAGAGCTTATTGCCAGGGCAATACACCGTGCAAGCCCCCGGCGCGAGGAGGTTTTCATCAGCGTGGACCTGGGCGCCATAAGCGAAACACTGTTCGAAAGTGAACTCTTCGGGTACAAGAAAGGTGCCTTTACCGACGCCAAGGAGGACCGGGCCGGACGCTTTGAGGCAGCCCACAAGGGCACCATCTTTCTCGACGAGATCGGCAACCTCAGCCTGCCCCTGCAAAGCAAGCTCCTGAGCGTGATCCAGAACCGCAAGGTCATCCGGCTGGGGTCCAACAAGGAGATCCCCATCGATGTCCGGGTCATCAGCGCCACCAATATGCCGCTTTACCAGATGGTGAAGGAGAATAAGTTCCGTCAGGACCTGCTGTACCGCATCAATACGGTGGAAGTGTCGGTGCCCCCCTTGCGCGAACGACCGGAAGACATCCCCCTGCTGGTAGACCATTATCTCGGGCAATACTGCCATAAATACAAGATACCCTTGAAGCGTGTGAGCCCCAGCACCCTGAGGCGGCTGGAAAAGCATACCTGGCCGGGAAATATCCGCGAACTGCAGCATGCCGTGGAAAGGGCCGTGATCATGAGCGAGGGCAGTTCCCTGGAACCCCACGACTTCTTTCTCCCCCATGCCGACGATGAGAAAGACCATGTGCTCAGCGCGGCCAACATGAACCTGGAGGAAACCGAGCGCATGCTGGTGCGCAAGGTGGTGGACAAGCACGGGGGCAACATCAGCAAAGCGGCCAAAGAACTGGGGCTCACCAGGGCATCCCTTTACCGGAGGATAGAGAAATATGGCCTTTAAGAGTTTCCGTTCGGGGGTGGTGCTGCGGGTGCTGCTGCTGACCGCCGGCATCATGCTGCTGTGCCTGGTGTACGATGTTCCGCGCTACCGTTTCAGCATGATCCTGCTCGGCCTGCTGGTGGTGGTGCAGGTCGTCGAACTCATCCGCTACGCGGAGAAAACCAACCGCCGCCTCACCCTCTTCCTGAACAGCATCAGGTTCAGCGATTTCAGCATCTCCTTTTCCGACCATAAACTGGGCGAATCCTTCAGCGAACTCAGCGCAGCCTTCAACGCCGTGATCGGGGAGTTCCACCGCACCCGGGCCGAAAAGGAAGAGCATTTCAACTACCTGCAAACCGTGGTGCAGCACGTCAATACGGGTATACTCACCTTCCGCCGCGACGGGCATATCGACCTGTACAACAACACCGTGAAGCGCCTGCTGCGGCTGAGCAGCCTGAGGACGGTAGGAGACCTTGCCCGGGTGAAGCCCGAACTTCCTGACATCCTTATGCGTATGCGCTCGGGCGACCGGCACCTCATCCGAATCTATCTCGAGAACGAGATGATGCAGGTACTGCTCTATGCCACCGAATTCAGGCTCAGGGACGAGGAGTATGTGCTGGTAGGCTTGCAAAACATCCACAGTGAACTGGAAGAGAAGGAAATAGAATCTTGGCAGAACCTCATCCGTGTGCTTACGCATGAGATCATGAACTCCATGACCCCCATCTCCAGCCTGGCCTCCACGGTGAAAGGGATGTTGGTGGACGAGGAGAGCGGCACCCTGGCGGTGATCGACCAGGAAGACGCGGAGAGCGTATGCAACGCGCTGGAAACCATACAATCGCGCAGCCAGTCCCTGTTGAACTTCGTGGAAGTTTACCGCAATCTGACGCGCATCCCCAAGCCGAATTTCCGGTATTTCCCGCTGAAAGAGCTACTGGAAAGGGCCCAGCAGTTGCTGTCGCCCCGCTTCCAGGAGCTGGGCATCGCCACCAGTTGCCGGGTCATCCCTGAGGGTTTGAAGCTGACAGCCGATCCCGACCTGGTGGACCAGGTCATCATCAACCTCTTGCTGAACGCCATTGATGCGGTGCGCGAAAAGCAGGAACCCCAGGTGGGAATCAGGGCTTACGCCCGCGACGACGGGAAAGTTGTGATCGAAGTGAGCGATAACGGACAGGGCATCACTCCCGACATCCTCGACAAGATCTTCATGCCCTTCTTCACCTCCAAAAAACACGGCAGCGGCATCGGGCTGAGCCTGTCCCGGCAGATCATGTCACTGCACAAAGGAAACATCAGCGTACGGTCGGTGCCTGGCGAAGGCAGCGTGTTTACCCTGGTGTTCTGAACAAACCAGCAATACCACGCACAATACCCCACAGTATGTCGAATCTCAGCGTATTCAGTAAAGAAGCAGAAGCCGACCACCCCATTCACGAGCTGCTGCGCAGGCGATGGAGTCCCAGGGCCTTCAACGGGGAGCCTGTGGACGATGCCAGGCTGCGCAGCCTATTCGAGGCGGCGCGTTGGGCCCCTTCTTCCTCCAACCAGCAGCCCTGGAGGTTCATTTTCGGACGCCAGGGCGATGAAACCTACGAAAAGATCTTCCAGACCCTGGTGGATTTCAACCAGAAATGGGCCGTTACGGCGCCGGTGCTCATCCTGAGCGTGGGGCGCAAGGTAATGAACGACAAGGAGGACATTAACGAGAGCTACCGTTACGATGTCGGGCAGGCCGTGGCCCACCTCAGCATCCAGGCGATGGAAGAAGGCTTGTATGTTCATCAGATGGGCGGTTTCGACCAGGCCATGGCGGTGAGGCTCTTCAACATCCCGGCCATGTATAAGCCCCTCACGGTGATAGCCATAGGATATATTGGCGATCCTTCCGTGCTGCCGGAGAAGCTGGAGGTGTTGGAATACAGGAAGCGGGAGCGCTTCCCGGCTTCAGGCTTCGTATTTTCGGGGCAGTTCGGACAGGAGCCGGGGCTGTATTAGCTGGGAGCGAAAAGCGAACAGCGAGCAGCGGACAGCGAGCAACGAAAAGCGAAAAGCGGACAGCGAATAGCCTTGGAGCCCCTAAAAGGAATAATCCCCAATCGAATAATCTGGCAATCAATTCCCTCTACAACAGCTCGTTGGCCAGGTTGGCCAGCTCGCTGCGCTCGCCCTTTTCCAGCCGCACGTGGGCATAGATGGGGTGGTGCTTGATCTTGTCGATGAGGTAGCTCAGGCCGTTGCTCTGGGAGTCAAGATAGGGGGTGTCGATCTGATAGATATCGCCGGTGAAGATGATCTTAGTGTTCTCCCCGGCACGGGTGATGATGGTCTTCACCTCGTGGGGGGTCAGGTTCTGGGCCTCATCGACAATGAAGATGACGTTGGAGATGGATCGCCCGCGGATGTAAGCCAATGGGGTGATCAGCAACTTCTCGGTCTCCACCATACCCGAAATGGCCTTGTGCTCCTTCTCGGTCTCCCCGTACTGGCTCTGGATGAACTTGAGGTTGTCCCACAAGGGCTCCATATAGGGGTTCAGCTTGCTCTTGATGTCCCCCGGAAGATAGCCTATGTCCTTGTTGCTCAAGGGCACGATGGGCCGCGCCAGATAGATCTGCTTGTACTCCCTGCGCTGCTCCAGGGCCCCGGCCAGGGCCAGCAGGGTCTTGCCCGTACCGGCCACGCCCTGCATAGTCACCAGCTTGACCTCCGGGTTGAGGATGGCGTGCATCGCGAACACCTGCTCGGCGTTCCTCGGGGTGATGCGGTAGGCTGCCCGCTTCTCCAGGCGTTCTACCTGCATACTCAGCGGATTGTAGAACCCCAGGGCCGATGTACGTCCGTTCTTCAGGATATAGTAATGGTTGGGAATGGCCTCCTCCATCCCGATATCCTCCGGCATGCAGTAGCCCTGCTCGTACATGCGGTCGATCACCCAGCGCTCGAGCCCTTCCACGGTGGTCATCCCGGTATACAGCTCCTCCACGTTCTTGATCTTCCCGGTCTCAAAGTCCTCTGCCTTGAGGTCCAGCGACTTGGCCTTAAGGCGCAGGTTAATATCCTTGGTGACCAGGATCACCTTGCGGTCCCTGTGCTCCTGCGAAAGCCAGAGGGCGGCATTGAGGATCCGGTGGTCGGGCTTGTTCTCGACGAAGATACGGGAGGCCTTTTGCTCAAGGTGTTCATCCATGATCACCCGCACACTCCCTCCTCCGGGATGGTCCAGGGGCACCCAATCGGTGAGTGTGGACTTGCGCGAGAGCTTGTCCATAATGCGAATGAACTCCCGGGCCTCAAAGTTCTTTATCTCGTTGCCCTTTTTGAAATTATCCAGCTCTTCGAGCACCGTGATGGGGATCACCACGTCGTTGTCTTCGAAGCTGTGAATGGCATTGTGGTTATAGAGGATGACGCTGGTGTCGAGCACGAATATCTTGCGGGGGCCCTTGACTTTGGGCAGGGCGGGCTTTGCCTCCACGGGCAGGGGGGGCAAGGGCCTGGTGCGCCCCGCGGTTTTCACGGCTTTAATGGCCCTGGGCGAAGCTTTGGCCGCTCCTTTGGCGGGGGTTGCGGCCTTGACCCTGGTGCCGGGAGCAGGCGTGGACTTCCCGGGGGCTGAGGGCCGGGGAGGTTTTTCATCCCTGGGGGGTTGCGGCGGAGCAGGGGCAGGCGGCAGGTCGGCAGCGATCCTGGGCTTTTTTTTCCTTACCTGCTTTTCCTCTGATTTGAGGCCGGCCTCCAGTTCTTCCAGGCTCCTTACCTTCTTCAGGGTGCGGGAGGTGGCGGTACGGGGCTTGGTTTCCGCCTTTCGCTCTCTGGCGGAAGGCTTACCCGCTGCGGCTTTCTTCGCTGTCATGCCAATCAACTTGTTCACCCTAAAGATAGACATAGCCGTGGGCTCCGATGGGGGCCCAGGGCCATGATTGCGCTCCCGGGGGCTGGAACGCTATGTTAGGAAACACGAAAAGGTTTGGAAATGC
Source organism: Bacteroidota bacterium (assembly GCA_022710185.1). Classification (GTDB taxonomy): domain Bacteria; phylum Bacteroidota; class Bacteroidia; order Bacteroidales; family JAGNHN01; genus JAGNHN01. The sequence goes on from JAKLHK010000001.1 coordinate 184,758, forward strand.
ACCGCTTACGTCTTTGTAAGTTCCTGTCCGCGGCTGCCCCCATGCTGGGGGCCACCCGGGGCCGGGGAAGGGGGAATGAAAACCGTATCTTTGGCCAAAGCCTGCATTCATGCCCGATACCGGAAAACGCCTCTTCCTGCTCGATGCCATGGCCCTCATCTACCGGGCCTATTTCGCTTTGAACAAAAACCCCCGTATTAACAGCAAAGGGTTGAATACTTCAGCGGTACTGGGGTTTGCCAATACCCTCCTGGACCTGTTGAAGAACGAGCGTCCGACGCACATCGGCGTGGTGTTCGACAGCGCCGCGCCTACGCTCCGTCATGAAGAGTTCACCGAATACAAGGCCCACCGGGAACAAATGCCGGAAGACATCGTCCTTTCCCTTCCCTACATCATGGAGCTGGTGCAGGGCTTTCGCATTCCCATCCTGATGAAGGACGGCTATGAGGCCGACGATATCATCGGCACCCTGGCGCGGAGGGCCGAGGCGGAGGGCTTCACCACCTTTATGGTCACCCCCGACAAGGACTTCGGTCAGCTCGTTTCCGACAAGATCTGGATTTACAAGCCCGGACGCGCCGGTGAGCCGGCCAGCCTGATGGGCGTGAAAGAGGTTTGTGCGAAGTTTGGCATACAGCGCCCTGAACAGGTGATCGACATCCTGGGGCTATGGGGCGATGCCAGCGACAATATCCCGGGCATCCCGGGCATAGGCGAAAAGCGCTCCCAGGAGCTCATCGCCGCCTATGGCAGCGTGGAGGAGGTGATCGCCCATGCCCATGAGCTCAAGGGAAAACTGCAGGAAAACGTGCTGCAGTACGCAGCACAGGGCCGGCAGTCGCGCATGTTGGCCACCATCATCACCGATGCCCCGGTCCCTTTCGAACCGGAGGAGCTGCTGCTCAGCGCGCCCGATGAGGAAGCCCTGGCCAGGCTGTTCAACGAACTGGAGTTCAGGACCTTTTCCCGCAGGGTCAGCGAATACCTGCGCGGTCCTTCCCTGCCCGCTGCACCGGAAGCCCCGGCGCCAACGGAAGGGCTATTCGCCCAGGCTCCCGACCTCTTCAGCAGCGCCGGAGTGGATAACCCCGTCAGCCGCCGCAGCATCGAAGACACCCCCCACCGTTACCACTGTGTCAGCGATAAGGACGATATCCTCCGCCTGATCGCCACCCTCTCCGCCTCGCCTCACTTCTGTTTCGACACCGAGACTACCGGCCTTGATCCCCTGGAGGCGGAACTGGTGGGCATGTCCTTTGCCCTGACTGCCGGTGAAGCCTGGTATGTTCCCCTGCCCCCTGAGCGGCAAGCCTGCCTTGAGGTCCTGGAGATGTTCAAGTATTTATTTGATAACGAGAATATTGCCAAGATAGGACAGAATATCAAGTTCGACATTTCCATGCTCCGTTCCTATGGGATAGGAGTGAAGGGTGCGCTCAGGGATACCATGATCGCGCATTACCTTCTGGAGCCGGACCTCAGGCATAACATGGACTTCCTGGCCGAGGAGTACCTGGGTTACCGTCCGGTGAGCATAGAGCGCCTGATCGGGAAGAAAGGAATGAAACAGGGGAATATGCGCGATGTCGCCCTGGAGCTGATCACCGAATATGCCGGAGAGGATGCCGATATCACCCTGCAGTTGTGGGAAATGTTTGAGCCCCGCCTCGAGGAGACCCGGACCCGGGCGCTCTTTGAGGAGATCGAGATGCCCCTGGTGAGGGTCCTTTCCTCCATGGAGATGGAAGGGGTGAGCATTGATACCCTGGCCCTGAAGGCCTTCTCCGAAGAGCTGGGTACCGCCATAGGCAGGGTGGAGGAAGAGATCTACTCCCTCAGCGGGGAACGCTTCAACATCAATTCTCCCAAACAGTTGGGTGAGCTGCTGTTCGAACGGCTGAAGATCGTGGATGCCCCCCAGCGCACCCGCACCAAACAGTATTCCACCGGTGAGGACGTGCTGAGCCGTTTGGCCGACAAGCACCCGGTAATCGACAAGGTGCTGGAGTTCCGCAGCCTCAGCAAGCTGAAATCGACCTATGTGGATGCCCTGCCTGCGCTGATCAGTCCCCGGACCGGAAGGATACACACCACATACAATCAGGCCGTTGCCTCCACGGGGCGGCTGAGTTCGAACAACCCCAACCTGCAGAACATCCCGGTCCGCACCGCCCTGGGCCGCGAGATCCGCAAGGCCTTCGTGCCCAGGGACGAAGAGCATGTGCTGATGGCGGCCGACTACAGCCAGATCGAGTTGCGGCTGATCGCCCACCTGAGCGGGGATCCGGGCATGATGCAGGCGTTCGGGGAAGGGCAGGATGTGCACACCGCCACGGCGGCCCGCGTGTTCGGCGTAGCGCCTGAGGCGGTGGACCGCGAGATGCGCAGCAAGGCCAAGGAAGTCAACTTCGGACTGGCCTATGGGATGTCGGCCTTCGGGTTGGCCGAAAGGCTGAGGATCCCGCGCAAGGAGGCGAACCTCATCGTCAGTGAGTACTTCAGGCAGTACCCCGGCATACGGGAGTATATGGACAGCCAGGTACGCTTTGCCCGGAGCCATGGTTATGTGGAGACCATCATGCAGCGGAGGCGCTATCTCCGCGACATCAACTCCTCCAATGCCGTAGTGCGGGGACTGGCCGAGCGCAACGCCATCAACGCCCCCATCCAGGGCTCATCCGCCGACATGATCAAGATCGCCATGATCCGCATCCATGAAGCCATGGAAAGGGAAGGCCTGGGATCGCGCATGTTGCTGCAGGTGCACGACGAGCTCGTGTTCGACGCCCCCCGTGCGGAGGTCCCCCACCTGGCCCAACTGGTGGAACACCACATGAAGGAGGCCATGCCCCTGAAGGTACCGGTGGTGGTGGAAGTTAAAACAGGAGAGAACTGGCTGGAAGCGCATTGAACAGCGAAAAGCGGACATACAACATACAACATACAACATTATGAAACGCATCGCGGTATTCTGCGGGTCTTCAGCCGGAAAGAAGGAGGATTATCCCATGCTTGCCAGGGCCCTGGGGAAGGCGATGCTGGATGAGGGGATGGAACTGGTTTATGGAGGGGCCGGGATCGGCCTGATGGGGGTCCTGGCGGATACGGTGCTCGACGGGGGAGGGAAGGTGACTGGGGTGATTCCTGATTTTTTCTCCCGGAAGGAGATTGCCCATCCGGGTTTGCTGGACCTCCTCTATGTGGCATCCATGCATGAGCGCAAGCGCCTTATGGCGGAGATGTCGGATGGGTTCATCGCCTTGCCCGGGGGGTTCGGGACCCTGGACGAGTTGTTTGAGATCACCACCTGGGCCCAGCTCGACCTGCACCGCAAGCCCATCGGCATGCTCAATGCCGGAGGGTATTACGATGGGCTTTTCGGGTTTATGGACCGCATGCTGGAGGAAGGCTTCGTCCGGGCGGCCCATGGGAGCATGATCCTCAGGGACGAGGACCCGCAGCGCCTGCTGAGGCGCATGAGGGATTACGAGGCCCCGGAGCAGTCGAAATGGATAGACCTGATCAAGGCCTGATCACTCGCGGATGATGTCGCGGTAGAGTTTGTAGCGGTGTTCTATATCCCGCACAAAGCGCACCGGCACCTCGCCACGGCAGGCCCCGTGCTTCACCACCGGATCATTGAAGTATTCCGGCAGGGACTTGCGCTGCAGGTAATATTCCACCTGGCCAAACCACTTTCCGGGGTCACGCCCATGCTTTTCTGCCAGCCTGCGCGCATCGAGCACATGGGCCAGGCCCACATTGTAAGCTGCCAGGGTGAAGCGGATGCGCTCTTCCTTATCCGGAACGTACTCCTCCAGGCGTTTCTCGACCTTCCCCAGGTAGAGCACCCCGGCCCTGATCTGGGCTGAAGGGGGAGAGCTGGGGCTCAGTCCCATCAGGCGCGCGGTTTCAGGCATCAGCTGCATCAGGCCGTAGGCCCCGCCCCCACCCTGGATCTCCGGGTGGAACTTGGACTCCTGATAGATGAGAGAGGCTACGAGGCGCCAGTCCCAACCAATGAGCTTGCTGTGTTTGCGGATCTCCTCATCAAAGGGGGAGATTACCCCCCTCCCATCGGAGGCAAACTCCTGTTCCGCCTTATCCCTGACTTTGTTGTTGCGATAGTATTTTTCTCTTAACTTATTGTATTCCGTAGATTTGACAAAGACGGCCATCCATTGGTCGAGCACCCTGTGCAGGCTGTCGGAGCCCTTGCGCACGGCCCAGGCCAGCTGCTGAGGAAAGCTTACTGCGGTCTTCACATCCAGTTCGGGGTGCCACGACTGGTAGTACATGGCCAGGTTCTCATCGGCCACGGTGTAGTCGATCTCCCCGGAAGCGACCTTCCGGATCAATCCTTCCACCGGATCGGAAGGGTGTTCGATCACATGGATGGTGTCCCCGATCTCCTCCTCCAGGTTCTTCAGGCGGTCGAAGTATACACTGCCTTTCTGCACATAGACGATCTGACCGGCGAGGTCGAGGGGGTTGCGGATGAAACGTACCTCATGCCTGCCCTCTTCCGGATGGCTCAGTCCGGCCCTGCGCTGTACCAGCACCTGGCGGGTTTGACCATGGGAGTGCACATAATCGAGGAAGGCGGAACGCTCACGCGTGAGGGTGAGGTCCATGGCGATGAGGTCCACCTCCCGCTCGTCGAGGGCACGGAAGATCTCGGCCAGATCGGAGGAGACCTTGATGTTCAGCCTCACCCCGAGGTGACGGGAGAAGCGTTTGAGCAGCTCATAGTGAAAGCCCATGGGCTCGCCCCTGAAAATGAAATAGGTAGAGGGACTGTATTCCGTGATGGCCGTCATCTCGCCCCGCTCCATGATGCCTTTCAGGGTTCCGCCGGTATCCCCGAGCGTATCCGAAAAGCGGTAGCGGTCACCGGGACAGGCGCTGAACAGCAAGGCCAGCAGGCCGGTGATCAGGCAGAGGGCGAGATGGTGCAGCGGTGGTTTCAGGGCGGATGAATGCAATATCGCCAAGAAAGATACAATGATGCAAGGATGTCCTCCCTGTCGTTGTTGAAAAATGCGCACCTACGGTGAAAAAAACACCCCTGTGCCATCCCTGCCCCCAGGTTGCACAACCTTGGCGCTCAGGATGCCGATGCCCCGGGGCCAGACGCACCCTTTGGCCCTGGGACCGGGGCGGGGGATACTACCCCGTCCCCGCTTTTCGTTACCTTTGCCGTTCTATATTGAATCCATGAAGGTCAGGATCATCAACCGCTCTTCCCATCCCCTGCCGGCCTATGCTACCGATCTCAGTGCGGGCATGGACCTGAGGGCTTTCCTGGAGGAAGAGGTGAGGCTGCGCCCCCTGGGGCGTGCCCTTATTCCCACCGGGCTGTACATTGAACTTCCCCCCGGTCACGAGGCCCAGGTGAGGCCGCGCAGCGGACTGGCGGCTAAGGAAGGCGTGACCGTGCTCAACGCCCCCGGGACCATCGACGCCGATTACCGGGGCGAAATCAGGGTGATCCTGGTCAACCTCAGCGAGGAGGAGAGGGTGATCTGTGACGGTGAGCGTATCGCCCAGCTGGTGATTGCCCGCCACGAACGTGTAGAATGGAGCATAACAGACAGCCTGGAAGACACCCTGCGGGGTGAAGGTGGGTTTGGACATACCGGAAAATCATAACACCAGAGCCCATGAAGATCATCATACCCATGGCTGGCATCGGCAAGCGGATGCGCCCCCATACCCTCAGCGTTCCCAAGCCCCTCATCTCCCTGGCCGGCAAATCCATCGTCCAACGGCTGGTGGAAAGCATCAGCCTTTCCCTGCCGGCCCGTCCCGAGGAGATCGCCTTTATCGTGGGCGACTTCGGGGAAGCGGTGGAAAAACAGCTCCTCGACATCGCGCAGCAGGCAGGGGCCACAGGGCGCATCTATTACCAGGAGGAAGCCCTGGGCACAGCCCACGCCATCCACTGCGCGGCTCCCTCATTGGAAGGCCCGGTAGTGGTCGCCTTTGCCGATACCCTCTTCAAGGCAGACTTCCTCCTCAGGGATGAAGAGGATGCCGTCATCTGGACCAGCCATGTTGAGGACCCCTCCGCCTTCGGGGTGGTGGTCACCGGTCCCGAAGGGCGTATTTCCGCTTTCGTGGAAAAGCCCAGGGAGTTCATCTCCGACCAGGCCATTATTGGCATTTATTACTTCCGTGATGGCGCCGCCCTTGAACGCCGGCTGAAGAGCCTCATCGAGAGGGGAATGCACCGCAACGGGGAGTTCCAACTCACCGATACCCTGCAGGAAATGCTCGAGGAGGGGGTAAGCTTCAGTACCGCAGCCGTTGATGAATGGCTTGACTGCGGGAACAAGGATGCCACGGTGCAGACGCACCAACGCCTGCTGGAACATGAAAAGAGCCCAGACCTCATCTCCCCTCTGGCCCGGATAGGGCAGAGTCTGGTGATCCCCCCCTGCTATATCGCCCCGGGGGCCGAGATCAGCGATTCGGTAATCGGGCCTTATGTATCCATTGGGGAGAACACCCGGGTGGAGCATTCCATCATCACCAACTCCGTTATCCAGTCCGACACCCGCATCAGCGACGCCAACCTCGACAACTCCATGATCGGGAGCCAGGTGGTCTTTGAAGGAAGCGTGAATGAGGTTTCGCTGGGGGATTATTCCATTATCAACTGAAATGAAACATATCATCCGGCATATCCTCTGGGCGATTCCCCTGTTGCTCCTGTCCTGCGCAGCCCCAAAGACCGGAGGAAAGGGGGCCGCAGCACCTGCCCCTGTCGATCCTCAGGTAAGGTCCATTTTTCTGGATGCCAACCGGGAGAAAGTGCTGGGTAATAGCGCTGAAGCGGAAAAACTTTTCCGCATGGTGGTGGACAGGGAGCCCAACAATGCCGCCGCCCACTATGAACTGGCCCGTCTGCTCCACCGCAGCGGAAGGGAGTCGGAAGCGTTGGAGGCTGCACGCACGGCTTCCGGACTGGATCCGCAGAATGTCTGGTATACGCTATACCTGGCTGAGCTTTACGAAGATGCGGGCATGCCCGAAAAAGCGGTGCAGCTCATCGAAGACCTGACCCAACGCTATCCTGACCAGGAAGAGTACCACGAGATGCTGGCCGGGGGCTACATCCTTCTGGGTCGCCATGCTGATGCCATCCGAACCCTTGACCTGATGGAACGTAAGTTCGGGAAGAACGAGGACCTTCTCATGCAGAAGCGGGAGCTTTACCTGCAGGACGGCAAGTTCGACAAGGCCATGGAAGAAACCCGCAAGCTTTCGGAACTGTCTTCCCGCGACACCCGTTACCTGCTGATGATGGCCGAAATGCATATGGACCGGGGAAACAAGGAAGAGGCCCTGGCCCTGTACCGCAGGGTGCAGGATATCGATCCCGGGGACCCTTACATCCACATGTCGTTAGCAGACTATTACCGCAAAGCCGGAGACAACGAGGCTTCCTTCCGAGAGCTCATGCTGGGCATGGGCAACCCCCGCCTCGATATCGACACCAAAGTACAGGTGCTGCTTTCGTTCTACGCCGTCGGGGAGCTCTACGATACCTTGCGCAAGCAGGGCATTGCCCTGTCCGGGGTGCTCACCCGGGCACATCCCGACGACCCCAAGTCCCATTCCATCCTGGCCGACTTCCTCGGCCGCGACGGGCAATACCCTGGAGCCAGGGAATCGCTGATGCGGGTAGTCGAGCTCGACAGCAGCAAATATATCATCTGGGAACAGCTGCTGCGCATTGAGCTTCAACTGAAGGAGTATGCGTCCATGTCGTCGCATGCCCGCAGGGCCACGGCCCTCTTCCCTAACATGCCCATCCTTTACCTGCTGGGTGGGGTGGCGCAATACAACCGCAAGGAATATACCGCGGCGGCCCGGAGCTTTGAGCTGGGGTTAAAGCTGGTGGTGGGCGACCCCCGCCTGAAGTCTGACTTCCACACCTATCTCGGCGACACCTACCAGGAGCTGGGCGATTATCCCAATTCCACCAGGAATTATCAGCAAGCCCTCGACATTGACCCGAACAACATATACGTCCTGAACAATTACAGTTATTTCCTATCCCTGCGGAAGGACGACCTGGAGCGGGCCGCTCAGATGGCCGGCAGGGCCAATGAGCTGGAGCCCGGCAACGCATCCTACCAGGACACCTACGGCTGGGTGCTGTATGTAATGGGGGATTATTCCGGAGCACGGACCTGGCTTGAAAAAGCTCTGGCCAGCGGGGGATCCGACAATGCCGTGATCCTTGAACATTACGCCGACGTGCTGTACAAGCTGGGCGACATTCCAGGGGCCCGTGAATATTGGAAGAAGGCAGCGGAAAAAGGCAAAGGGAGCGATCTCCTTCAGAAAAAACTCAGGGATGGGTTACTTTATGAATAGAAGAACAGGTTCAGCATTCATTGCGATGCTGTTGCTCCTGCTTTTCACCGCTTGCAGCGGGACACGGCGGGTGATCAGGGAGCCGATACGGGAAGAAGGGCCGGAGTATTTATTCAAACAGCTCAAAGCCAATGAGGTCCATTTTCATGACCTCAGCCTGAAGTTTTCCGCTACCCTGATCCAGGATAAAAAGGACCGGTCGGATTTCAGTGGACAGTTGCGCATCCTGCGCGACAGCCTCATCTGGGTTTCCATCAGCCCCGCCCTGGGTATCGAAGCCATCCGGGCCATGATCACCCCCGACTCGGTGTTCGTAATGAACCGCATCGACAAGACCTATCTGGCCACCGATTTCGGGTATATCAACCGGATGATCAACGCAGCCCTCGACTATGACATGCTGCAGGCATTCCTGATCGGGAACGACTTCGCCTTTTACGAGGTCCCCCAGTTCAGGGCCACGCTGGATGGGGGGATATACCGCCTCAACACCTCGAACCGCAACAAACTGAAGAAGTATATCCGCAGGAACGTGAACGTGACCACCATCCCCCTGCAGAGCATCTGGCTTGATCCGGAGAGCTTCAAGATCACGCGGGTACAGGTCAAGGAACTGGAGGTAGAAGGCCGCAAGGTGACCGCCTCCTATTCCGGTTTCACCGGGGTAAACGGGCAGCCCTTCGCCACGCGGGTGGAGATCGAAGCCAGTGCAGAAAAGAGCATCGATCTGAACCTGGAGTACACCAGGGCGGAGATGGATGCAGGGATTGAATTCCCTTTCCGTATTCCATCCTCTTATACGCCAATGGGCCGATAGGCATGAAAAAACAATATCTTTGAGCGTGCACCCCAGCCTACCCACCCGCAACCTGATGATACGCCTCCTGGCGCTGTGCCTCCTCTGGGGCATGGGGCTGTCGGTATACCCCCAGGATCGCAAGGAGCAGCTGCAGCGGGAAAAATCGAAGCTGGAGGAGGAAATCCGCTATACCAACGAACTGCTGGAGAAGACCCGCCGGAGCAAAAAGGCATCGGTGAACGAAGTGGTCCTGCTGCAGAACAAGATCCGCAAGCGCGAGCAGCTCATTTCGGCCTACGACCGTCAGCTGAAGTCCATAGAGCGCGACATCATGAGCGCGGGGAACGAGATCCGGCGCCTGGAAGCCGAACTCCAGGCCCTGAAGGAGGAGTACGCCCGGATGATCTATTACGCGCAGAAAAACCGCAACGCCTACAGTCGTCTGATGTTCATCTTTTCGGCCGAATCCTTCAACCAGGCATACCGTCGGTTGAAGTATTTCCAGCAATACAGCGAGTACCGGAGAAGGCAGGCCGAACTCATCCGTGAGACCGAGGGAGAGCTAACGCGCAGGATCAGCCTGCTGCAGGGTCAGCGAGAGGAAAAGACCGTCATCCTGGAGGAAGAGAAGGATGAGCGGACCAAGCTGCAGCGGGAGCGCCAGGACAAGAACCAGGCGCTCAACACGCTGAAGCAGCAGGAGAAGAGCCTGCTGCAGACGCTGAGGGAGAAGGAGAAGGCCCGGCAACGGCTCAACCAGGAGATTGAGCGCATTATCGCGGAAGAGATCCGTAAGGCCCGTGAAGCCGGGGGCAGCCGGAGCAAGGCCGCACCATCCGACGTGTTCGAGCTAACGCCGGAAGAACTCGAACTCAGTGCCAGCTTCGAGAACAACCACGGAAAACTGCCCTGGCCCCTTGAAAGAGGAGTGATTTCCGGCACTTTCGGAGAGCACGACCATCCGGTGCTCAAAGGGATCAAGACCAGGAGCAATGGGGTGGACATGATGACCTCCGGGGGGGCCGTGGCCCGTGCCGTGTTCAAAGGCAAGGTGTCGCGGGTGATGAACGTGCCCCGTTTCAATACGGTGGTCATCATTCGCCACGGGGAATACCTGTCCGTTTATTCCAACCTGATCGACGTCAGCGTGAAAATGGGCGACATGGTCAGTACCAAACAGCCCATCGGGCGGGTGGCCCCAAGCCCGGATGAAGAAAAAACCGAGCTTCATTTCGAGATATGGAAAGGGAAGACCGTGATGAATCCTGAGCCCTGGCTTGCGCGCTGACGATAAGTTTTCATACTTTTGCTGAATTCCAATGGATTATAGGATATGAACGCAATATTGCTTGGTTGGCTGGGCAGCACGGAGATCATCGTTATTGTGCTGGTGGTCCTGCTCCTCTTCGGAGGCCGCAAAATCCCCGAACTGATGCGTGGCATCGGCAAAGGGATAAAGGAATTCCGCAGCGGCATGAATGAAAAGGACGATCCCCGGGCCGGGGAAAAGAATCCCTGACCCCAGCAGGGGCAACAGGAGGCGCATGGATGCGTTATCCTTCCCTGACAAGGTTAGCCTGGCATTAACAACCCAATGTTAGGAAAATGCAAGGGGCAGGACGAACAGACGGCCCCCTGCACTTATATTTGTGAATTCAGTAAAAAGATAACCCATATCACCAGCGAATCATCATGGCATTGAACCCCGTAATGAGGTACACAGTCCTTGTACTGCTCGCCCTGACAAGCCTCCGACTGCCGGCATCCACACCGGATACCCTCAGGCCCGGCCTCCCGGCAGCTGCCACTGCGTATGACCCCATTATCGAGGCCCTTGACAGCATGGTTTCGGCCATGTTCTTCAGCACAGAAGGGCTGTATCCATACAGGGCTCTGGAGCCCGCAGATGGGAACACCTCGATCTCCTTTATCCCCGATTCGGTCTTCCGCTACCGCATGGATGCCCTTGACCGGCGGACCCCCATAGGAATGGTATACAACCGCGACGTGCGGCAGTATATCGAATTATACGGCGGCAGCCGCTTTCAGCAGATGCAGCGCATGATGGGCGTGGCCTATATGTATTTCCCGCTCTTTGAAGCCGCACTGGACCGCTACAACGTTCCCCTGGAACTGAAATACCTGGCTATCGTAGAGTCTGCCCTGAACCCCACGGCTGTTTCCCGGGCCGGGGCCAAGGGATTATGGCAGTTCATGTATCAGACGGGCAAGCTTTACGGCCTGGAAGTCAACTCCGTGGTGGACGATCGCTTCGATCCCATCAAGGCTTCCGATGCAGCCGCACGCCACCTGCGCGACCTGCACAATATTTTCGGGGACTGGTCGCTGGCCCTGGCCGCCTACAATGCCGGCGCAGGCAATGTGACCCGGGCCATCCGCAGGGCCGGGGGTGTCATGGACTACTGGGCCGTAAGACCCTATCTCCCCAAGGAAACCCGGGGCTATGTGCCGGCCTTCCTGGCCGTAACCTATCTGCTGGAAAATGCCGCCCAGCATGGATTGAAGCCGGTTAAACCGGCACTTTTCTTCCAACAGACCGATACCGTGGTGGTTACCGATTTGCTCAGGTTCCGTCAGATCAGCGAGGTTACCGGCATTCCCATCGAAACCTTACGGCTGCTGAACCCATCCTTTGTGAAGGACGTCATTCCCGCAGGCCTGGGGAAAACCTATGCCATCACCCTTCCGCGCACCCACATTGCAACCTATGTCGCCATGGAGGATTCCTTGTACCGTTATAACGTCAAGGAACCAGTTGTGGTCCAAGAGATTGCCGCCATGCAGGCCCCAGTGGAAGAGACGCGGAAGTACCATACCGTGAAGCGGGGGGAAAGCCTGGGCAGCATCGCCTCACGCTACGGGGTGAGCGTGAACAACCTGAAATCGTGGAACAACCTCAGGTCCACAAAGATATACCCCAAGCAGCGGCTGGTAATCCGGGGAAAGGCCGGAAATACCTCCCTGGCCCAATCCAGCCCACGACCCGAACCGGTATCCGCATCGGCGTTGACCCACACCGTGAAGCGGGGCGAAAGCCTGGGCATCATTTCAGGCTTGTACAAGATTGACATTGAAGACCTCAAGCAGTGGAATGGCCTTAGTTCCAACACCCTGCATCCCGGGCAGGTATTGAAGGTTCGCGCCCCTGAAGAAACACCGGCCCTGGCCAGCGAGGAAAAGGCTGAAACGCCATCTCCGGCCCCTGTGACCCAGGGCCTGCTCAGCAACAAAGCCTTTATCACCTACACCGTTCAGGCCGGGGATACCCTGTGGAGCATAGCCAAGCGTTTTGAGGGTGTTTCGGTGGACGATATCCGCAATGCCAACGACATCAAAGCCGTGCACGAGCTGAAGCCCGGGCAGGTGCTGAAGGTACCCGTCAAAGCTTAACATGAGAACGTTCGGCCCCAGGTTCATCCCCTTTGTCCTTTTCACGGTATTCCTGTTGCCCGCCTGCGCAGAGAAAGAACGCAGCCAGGGCATGGTGGGCTCTTCAGGAGGGACAGCCGAAATACTGGTGGTGGCAGACAAGGCGTTGTGGGATGGACCCGCCGGGGATGCCATCAGGGAGGTGCTCGCAACACCCGTCAGCGGAATGCCCCAGGCCGAGCCACGGTTCGACCTGATACAGATCGCTCCGGATGTCTTTGATGACACCTACCGCCTCCATCACAATATCCTCGTGGTTCAGACCGATGGCAGCCTGGACTCGGCTATGGTGGAGACCAAGCCCGACTACTGGGCCAGTCCGCAGCGCCTGATCCGCTTGCGCGCCCCTGATGCCAAAAGGATGGCCGAGGCCATAAGGATAAGGGGAGAGAACGTGAAGGAGCTGTTCACCGCTTCAGAATACCTCAGGCTGCAAAAGCTGTTCGGTGAGCTGCAGGACGTGAAACTGAGCAACCGCCTGAAAAAGACCACGGGCCTGGGCCTGATCATCCCCGGAGGGTTCTATGCGGCCAAGCTGACAGAGAACTTTGCCTGGCTGCGCAAGGAAACCAAAGACTTCAGCCAGGGGCTGCTCATCTATTTCACCCCTTACGAAGACACCACGTATTTTCACCAGAAACTCCTGCTCAACCGTCGCGACCAGATGTGCATGATCTATGTCCCAGGTGAAAGGGAGGGTTCCTATATGCGGACGGCAGGAAGCATCGCGCCCGAAAGCCGCAGGATGCAGTTCAAGGGACGTTTTGCCGTGGAAACCCGTGGGCTTTGGGATGTTGCCGGCGACTTCATGGGAGGGCCCTTCGTCAACTATGCCATCCTCGACGAGAAGAACAACCGCATCATCTCTATGGATGCCTATGTGTATTTCCCCAACAATGATAAGCGTGACCTCATGCTTCAGCTGGAGGCGATGATGCATACCCTTGAGCTGCCCTGATCCGGCTTGATTTGATTTTTTTTATCCCAGGCCCTTGACAAAGGGCTTTTTGATGTTATATATTTGCCCACCTGGTTTAACCATTTATAGGATAAAATCATGAACGAGCGGGACAAGGGGACAGAGGAAAAGATTGTGCAGGCCGCCCGGGCGGTATTCCTCCGCAAGGGATACAACGGGGCGCGTATGCAGGAGATCGCCGACGAGGCCGGGACCAATAAGGCGCTGCTCCATTATTATTTCCGGAGCAAGGACCGTTTGTTCGAAGTCATATTCCTACAGTCTTTCAGTCAGTTCTTCCCCAAAGTGTCAACGATCCTCACCGGCAACGAGCCCCTCCCTGTGAAGGTGGTAAGTTTCGTGGAGCATTACATTGACCTTCTTCGCGAAAACCCTTACCTGCCCCAGTTCATCCTGAGCGAGGTCAGCCGGGATCCCGAAAGCGTCCCCCGCCTGTTCCAGGCCGCCGGACTAAATCCGGAATGGTTTATGGGCCAGCTCGCGAACATAGGTCAAGGCGTGTTCCCTCCAGGATCGGATGTGCGTCATTTCATACTGAACATGCTTTCCATGTGCATCTTCCCCTTTGCTGCACGCCCCCTGCTCACCCGCGTCATGTTCAGTGGAGATGATGCGGCCTATGAAAACTTCCTCGACCAACGAAAGCGCGAAGTGTCGTCTGCTTGCCTCCAGCTGTTGTCACCAACGGCCGGGCAGCGTTGAATCACAAAATACTTACCGATTGATGATGCGTAAAATACTGACCCTGATTCTGTTGATCCCGCTGGTGTTGCGCGCCCAGCAAGAGGCCGGCATCGAAGAGGTACTCCGTGCAGCGGCTCTTCATTATCCATCATCGGACGCTGAAGGGCTCTATGATGCCACCCTGAAGGCCTCCCTGGCCGCCGAACGATCGGCCCTCTGGCCTATGGTAAACCTGGGCGGACAGGCCACCTGGCAGAGCGAAGTTACTGCGGTGGACCTGCAGTTGCCGTCTAACCTGCCCTTTCCCCTGGAGCTTGACATTCCTTCTCCTTCGAAGGACCAGTACCGGATCACGCTCGATGTGCAGCAGCGCATTTACCAGGGTGGAGCCAACGCCCTGCAAAAGCAATCCCATCAACTCGACCATGCCCTGCAGCTGGAGCAACTGAGAATCAGTACGAACCACTGGAAACAACAGGCTTCCGATTGCTTCTATCGCATCCGCAGCCTGGAAGTAAGCCGTGGAATCGTCTCGGCCCACCGGGATGACCTCAGGTCCAGGGAAGGAATAATCCGCAGCGCCATGGACCATGGTCTGGCTGATCAGGCCTCAGGTGCGCTCATTGCCGCTGAGATCAGCGGACTGGACCAGCAGCTGGGAGAACTGGATGCGGCCATCCATGCCCAGCGTGCTGTGCTGGTGCTGCTTACCGGCGACAGTACTCTCCACTCCCGCTCGCTTCGGCCTACCCTGATGGCGGCAGATACGGCCCGCAGCTTTGACCGGCCGGAACTGCGCTCCCTGGGACTGCGCAGCCAGCAGCTCGAGACATCCTCGGGAATGCTGGGTGCTGCCATGCTGCCATCCGTCACCGGATTCGGTCAACTGGGTTATGGACGACCAGGACTCAACATGCTCGATGACGCCTTCGCACCCTGGGCTTTGGCCGGTATTCGTTTCAGCTGGAACCTATGGGATAACCATTTGAAGCGCCGCCGTCAGGATGCCCTCAGCCTGCAGCAACAGATCCTGTTACTTCAACAGGAATCCACCCGCCTGGGGATCGCGGCAGAGGCCGAGGCCGCAGCCACAGAAATCCGGAAATACGAAGCCCTCATCACGCAGGATGAAATACAGCTGGCCCTCCGTTCCACTGTGGTCCGGGTGTACGGCTCCCAGTTGGAGAACGGCATCCTGACCCCGGCGGAGTACCTCCGGCAGAAGAACGAAGAAGTCAGGACCCGGCTGAAACTCGAGAACCACCGCATTGCCCTGGAGCAGTCCCTTACCAACTTCCGGTTCATCCGAGGCCTCTGGTAGTAACCTTACAAACGTACCATCATGATCAAACACCTCATTCTCATATCCTCAGTAGCAGTTGCGGCCCTTATCGCCGCCTCATGCCAGCGCAAAGAGCCCTTGCCCGATGCCTACGGAAACTTTGAAGCGGTAGAGACCGTCCTCTCCGCTGAGACCAGTGGCAAGGTACTCATGGTCGCCGTGGAAGAAGGGGACCGTGTAGCGCAAGGACAACTGCTGGCCATCATTGACACTACAGATTTGGTAATCAAACAGTCGCAGCTTCAGGCTCAGCTCGCTTCCACACTGGCCCAACTTACCTCCCTTAATGCGCAGGCCGGGGTGTATGAGCAGCAGGTACAGAACCTGAGTAAAGACCTGAAGCGAACAGAAGCTATGAAACAGGAAGGAGCCGCGACGCAAAAGCAATTGGACGACCTGACCGGAGGTATAGCCTTGGCAAACAGACAGATCGACGCCGTTATATCACAGCGTGCTTCGGTAATTGCTCAGGCCAGGGCATTGGAAGCACAGCAGGCCCAGGTGGAAGAAATGCTGAAGCGCTCGAGTGTACGCAGCCCCGTCAGTGCCACGGTCCTGAACCTTTTTACCCGGCCAGGCGAGCTGGCCGCCCCGGGTAAGGCCCTGCTGAAGCTTGCCGGGCTCGATACCATGATCCTTCGCGTTTTCCTCAGCGGGTCCCAGCTGAGTGCAGTGCAGCTTAACCAGGAGGTTGAGGTGCTGGTGGACGAAGCCGATGGCAGCCTGCGCAAACTCAGTGGCCGGATCAGCCATATCGCAGGGGAGGCCGAATTCACCCCGAAGACCATACAGACGCGGGACGAACGCACCGATCTGGTATATGCTGTTGAAATTCGTGTTAAGAACGATGGACGCTTACGCATCGGCATGCCGGCAGAAGTCAGGACCTCTATCGATCCATCGAAATAAATATATATCTTTCAGAACTTTACCTAACCAAAATCAGACCCTATGAAAAAAATGATGATGATGCCTGCCCTGCTTCTTCTGCTTCCATTGTTCCATACGGGAGCCCAGACGGCCAAGGCAGACGACCTGATTGGGAAGTGGCTGAATGCCGACAAGGACGCCCACATCCAGGTGTACAAGGAAAAAGGCAAGTTCTACGGAAAGATCGTCTGGCTCAAAGAGCCCATCGACCCGGAGACGGGCAAGCCCAAGCGCGACAAGCTCAATCCGGAGGAAAAACTCCGCTCCCGCCCCACCCTGGGACTGGTCATACTGAAGGACTTCCTCTTCACCGGCAGTGAATGGGAGTACGGGACGATTTATGATCCCAAGTCGGGCAATACCTATAAGTGCTATATAAAGCTCGATGGGCGCAGCAAGATCTTCGTGAGGGGATACATCGGTAAGGCCTGGATGGGCCTGGGCCGGACCACGGAGTGGACCCGTGTGGCGGAATAGCCTCAGCCATACAGGGGAGTACAGGGCAGAAAACATGGGTTAGAGGATGAAAACGGCGGTCAGGGTTTGGGAGCTGGAAAAGCGCTACGGGTCAACCCTGGCGCTGGATGGCCTTGATTTCTCGATAGGTTCGGGCGAGCTGTTCGGCTTCATCGGGCCAGACGGGGCCGGAAAGACCAGTCTTTTTCGGATCCTCACCACCCTGCTGCTTCCTGACCGGGGGGGCGCGGCGGTGTTGGGTATGGATGTGGTACGCGACCTGCGCGAGGTGCGCAAAGTGATCGGCTACATGCCCGGACGCTTCTCGCTATACCAGGACCTGAGCGTTAAGGAAAACCTGTCGTTTTTTGCCACTGTGTTCGGCACCACGGTAGCGGAGAACTATGAGCTGGTGAGGGACATCTATGGTCAGATTGAGCCCTACCGTGACCGTCTGGCCGGCAAGCTGAGCGGAGGGATGAAACAGAAGCTGGCCCTTTCCTGCGCCCTGATCCACCGGCCCGGGATCCTCATCCTGGATGAACCGACAACCGGGGTGGATGCGGTATCGCGCAGGGAGTTCTGGGATATGCTGCAGCGTCTTCGTGATGAAGGGCTTACCATACTGGTGTCCACTCCATATATGGATGAGGCGAGTCGCTGCGACCGTGTGGCCCTGATGCAATCGGGGCGTATCCTGGGCATGGACAGTCCGGCCGCCATCGCAGCTTCCTTTCCAAAACCCCTGTATAAGCTCAGGGCCGGCGACATGTACCGCCTGTACGGTGCCCTTCGCGAGTTTCCCGCCACCGCTTCGGTTTACCGTTTCGGCCAAGACCTCCACCTTACGGCCGGCCAGGGGATGATACCAGACCAGGATCTCCTTCCCTACCTCCAGGCCCAGGGCCTGGACGACGTGGTGGTGGCCCCTTGTACCCCGGGAATTGAGGACTGCTTCATGGAGTTACTTTCTGAAAACCAGAATCAGCATGATGCCAGGAGATAAGCGGGATATCATCGTAGTGGAAGATCTGGTGAAGCGGTTCGGAAGCTTCGTGGCTAACGATCATCTGAACTTCAGGGTAAGCCGGGGAGAGATCTTCGGGTTCCTTGGGGCGAACGGGGCCGGCAAGACTACCGCCATCCGCATCCTCTGCGGACTGTCGAAACCGACCTCTGGTAAGGTCCTTGTCGCGGGCCAGGATGTGGGCACCCGTCCAGAAAAGGTTAAACGGAGCATCGGATATATGAGCCAGCGCTTTTCGTTGTATGAGGACCTCACCGTGACCGAAAACATCCGCTTCTATGCCGGCATCTACGGGCTGGGGCCGGCCCTCATCAGGGAACGGACGGCGGCACTCCTGCACCGCCTCGAACTGGAGCATGCCGCCGACAAACTTATTTCTTCCCTTCCCCTGGGCTGGAAACAAAAGCTGGCCTTCTCCCTCGCCATCTTCCATGAACCTGCCATCGTTTTCCTGGATGAACCTACCGGAGGGGTAGATCCGGTGACCCGCCGTCAATTCTGGGACCTTATCTACGACGCGGCAAGCAAAGGCATCACCGTATTCGTCACCACCCACTACATGGACGAGGCCGAATACTGCGACAGGGTCTGCATCATGGTCGATGGCCGCATCGAAGCCCTGGGAAGCCCTGAGGAGCTTAAGGCCCGGATGGGTGCGGCAGATATGGATGAGGTATTCGTGAAACTGGCCCGCAAAGCCATCCCCAGGACAGAACAGGTATGAAGCGCTTCATTGGATTTGTATTGAAGGAGTTCCGGCACATCCTGCGCGACCGGAGGACCATGCTCATCCTCTTCGGCCTGCCCGTGGCCCAGCTGATCATCTTCGGTTATGTGGTCACCAACGAACTCAGGGATATCAGCGTAGCCGTAGTGGACCTCTCCCGCGATGAGGCCACCGCAGCCATCACCGATAAAGTGTTCTCCTCCGGGTATTTCATCCTGGATGCCTGGTACCCGGCCACCGTGGATGTGGAAGCCCTGTTCCGGCAGGGGGACATCAAGCAGGTGATCGTGTTCGGAGAGGACTTCGCCGGCAGGCTGCAGCGGGGGGAAACGGCCGATGTCCAATTGCTGGCAGATGCCTCTGATGCCAATACTGCCAACCTGGTGGTCAATTACACCTCCGGCATCATCTATTCCTACCTGGAAAGCCGTGGAGCCCAGGGCAGCATGCCCACGGCCCTGGTGCCCTTGAGTCATATGGAGTTCAACCCTTCACTGATGGGGGTCTTTATGTTTGTTCCAGGTACCATGGCCCTGATCCTGATGCTGGTATCGGCCATGATGACCTCTATCTCCATCGCCCGTGAAAAAGAGCTGGGGACCATGGAGACCCTGCTGGCCTCACCCCTGAAGCCGCTGCAGATCATTCTGGGTAAGGTCGCCCCCTATGTGGCCCTGTCCATCATCAACGCCATCACCATTATCCTGCTCGGTTACTTCGTCTTCGGGGTGCCAGTGAAGGGAAGTGTGGTGCTGCTGCTGGCAGAATGCACCTTGTTTATCATGCTGGCCCTATCCCTGGGGATCTTCATTTCCACCATCAGTACCAGCCAGCAAATGGCCATGTTCATCTCCATGTTCGCCCTGATGCTCCCCACCCTCCTCCTCTCCGGCTTCATCTTTCCCATCGAGAACATGCCGGCCATCCTTCAGTGGCTTAGCTATGTCATGCCTCCACGTTGGT
The DNA here is from genome assembly GCA_022710185.1 of Bacteroidota bacterium. Lineage (GTDB taxonomy): Bacteria > Bacteroidota > Bacteroidia > Bacteroidales > JAGNHN01 > JAGNHN01. The sequence goes on from JAKLHK010000001.1 coordinate 204,506, forward strand.
TTATCGTGGTGATCAAAAACATCATGATCAAGGGAACGGGTTTCGCTTATGTCTGGAAGGAGACCTTGGTAATGGCCGGAATGATGACGCTCTTTATTGTTTTGAGCCTTAAGAATTTCAAGATAAGACTGGCTTAACGGCCCACGGTATGGCAAAACATAAGGAAGGTCCGCTCCGCCCGGTATTCATCCGGGATACTGCTCCGGTAGAAATGGACGCAGCGCCCGGAAAGTACTTTTGGTGCGCCTGCGGCCGCTCGCGCAAGGCACCCTTCTGCGACGGGTCTCACCATAAGACGGGCATACGCCCCCTGCGGGTGGTACTGGAAGAAAGTGCGAGGGTTTGGTGGTGTAACTGCAAGCATACCTCAACCCCTCCCTGGTGCGATGGCACGCACCATCAGTTGAAGGGAAAGGAAGGACAACTGGCCGAAGAACGAATCTGACCATGCGTACCATACTCATTATCATACGCAAAGAGTTTATCCAGATCTTCCGGAACAGGACTATGCTGCCCATCATCTTCCTGGTTCCGCTGATCCAGCTCATCATTCTTGTGAATGCGGCCACCCTGGAGATGAAGCACATCGATCTGCTGATTGTCGACCGTGACCTTTCCTCCAGCTCCCGTTTTCTCGGCAGCAAGTTCAAGGGATCCCCCTTCTTCCGTATGCTGGAAGGAGATCAGGGACCGGGATCGGTCACTTCCCTGCTGCTCAGTGACCGGGCTGATGTGATCCTGGTGATTCCGCCAGGATTTGAACGGGAGTTCATCCGCGGACTGCAGAGCGGCCAGTCCGATCCTTCGGCCAGGGTACAGCTCAGGGTCAACGCCATCAATGCCACGGCGGCAGGACTGTCCGAGGCCTATGCCCGGCAGATTCTACGGCAGGCCGGCTCCGAGCTCATGGCCACTATGGCTCCCGGGGCTTCCCTGATGCCAGGGATACGCATCACGCCCGCTTTCTGGTACAACCCCGAGCTGAATTATAAGGTCTTCATGGTGCCGGGCATCCTGGTCATCCTCGTCACCATTATGGGGATGTTCCTTTCTGCGCTCAACCTGGTGAGGGAAAAGGAGATCGGCACGATAGAGCAGATCAACGTTACCCCTATCCGCAAATACCAGTTCATCGTAGGCAAACTGGTGCCGTTCTGGCTTATTGCGCTGTTCGAGCTGGGTTTCGGATTGTTTCTGGGTTGGCTGCTGTTCCGTATCCCGCTGGAAGGAAGCTTATGGCTGCTGTTTGCCTTCGCAGGCACCTACCTCATCGCGGTCATGGGCATTGGCCTGTTCATCTCCGCCATCTCATCCAACCAGCAGCAGGTGATGTTCATCTCCTTTTTCTTCATGCTCACCTTCATCCTGATGAGCGGGATATTCACGCCAACGGAAAGCATGCCCGACATCGCGCAATACCTTAATGTGATCAACCCCTTTTCCTACTTCATGCGGGTGATCCGCATGGTGTTGCTGAAGGGTTCCCAGTTCGGGGATATATCCCGGGAGTTCATTGCCATAGCCGTGTATGGCATGGTGGCCACAGGTTTGGCAGTATGGAGGTACCGAAAAACGGCATAGGGGGCGAGAGGAAGTCTAACTTACTGTTTATGCGTCTTTTATGTGATTTGCTTTTTCCTTCACCCATACCACCCCTGCAAACCCCACCAACAACAAGGTGTTCAAACCTAAGCTGAGGGCCATTCCCGGCATTTTGATCCACTGGCTGATCCCAAAGATCGCCAGCGCAAGCAGGGTATACAGGCCCATGGTCTTCAAATCATAGGGAACCCTATAATGCTTCTGTCCCCACAGGTACGACATCACCATCATCGATCCGTAACACGCAAAATGGGCCCAGGCCGCCCCGGCATAACCCATTACCGGCACCAGGGAGAACAGCACCACCACCGTCACCAACGCACCCCCCAGGGCCAGGATAGCACCGTACCAGGTACGGTCCGTTAGCTTGAACCAGATGGCCAGGTTGTAAAAGATCCCAAGGAAAAGATTGGCCAGCAACACTACAGGTACGATGTGCAGCCCTCCCCGGAAATCCGGTCCGATGAAGTACTTCACCAGGTCGAGGAACAGCATCACCCCCAGGAAGATCAGCAAGCCGAACACCACGAAATATTTCATCACCAGGGCGTAAACCTCCCGTGCGTTATCCTCTTTCGCCTGGGCGAAGAAGAAGGGTTCGGCGGCATAGCGGAACATCTGTATGAAGAGGGTCATCAGCACGGCCAGCTTGTAGTTGGCCCCGTATACGCCCAGTTCGGCCATGGCCGTGGCCGGATCGGGGAGCAGGTATTTGAGCAGTATCTTGTCCGACACTTCGTTCACCATCCCGGCCAGGCCTACGATGAGCATTGGGAAAGCGTAGGCCAGCATGGTCCTGAGCAAGACAGGGTCGAAGCGCCAGCGCATACGGACCAGGTTGGGGACCAGCATCACCAGGGTTACCAGGGTAGCAATAAGATTGGCCACAAAGGCGTATCCCACCCCAAAGTCCGGATTATACATCATCCCCAGCCATCCCTGGGGATCCTGCTGGTGCGCATGCTTCATTACCACCAGGAAGAACACATTGAGCCCGATATTCACCAGCACATTGACGATACGGATAATGGCAAACCGGCCCGGCCGGTTCTTCTGGCGCAGGCGCGCGAATGGGATTGCGCAGAAAGCGTCGATGCTGACAATGAGGGAGAACAGCACGATGTATTCCGGATGGGAGCCATAATGTATCCAACCCGCCACCGGACGGCTGAAGATCAGCATCATGCCGATGAAGAAGCCCGAGGTGATGAGTAGGGAGAACAAGGAAGTGGTATATACCTTCGCCTCATCCTCCTGCTGGCTGGCATAACGGAAATAGGCCGTTTCCATGCCATAGGTCAGCAGGACCATCAGGAAGGCCACATAGGCGTATAGCTCTGTGATCATCCCGTATTCCCCCTGTTCGAACACCCGGGTATAAAAAGGCGTGAGCAGGAGGTAATTCAGCAGGCGGGGGACTATGGTCCCCATGCCGTATACCACGGTCTGGCCTGCAAGCTTCTTCAGCGGATTTCCCATGTCGTGCCAAAGTTAATCAGTAGCCTGAAGCGGCCACCCGGCTTAAACCCCGGTGTCCCGTTCATTCTCCGGTCTCAGCCTCGGAAGGGTGAAGAAGAAGGTAGTCCCCTGCCCTTCAGCTGTTTCGTACCATATCCGTCCACCGTGGGCCACCACGATGTTGCGCGTCATCGCCAGGCCAAGTCCTGTCCCCCCCGATTTGGTAGTGAAATTGGGAACAAAGATCTTGTCCCGCTTATCCTCCGGGATCCCGGGCCCATTATCGCTCACGCTCACCAGAAAATGCTCCTCCCGGGCACTGATCCCCACACTGACCTCCCCCTCCGGCTGGTCGCCCAGGGCTTGCAAGGCATTCTTCAGCAGGTTGTTGAACACCCGCAGCAATTGACGGGGATCTGCGAATACCGGGCAGGTGAGCGAGGTTTCCCAGTGGGCATGCACGGCATGATGGCTCCCTTCACTGAAGGTATCCATTGCATGCCGTGCCACACGGGCCAGGTCAGTAGGCTCGCTCTCGTTCCCCGGCATGCGGGCGAAGTCGGAAAACGCCGTGGCGATATCGGAAAGGGTGTCGATCTGCTCGCTCAGGGTTGCTGTAAAACGCTGCAGGCGGGTATCCCAGTCCCCGGCCTTCTCATCCCAGGCCTTCTGCAGGTATTGTACACTGAGCTTCATGGGAGTAAGAGGGTTTTTGATCTCGTGGGCCACCTGGCGGGCCATTTCCCTCCAGGCCGTCTCGCGTTCTGTCCGGGCCAGGCTCTCGGCACTCTCGGCCAGGGCATCCACCATGCGGTTATACTCCTCCACCAGGGCCCCGATCTCGTCCCTGCGCTGCCATTCGATCCGCTCGTTGGCCGAGCCCAGCCTCACCCGCTTTATCTTGTCGCGGATCAGCTGCAGCGGCCGGGTGAACAGGTTGCTGATGAACAGGGCGGCCCCCAGGGTCAGCGCGATGAGGATGACATAGATATTGATGATGGCCACCATGAAATCGGAGATTTCCTGCCTCAGTTCCGCCTGACGGGCAAAATAGGGCAGGTTGATGTAGGCCAGGAGCTCGTTCCGGTTGTTCCTGAAAGGGAGATAGGTCGAGAGATAGGTATAGCTCCCGATACGCTCTTCCTGTATTACCAGGGACTGCCCCCTGTTCAGCTGCTCCCAGGCGCCGGCGTTCATGCGTGTCCCGATCAGCCCTTCATCGAATATGCGGGGGCGGCTCGATGCAATAACCTCTCCCTGGGGATTATACATATTTATGTCCGAAAAGAAGACCAGGGAGAATTTGGAGAGTAATTGCTCCATCCACTGGCGCTCCTCCGGATCCAGCCGGTCCCTGTCAGCCATCTTATGCTCCAGTTCAACAAGCACGGAATGAGCCTTTTCGCTCAGGCTGCTCTCGTTCTTGTTTTTGTTGATTCGGACCAGGAACCACAGCGACGACAGGGCCACCACCACAAAGGTCACCAGGATGACGGCCACCATGGAGACCTGGAGGCGGGAGCGGAGGCTCATGCTCCAGGGCAGGCCCCTCCATCCACCCTCGCTGGCGAGGTATACCAGGATCAGCAGCAGGGCCGTAAACACCAGGAGGTATGAAAAAGGCGCCACCTTGTCGAGCATTGATTTCTGCGGCAGACTCAGCAGTACCACCGTATCCTCATCCACCACCCTCAGGTAATGGTTATAGCCATCCATATCGAAGAACTCCCCGTTGCCATGGCCCTCAAGATAGGTCTGGGCACCGAGGCTGTAGAAAAATCCGCCAACCCTCCGGGCAAGGGCTCCATGCCGGTATACGGCATAGCTGTACCCCGAGATGTCCTCGGGCATCCAGGCCTCGTCGATCAACAGTTCCGGATATCCCAGCCCTTTCGGGATGTGGCGTGGGAAGATCTCGAGGTACACGCGCATGGGGACATCCGAGGGGAGCAGGTGACGGAACTCCATCACACTGAGGTAGCTTGAATTATCTCCACCAAGATCGATATAGTAAAGGCTGTCCGTTACGGTAGGCTTGCCCAGGTTGCGGATCAGTCCGGAAAAATATTCCCCGCAATCCACGATGTAGCCGCTGGGCTGGACATCCAGCAGGCGGCCCGTGGCGCAAACGGTGACATTCAGCTCATAGCGCTGCCAGTAGTCCCGTATGTAGTTCTCGTCGAGGTACTCTTTCACCCCTCCATCCTGGCTGGCCTCGGTGGCCTGGACCAGCAGCCGCTGAAAGGTGGTATCGGCACGGAGCTCCTTGCGCATGGCGCCAAAGATGTACTCCCCCACCTGGTCCCTCTGCTGGGTAAGCCGTATGGCGATCAGCCGACGTTTTCCCTGCTCGCGCTGCTGGAGACTGCTCCCCAGCTTGATGCTGAGCAGTCCGGAAAACAGGAGCAGAAAACAGAGGACAGCCCCTACCGGGTTCCGGAGGCCCAGCCTGCGATGATAGAGCCACCAGCTGATGATCCCCAGAAGGTATATGAGCAGGGAAGCCCGTTGCACCGTGCTGAAGGGCCATACCAGCGCCATGACCAGGGCAAGGAAGGGCAGCAGGAAGTATTCCCAGGCCTTACCCTGCCCGGCCAACCATGCCGTCAGCCGTGAACCGGCCAGCAGGAAGGAGAAAAAGATCAGGAAAACCGAGGCAAACCCTATCAGGCTGTATTCGTTGAGCGAAAACAGGTCATTCAGATCGAAGGCAATGCTGGAATCCCTGACCAGGATATCGATCTGCAGTGTAGCCAGGATGAAAAGGCCCAGCACCAATCCCTGCACCAGCAGCTGTGCCAGGAGCCGCATCGCTCTTTTCCTGACCATAGGCAAGGGGATGCGTGGGAGATGGATGAAGAGGACCCAGGCGATCCATGTGAGGGTGAGGGCATGCAGGACCAGGTCGCCAAGCGAAGGGGTGAATACAGAGGAGGCATAATGCTCGGGCTGGAATAGGTCAAGCCCATACAGGCCAGATGGTTGTTTGAAATACAGCAGTACTGCCCTGAGCAGCAAGGCATCCACAGTGAACCCCAGCAGGATGAGCAGGTTTCTCGAAGGGCTGCGCAACAGCAGGAGGTAGGCCCGGTAAAGTAGGCCCAGCAGGAGGGTGTAGGCCAGCATCCACAAGATGGCTGGCAGGGCTTCGGGTAACCCCATTCGCTGCCCTTCCCCCGGCAAAACGCTGAAAAGGTATTCCCCCCCGGGTCCGTGAACAGCCCCACGGTCCGGTGTGAAGCGCAATACCGCTCCTTCGGGTATCCCGAGGACCGGATGGAATGAAGGCGTGAGGTATTCGTTCCTATAAGCGAAATCGCGGTAAACCAGCTGCAGCCCCAGCCAGTGGTCTGTTCCCCTTTGCAGTTCGCGCCCCAGATAATATCCGTTGGCGATGAAAACCAGTCCCTGGCTTACGGCTTCCGCCTTGGCCCCCACGGGGGCCGGGACACCGTCGGTCGACCACCAGGCCAGGGAATCGCCGCTGAAATGAAAAAAGGCTTTCCCCTCCTTCCGGAAAATTTCCTCCCCTTCCTGCCCTCCGGGAACGCTTCCGCTCCCCAGATCGTCCAATGCCTGCTCCAGGGACAGCATCTCCGCGTTTACGATGCGGCTCACCCGCTCAGGGTTGTGACGCACTCCGGCCCACCACTGGTTCATGAGGGGCAGCATCAGGGCCAGAGCCAATACGGACCCGGTGAGCAGGGCCAGGGTGCGTATTGAGCGACGGAGCGTTGCAGTGGACTGCATAGGGCCGGTTTTTAGGGGATACTCTATTCGAAAATCATACCAATCTGAAAATGAACTAATTACCTCTGATTCAAAATACTCGCTTTTACGGCCGTTTTTTGATCCGGAAGGGTCGTCATACTATCGGGGGCCTTTCGTTCGTCCTGTCGCCCGAAAATGCGCCAGGGGTAATCCGGGGCGTATTTGCCTGGGGCTTGGGCATGGGGCTGGCCCTTCACGACAAACTTAAGCAATTCCGGGGGTCATTGCCCGGGATGGTCATCGGCCCAGGTGGACGAGCAGGACGCTGATGTCGGCCGGGGATACCCCGGCAATGCGCGATGCCTGACCGAGGGTTGGTGGACGGAGGCGTCCGAGTTTCTCCCGGGCCTCCATCGAGAGGGCGGTCATCGACGCATAGTCGAGATCCCCGGGCAAGGTCAGTCCTTCGAGCCGGTCAAACTTATCGGCGATCTCCTGTTCACGCCGGATATAGCCCTCATACTTGGCCAGTATGGCGGCAGCTTCCAGTATTTCCTCCCTGATTCCCGGCAGGTTGAAGCAGTACTCCCGCAAATGGGGCACACTATCGAGCAGGTCGTGTATGCCCACCTGTGGCCTCAGCAGTAATTGGAGAATGCGGGCCTTCTGAGGAATCGCCGAGGTACCGGTTCGTTCAAGCATGGCATTGACCTCTTCGGGCGCTGCACTTTGGCGCTGCAGGTAGTCCAGGATCAGGGCCACATGGCTTTCCTTGGTTCTGACCCTTTCAAGCCGGGCCGAGGAGGCCAGTCCGAGGGCATGTCCTTTGGGGGTGAGGCGCAGGTCGGCATTGTCCTGCCGCAGCAGGATGCGGTATTCCGCCCTTGAAGTGAACATACGGTAGGGCTCATCCACCCCCTTGGTGATGAGGTCGTCGATGAGCACGCCGATGTAGGCTTCCGATCGGGAAAGGATAAAGGGTGTGCCCCCGTGCACGCTGAGGTGGGCATTGATCCCGGCCATCAGCCCCTGGGCTGCCGCCTCCTCGTACCCTGTGGTGCCGTTGATCTGTCCGGCGAAAAAGAGCCCTTTAACCCTTCGGGTCTCCAGGGTATACTGCAGCTGCTCGGGGGGGAAGTAGTCGTATTCAATGGCATAGCCCGGACGGAAGATCCTGGCCTTTTCAAATCCCCGGATACGGCGCAGGGCCTCCAGTTGCACCGTGTCGGGCAGGCTGGAGGAGAAGCCGTTGACATAATATTCAATGGTATCCCATCCTTCGGGTTCCACAAAGAGCTGGTGGCGCTCCTTATCCGCGAAGCGGTCGATCTTGTCTTCGATCGAGGGGCAATACCGTGGCCCCACGCCCTGGATGCGCCCGGTGAACATAGGGGATGAGGCGAAACCGGTACGGAGGATGTTATGGACCTCGGGACTGGTATAGGTGATGTAGCAGCTGCGCTGATAGGGCGGCAAGGGGGTATCGGTGAAGGAGAATCGGCCCGGGCGTTCGTCCCCTGGCTGTTCTTCCATCACGGAGAAATCGATGGTCCTGCCGTCCACACGCACCGGGGTACCGGTTTTCATACGTTCTGTGCGGAATCCCAGGGCCTGCAGTTCGGCGGTGAGGCCGGTGGAGGCGCGGTCGCCCATGCGTCCTCCGCCCATTTGCTTTTCGCCAATATGGATAACACCATTGAGGAAGGTGCCGTTGGTAAGGACTACGGCCCGGGCCCTGATGTCCTGGCCCAACTGTGTGCGCACCCCGCAAATCTGCCCATCTTCCACGAGGAGCCCGGTGACCATATCCTGCCAGAAGTCCACCCCCCGGGTGTCTTCCAGCATGCGCCTCCACACCTGGGAGAAGAGCATGCGGTCGTTCTGGGTGCGTGGGCTCCACATGGCCGGTCCTTTGGAGCGGTTAAGCATTCGGAACTGTATCATGCTGCGGTCGGACACGATGCCGGAGTACCCCCCCAGGGCGTCGATCTCGCGCACGATCTGTCCTTTGGCCACGCCCCCCATGGCGGGGTTGCACGACATCTGGGCAATCTTGCCCATGTCCATGGTGACCAGCAGCACCGAAGAGCCCATCCGGGCGGCGGCGGCGGCGGCCTCCGAGCCGGCATGGCCGGCACCGGCCACCACTACATCATAGGTATCGAATAGGGAGTGTTTCACGTGAAACAGGGAAAGAAATCATTTGTTTTCCAGAAGCTTCAGGCATTCGTCCTCACGTATCCGCATTTTTTTGCGGGCCGTGGGGGACTTGTCTTCATACCCCAGCAGGTGGAGTATGCCATGGATCATTACCCTGTGCAGCTCTTCCCTGAAGGGGACGCCAAGCTCCCGGGCGTTTTCTTTCACCCGTTCTATGCTAACATAAATATCTGCCGTAATGTTCTCGTCCTCCCCCAGGTCAAAGGTCACAATGTCCGTCAGGGTATCATGGCCCAGGTATTCCTGGTTGATGGCGTGGAGGGTTTCGTCCCCGCAGAAAATGAAGTTGATGTCTCCTGGGGTCGCGCCCTCCTTCTCCAGCACCTCCTGCACCCACTTCCTGAGGACCCGCTTTCCCTTCAGCTCAAAGCCAATGCCTTCGTTGAAAAAGCTGATGGTCCCCATAAAGCGGTTACCCATTGAGGTTATCGGGCTTCAGCGAGGCGGTCTGACGGCTGGCGCTGCCCTCATAGTATTCCTTGAGGATGCGCATGCGCTCCCCGGACTTCAGGAAGTTGATACTGGCGATGGTGAACCCGAACTCTATGCGGTTGCCGGGCTCCACCCAGCGTACCTCATCAGCCAGGCGGCTGATCAGGAAGATCCCCGTACCCCGGGTTTCCCCTGGCCCGGCCTCCAGCGGATCGGCCAGGGCCGCATGGTCAAACCCCTGCCCTTCGTCGGTGACGGAGAACAACAGGCTGCTCTCCCGGGCTTCGAAGCCAATCACCACCCTGCGGGCGGCATCCCCCCCGTTGCCGTGCACTATGGCGTTCTCCACTGCCTCTGTCACAGCCACCAGCAAGTGCCCGAAATAGGTGTGGTTGATGTTGAACTGATCACTGATCTCCTCGATAAAGGCTTCTACCCTGTGCATCTCCCGCAAGTCAGAAGCTATGGCAAGTTCACGCGTCCTGTCGATCATTTCTCTCCTCCGAAGTTATAAAAGTACTCGCTGACCTTGGTGCGGTAATAAGGCGTCAAGGCCGGGGGTATGGTCCTCAGCAATTCAATTTCCCTTGATTTAATCCTTTTGTACGCAGAAAAATCCTCAGGGTTTCTCAAAAATATACTTTTTGCTTCGTTCGACTCCCGCTTTTCCTCTTTCTCCCGTTCCTGCTCCGCCTTTTCCGAACGGAGCATGCGCTGGAGTATGTCCTGCTGACGTTTGAGGGTCTGTTGCGTAAGCATCTTGTTTACGAGATCGGTCTCGGTTTGTTCCATTTCCTGGATCATTTTCTTCAGCTCCCCGTCATTGCCCAGGCCCTCCTTGTTCAACTCCTCCCGGTACTCCTCCATCTGCCTGCGCAAGGCCTCCTGCTGGGCCGCCATGCGCGCCAACTGTTCGCTCCAGCCCTGCTGACCGGGCTTGCCCCCCGGTTTCTGCCCCTTCTCCATTCCGTCCTTGAGCTCCTGCATCTGCTTGTTCAGCTGATCCTGCAACTGCCGCATCGACTTCATCCCCTTGCCCTGCCCCGAGGAGCCGGGCTTCTGACAGCTGCCGTCGCCCGACTTGCCCTGCTGCATCTGCTGCTGCATCTGCTGCATCGACTCGCTCAGCATCAGGGCCAGGTCGTTCACCGAGGTCATTACCAACTGCTGGCGCGCCGTGGCCTCCCGCTTGTTCCTCGCCTCCAGCGCTTCCAGGGCACGGCCCAGCTCCGATTCTATCTCCGCGATCTCCTTGTTCACAAAACCCTGGATCGAGACCTGCCGCTTGCTCAGGGCAAAAAGGGAATCCTCGATCATCTTCAGGTCGTCACGTATCTTCTTCTGCTCGTCCATCTTGCGGATATACCGCGGATCCGCCGTCTTTACCTCCTCCACCTCCTTCATCAGCCGCTCCTGGTCGAAGGAAACATCTACCAGGTTCTCCAGGATCATCCGCAGCGACTCGATATCTTCCCCCATAGCCTCCTGCTGCATCTGCTGCTGCATCTCATCGAGCTTCTCGGCCAGGTCCTCCATCTTCTGCGCAGCATTCTTCTGGCTCTGCGATGCCTTGCCGCGCTTGCCCTTCTGAAGGTTGTCGCTGCTCTGCTTCATCTCCTCCCGTATGTCCTGCTGCTCCTTATCGGTGTTCTGCATATTGAAGGGGTCCTCCAGCTCCTGGTTCTGCTTCTCCAGGTCCTTCAGGTCCTTCGTCAGGGCCTCGAACTCCTGGTTCAGCTTCTCCTGCTCCTTCCCCAGCTCGTCCTCCTTCTTCCCTCCCTGCTCGGTCTGCCGCTGCAGCTCCTCCTGCTTGCGTGCCAGCTCCTCCATGCGGTCCACCGTCTCCTCCAGTTTCTTCTCGAACTCCAGTTGCTTGAAGAGCTCCAGGTTGCGGTCCAGCTCCTTCTCCAACTCCTCGCTGCCCATCTTCATCTTCTCCATCATCTCGTTCACCTTGTCGCGGTCCACCTCTTCCAGCATCTTGCGCAGCTCTTCGAACATCTGCTTCATCTCCTCGTCAAACACCTCATTGAAGAGCTTCTCCAGCTCCTGCTGCTTCTGCATCAGCCGCTCATCCACCTCCCGGTACTGCTCTTCGCGCTGCAGCTTTTGCTCGTTCTGCTGCATCAGTTCCCTGAACTGCTCTTCCAGTGATTTTTCCTGACGGAGCAGGTCCTCGATCTTTCGCTTGTCCTGCCAGTTGAGCGACTCCTTCTGCATCAACTCCTTGCGCAGATTTTCAATCTCATCCATCAGGCGGCGGGTCTCCTTCAGCATGTCCCCCATTCCCTCCTGCACCTCCTCTGTAGCCTCATCATAGGCCTTGCTCACTTCTGCCCGGGTGGGGGCACGGTACACCCGCTTCTGTGAGCGCGACGATTTACTACCATTCACCCCGTCATTATCCCAGATTTCAAAAAAGTAGCTCAGCTCTTCGCCCGGAGCCAGTCCGGCGGCCGCCATATCCAGGTAATGGAAGAACTGCTCCTGGCTGCTTCGGCCCGGAAGGGGCAACAGGGTGATCTCCTCCTTGCCCAGCAACTCCCCGTTCTCCCCGCTGCGTTGGCTATGGAACTCCAGGCGGGCGAAACCGTAATCGTCCTTCACCATACCCCGGAAATACAGGCGCTGGTCGAAAACGGAATCCCGGTACTCCTCCACCATGATCTGCGGCCAGGCATCAGGGATGGCCAGCAGCCGGTACGAAAGGCTGTCAGTGTTCACCATCCAACTGTTCCTTACGCTGACGCTGTATTCGAGGTTCTGCATTACCCGAATGCGCTCACTCACCGAATTCCCTCCCTCCAGGCGGAGCTCCCGCAAGGCCGGCCCGGTCCTCAGCTGCACACTCTCGGCATCGCGGGTGTAGAACTTCCAGGTGAGCATAGTGCCCTCGGGCACGCTGAGATCGCCGGTATTCTCCAGCACCTCGTCCTTGCGCCCGGTATAGGCAGGATAGTCCAGTACCGCATCAAAGCTGAGGATGATGGGCTTGGCCAGCACCCTCAGGGTATGCTCCGCGCTGGTCAGCTGGGCGGTGACCAAACGGAAGACAATGTCTTTCTGCACATTACGAAAACGGTAATGGAAGTTCACCGCATCGTCCTTCACCATGCGGTAGCGGCCCTCCGAAGTTTCCACATACACTATATCCGGGGTTTCCTCCCCAAGCACCCCCACCTCAAGTACGTAGTCTTCCTGCTGCACCACGGCCAGGCCTTCGTTGCGTATTTCGAGCTGATAAGGAAGCGCTTTTTCATAATGGGTATTATACCTCACCAGGCGTTCCGCCGGCTCCCGGATGAGGCTGGGCGAGGCGAAGAGGAGTACCAGGACCACCCCCAGGGGCGCCAGGGCGTATTTCAGGTACCTGCGGTTGGCCCGCAGATCAATGGCCGATGGAAAGGGGATGGGACGAAGCTCGGCAGTCCGTTGATCGATGCTGGCTTCGATCAGGGTACGGGACATGGGGGAGTCCTGCGCTATCGTTTTGAGCTGCAATACATTAAGCAGCTTGTCCTGTACATTGGCGAAATGCTTCCCGATGATCCCTGCCGCCTGTTCGTGGCTGATAAGCCGCCCGAAACGGAACAGATGGGCGAGGGGGATGAACACCCAGCGGTACAGGATGAAGAGTGCAGCCGCCAGCCAGGCAAAGAAGAGCACAGCCCTGCCCTGCCCGGGAAGCCAGGCCAGGTACTCCAGCAGGGTCACCAGCAGGAAAAAGCTGAGCAGGGCCCCCATGCTGTATAGTGCCCCGCGGATCAGCAGGTTCTTGTAGTACTTGCGGATGAAGGCATCCAGCTTTTGTATGAGGATGTCGTAATTGCTTGTCATATATGTTGTTCCCGAGGGAAGACGGACAAAGAACCCATAAAAACGTTAATCAGGAAAGGATATTTTCGATCTTCGCAAAGTTATCATTTTCACTCCTTAAGCTAATGAATATGCGTGTTACCCTGCTCTCCCTCCTGGCTATCGTCCTAATGATGAACACTTCACGGGCCCAACAGGTTCACCCGGACATTTATCATCCCTGCGCCCATCATAAGGCCATGGGTGCATCCATGCTTCCCGAGAGCGTAAACGCCCAGCTCCAGGATTATGATGTAACCTTCTATCATCTTGACCTGAACGTTTCGAGCCTGAACACTACGGTGAGCGGAAAGGTGAAAATGGAGGCGAAGGTGACCGCCTCCTCGCTGGACACCCTGGTACTCGACCTCATGAACTATCTGACCGTGGATTCGGTCAGGGTGAACGGGATTACCCGCAGCTTTTTCAAGAACAACGATCAGCTCTTTATCCTCATCAGTCCGGCCCTGGCCCCGGATGCGGCTTTCAGTTCCGTGGTGCATTACCATGGCACTCCGCCTTCCTCGGGCTTCTTTTCCGGCATCACCAGCGCCTATAATTCCACCTACGGCAAACGGGTCACCTGGACGCTTTCGGAGCCTTTCAACGCCCGGCAGTGGTGGCCCTGCAAGCAGGACCTCACCGACAAGGCCGATTCATCCTGGTGCTTCCTTACCACCGACGCTGGGGAAATGGCTGGTTCCAATGGCCTGCTTACCAATGTGGTAAGCCTTTCCGGCAACAAAAAGCGCTATGAGTGGAAGTCGAAATATCCCATTGCCTACTACCTTATTTCGTTTTCCGTGGCCGATTACCAGGACTACAGCATTTACTGCCATCCACAGGGCCTGGGCGACTCCATCCTCATTCAGAACTTCATCTACGACCACCCCAACTGTCTGCCCAACAACCAGGCTGCGATCAACGCCACAGCCGATCTCATCGAACTCTATTCCGATAAGTTCGGTATGTATCCTTTCCCCGAGGAGAAGTACGGACATTGCCTCGCCCAGATCGGGGGCGGGATGGAGCACCAGACCATGACCACCCTGGGTTCATTCAATTTTGAACTGGTGGCCCACGAGCTGGGGCATATGTGGTATGGGGACGACATTACCTGCGCCACCTGGAGCGATATATGGATTAACGAAGGCTTCGCGTCCTATACCGAATATGTGGCGTTGGAGAACCTTTACAGCCCGGCCGATGCCCGCTGGTGGATGACCCAGGTGAACAACAACGTGATGAGTCAGCCCGACGGCAGCACCTATGTTCCTCCCAGTCAGGCCGTTCCGGGCAACGACTGGCGCATCTTCAACGGCCGTCTCAGCTACAACAAAGGGGCATCGATCCTACAGATGCTGCGCTGGGAGCTGGGCAGCGACTCCCTCTTCTTCCATATCCTCCGCACATACAGCGATCAGTATGGCGACAGTGTAGCCACGGGGGACGACTTCCGTGATGTGGTGAGCGCGGTCACCGGGCAGAACTGGGCCTGGTTCTTCGATCAGTGGTATTACGGTGAAGGTTACCCTACGCATAACATTGTATGGCACCAGGTTGGCAATGAGCTGATAATGAACGTTCATCAGAGCGCATCCTGGCCCTCGGTAACTCCCTTCTTCAAAATGCACCTCGAGCTCAGGGTGCTCACCAGCCAGGGAGAGAGCTTCGTCAGGATATTCCACGAAAACCCTTCACAGGTGCATACCGTTGCGGTGCAGGGTACCGTGAACAGCGTTCAGATCGACCCCAATGAATGGACCCTAGATATGCCGGGATCCATTGCTGTTGGCCTCGGGGAACCCGAACAGGGCTTTGTTTTCAATATATTCCCCAACCCCGCCACGCAGAGCGCCACGCTCAGCCTGGAGTGCCGTCCCGGTGCCAGTGTCTCATACAGGCTCTTCGATGTCTCCGGTCGCCAGGTAATGGAAGGAAAAGCACAGAACGGCAATAACACACTGGATATCAGTACTGTCGAGGGCGGAACGTATATGCTGCGACTGACCGACGGACAGCATGTTTCGAGTCGCCCGATCGTGAAGTTGTAAGCGGTTTCATTGCTCAATGCTCAGAGCTCAGTGCTCAGTGCTCATAGTCAGTGAACAAGGAAATCATTGGGACCGTTTTAAGCTCCGTTCTGCTGTTCGAATGCTGGAATAGATGATGGCACCCAGCTCATCACATGCTATCAACACTGAATTCATACTTCCTACTGATTCCGTTGCGTCTCTATTTCTCAATAACCGAAGACAGGTCGTTGTCTCGCGTAATTCCTTTAGTACGATTCTTAATTTATGGATGAAGTCCTTTCGGGATTCTGCCGAACATCTTTGTAATTCATAGTAATCGTTTATAATATATACGATTACCACCCCTCAAAACGGACAAAATGATGATGAATTTATTTCAGTGAATTAGAAAAATGATCAGTGAACAATGTCTATGTGCCTTGAGCATTGAGCACTAAGCATTGAACTACTTCAGCCGTTCCACTGCCCGTGCGATTCGGGCCAGGCTTTCTTCCTTACCCAGGACATCAAGGATATCGAAGAGGTGAGGGCCGGCGGAGGTACCTACCAGGCACAGCCGGAGGGCATTGAGCACAGCGCCCATATTGTGGCCTTCGGCGGAGATCCATTCCTTTACGGCGCCTTCCAAGACGGGGGACTGCCAGGGAGCGATCCCGTCCAGCAGACCGGCCAGGGCCTTCATCTGGCCCGCCGTACCCTCGTTCCAGCGCTTCGCCACTACTTTCTCATCGTAATCTGAAGGGGCTTCGAAGAAGTAAAGCCCCTGTTCCAGCAGATCGGTGGCGAACACGGCACGCTCCCGGATGAGGGAAACCACTTTGACTGCCACTTCAGGGTTTGTCGTGATACCCCGTCCTTTCAGCCCTTGCATCAGCACTCCGGCCAATTCATCATCCGGGCGCAAACGGAGGTAATGCTGGTTAAAGGAACGGGCCTTGTCCAGATCGAAGCGGGCCCCGGACCTTCCTACCCTCTCCAGGCTGAAGGCTCCACAGAGCTCGTCCATACTGAAGATCTCCTGTTCGGTGCCCGGGTTCCACCCCAGAAGGGCCAGGAAATTGATGAAGGCCTCGGGATAATATCCTGATTCCCTGTAACCTGAAGAGACTTCCCCACTGAAGGGATCTGTCCATTGCAGCGGAAACACAGGGAATCCCAGCCGGTCGCCGTCCCTCTTGCTCAGCTTGCCCTGACCATCCGGCTTCAGCAGCAAGGGCAGGTGGGCGAACACAGGCGGTTCCCAACCGAAGGCCTGGTAGAGCATATAGTGCAATGGGAGCGAAGGCAGCCATTCTTCACCCCGGATCACGTGCGTCACCTCCATCAGGTGGTCGTCCACGATGTTGGCCAGGTGGTAGGTAGGCATCCCGTCCGACTTGAACAGGACCTTATCGTCCAGCGTGGCGGAGTTCACGGTCACCGTGCCGCGGATCTCGTCGTCAACGCTGATGTCTTCCCTGGCGGGCATTTTGAAACGGATAACGTAGGGAACACCTTCCTCCAGCAGGGCCCTGGTTTCCTCGGTACTCAGGCTGAGGGAGTTGCGCATATCCAACCTCACGGCCGCACAATAGCTGGTATTGGGCGCCTTTTCTGCTTCGAGCCGCTTACGCAGTGTGTCCAGTTCTTCGGGGGTATCGAAAGCGTAATACGCCAGATCTTTCTTAACCAGTTCCTCGGCGTAACGCGGGTAGAGGTCTTTGCGGTCCGACTGGCGGTAGGGACCGAAGGGTCCGCCCATATCCGGCCCCTCATCGAAGTGGATGCCAGCCCAGCGAAGGGACTCGATGATGTAGGCTTCGGCACCGGGCACGAAGCGCTGCTGGTCGGTATCTTCAATACGCAGGATCATCGATCCCCCCTGCCTGCGGGCGAAAAAATAGTTGTAGAGGGCAGTGCGCACGCCACCGATATGCAGCGGCCCCGTAGGGCTGGGTGCAAAGCGTACGCGGATGTTGGACAAGGGTTCTTTCATCATGGATTCAGTCCTCCCGGATGGGGGATGCAAAGGTAAAGAGACTGGGGCATTTAACATTTAGCATTTAACATTGAACATTTCGCATTGGCATTTATCATTTTGATGCTTTTGACTGCATAGTTGTGATGCTGCTGTATACAATAGCGATCAGTTCGTCAGATTCTTTCAATAGCCGAATCAACGGTTCCTTATGTGAGCCTATCCTGTTTCTTGATGAAAGAATTCTAAGTGTGGATTGAGTCTCCCTTAACTCCTTAAGGACTATCCGCAGCTTGTGAATGAAATCCTTTGTTGATTCAGCTGAGATCGCTTCGCTATAATTCAATGGACAGGAAAGACTACTTCTTGCCAGTTGGGGCAGCAAGGCTCTGGCCGTTACAGCGTCTTTTGGTTGTTCATCGATAACTTTATGAATAGACTTAGCGAAATGCTCAAATCGTCCGAGTAACTGATATTTCTTTTCCATTGGAGCGCTTTTCCTAAATAGACGAATAAGCCCCCCTTCTGCGGAAAGAATAATCGAGAAAATGCGCAATGATCATTGTCAATGCGAAATGCGCAATGCGAAATGTTAAATGAGAACCCTACGCTTTTTTCCAGGTCTCTTTCAGCGTCACCGTACGGTTGAACACCGGTTTTCCGGGGGTGCTGTCCTTGTCGGCGCAGAAATAGCCCAGGCGGATGAATTGGTAACGTTCCCCGTGGTTCACCAGGGAGAGGCCGGGTTCCAGTTTGGCGTGGGGGATCACCCGGAGGGATTCCGGATTCAGGAAGTCCTTGAACTCCTTGTCCTTATGCCCGTCGGGATCGGCATCCATAAAGAGACGGTCGTAAATCCTTACTTCGGCATCGATGGCGTGGGAGGCTGAAACCCAATGGATGGTGCCCTTCACCTTGCGGTCGGTGCCGCTGCCGGAGCGGGTGTCGGGATCGTAGGAACACCTCAGTTCCGTGATGTGGCCCTGTCCGTCTTTCACCACTTCATCGCAACGGATGATGTACGCGCTCTTCAGCCGCACTTCCCGGCCAGGGGCCAGGCGGAAAAACTTGGAGGGCGGTTCTTCCATAAAATCCTCACGCTCTATCCATATCTCCCGTGAGAAGGGGATCAGGCGCTGGCCCGCGGCCTCATCTTCCGGGTTGTTGACGGTCTCCATCTCTTCGGTCCTGTCCTCGGGATAGTTGGTAATCACCACCTTCAGCGGATCCAGTACGGCCATCACGCGGGTGGCGCGCTTGTTCAGGTCTTCGCGTATGGCGTATTCGAGCAGGTCCACTTCAATCACGTTATCCCTTTTGGCCACGCCCACCAGGTCGGCAAAGCGGCGCAGGCTCTCCGGGGTATATCCGCGGCGTCGAAGCCCTGAAATGGTAGGCATACGGGGGTCGTCCCAGCCGTTGACGATGCCTTCCTGCACCAGTTGGAGCAGTTTGCGCTTGCTCATCACGGTATAGCTGACATTCAGGCGGGCGAATTCGATCTGTCGCGGGCGGTAGGCGCCGGGCTCTACGATCTGGTCGAGGAACCAGTCGTACAGCGGGCGGTGGATCTCAAATTCCAGGGTACAGATGGAATGGGTGATGCCCTCGAGGTAGTCGCTCTGTCCGTGGGCCCAGTCGTACATAGGGTAGATGCACCATTTATCGCCGGTGCGGTGATGTTCGCTGTGCAGGATACGGTAGAGGATGGGGTCGCGCATGTGCATATTGGGCGAAGCCATATCCACCTTGGCCCTGAGCACCCTGGCGCCGTTGGGGAACTCCCCGGCCCGCATACGGCGGAAGAGGTCGAGGTTCTCCTCCACGCTGCGGCTGCGGAAAGGGCTCTCGGTTCCCGGGCGCGTGGGCGTGCCCCGCTGCTCGCTGATCACCTCCTGCGACTGGTCGTCCACATAGGCCTTGCCCCGGAGGATCAGCATTTCTGACCATGCATAGAGCTGGTCGAAGTAATCCGAGGCGTACCGTGGCTCGCCTTCCCAGCGGAACCCCAGCCAGGAAACATCTTCCATAATGGAATCCACGTATTCCTGCTCTTCCTTTTCGGGGTTGGTATCGTCGAAACGCAGGTTGCACAGGCCGTTGTAGCGTTCGGCCAGTCCGAAGTTAAGGCAGATGGACTTGGCGTGCCCGATATGTAGGTAACCGTTGGGTTCCGGCGGAAAGCGGGTGTGCACCCTGCTTTGGTTCTTGCCTTCCGCCAGGTCCTTTTCGATGATCTCTTCGATGAAATGCAGCGCTTTGTATGCTTCTCCCGCAGGTTCGGTATTGTTGTTCATTGAGCATTAGGGTTATCAATTGGCAAAAGTACAGCTTTATCATTGCTCAGGGCTCAAGGCTGAAGGCTCATAGGCAGAGTTCAGTACCCAGTGACAATGCTCAATGACTTTGAGCCCTGCGCAATGAGCACTGATAATTGCGTAAGTTTATCTCCGATAAACTTACGATATGCTGATCTCACTGGAAGGAATGGAGTTCTACGCCCATCACGGGCATTACCACGAGGAGCGCGTCATCGGCACCCGTTTCGTGCTGGACCTGCATTTTGAGGCCGAGGTAAGCGATTCCCGGGAAAGCGATGAATTGAAGGACACCGTGAACTATCTCAGTGTGTATAGCCTGGTGCGTGAGGAGATGGGGCAGGATTCCAAACTGCTGGAGCACGTGGCTTCGCGCATACTGAAGCGGGTCCTCGGGGCTTTTCCCCGCATCCTGCGGGCAGAGGTGAAGGTCTGCAAGATGAACCCTTCCCTGGGGGGGCAGGTGGAGAAGGTGTGTGTGACCCTCAACTCAGATGAACTGAGCTGAGGCATTTAACATTTCGCATTGCGCAGTGCGAAATGAGCCCTGATAAATGATTTTCCTATCTTTGTGCCCCGAACTGGTCTCGTGGCCGAGTGGCTAGGCAGCGGTCTGCAAAACCGCGTACAGCGGTTCGAATCCGCTCGAGACCTCCAAAAAAGCCCGCTAATCCTAGGATTGCGGGCTTTTTTATTTCTGATATGCGAGCTCACTCCGAAAAGTAATTGAGGCAAGTCAAGCTTACTATTGTATTCATTGTTAAATTGTTCACTGTCCATGAGCAATGCGCAATGAGATATGAGACATGATTTTTGCCCTCAGGCCGGGCAGGCCTTGTTGGATTTCCTTAGGATAAAGGGCAGAAGATGATTGGATGGAAGAACTTTCCTTAGGGGGCTCATTTCTTATTTTTGAAGTTTATCCGGTTGGGTCTGACCGGCTATTTCTTCAGGTGGAGCTCACGGAAGGTCTTGGAGCCCAGGATGTCGCGGATGTTGGCGTAATTGCCCACGGTTTTGTCATAGGTTTCCTTTCCCATTTCGTCCTGGAGTTTCTTTTCGATGGCCTCAAAACGGGCTTCGCGGGCCGGATCAGGGTCGAATTGTGCAAAGCCGCTGATCTCCATCATCAGCATCAGGTCGAAATCATCTTCCCCGAAGGCATCACCGGCCAGTATCTTGTAGGATTTGATGAGCCCGGCCGCCACATAGGCGTCCATGGCCCGGGCCCAGGTCTTGCTCAGGTCCTTCAGATAAACATCGGCCTGGTTGGCATGGGTACGCACATAGGTAACATTCCATACCGATCCTTCGGTGTACGGATCCTTTTCCTGGGCGTTGGCGGTGGAAACGGAGGCGAAGGCCAGGGCCAGCATCAGCATAGCAGCGCCCAGTGTGTTCAAGGTTTTCTTCATAAGGAGGAGTGTTTGGTTAGGGATTATTTAGAATTATTCCATACATACGTCCTTAAATGCTGGTTTTCTGTTTTTTAACATAGCATTAACAATCGCCCGGGAGTGCACAAAAGATGAAAGCAGTTCGCCGGAATAGCCCCGTACATCGAACATCCTCAGGTTTTGCCCCTACAGGGCGCTATGGACTCTGCCTCCTTCGTGCTACAGAGGTCGGACCCCGACAGGGTCCTCCCTTCCCTGGCTAATGATAGATGCTTCGCTGTGGTGCAGATCCCCTTTTGTATCCTCGCCTCCACTGAAGCGGTACCGGAGTATACCTTCGGGAAGTGCTGTTATGGCACCACCAACTCTCCAGGGCAATCGGGGCAGGAATTCTTGATCATTGAAAAAGTGTCCAGTGAATAGGGATCAAGCCAGTTTTCGAGTCCCGGTTATGACGATCAGATCATTCCCGTCCGGTTCCCTAAGGGATCATCTCGTTAGAATAAACTGCCTGTGTTTGGTTCTTTGACACAAAATTGTATTACACAACATTGTGTATTACAGATGAATGGGTAAGCTATATTGGGATGTAATTCCATTCTACGGGTAAGAGCATTTCAGGGGCTACATCACGCTATATTGCGTCAATGATGGATTTTCATCCATATTTTGTACAGCAACTCGCTTCCTATTGCTGGAGATCGACGGAAGGACATTGTGATGATGCTCTCGTGAATGCATCTGTTGATCAATTGCTCATACATCATCAGATTCTATTCTTGCGAGAAATCGACCACCTCACATTACCCGTATCAAGCAGGCCTTGGTTCAAAAGGAAATCCTCGCCTCAAATGGCACAGGACTGGAATTTACCGATCCCTTGTTCCGCATTTGGTTCATAAGGAAGTATATGGGTCGGTGAAACTTCGTCCATCGACATCGTCAATCAACATCCCTCTGAATTCTCCTTTAAAGGGGAATCATTCCTCATCAAACATATCAGATATCAAATGTCAGATATCAGATATCAGATATCAGATATCAGATATCATTTATACACATCCTTGTGGCAGTCGCTGCAGATATAGTCCTTCCAGCCGCCTTCGGGATCGTTGGGATGGATAAACTCCAGGCTTTCGAACACATTGGCCACCTGCATCTCCCCTACCGGCCCCTGGGCCGTAATGTGGTGGCAGAGGTTGCAGTCCATGGAAATTTTACGTCCATTGGCCGCGACATGCCGGTCGTTGTGGCAGCGGAAGCAGCCTTCGGTTTCCAGGTGGCCGATATGGTTGGGGTAGGTCTCCCAGTTCACTTTCATATAGGGGAAAATGTTTTTGGAGAACTCTTCCTGCAACACCCGCACCGAACGGTCGATCCTGGGCCTGAACTCCGCCATGCGGTCATCGTAAAATGCGTTGTAATAAGCATTTACTTCTTGCTCTATGTACCGATAGGCGCTGTCCCGGGTCGGGAAGGGCACCATGAGCACCTGCATGGCGATCATCTTGAGGTCGGGCAGGTCGCGGGGCAGTTTGCCGGCGGTGAGGGCGCGGTTGACGAAGTTCATGGGCGAGCTGTAGCTGTGCGAAGGACGGTTGTGGCAGTCCACGCAGTCCATGGTACGCTGCTCCAGGGTGTCTTTGCCGGCCGCGGTGAGGGCCACTCCGTCGTAGAGGTAGTCGGTGACCTCCCCGCTGCGGAGGTTGGTATAACGCACCCAGGGGATCTTGCCGCGGTCAGGTGTGGCCATGTACTCGATCTTTACGTTGGGGTTGATGTGCCAGTGTATGCCCTCCGACAGGCCCATGGCGCTGTGTTCCGGACCGGTCTTCATCTGCAGTACGATGTCCCATTCGGTATTCTGCTCATCGGGCAGGTAGTGCCGCTCGATACGGTGCTTGCGGGCATAGAACTTCTCCGGCCAGTGGCATTCCTCGCAGGTTTCCCTGGCCGGGCGCAGGTTGGCGATGGGCGTAGGGATAGGCCTGGGATAGTTCCCCGTGGCCACGGCATACACCTGGTAGAGACCTGACATTTTCGACCGCACATACCAGCTGGCCCCGGTCCCTACATGGCAGTCCACGCAGGCTACCCTGGCGTGGGGGGAATTCTGGTAGGCCACGAACTCGGGTTCCATTACCTGATGGCAAACCGTACCGCAGAACTCTACTGATTCGGTATAGTGGAAGGCTTCGTAACTGCCCACCGCGGTAAGGAGAAGGAAGAGGATGGAGCCGCTGAAGAAGATGAGGGCGGCATTGCGGTGACGGGCGTTGCCCAGGTCGATGGCCGGCATGCGGCCCGCTTCTTCCCCGCTTCCCCTGCGCTTGTCGCGGCGCAGCTTCAGCAGCATGCCAATGGGGATGAACACCAGTCCCAGCAACAGGAAGGCAGGCAGCACGATATACATGAACAGTCCCAGGTATGAGCCCCCCTGGCCCAGCACTGTGGAGACGACAAAGAGGAATACGATCATGAACAGGCTGAACAGGGCCACCACGGCCCCGGTCAGGGAGATCCAGTTGTAGGATGAACGTGGAAGTTTCATGGTTCAGGATTTTATCCTCCTAATTTATGTATTTATTTCTATATATCGCAGGTGTTTGGGATAGGGGGCAAGCGGTCCGTTATCCTATAATGGAGAATATTGTATTTATGTCATTGTATTTCTGTACTTTAATACCAATGCATATTGTGAAGGTCTTCAAAATAAGTTTATATTCACTATACTATATATTTACTATTTTTACGGTATCCCGTGCTTCCTGATATGTCAGAACCCCTGAGAACACCTAATCCGGAGTACTATTGCGAGGGTCTGGGCACCCTTCCCCAGACCGGTATGGGCAAGGTATTGGTGACCGGGGCTACCGGCTATATCGGGGGTCGCCTGGTGCCCGTACTGCGGCAGCGTGGCTATGATGTGCGGGTGATGGTGAGGAGGCATTCGCGGGAGCACCGGGAGCGCTTTCCGGGTTGTGAGGTCGTGGCGGCCGATGCCACCCAGGCGGAGGAGGTCTTCTGGGCCCTGAAAGATGTGCACACCGCCTATTACCTCCTGCATTCCCTCCATCTCGGACAAAAGCGGTTCGAGGAGGTGGACCAGAAACTGGCGGCCAACTTCCGTCGGGCGGCAGAGGAGAACGGGGTAAAGCGGATCATTTACCTCACGGGTCTGGGGCACGAGAATGCAAAGCTTTCGGCCCACCTGGAGAGCCGGATGATGGTAGCCCGTGAGCTTGAAAAAGGGCCTGTCCCTGTCACCCTGCTGAGGGCGGGCATGATCATCGGGTCGGGCAGTGCCTCCTACGAGATCCTGCACCACCTGGTGAAGAACACCTGGATCTTCTTCATCCCGCGCTGGGCCCGCACCCAAAGCCAGCCCATCGCCATACGTGATGTGGTCCGCTACCTGGTGGGAGTACTGGAAATCCCTGAAACCGCGGGGCGGCACTTCGATATCGGGGGGCCGGACATTCTCACCTACGACGAGAAACTGAAGGTCCTCGCCCGCATGCTGGGCCTGCGCCGCCTCTTCCTGCCCGGGCTGATCACCTGGACCCCATTGTACGGATATATCGCCAGCCTGCTTACGCCTGTGCCCGGTCCCATCACCAAGGTGCTCATCGAGGGCTGCCGCAACGAGGTAGTCTGCCAGAACGACGATATCCGCGAGTTCATCCCCTGTCAGAACTATGGGTTTCAGGAGGCCCTGCTCAAAGCCATGACCGCGGAGGAGCAGGACCGGGTGCAGACCCGCTGGTCGGATGCCTATCCCCCGGAGTACGACCTGGCCACCCGCCTGGACGAGCTGAACTATTCCCCGCATTATGTGAGCTCCTACCTTTTGCTGACGCACAAGTCCCCTGCCTCACTCTTCGAGGCCTTCTGCCAGATCGGGGGCCGCAGCGGGTGGTTCCACAGCAACTGGATGTGGAGGATGCGGGGAGCGCTGGACCGCCTGATGCTGGGCGTGGGGATGTCGCGGGGCCGGAGAAGCTCCTCCAGCCTCAGGGTTAACGATGTGATCGACTTCTGGAGGGTAGAGAACCTGCGTGAGGATCATCTCTTGCTGCTGCGCGCGGAAATGAAGCTCCCGGGCCTGGCCTGGCTGGAGTTCTTCACCGAAAAGGGGGAGGGCATCAACAGGCTGGCCGTCACTGCTTTCTTCGCACCCCGGGGCTGGCGGGGCCACGTATACTGGTATATGTTCGTCCCCTTTCACTATATCATCTTCCGCAACCTGCTGAAGCAGATCGAGCGCCGGGCTGCGGTGTCATCCTCCCCTCCCCTGGCTATGCCTTGAATCTGCCGTTCACAATCACTAACTTTAGGTGATTTCCGAGCGCAGCAACCCTTCCCGGTCCATCCATACCCGGGAAACCAACATCCACACCCATGAAAAGAGTCCGATTGCTCATCTTCCTGCTCGGCCTTTGCGCCGGGATGAGCGCCCAGGAATGGGCGAAGCAGGAACTGCCCGGCCTCGAAGGACGCTGGAAGCTCATTGACATCGATATGGTAAGCCCTTCATCAGGATGGGCGGCGGGGAATTACTATGCCACCGAGGGTACCTGGAGGGGTGGCACGGCAGGGCTTATCCTGCGTTTTGACGGCACTTCGTGGAAAAGCGTGGCCTTGCCTCCGGTGGAGGGGCATTGGTGGCTCAGATCGCTTTGTTTCCTCTCCGAAAACGAAGGATGGGCGGTGGGCAGCGATGGGGAGCAGGGGCTCATCCTGCACTTTGCGCAGGGAAAATGGTCCCGCGAGATCCTTCCGGAGATCGCCCAGAAGGAATGGGACCTCTACGGTATCTATATGCTGTCCGGGGGTGAGGGCTGGGCTGTGGGCGGGGCCGGGCAGAAAGGCGCCATCCTGCTGCAGCGAACAGGTGGTCATTGGATCCTTGCCGACCTCCCGGACCTGCTGAACAAACACACCCTGGTTTGTGTCAATGGCAGCTCCGCCACGGATGTATGGGCCGGGGGTTTCAGGGAGGGGGAATTCGGGAAGGTGATGATGACCGGACAGCCCTGGGGCAGCTTCCTGCTTCACTATGATGGCAAAGCCTGGAGCGAGGCCGAGTTCCCTCTGCTCATGAGGAACATCATCATGATGGACCTGCAGGCCTTCAATGAAAAAGAGGCCATTTTCGCCGGCTACAACCCCCCTTTCCAGTCGGCCCGGGAGAACGGAAAGATCGCGGTATGGAACGGAAAGAAATGGAGCGATGCCAAGCCTCCGGATGCTGCCCATGAATGGAAGCTCTACGACCTGGCCATGAAGGACCCCGCAAACGGCTATGCCGCCGGGGAATATCTGCAGCGCCGTCAGGGCTTGGTGCTTCAATGTACCAAGGGGACCTGGGAAGTAATCAAGGAAAAGAAACTACCCCAGGTAAGCACCCAGTGGGATCTGGTGGCCACTGACTTCGACGGAGGAAAAGCCTGGTATTTCGCCGGCTGGGACGCCGCGAACCACCAGGGGATCATATACCGGCTCACAGAATGACCAGCTCCGGGAGGTTCTGGGCCTTGAGGTGTTAATGTTTTGTTATTGCGTCCTAAATAATTGTATTTCTGTACTATAGGGCTTATCATTGTGTATTATTTAGAATCAATCCAAACCAACAATGAGAACAAGCCCTACCCAACTGCTGCTCTGCGGAGCGTTTATCCTGTCAATGGGAACCCCTGCGCAGGATGTGGTGCGTATGCCCCTCATCGGCGACAAAGCCCCTTCGTTCACTGCCCAGACGACCCAGGGCGTGCTGAATTTTCCTGAGGACCAGTTGGGTAAGTGGAAGATCCTGTTCAGTCACCCTGCAGATTTCACCTCGGTGTGTTCCTCAGAGATCTTTGAGCTTTCCCTGATGCAGGACGAGTTCCAGAAGCTCAATACTGCGATCTATGTCCTTTCCACTGACGGGCTCAACAGCCATATCCAATGGGTAAAATCCATTGAGGAGTTGCGCTACAAAGATCGTTCATCGGAGCCCATACGATTTCCCCTGATCGCCGACGATCGCATGGAGATCTCCACCAAGTATGGAATGATCCATCCTTCGGCCAATTCCAAGGAAACCATACGGGCCGTGTTCATCATTGATCCGGAAAGCATCATCCGGATGATCGCCTATTATCCATCATCGGTAGGCAGGAATCTTGAGGAGATCCGCCGGACGCTCATCGCCCTTCAGCTGCAGGAGCGCTACGACGTGCTTACCCCGGCCAACTGGGCACCTGGTCAGGATGTCATGATACATAGCCCAGCGAGCCTGGAGGAATCAAAGAAACTGAAAGCGAAAAAAGGTGATAATCTTTACAGCCTGAATTGGTTTATGTGGTTTCGCCGGCTTGATTAGGCGAAAGGGACCTGCCTTATATCCTGGATGAACGCACAGGGTAAAACAGGTACTGGATGATGAGGATGAGGGTGAAAGTAACCAGGCTGCTGAGGAAGGCCCGTTTGAGGGTATCGAAGAATCCAGAGAAGCTGAACATTTCGAGCATGAAGAGGCTTAGGTGGTGTACGAGGATGAGGAATCCGGCGTAGGAGACGAACCACTGCAGCCCCAGGTCGGCGATGGTGGGGTTGATGCCCGGCTCGTACTCCCTGCGGGAGGCGATGAAGGTGAGGGTAAGCGGGCGCATGAAGGCCATCAGGGTAAGGGCTGCGGCATGGATCCCTCCGGTACCGGAAAATATGTCCACGCCTATCCCAAGCAGGAAGGAGGAGGTGAGCACCAGCCAGCCGGGGGTTTCGAAGGGCAGCAACAATACGAAGAGTACATAGAGGTAGGGGTTGATGTAACCGCCCAGGTGCACGTTATCGAGCACGAAGACCTGCAACACGAGCAGGACGAAGAACCGGAGGACGTTGCGAACGATCAGATTATTCATCCTGGGGTAGCTTTAGCTGGTCAAGTTCTTCCCTGGCCAGGTCGCGGATAACATAAACATGGTCCACCCCCCGGAAGGGGGTGAGCAGTTCCAGGGTGATGGTATGAAAATGGTCTCCTTCGCGCATGAAATGCCTTTTGACGACCCCAATAGGCTGTCCGGCGGGGAAAATGAGGGAGTATCCACTGGTGATCACGGTATCCCCTGCCCTGAGGACCACATGCCCGGGCACTTCTGTAAGTGCGGCCTCCTCGGCTGAACCACCTTCCCAGCGCACGGTGCCCACATATCCGCTGCGCTTGATGCGTCCGCTCAGGCGCACATCTTTATGAAGCATGGAAAGCACTGATGCATAATGCTTTGAGGCGCTGTGTACTATACCCACCACGCCCTGGGAAGTGATCACGCCCATGTCCTTGTGGATACCGTCGTCCTCCCCTTTATCGATAACCAGGTAATTGCTCCTGCGGTTGAAGGTGCTTCGGATCACCCGGGCGGGCACATACTCGAAGCGCTGGCGGTACACGGTATCTTCACGGTAAAAGACTTTCTTGCTGCTGAGCACGAAGCTCTCTTTCAGGCTTGCCCTCAGGAGGGCGTTTTCCCTCACCAGGGCCTCATTGGCCTGGCGAAGGGAGAAATAGTCCAATACCCGGTCGTAGCGCTCCTGCACCCTGCCGGTGAAGCTGCTGGAGGCGGAGAGGATGATGGACTGCTGGTATCCGTTGTGGCGTATGATGAAGTAGAGGGCGATGGCCTCGAAGGTCACGAATAGCAGGGTGAACCGAATTTGCCAGAGCAGGTCGAGGATGTTCCGCATGGTTCAAAGGTACGGAAACAACATGATGTGTTTTACCCGGCCTTCCGGTCCGTTCCGGGTGGCGCCCACGCCTTGTCGGCAGGCCTGGGGAGTGCGGGTCACTTGATAAGGAAGGTGAACTTGTCGAAGTTCTTGAGGGCGATGCCGGTACCCCGGGCCACGGCGCGCAGGGGGTCTTCGGCCACGTGCACGGGAAGCTTGGTTTTAAGGCTGATGCGCTTATCCAGTCCGCGCAGCAGCGAACCGCCCCCAGCCAGATAGATTCCGGTTCGGTAGATGTCGGCACTGAGTTCCGGGGGGGTCATTTCGAGGGCGTTGAGCACGGCGGTCTCGATCTTGGAGATGGACTTGTCGAGGGCGTGGGCAATCTCCACATAGTTCACCTTGATCTCCTTGGGGATTCCGGTGAGCATATCCCGGCCATGCACGGCGAAATCGTCGGGGGGGTTCTCTATCTCGGCCATGGCGGCGCCCACTTCGATCTTGATGCGCTCGGCGGTGCGCTCCCCGATGTTGATGTTATGCTGTTTGCGCATGTACTCCTCAATGTCGGAGTTGAAGTCGTCGCCGGCGATGCGGATGGATTTATTGTTGACGATTCCCCCCAGGGCGATCACGGCGATCTCGCAGGTGCCCCCGCCGATGTCGATGATCATGTTCCCGGTGGGTTCCAGCACGTCGATTCCGATTCCGATGGCGGCGGCCATGGGCTCATGGATGAGCCGGACCTCTTTGGCCCCGGCCTGTTCGGCGCTGTCCTTCACGGCGCGTTCCTCCACCTCGGTGATGCCGGAAGGGATGCAGATGACCATCTTCAGGGCAGGGGGAAAGAGCGTGCGTTTGGTGAACACCATGCGGATCATTTCGCGCAGCATGGCCTCGGCCGAGTGGAAGTCGGCGATAACGCCATCGCGCAGGGGGCGGATGGTCTTGATGTTCTCGTGGGTCTTCCCGTGCATCATCATCGCACGTTTGCCCACGGCGATAATCTTTTGTGTGGAGCGTTCCAGCGCCACGATGGAGGGTTCGTCCACCACCACCTTGTCATTGTAAATGATGATGGTGTTGGCGGTGCCAAGGTCTATGGCTATCTCTTTGGTAAGGAATGAAAACAATCCCATTGTTGCTGTTCCGATTTGTTCCGCACCTGCGGATTTCCCTGATACGTCATTCGTCCTGAAAAGGTTGCCTGCTCAGTGCCTGAAATGCCGGACACCGGTGAACACCATGGCCATGCCGTGGGTATTGCAGTAACCTACACTGTCCTCATCGCGGATGGAGCCTCCCGGTTGGATCACCGCGGTGATTCCTTGGGTATGGGCGATCTCCACCGAGTCGGCGAAGGGGAAGAAGGCATCGGAGGCCATCACTGCGCCTTCGAGGCTGAAGCCGAAGGCCCGGGCCTTGTCGGCCGCCTGGCGCAATGCGTCCACCCTTGAGGTCTGCCCCGTACCGCTGCCCACCAGTTGCTTGTCCCTGACCAGGACGATGGCATTCGACTTGGTGTGCTTAACGATGCGGTTGGCGAACCGCAGATCGGAGAGCTCCCGTTCCGAGGGCGTCCTTTGGGTAGCCACCGTAAACCCTTCATCCCCACCGACCACCTTATCCCTTTCCTGCATGATCATGCCATTGAGCAGGGTGCGGAACTGTACGGGGCCGAATTCAAAGGACCTGGCCTGCAAAAGTATTCTATTTTTCCTGGACTTCAGCAGTTCCAGCGCTTCCGGACTATAGGCAGGTGCATAGAGGATCTCGAAGAAGATCTTGTTGACTTCTTCGGCCACATCGGCATTCACTGGGCGGTTGCATACCAGCACTCCCCCGAAAGCTGAGACCGGGTCGGCGGCCAGGGCAGCCTTCCAGGCATCCGTGAGCAAGGGGCGCGATGCCAGGCCACAGGCGTTGTTGTGCTTGATGACCGCGAACGTGGGTTCATCGAACTCCCCGATGAGCTGAATGGCCGCATCGAGGTCTACCAGGTTGTTGTATGAAAGGGGCTTGCCATGGAGCTGTTCGGCCACCTCATCCAGTTTGCCGAAGAACACGGCCTGTTGATGGGGATTTTCGCCGTAGCGCAGCCCCTGGGCATCGTCCATGGCCAGGCGGAAACCGTCCGGCGGTCCATCCTGGGAGAAGTAGCGGTATATGGCGGCATCATAGGCCGAGGAGACACCGAAGGCATGACGGGCGAATTCGCGCCGTTGAGCCAGGCCCGTGACCCCTTCAGCTTCATCCAGCAGCTGCAGGAGCATGGCATAGCGGTTCCGTGAGGCAACGATGAGTACATCGCGGTGGTTCTTGGCGGCGGCGCGGATGAGCGATATGCCCCCGATATCAATCTTTTCGATGACTTGTTCCTCCGTCCCGCCCCCGGCCACGGTCTCGGTGAAGGGATAGAGGTCCACGATCACCAGATCGATGGGGGGCACGGCATACTGCTCCATTTCCTGCAGGTCGGAAGCCAGGCCGCGTCGTCCGAGTATGCCTCCAAACACCTTGGGATGCAAGGTCTTGACCCTTCCGCCCAGGATAGAAGGATAACCGGTGAGGGCTTCCACCCTGTGCACGGGCAGCCCACAGGAGGCGATCCAATCGGCGGTTCCCCCGGTGGAAAGCAGTTCCACCCCCAGGGCATGCAGTTTCCTCACTATAGGTTCGAGGCCATCCTTATGATAAACCGAAAGGAGGGCCCTGCTGATCTTTCTTGGTAGTTCCTGCGTCATTTTCAATACTTTACTCATTAAAAAGAGGGACTGCAAGTTTACGAATAACCCCTGGCATTCCCATGCCTGCTCACAAGCTCAACATGGAATTCTTGCCGGGGTACCGTAACGGGGCAGGGAAGGGTATTGAGGTAAAGGCTGTGGCAAAATCACTGTATCTTTACCTGAGGAAAGGCCAAGTCACTTCACTTACCAAGACCTCCCCGCATGCAAAAGGCGCTGATGTTCGTCAAACTGTTCCATGAGAGCTTCCGCTTCGCGGTCAACGCCATCATCGTGAACAAGTTGCGCACCATTTTGTCGCTTTCCGGCATCACCATCGGCATTTTCGCCATCATTACGGTGTTCACCATTTTCGATTCCATGGAGTCGGAGATCCGTAAGAGCATCAGCGCCCTGGGATCCAATGTGCTTTTCGTGCAGAAGTGGCCCTGGTCGATGGGCGGGGAATATCCCTGGTGGAAGTACTTCAACCGGCCGGAGCCCAACCTGGATGACCTGAAGGCCATTCAGCGGCAGAGCCGCACCGCGGAAGCCTCGGCCTACATGATGGGCGTGGAGCGCACGGTAAAGCGAGGCAACAACGCCATCGAAGGCGTGACCATCATCGGGGTTTCCCAGGATTACGACAAGGTGATGGAGGTGAACATTGCCGATGGCCGCTTCTTTACGCCGATTGAATCGATGAACGGCCACAGCGTCTGCCTGCTGGGGGCCGAGGTAGCGGAGAATCTCTTTCCCGGAGGCGATCCTATGGGCAAGGACATAAAGGTTTTCGGTCAGCGCTTCCATGTGATCGGGGTGCTGGTGAAGGAGGGCGAGGACATGTTCAGCAACAGCGGCGACAACCAGGTGATCGTACCTGTGAACTTCACGCGCAACCTCTTTGACTTGCGGCAGACCGACGGCACCATAGCCGTGAGGGCCAGGGAGGGGATCAGCAACGATGAGATGCGCGACGAACTCACCGGCATACTGCGTTCCGCACGCAAGCTCAAGCCCAGGGCCGATGACGATTTTGCCATCAACGAGACCGATCTGATCAGCAAGGGCTTCGACCAGCTGTTCGGGGTGATCGCCCTGGTGGGATGGATCATCGGGGGCTTCTCCTTACTGGTAGGAGGCTTCGGGATTGCCAACATCATGTTTGTCTCGGTCAGGGAGCGCACCAGCATCATTGGCATCGAAAAGGCCCTGGGGGCCAAGCGCTACTTCATCCTCCTGGAGTTCCTGTTCGAGGCGGTCATCCTTTCGTTGATCGGCGGCTTGCTGGGGCTGCTGCTGGTGTTCGGCATCACCTTCGTAATCAGCCAGGCCATGAACATGGAGGTCACGCTCAGCATCTTCAACATCATCCTCGGCCTGGGGGTCTCCTTCTTTATCGGACTGGTGTCGGGAATAGTCCCCGCTATGGTGGCCTCCCGGCTCAATCCGGTAGTGGCTATCCGGTCGAACGGCTAGGGATAAGGACATTCCGGGTTTTTTTTGTGTTTTTTTCCGACAGGAGGGGGTCAGAACGTATATATTCACATGCGTCCGGCAAGGCTGTCGGCGACAAGGGGCTATTCCCTATCTTTACAGATTAAACCAAAACTGATGGACAAACGATGGGTGCTCAGGCAACAAGGTGATCCCCAGGCGGTTGAGAGCTTGTCCCAGGCGTTGAACATCGAACGGGTACTGGCCAATCTCCTGGTTCAACGGGGGATCCGCTCATTTGAAGCGGCGGAGAATTTTTTCCGCCCCAAGCTGGACCACCTCCATGATCCCTTTTTAATGAAGGACATGGACCTGGCGGTAGCCCGTATCGAGGAGGCCTTCCGCAAGGGGGAGAAGATTCTGGTATACGGGGATTACGACGTGGACGGGACCACGGCGGTGGCCCTGGTGTATACATTCATCCATAAGCTTTACGAAAAGGTCGATTACTATATCCCTGACCGTTATTCGGAAGGGTACGGGATCTCGGAAAAAGGCATTGATTTCGCCCAGGAGAACGGGTTCAGCCTCATCATTGCCCTGGACTGCGGCATCAAGGCGATCAACAAGGTACGCTATGCCAAGGCCAAGGGCATCGATTTCATCATCGGAGACCATCACCGGCCCGGGGATGAGCTGCCGGAGGCGGTGGCGGTGCTTGATCCCAAGCGGGCCGATTGCGGATACCCCTACAAGGAGCTCAGCGGCTGCGGGGTAGGGTTCAAGCTCATCCAGGCCTATTCCAAAAAGAACAACCTGCCGTTCACCGAACTGAAGCGCTACCTCGACCTGGTGGTGATCAGCATCGCTTCTGATATCGTCCCCATCACGGGCGAAAACCGCATCCTGGCCTATTTCGGACTCAAGCTCATCAACCACCGGCCCCGGCCTGGCATAGAGGCCATACTGAAATTCTCCAACATCCGGCGAAACACCAAGGAAAGCATCACACATACATCGCGCTACCGCAACTATTTCAGCCGGGAGCTCACCATCAGCGACCTGGTGTTCCTCGTAGGTCCCCGCATCAACGCGGCCGGACGCATGGAAAGCGGGAAGAATTCGGTGCGCCTGCTGGTGAGCGAGACACTGCAGGATTCGGATATCCTGGGCGAGAAAATCAATCAGCAGAACAACGACCGCCGCGATCTGGATTCCCAGACCACCCAGATGGCGCTGGACATGATCAACAACGACCCTTCCCTGCAGCATTCCCGAACCACCATAGTGTACCACCCCGAGTGGCATAAGGGGGTGATCGGGATTGTGGCCTCCCGGCTAACGGAAAACTTTTACAAGCCCACCATCGTGCTCACCCGTTCCAACGGGCTTATCACCGGTTCGGCCCGTTCCATCAAGGACTTCGATGTTTATGAGGCCATTGATGCCTGTTCGGACCTGCTGGAGCACTTCGGGGGGCACAAATACGCCGCCGGGTTATCCCTGCAGCCGGAAAACCTGGACAAGTTCAGGGAGCGCTTCGAGAACTACGCCCGGGAAAAACTGAGCGATGCCATGATGGTGCCTGAGATCGAGATCGATGCGGAAATCACCCTCAACCATATCAGTCCGAAATTCTACCGGGTGCTGAAACAATTCGCGCCCTTCGGGCCGGGAAATATGTCACCGGTGTTCCTGACCCATGAGGTAGTAGGATCTGAAGACACCCGGATCGTAGGAAGTAACCATTTGAAGCTCAGTGTGTTTCACCCAAATATCAATACTTACCCCAAAGACGCTATTGCCTTTCAGCTGGGACAATACTGCAAACGCATCCAGAAAGGGGAGCGGTTCGACTTTTGCTACCACCTCGAGGAGAACGAATGGAACGGCAATGTCAGCCTGCAATTGAATGTCAAGGATATCAGAATGATTGATGGTTGATATATCATCAATCACAAATGAACCATCAACCATTTACCATCAGTATCCCATTCCGATGCGGGCGATGAGAAGGATGCCGAACAGGACCAGGAACACCCCGACCACGCGGTTGACGGTGGTGAGCACCCGGGGCTTCAGCAACCCGCTGATGAG
Source organism: Bacteroidota bacterium (assembly GCA_022710185.1). Lineage (GTDB taxonomy): Bacteria > Bacteroidota > Bacteroidia > Bacteroidales > JAGNHN01 > JAGNHN01. Next base: position 239,459 of record JAKLHK010000001.1, read on the forward strand.
GTGGGCGCCATAGCATTTGAGCAGATCGGTAAGGATGACGGTTCCCAGCAATCCGAGGAAGAAGACGTACATATCGGGGGTGTTGATCCCGTAGTTGGAACTTACGGAGATCACCACGCTCATCCAGAAGATCCAGAGAAAGGGGTTGGTGATGTTGAGAAAGAAGCCCTTCAGCAGAAAGGTAAGGGGTCCGGGCACCTTCAGCTCGGGCAGTTCGCTCTCCCGGGCCGCCACCACTTTGCGGGTGAAAGTATAGATCCCCGTGCCTATCAGCACGAAGCCTCCGATGATCCCGAAGTAAAGGTGCATCCCCTTGTTTTCAAGCACGCGTTCGGCGCCAATAGTGCTGAGGTACACCATGCTGATGTCGCTGAGAAAGACACCCATGGCAAGAATGGCGGCCGAACGGAAACCCCGGTGCATGGCTGTTTGAAGCAGGGCGAAGAACGCTGGTCCGAGCAGGATGGCCAGAGTAAGACCGAGCAATATGCCTTCAAGGAGGGGCGCCATATCAGCCGATCAGCTTCCTTTCGCGGAGGAACTCCTCCCATAAGCGTTGATTCTCGCCCTTGAGCACCCGGGGAAACTTGGTCTGGCCCCCTTCCTTGCCCCTGGACTTCATGAAGTCGTAGAATACCTGGGAAGGCAGCACGTGCACAAAAACTTCCTGAATGGCGGCGATGCGTTCCACGCGGTAATCATCGTTCAGCACCTTGAGGTTCCCATCGATGTGGTCGTGAGCCACCAGAGGATCCAACGGGCTGTCGGTTCCCAGGTACCATTGGTGTGCGAACATGGACCCGTGCTCTGTCCCGGCCACCGTGAACTCCCGTATTTCCGTATTCAGCTGTTCCTCCATCATCTGGATGGCGCGGTTCATGTTTTCCTGGGAGAGATGCTCCCCGCAAATACTGAGGAAATGCTTGGTGCGACCGGTGATAACGACTTCATTATGAGCAATCGAGGTGAATTTGACCGTATCCCCGATGAGGTATCTCCAGGCACCGGCACAGGAGGAAAGGAGAATAGCGTATTCCCTGTTCTCTTCCACCTGGGCGATGGTGAGGGTTTCGGGGCTGTCCACCAGATTGCCTTCGCCATCGAAGTTACGGTCGGTAAAAGGAATGAACTCAAAGAAGATGCCGTTGTCGACCACCAGTTGCATGGAAGAGGTCCCGGGACGACTCTGGAATGCGAGGAAACCTTCGGAGGCCAGGTAAGTTTCGATATAGGTCAGCGGCCGGGCCAGGAGCTTCTCGAAGCCCTTGACGTAGGGCCCGAAGGATACGCCCCCATGCACGTAGATGGAGAGGTTGGGCCAGATGTCGTGGATGTTGTTGAGCTTGTAACGCTCGATGATGCGCTCGAGCAGGATCTGCAGCCAGGCGGGTACACCTACGATGACGCCGATGTCCCATTCCGGCGCCTTGCGCACGATCTCGTCGAGTTTGGTGGTCCAGTCGCGTTCCTTGGATATCCTTTTCCCGGGCTTGTAGAAATGCTGGAACCAGAAAGGGATATTGCCCGCAGTAATGCCACTGAGGTCTCCTTCGTAGAATGTGCCGTTGAACTGCAGGTGGGTGCTCCCCCCCAGCATCAGGATTCCTTTTTCATAGAACTCCCTGGGAAACTTGTACCGGGCCAGGGAAAAGATCTGCCGTATGCTCACCCGCTTGATCGACCTGAGCATCTCGGTGCTCACGGGGATATACTTACTGGAGGCCTCCGAGGTCCCCGAGCTGAGGGCGAAGTACTTGATCCTGCCCGGCCAGCTGACAAAGGCTTCGCCCTGAAGGGTGCGGTACCACCACTTGCGGAAAATGGCGTTGTAATCATGGGTAGGTACACGCTGCTGGAAGGCGCTCACCAGGTCCTTCTCCCGAAGTATGTCCTGGAATCCGTAATATTCACCTAAGGAAGTGTCACGGGCCTTGAGCAGCAATTTGCGAAGGACCTTTTGCTGTTCCCTGTATGGATCCGTTTTGCTTTTCTCTTCGCGCAGGCTGAGCCCTTTGAGCTCGATGGCACTCTTGATGATGGAACCCAGGATCGGCATGTAGGGCATTTTTGAACGGTAAAAATAGGAAATTTGGCCTGCCTGCGTGCCTGGCTGAGGCAAAGGGGTCACAAGATCCTATCAAACAATAATTTAGGCCATATTCCGTTAGCTCTTCCATCACAGCCTGATCCTGAGCATCCCCCGAAAACTCTGCCCATGAGCCCCCGTCCCCTTCCTTATCGCATGCTGCGCTACTTCCTGATCCTGCTGGCTGTCGTGCTGACCGCTACCCTTTCCTTCCTGGGGTGGATCCACTACAAGGCTGCAGACCATGGTCCCGAGACCGTACTCTTTCGGGGGAACACCCTTCCCATAATGCCCGACACGCTCCGGTTGATCAGCTGGAACATTGGCTACGCCGGGCTGGGAGAGGGTATGGATTTTTTCTACGATGGGGGCCAGGGAGTTCGTGCCGGACAGCATGCCACAGACAGTGCACTTGCTGCTATCCTGGATTTCATCACCCAGGGCAGTCGCGCCAGGTTCTATTTGCTCCAGGAGGTCGATGCCGGCTCCCGCCGCTCCTGGGGGCAGCCCCAGGCCCGCAGGCTGCAGGAGCTCCTGCCCGGCTATTCGGCCTATTTTGCGGTGAATTACGATGTGGCCTTTGTTCCCTCCCCCCTTCGGTCCCCTATGGGCAAGGTAAAGTCCGGGCTGCTCAGCCTCAGCGACTACCAGCCAGCCGAAGCCTTGCGCCTTGCCCTGCCGGGCCGCCATCCCTGGCCTACCCGCATGTTCATGCCCGACCGCTGCCTGTTGCTGCTGCGCTATCCCCTCGTTGGGGGGAAGATGCTGACCCTCATCAATGTGCATAATTCGGCCTTCGATGATAGCGGCGCGCAACGGGCCGAACAGGTGGCCTTCATCCGACGCCTGCTGGAAGCGGAATACCGTCTTGGAAACTATGTGATCGCGGGGGGCGACTGGAACCAGAGCCCCCAGGGCTACGACAGCTCCCTCACGGTCAACGGGGACCTCGCTCTGGCAGCGAGACCTGTGCTCCCTGACAACACGCTTCCCGGATGGACCAGGGCCTTCGACCCTACCCTGCCAACCAACCGTTACCTGGACGAGCCTTACGTGAAGGGACGGACGCGCACCACCCTCATCGACTTCTTTCTGCTCTCCCCTAATCTTCAGCTGCTGGAGGTCAGGACCCATGACCTGGGCTTCCGCTGGAGCGACCATCAGCCGGTGGAGGTTGCGGTAATGTTCAGCGATCAACCCTGATGGCTGACGAAGAGCTCCGCCGCAATGCCGTCGGCATGGAACATACCCTCCGGGCTGAGCTTCCATCCCTCCGGATCTTCCAGGACCCATGACGATCGAATGAAGCCCGTCATCCCCTCTCCTACCCTGCCCAGCAGTTCTTCACCACCCAGGGCCAGCAATTCCCGGCGCCGGCACCCCCATTGGGTGCGTAGGGAGGTCATGAGGTATTCGTTTATGCGGTCGGAAAGGCTCAGCACTTCCTCCCCCTCCATGGGCACATGCAAGGGAAGGGCTTCGATGTAATCCTTCAGGCTGCTCACATTCCAGTACCTGCGCCTGCCGTCGAAGGAATGGGCCGAAGGCCCGAAACCGTAGTAGGGGATTCCGTTCCAGTAGGCCGTATTATGCCGGGCGTAGCGCTCGTTGCGGGCCAGGTTGCTGATTTCGTAATGGGCGTATCCTTCAGCCGCCAGCACCCGGTGCATGAGCTCAAAATGCTGTGCCGCCAGGGCATCTTCGGGCGGTTTCCTCTGCCGGCGTTGCACCTGGTGCCATAGGATGGTCCGTTCTTCCAGGGTGAGGGCATAGGCAGAAAGGTGGTCTACCCCAAGCCTCAGGAATTGCCGGAGGTTCTCCTCCCAGTCCCCGATCCCCTGGCCGGGGATCCCATAAATCAGGTCAATGCTTAGGTTATCTATCCCTGCCTTGCGGCATAGGTCTGTTGCCCTGAGTGCCTGGGCGGCATCATGCGCCCGCTCGAGATAGTCCAGATCGGCTTGCCGGAAGCTCTGTATCCCAATGCTCACGCGGTTGACCCCTCCCTGCTTCCAGGCACGGAGACGTTCATCCAACAAGTCGTCCGGATTTGCCTCCAGGGTGATCTCTGCGTCTGGTTCCAGGGCATAGGAAGCATGGATGGCCTCCATGATCCTCCGGAACTGTATGGGTTCCAGCAGGGAGGGCGTCCCTCCTCCCCAGTATACGGTGCCGACCGCTTCCGATGCCGCTTCCCGGGCCCTGAAGTGCAACTCAGCGACCAAGGCGCTGGTGAACGCCTCCCGGCTGCGTGTGGTGGCCAGGGAAAAGAAATTGCAGTAGCCGCACTTTCGGCGACAAAAAGGGATATGAATGTAAATGCCCGCCATTCAGGGAATTCAGGCCATCCTGCGCCCGGCCAGCCCAAGATACAGGGAGAAGGCCGTAAGGGTTATGGCCTGCACCCACAGTGGCGTGGAGATCACGCTGCCTTCGATCAGCAGGGCCGATACCAGAGCGAACTTGGCTAGATAGTATACCGCCTTGCTCAGCAGTATCGACAGGCCCAGGGAAAGGCCCATGGACATCTGCGTGCGTTTCTGCAGGAGGAAGAACAGCCCGACATTGAGCAGGAGCTCTCCCGTGATCAGCAGCATCTTAAGGAAATGGGGATGCGCGCTTACTGCGAAGGAGAAGAGGGGCAGGGTGAGCGCCAGGAGCCAGGCATTGCGCGGACGGGTATGGGCGAGGGCCAGCACCACGGCCAGGCGCATGGGCTCGAGGAGGTAGAGCGGGAAGCCCAGCAGGTGGGAGAGCGCCGGCGTGAAATATACCAACAGCAGGGCGGCCAGATCGATCAGTGCCGAAGGCACCAGGGTCATCGTACGTGCAGTAGCGTTCATGACAGGTGGAATGAGGGGTAAAGATAACCGGATTGTCGTTATCTTGGTCCTGATGCAAAAAAGCGGACACCATGGGCAAGCTGGACAACCTCCTGAACAATAACAAGCGCTGGGCCGAAAGGGTACGTCATGCCAGGCCAGATTTCTTTCTGGAGCTCTCGCTCCAGCAAAAGCCCGAAATCCTTTGGATAGGATGTTCCGACAGCCGGGTACCCGCAAACGAGATCGTGGACAAGCTCCCCGGCGAGATCTTTGTACACCGCAATATTGCCAATGTAGTGGTCCACACCGACCTGAACTGCCTGTCGGTGATACAGTATGCCGTGGAGGTCCTCAGGGTGAAGCACATCGTAGTATGCGGTCACTACGCCTGCGGGGGGGTGAAGGCCGCGTTGGAGGCCAGGGAGCATGGGCTCATCGACAACTGGCTGAGGCATATCCGCGACGTGTACCGTTTTCACCGGGAGGAACTGGATGCCCTGGGCAATATGGAAGCGCGGTACGACCGGCTTTGCGAGCTCAATATCATCGAACAGGTGAGCAATGTATGCCATACCACCATCGTCCAGAACGCCTGGGCCGCCGGACAGGAGCTCTGTGTGCATGGCTGGGTGTACCGCATCGAAGACGGCATACTGCGCGACCTCCAGGTCAGCGCTTCCGGCAAGGACGATATCAGCGATATCCACCGCTTGCGTTAGTGCCACTGGCCTCCGGACAGAAAACCGCAATTCCTTTATCTTTGGACAAACGCTGATACGATGCGACGCAGGGAACTCATTTATGCCGGGCTGCTCACAGGAGGTGCCCTTGCCCTTCCCCAATGGGGACGTGCCCTGGGCCATGCCCTGGCGCCAGGCATCCCACATCTGGCCGCAGTAAAGGGCGGCGAAGCCGAAGTCATGTTCGACCGGGCCATGCAGGCCCTGGGTGGAATGCAGGCCTTTGTGAAAAAGGGGCAGAAAGTGGTGGTGAAGCCCAATATCGGTTGGGATGCAGGCCCTGAGCGTGCCGCCAACACCAATCCCGCGCTGATTGCACGTATTGTCAAACGCTGCCTCGAAGCCGGGGCCCGGGAAGTGGTGGTCTTCGACAACACCTGCGACACCTGGAACCTCTGTTACGCCAGCAGCGGCATCGAAAAGGCGGCCAAGGCCGCCGGGGCCCGCATCGCCCCTGGGCACCTGGAGGGGTACTACCAGCAGGTCAGTATCCCCAATGGCGTAAAGCTCAAGGAAGCCAAGGTGCACGAAGCCCTGCTGGAGTCCGATGTTTTCATCAACGTGCCCATCCTCAAGCATCACAGCTCGGCCGATCTGAGCATCGCCATGAAGAACCTGATGGGGGTGGTATGGGATCGGCGTTATTGGCACCGCAACGACCTGCACCAGTGCATTGCCGACTTCACCCTGTGGCGCACCCCGGACCTCAATGTGGTGGATGCCTACCGGGTCATGAAAAAGAACGGTCCCCGGGGCGTTTCCGTTGCCGATACCACGATCTACAAGATGCAAGTAGTCAGTCGCGATATCGTGGCCGCGGATGCCGCTTCCGCCAAGATCTTCGGCTCAGACCCCGCCTCCATTGGCCATATCCGTAAGGCCGCAGCCAGTGGGGTGGGCCGTATGGACCTCGACAAGCTGGACATCCAGCGCATCAGCCTGTGACCATGAATGGGCGAAAGCTCCGGCGGTGGCGGGTATTTTCGGCCCTGGCCGTGCTCCTGGTTTTCGCCCTCTGGTTCCTCGACCTGGCTCAAGCCTTCCCCATTGGGGTATTCACTGTACTCCGCTACATCCAGCTGGTTCCGGCCCTGCAACTCGCTCTCTCCTTCAGCCTGGGCGGAGTGGCGGCCCTGCTGCTCCTGCTCCTTTCGGCCCTGGTTTTTGGCAGGGCCTATTGCTCCTTCCTGTGCCCCCTGGGATTGCTGCAGGACCTGATGTCCAGGATCCGGGCATGGATCAGGCCGAGGAAACGCTACCCCCGGCAAAAAGCCTATCGCATGCTCCGCTACGGCATGCTGCTGGTATTCCTTGTCAGCCTGGCCGCAGGCAGCGGGGTGGTCACTGGCCTGCTCGATCCTTACAGTTGGTTCGGGCGCATTGCCTTCCATCTGGTTCGTCCTCCCCTTACGCTGCTGCATAACCTGGCTGCCTGGGGGATGAACAGCCTGGGGTCCTTTGCCCTGAATCCAGTGAAGTTCCATGGTATGGCCTGGGCGGCCAGCGGGGCCGCGGCCGCCATGCTGGCCCTGCTGGGGGTGATGGTGTGGAACCAGGGGCGGCAATACTGCAATACGATCTGTCCGGTGGGCACCCTGCTCGGCCTGGCAGGCTGTAAGGCCTTGTTGCGGGTCCACTTCGAGAAAAGGGCCTGCACCGCCTGCGGATTGTGCGCCGCAGCCTGCAAGGCGGGCTGCATTGATGTGAAGCATAAGACCGTGGATCATGAGCGCTGTGTGGTCTGCTTCAACTGCCTTCCTTCCTGTGCCGAAGGCGGGATACGCTACGGGAGGCCTCAGCCCGCAACCACTGACCTTACCCGCCGTGACCTCCTTGTAAGGGCCGGGAGCACCGTCCTTCTTCCCGCCGTTTTAAAGGATCCCGGTGAAAAAGCCCGTGCAAAAGCTGTGCGCCTCGCCCCCATAGCCCCTCCGGGGGCCTTATCGCACCCCCATCTGTGGGAGCGCTGCACGGCATGCCACCTCTGCATCAGTGCCTGCCCTACGGGGGTCCTTCAGCCCTCCCTCCTGGAATATGGGCTGGGCGGGCTCTTCCAGCCGGTGATGGACCCATTGACGGGATATTGTAACTATGAATGCACACGCTGTACGGAGGTGTGCCCAACCGGGGCACTCCAACCCCTCTCCGCCGACGAAAAGAAACAAGTGCAGATCGGAAGGACCCGTTTTATTGAGGAGCTGTGTGTGGTGACCAAGGACAATACGGCCTGCGGGGCCTGCTCAGAGCACTGCCCGACCAAAGCGGTCAATATGATCCCCTGGAAAGGCACGCTGAACATTCCCAACGTTGACAACAGCATCTGCGTGGGCTGCGGGGCCTGCGAGTACGCCTGCCCCACCACGCCCCGCTCTATCGTGGTCGACGGTAACCCGATCCACCGGGTGGCCGAACGTCCGAAGGAGATCGGGGAGAAGGCGGAAGAAGTGGAGATGGAGGAGTTTCCCTTCTGAAAGCCTGAATGGGGTCAGTCCCGCTTCAGGGTGACACGGAAAGTGGTACCCTTACCCGGAGTGGATGACTTAACGAACACCTTCCCCCTGTGATAGTTGCGGATGATGCGTGAAGCCAGCGACAAGCCCAGGCCCCAACCACGCTTTTTGCTGGTATACCCTGGGTTGAAGATGGTTTTGAACATTTTTTTGGGGATGCCCTTGCCGGTATCGCTCACATCGACATGCACATATCGTCCATCTTCCACGATGGAGATCAGGAGGCTCCCCTCCCCTTCCATGGCATCCACAGCGTTGCGGCAGAGGTTTTCGATCACCCATTCGAAGAGTTGACGGTTGATGGGTAACACGATCTGTTCTTCTGCCGAAGGCTGTACCTGCATGTTCACTTTGCGCGATATCCTCGGCCGCAGATAGCGCACCGCCTCATGGATCACGCCCACGATGTTCTCGGGCTCCAGGCGGGGCGGGGAGCCTATCTTACTGAATCGCTGAGTGATGGTATCCAGACGGTGAAGGTCTTTGGATATCTCTGTCAGCACGCTGTCGTCAACCTGCTGAGCCCTGAGTAGTTCGAGCCACCCCATGAGGGAGGAAAGGGGCGTACCCAGTTGATGCGCCGTCTCCTTGGCAAGGCCTGCCCACACCTGGTTCTGCTCCGACCTCCTGGCCGTACTGAACAACAGATAGGCGATGAACAGGAAGACACCGATGACCCCCAGCTGGACCAGGGGGAAAAAGCGTAGCTGGGTGAGCAGGTAAGATTCACGGTAAAAGATAAACCGTTTCCCCTGGCTGCCCAGGTCGATCTCTATGGTGGTATTGGCCGAAGCCATTTCGTGCACGGCCTGCAGTATGGCCGCGGTATCCGAGGAAAGCAGGGAATCCAGGTTGCCTGTGGCCACCACCTGCCGCATGCTTTCATCGGTCACTATCACCGGAACGGAGGCCGAGTTCACCACTACGTCCGTGATAAAGCTCTGGATGAGCTCCTCCAGGATCTGCTTGATCTCAGTAAAGGGCTTGGAGTCGGAATAGTAGAAATAATTGATGTTGCCTGCGTAGTAATCGAAAGCGATGGGCTTATACGTTGAAAACTGTTCCCTGAGTTCCGGGCTGAGCACCCTGACTTCGGAAGGATCGAAATCCACGTTTTTAGCGGAACTGATGTTTCCTTCGGCATCGGTGAGGATGACCGGAATGGTGGTGTTCCCGGAGATGATCTCAGAATAAAAGGTAATGTCCTCGGTGTTGTCGGCATTGATGAGCCGCTGGGTCGCCCTGGCCAGCAGTTCGACCCGCTTGCGTTCCTCCTGCTGCAGCGCGGCGAAGAGGCGTTCCTGGACCTGCACCAGATGGGCCTTTTGCTGCACGGCATCGGCCCAGATGGTGATGTTTTTACGCTCCTCCCGGGCCACTTTGGCCACCAGGGTGTTGGTATACCAGAGCGAGGCGCTCACGATCACCACGGCGGCCATGAAGAGGAAGAGTTTCCAGCGCTTTTTCCGAAGATAGATGTTCAAGGTATGGACGTTAACGTATGAGGGGGATAACGCAGTTCTGTCTTCGCTGTTTTACGTTCAGGTTTCCTTCCTGAGCTGATTTTCCGCTTCTTTCAGGGCAAGCCGCTGGGCCTCATCGGCGGTGGGAAATTCCAGCTTCAGGGCGTTGAACCTATCCACCAGGATATCCGCCACCAGGGCCCGCATATACCATTTCTTGTCGGCCGGGATCACATACCACGGAGCCCAAGGGGTGCTGGTATGGCGCAGCATATCATCATATGCGGCCATGTAGCGGTCCCAATGCTGCCTTTCCTTCACATCCCCTGCACTGAACTTCCAGTGACGCGACGGGTCTTCGATACGTTCCAGGAAGCGCTGCTTTTGTTCCTCTCTGGAGACATGAAGAAAGAACTTGATGATGCTCATGCCGTTCTCGCTGAGGTATCGCTCAAAATCGTTGATCTGACGGAAGCGGGAGTTCCAGAATCCCTGGTCTCCGGGGTCCGGGGGGTTGGGCAGTTTCTGCCCGGCCAGTATGCCAGGATGCACGCGCACCACCAGCACCTCCTCATAATAGGAACGGTTGAAGATGCCGATACGCCCCCGTTCAGGCAGGGCCTTCATGCACCGCCAGAGATAGGTATGGTCCAGCTCTTCCGCCGATGGGGCCTTGAAGCTCGTGACCTGGCAACCCTGGGGGTTGATGCCCGACATCACATGACGGATGGTACCGTCCTTACCGGCGGCATCCATGGCCTGGAAAATGATTAATACACTGTGACGGTCAGAGGCATACAGCTTTTCCTGCATCTCCGAGAGCCGGCTTATGCCTTCCGACAGCAAGCGCTGGCCATCGTCCTTGTCCTGGGGGATGTCCCTGGCCCGGGTCACAAAGTCACTCAGCCGGGCTTGTCCGCCGGAAGGGAATAGGTATGGGGTATGGTCCATGATCAGGGGGCTTCGTACAAATATCGGAATAAGCCCCTGAAATCCTATGGTTTCCGCACCCTCTTAACGGATCAGCCGGAACATCTTGTTCCAGCGCCAGCGCTTGAGCAGGGGCTGGTTCTTGTCGGAAGAGATCCAGACGAACTCGGCCTTGCCAACGATATGGTCTTCGGGAAGGAAGCCCCAGTAGCGGGAGTCAACCGAATTATGGCGGTTGTCGCCCATAACCCAGTAGTAGTCCATGCCGAAGGTATACTCCCTGGCTTCTGCTCCGTCGATGAGGATACGGCCCTGCTCTACCTGCAGCTGATGTCCTTCATAGGTGGTGATGAGGCGGTGATATAGCGGAAGGTTGGCCATGCTCAGGGCGATGGTAGCCCCTTTTCTCGGGATCACCAGGGGGCCGAAGTTGTCCAGGTTCCAGTGCAGGGCGGTATCATAAGGGAAGATCTCGGGACTGGTCTCCCCGGCTGGCTGCACCACACGCTCCAGGCCGATGACATTGGTATACCCGTTGATCTTCTCCGCCGCGGCATCCGTGAGGTTCATCAGGTACTGGCTGGCACCTACCTGGTACACCTCATCGGTGATGTCGAGGCTTTCCAGTGCCCGCTTGCTGAAGGCCTGGCCATTGGTGCTTACCACGAATTGGTGCTGCAGGATTCCGGTGATCTCCAATGGTTTGCCGTTGATATGCACTACCTGGTCGATGATCCGGAGAGTATCACCGGGGATGGCGATGCATCGCTTGATGAAATTCTCGCGCTTGTCCACCGGGCGGTATACAATGTCCCCGAAATAGTCCTTGCTGCTGCGCACCTGGGCTCGCCCATACTGCCTGATCAGGCTGTAATAACTGCGGTTGCTCTGGTAGAGGGTTGAAACGGTATCGCCCTCGGGGTAGTTGAACACCACGACATCATTATTCCTTACCGAACGCAGTTTGGGAAAGCGGTAATACTCCCAGTGGGGCCATTCCACATAAGACCTTGAGGTGGTGCTCAGGGGCAGCGTATGGTGTACCAGGGGAAAGGAGAGGGGGGTATTGGGCAGGCGCGCCCCGTAAACGAACTTGTTCACCCACAGATGATCGCCTACCAGCAGGCTCTTCTCCATGGATGAAGTGGGGATTTTGTAATGCTGAAAATAGAACAGGTTGATGAGCGTAACCGCTACCACTGCGAAGATGATGGCCTCGAACCATTCCCTGGCCATGCCTTTTTTGATCTTGGGCCGCTCATGGGGTGGAAGGAATTTTGCTTTGCCTGACCAGGCCTCCCAGGGGAGGTAAATGAACGGGAGTACCGCCGCGAAGGCATGCTGCCCAAGGCTGGTACGCCCGAAGGAACGGGCCGTTTCAACGGCCAGGAGGATCATCATGAACAGGTTGATGAAGGGGAGCAGGAAGAGGATGATCCACCAGCGCGGCTTGCCCATGATGCTTATCCAGACCCAGAGGTTGTATATGGGTACCAGGGCTTTCCACTCTTTCTCCCCGGCCTTTCCGAACAGGGGGTACAGGCTGGCCCAGATGAGGAGCAGGCTCAGGATGAAAATGATCAATGAAATGCTCATGTGGTTGAGGGAATTTTATGGTTTACAATATTCATGATTTTCGACATACGTGCCTTCAGTCGTTCAGTTGCTTATGCCAGCGGTCAACCTGGGCCTCCACCCCGGCAATATTCTTTTGGTAATAGCTGAACAAAATGCGGATGGTCAATACATTGACCAGCAGCAGGGCGCCTGCTGCGCTCATCAAGAATGTGGTATCGGGGATAAAGGTTATCAGCCTGCTTCCGCGGGAAAGGAGCAGGAAGGCCGTGATGGCGGCTGAAAGGAACATGAGGTTGGCCAGCAGCAGGCCGCCGAGAAGGTAGGTCCTGCGCAGGAATTTCAGGCCTTTGCGCAACTGTCCGACATGCGTCATTACCTCTGCCGTGGGATCGGCCAGGGAAAGGACGGTACGCTGCATACGATAGTAAAAGGCCAGGCTCAGCAAACTGAGCAGGAACAAGGTCATCAGGCCCCCGAGGAATGGGGTGGAGTGCCCGATAGCCAGCGCGGCCCCCAATAGAATGCTCAGGATGATATTGAGGCGGACCTCTGTCCGGAGGACGCGCAAAAAGCCACTCCCCCAGGCTACCTCATCCCGCCCGGGCAAACCGGGAAGGTCCCCTTCCATATCCTGCAGTTTCCACTGCTTCCTTAGGGCATCAAGTTCTTCCATCCTCCAGGAGTATTTTCAATCGTTGCCTCATGCGGTTCATACGCACCCCAATGTTGTTCACTGTCCAGCCCGTCACTGCGGCCATCTCTTCATAGCTCAGTTCATCCAGGTAGAGCATGGCCAGCATCCGGTCGGCCTCGGACAGCCGCCGGAGCGTGGCGTACAGGGCCTCATGCTCCTCCTTCAACCGCACCCCGTCATCCGTAGCTCCTTCCGGCAGCGCTTCCGCGGAACGCTTCATCCTCGCATCCTTGCGCACAAAGCTAACCGCGGTGTTCATGGCTACCCGGTATATCCAGGCAGCCCTTGGGGCTTCCTCGCGAAAACCACTCCAGGAACGCCACAGCTGCAGCATGACTTCTTGCTCCAGGTCTTCCCTGTCCTCACGGCTGAAGGCATACAAGCGGCATACCTTGCGGATGACCGGTGCAAATTCCCTGACGCGCTGGAGGAAGTCCTCTGACAAGGCTTTTTCTTTTAATTGTCGGAAATCTCCGGGATTTCTTACACCGCGCTACTCCTCCTCAGGGTCCCCGGCCGAATCCCATTCCAGGATGAACTCCCCGTTCTCCTGGCGCTTCAGCCGTTCCCTGGACTCCTTTTTCTGCGCCCTCTTCAGCGAATCCCGGCCAAGCCAGTGAAACTCCTCTTTCAGGGTCTTTCCCAGCTCCCTGCCTTCCGTTTTCAGGTCTTCTCCGATCTTACGCGCCACTTCCCGGCGGTCGTAGCTGAAACTGGGGCTGTCCATGGTACCGCTGATACGGATGAACAGGGTGGTGCGTCCCAGGCCGTCGTCTTCCACCCACCCGAATTCCTCGTTCTCCTTCTTGGCCTCCCTGGCCTTACGCCCCAGCAGTTCCGACAGCAGGACCTGAATGGAATAGTCCAGGCGCTGATCGAAGCCGTGCACCCCCGAAACCACCAGGTCCATGGCGTCGCTGGTTACAGCCATCTGGGGGATGTAGACCTTCTGGTCGCGTATCGTGATGCGGTTCTTCAACGGGCCGATGTTTACCCGTTCGAGGTTACCGGCCCGGATGAAGCGTGAAAGCTCCTTCAGGGGGGGATAGTTCGCAACGACACCCTGCTCAAAGCTCAGATCGGCGATGGCCAGCAGACTGGCAGGGGAGGGGAGGAGGTCGTTACCCAGGGCCATGGAAAGATCGATGGCGGCGTTCAGCAGGCCGGAGATGTTTTTGTGCGTGAGGTCCTGCTGCCCGAAATCGTCCATTTGCCGGAACATTTCGCTGACGTTTATCCGCTCCATCCGCGCCATGCAGCGCAGCTGGTAACCCTGGCCCGAAGGCTCCAGTACCCCCTGCAATCCCAGGCTCCCTTCCATGGTGTTCATCCTCAGGTTGCGGGCATAGAGTCTCCCGGCGTTCATGCTCAGGTTTCCCCTGATATCCTTGGCATTGAATGTTTTATATTCTATCTTCCCGATGTGTAGGTTGATATCCAGCGAAAATTCCTCCGGGAACAGGCTGCCGTCGCCTTCATCCGGGTCTTCTCCGGCACTCTCTATCCATTCAGCGAGCGGGAGGCTTTCCGCCTCCATGTCCATCACCATATCCATGCCCTGGGAAGCATCCTCGATGAAGGCCAGGAGGCCGTTAAGCGTAAGGGAACCGCTGATCCGGCCCTGGGGGCTTGTCCCTTCCACGTCCATGATGCGCAGGTTGCCCTGGCTGAGCAACAGGCTGCCGGTAGCCCCGCTGAGCCTTATCCCGGTGATGGCATCGGTATAGGAAGCCTCGCTGAATGCCCCGCTGCCTTTCAGGTCCAGGGCGCGCGACCAGTGCAGGCTGTCCCATAGCGCATGATCATAAGCGAAACCCAGCCTCAGGGCAAGCTGGCCATCCAGCTCCAGGCCAGCGTCGCGAACCCAGCATTCGGGAAGGCCGAGGTAGCGGATTTCCCCCACGACCTCTCCGCGGACCAGTGGCTGCCCGAAACGCCCCACGGTCAGGTGCCCCCGAAGCGGCATATCGTTAAGTGTGGCCTGAAATGTCTTAACTTCCAATTGCTGTTTCGAATAATCGCTGGATTCCCCGCTGTCGTAGCCGCCCTCTGCACTGAGGTCGCTGAGCCAGCCATCACGTCCTTCACACAGGCGCAACCGTCCTGAAGCCAGGGTCCAGTTCCCCGTGATGCGGGGTAAACGGCCGTCCCCGGCCTGCCCATCCACCTTGAGATCAAAAGAAAAGACTCCTTCAGGATCGTATTTTGCCATCTCTTCCTGCATCTCCTCCGGCAAATAAGGTACCAGGGACTCCCATTCCACCCTTTCCGCAGCGGCCGCCAGGGAAAGGGTGTTCCAGCGTTCCCCGGGAATGACCCGGCCTTCACTGAGCAGCTCCATACCTTCCAGGTTCACCCGGCCCTCCTTCCAGATAAAATTTCCTGAAGCCAGATCCAGGCTGATACTGGCCCCGAACTCCAGGGGAAGGTCACGAAGAAAGGCCTTATTCTCCGTTCCCAGGCTCAGCAGATCGATCCGTCCCCGGGCATCTGCATGGAAGGCTTCCTCGTCCAGCTGGCCGCTGGCGCGAAGGCGATGGACGAATATGCGGTAGAGGCTGGAGTCGCGATGGTCCTGATAGCTCAAGGCAATGTTCCTGAGCTCCACACGATCCAGGGTAAGCGCCATGCCGGAGGTATCGGACTCCTCCCGGCTGCGGAAGACGTGGTAGTTGTCTTCCCCATTGGGAAACACGATCAGGTTCAGCTTTCCATCCTCGGCAACGATCCGCCGGAGACGGATATCCCCTCTGATAACATCCAGTGGATTGAAAATAAGATAGATATGCTTTGCTTCCAGGGCCTTTCCCCCCACGTTCTCCGGGTTAAGGCCTGAGGTACGTACCCCCCTCAGGTCGAGGGCGATGCGAGGGAAATGGGGCCAGAGGGTCACGCGGGCAGCGTCAACCTCAACGGGGGCCAGCAGGTAGGCATTGACTTCGGCGAGGGCCATTTCCTTGAGGCGGTCGCCATAAAAGAAGACGATGATGAATAGGGCAATAACAAGGGCCAGCAGCAGGGCGAGGGTGCCGGAACCCAGGAAGAGCATGGCTTTCTTCCAGGCCGGTCGGGGCGTAGTCCTTTCCTTCCTACTGCTCATATTCAATTACATACGCTTCAGAATGCTGATCTCGGCGGCGGTGAGGTGCCGCCATTTTCCGCGGGGGGTCTCTTTTTTGGTGATCCCGGCGAACATCACGCGGTCGAGCTTGATCACATCATATCCCAGCTGCTCGAAGATGCGCCTGACGATGCGGTTACGGCCCGAATGCAGTTCCACCCCCACTTCCTTCTTATCGCTGCCTTCGCCAACCCAGGCGATGGCATCCACCTTCACCGGGCCATCGTCCAGGGTGAGGCCGTCGGCGATCTGCATCATGTGGGCCTTGGTGAGGTTCTTGTCGAGGGTAACGTGATACACCTTCTTGACGCGATGTCGCGGATGGGTCAGCCGGGTGGCCATCTCCCCGTCATTGGTCAGCAGCAACACCCCGGTGGTATTGCGGTCCAGCCGGCCTACCGGGTAAATCCTTTCGTCGCAGGCCCCGGCCACCAAATCCATTACCGTGCGGCGCTCCTCCGGGTCGTCCATGGTGGTGAGATAACCTTTAGGCTTGTTCAGGACAACATATTGCATGCGCTCGGCCCGGAGCGTTTGTTCCTCCATCTGGACCTTGTCGCCGGGGAACACCTTGAATCCCAGCTCGGTCACTACCTTGCCGTTGACGCGTATCACCCCTGAAGGGATGAGCTTGTCGGCCTCCCTGCGCGAGCAGATGCCGGAACGGGCAATGTACTGGTTGAGGCGCATTTCGCCTTGTACTTTGTCCTTATTCGCGGCCAGGCGTCCTTTGCCGGTGCGTGGGCCCTTCTTTCTTTCCGGCTGAACCTCCTCTTCCCTGGCTTCACTGCGGGACCGCTTTTCACGCAGGGGGAGGAGAGGTGCCTCATTGCTGAAGGCGTCCCAGCTTCTGCTTCCTGTCGGCTTGCGGCCAGTTTCCCGCTTGCCGGGACTGAGGTCGGGACGGAAGGCGTCACCTTTCACCCTGAGGGCGCCACGACCCAGCCCCCCCTTAAACGGGCGCTCTTCACGGCCTTCCTCACGGCGCGGACGGGGGGTGCGGGGGGCACGGGGGCCTTCGCTCCTTTCGCTGCGCTCACCCCGGCCATAGCCGCCCCGTTCCGGGCGCTCTTCACGGCCTTCCTCACGGCGAGGTCGGGGGGTGCGGGGGGCACGGGGGCCTTCGCTCCTTTCGCTGCGCTCACTGCGGCCATAGCTGCCCCGTTCCGGGCGCTCTTCACGGCCTTCCTCACGGCGAGGACGGGGGGTGCGGGGGGTACGGGGGCCTTCGCTCCTTTCGCTGCGCTCACTGCGGCCATAGCTGCCCCGTTGCGGGCGCTCTTCACGGCCTTCCTCACGGCGCGGACGGGGGGTACGGGGACGCTCACCATCCTCGCTGCGCGGACGCGCTGCGCGGGGCCGGTCACCTCCCTCGCTGCCTTCAGGGCGGGAACCTGCCTTCCTGTCTTCCCTTACTCCGCTTTTCCCTTCCTTTCCCCTGGATGACCTGCCATTCTTCTTTTCCATGATAGAAATTTTCCGCAAAGGTAGCTCAGAATCAGGGACGAACACCTCCTTTCCCGGCAGACGCCCTCTGCAGTCCACCCACAACACCCCGTTCCTGCCCACTGTCCCTGACCATGCGCCACGCCAAACGCAGCCCCCGGTTTGCATATTGCCCCGATTTGTAGTAACTTAAGGGGCAGAACGCTAAGGACAAGGCCATGGAAACCATCATCCTGCTCACGGAAATGAACTACCCCCGGGCAGCGCTGCTGCAGAGCATGCTTTCCAACGAGGGGATCCCTTCCTTCCTCTCCAACATCAACGAAGTCGGAGGGGATGTCAGTGGAGGCGTTAAGATCATGATACGGCAACGCGACCTCCCTGCGGCGCTGCGGGTGCTGCAGTCGGCGCGGGAAGCCCTGGGTGAACGGGATACCCAGGCCCTGCATACGCTTAAAGGGCTGAGGCGTATCCTGGTGCCGGTGGATTTCTCCCCCCATTCGCAGCGGGCTGCGCATTTCGCCCTGGGACTGGCCCGGGAGCTCAAGGGGGAGGTCCACCTGCTGCATGCCTATTACAGTCCGGCCATGACCACCAATACCCTGAACGAGACCTTTACCTATCCGGAATCACTCAGTGGCTTCCTTAAGGAAATGGCCGCATCCGCCCGTCGCGACATCAATGCACTGGCCGAGGAGCTGAGGATCCGTGTCCGGGACGAGCTGATGGTTGGTGTCAACGTACACACTTCCATTGACAACGGCCTTGCTGAGGACGTCATCCTTGAGAAAGTGCAGGACCTGAAGCCCGGGGTCATCGTAATGGGCACCAAAGGACAGGGAAACGTGATGTACCGCTACCTGGGAAGTGTGGCCGGCAAGGTGATGGAATCGGTCAGCATCCCCGTCCTGGCCATTCCGGCCTCTTCCGGCATCGACGATCCCCGGCAGATCGACGCCGTGGTTTATGCTACCGCCTTTGATGAAAAGGATACCGAAAGCATCGGAAGGCTGATGAGCATCCTGGCCCCTTTCCGGCTACGCTACCATTGCCTCCATGTGGAAACCGGCGACGACCCATCGATGGACGAGGCCAGGATGCAGCAGCTGCGCCGGCATCTCGCCGAACACTATGCCGCAACGCCGATACAGTGTGAGGTCATCCATGGCCAGGATGTGGCCCGGTCTATCGAACACTATGTTCTGGAGCGCGAGATCGGCCTCATCGCCACCACCTCCCGCCAGCGCAACTTCTTAGAGCGCCTGTTCTACCCCAGCACCACGCGCCAGATCCTGTTTAAAGCCCGGACCCCGGTGCTGGTATTCCACGCCTGAGTCTCCGGCCTGATGCATCCGGATCATCGCCTCCTCAGGAGCGCATAAAATGCCTCGTCGATATGCTCAAGGCGGGTCTCGCTGCCGTTGGTCTCAATGCTGATGATGTCGAAGCGCGCGTTCACATCAAGGTCGTAACGCCGGATGTAAACGTCCGCGGCACGGATGATGTTCGCCTGTTTTGCACGGTCTACGGCCGAAGCCGGGGGCATCATGCTCCCTGGTCGGCGGGTCTTCACCTCCACGAAAATCATGAGATCCCCTTTTTCGGCTATGATGTCCACCTCGTTCCTTCCCGAACGCCAGTTACGCTCCCGGATGCGAAACCCCTTTTCCTTCAGATAAGCCGCCGCGAGATCCTCTCCCTGCCTGCCCAAATCCATGTTCCCGCTCATTTTTGTGTTGGTTTATGGTGAATTCGGATGAATATCGAATATCGATTAACGATCAGAGATTTCAGATTTTCCCTGCGCAGTAATTATGCTGTGCTGTATTGACACTCTTCACGTCTGTCCATTTTTTCCCGCCCTGCTTTATCATACATCCCAATTCACAGATCGTTAATCGATATTCATTATTCAAATCTTACCTCCACTATCCCGTTTACGCTTAACTGAACCCTCCGGCCCAACATCAGCGCCCGGTTATCCGCCAGGTGTCCAGCCGGAAAACCGAAAGCCAGGGGGATGTCAAAGCCTTCCATGGCCTCGCGGATAATCTCTTCGGCGGTGCGGCCGAACGGCACGGTATTGTCGTTCATCTGCGTCATTCCCCCTACCATCAGGCCCACGATGCGGTCCGGCCAGGCATTGCGCTTCAGGTTCATCATCATCCGGTCGATGTGGTAGAGGTACTCGTCCAGGTCCTCGATGAAGAGGATCTTCCCGGCGACGTCCAGATCGGATGGGCTGCCCATGAGGCTGTACAGGACGCTCAGGTTACCGCCCACAAGCTGGCCCTCGGCCATCCCGGCCCGGTTGAGGGGATGGGCCGGAGCGGTATAGCCCTGGAGCTGTCCCTCCAGCGCCTTCCAGAGGCTTGACAGGGATTCCTCAGCGCCAGGTTGTGCAAAGTTCAGCGGCATGGTGGCGTGGAGGGTTTCCATCCCCAGGTGACGGTGGATATGGCTATGGAACACCGTCACATCGCTATACCCTATGATCCACTTGGGATCGCGGGCCAGGGCCTGCCAATCGATGCGGTCCACCAGGCGCACCGAACCATAGCCGCCCCGGGCACAGAGGATGGCTCTCACTTCAGGGTCGCCGATCATCCGTTGCACGTCGGCAGCCCGCTGGGCGTCGGTGCCCGCAAATTGCCGGTCAGCGGCATAGAGGTGCTCCCCCAGGCGAATACGGAAGCCCCGAGCCTCTATCATTTCCAGGGCCGGAGCCATCTCTTCCGGGCTGGTCCTGCGTGCAGGCGCTACTATGCCGATGAGGTCCCCCCGCTTCAGATAAGAGGGTGTAATCATTGCTAATGTTTTGATATTCTTTGCATTGGGAAAAACCCTCCGACCCAGGCCTGAACGGATAATCCCTATCTTTGCCGAAATATACGATTTCACCCCCCCTGAACGGACAAAAAAACCCGGATGAAAACCGAAAAAGATACCTTCAGACGCTATACCGTCACCTCGGCCTTACCCTACGCTAACGGCCCGGTTCACATCGGCCACCTGGCCGGAGTGTACGTCCCGGCCGATATCTATGTCCGCTACCTCCGCCAGCAGGGAAGGGACGTGCTGTTCATCGGCGGCTCCGACGAGCACGGGGTGCCCATCACCATCAAGGCCCGCAAGGAAGGCATCACGCCCCAGCAGGTCGTGGATAAGTACCACGCCCTGATCAGGGATTCCTTCAAGGCATTCGGCATCAGTTTCGATATTTATTCCCGCACTTCCAACGCCATCCATCACGAAACGGCCTCCGCATTCTTCCGGAAACTTTATGAAAAGGGGGAATTCGTCGACAAGGTCACGGCCAATTATTTCGATCCCGAAGCCGGGCAGTTCCTGGCCGACCGCTACATCACCGGAACCTGCCCGCATTGCGGCAACGAAAAGGCGTATGGCGACCAGTGCGAGCGCTGCGGCACCTCACTCAACGCCACCGACCTCATCAACCCCCGGTCCACGCTCAGCGGCGCAGAGCCCGTGCTGAAAGATACCCATCATTACTACCTTCCCCTGGATCGCTACGAGCCCTGGCTGAAGGAGTGGATCCTGGAAAAGCACCGCGACGACTGGAAGGTAAACGTATACGGGCAGTGCAAGTCCTGGATCGACCACGGGCTGCAGCCCCGGGCCGTGACCCGCGACCTCGACTGGGGCGTGAAAGTGCCGGTGGATGGGACCGAAGGCAAGGTATTGTACGTTTGGTTTGATGCCCCCATCGGCTATATTTCCGCTACCCGGGAATGGGGACAGGAGCAGGGGAAGGACTGGGAGCCATATTGGAAGGATGAGGAGACTAAAATGGTGCACTTCATCGGCAAGGACAATATCGTGTTCCACTGCATCATCTTCCCGGCGATGCTGAAGGCCGAAGGAAGCTATATCCTGCCGGTGAACGTGCCCGCCAACGAGTTCCTCAACCTGGAGGGCGACAAGATCTCCACCAGCAACAACTGGGCGGTGTGGCTGCACGAATACCTGGAGGAGTTCCCCGGACAGCAGGATGTGCTGCGCTATGTGCTCACGGCCAATGCCCCCGAAACCAAGGACAACGACTTCACCTGGAAGGACTTCCAGACCAGGAACAACAGCGAGCTGCTGGCCATTCTCGGCAATTTCGTGAACCGCACCCTGGTGCTCACCCAAAAATATTTTGAAGGCCGTGTGCCTGAAGCAGGCGAACTCACCGACGAAGACCGCGCCGTATTGGAGGCCCTGCCGCATTTCCCCGGCAGGATCTCAGCAAGTCTGGAGAGCTACCGTTTCCGCGAGGCCCTGGCCGAGTATATGAACCTGGCCCGGCTGGGAAACAAATACCTAACCGATACCGAGCCCTGGAAGAAGATAAAGGATGACGAGGCGCGGGTGAGAACCATCCTGAACATCAGCCTGCAGGTGTGTGCCAACCTGTCCCAGCTGGGCGAGCCCTTCCTGCCTTTCTCTATGCAAAAGCTGAGGGATATGCTGGGCCTGGAGCTTTTTTCGTGGGAAGAAGGCGGCAGGACCGAGCTGTTGCAGCCTGGCACCCTGCTCAGTCAGCCCGGGCTGCTGTTCAGTAAGATCGAGGACAGCGAGATCGAGGCCCAGGTAAACAAGCTGCAGGCGACCAAAGAGACCAACCTGGCCAATAATCCCGTGAAGGCCGAGCCCCAGAAGGAGGCGGTAAGCTATGATGATTTCGTGAAGATGGACCTCCGCGTGGGCACCATTATGGAGGCTGAAAAGGTGGCCAAGACCAAGAAGCTGCTCAAGCTGAAGATAGATACCGGCATCGATCAGCGCACCGTGGTGTCGGGCATTGCGGAGTATTTCGAGCCCGCCGACCTGCCGGGCCGTCAGGTTTGCATCCTGGTGAACCTGGAGCCCCGCGATATCAAAGGCATTCCCTCCCAGGGGATGATCCTGATGGCCGAGGATGCCGATGGCCGGCTGGTGTTCATGCAGCCCGGGGACAAGGTGAGTCCGGGGGCAGGGGTGAAGTAGGATGAGGGTGAGGGTGAGAGGAAGAGGGAAAAACAGCGCGAATCTGGTCGCTCACGCTCCCACTCTCGCGCTGTTTTTGTAGCCTCACCAGGACTATCTACCATTAAAGAGTTAAGGTTAAGATCAACCAGCCACGATCCTCTGTAACCTAATAATACAGGGCCTTCCTGAGTTTTACCCAACCTTTGACAATTATGATCCATTAGGTCAAATAAGTCGAAATCTGTGTGTATTTTTGTGTGTAAACCGAGTTCGCAATGAAATATTCCACCCAGTTCTATCCCCAGCGAAGAAAAGATAAAGCCACCGGTGAACTCCCCGATAAGAACCTGCCCGTACAGATGTCTGTCACCTGGGAGGGGAAACGACTTACCCATTATACGGGGGTAAGGACAGACCCGGAAAGATGGGACAAGGATCAACGGCGTATTATTGGCACAGACCGGAAAACGCGCCAGATGAACAAGACACTGACTGAGCTGGAAGAGAAGGTGGAAAAAGTATTTCTGGATGCGTCACTTAATGAGGAGAATTCTACCGTAACCTTCGGTATGCTGAAAGCTGGGATAACCAAGAAGCAGCAGCGGACCCATACATTGTTGAAGGCTTTCGAGATTTACCTGGCAGACCTGGAGATAAGGTCGGGAGCCAGCAAGGGAGAGGGAAGTCAGGCAAATGGTGGAGTAGCGACTGTACCCCTTACCCTATATAAGAAGTTCAAGACCACCTTCCGGCACGTAAATGAATACCTGGGAAGAAGAAAGGACGTAGAGTTTGGAGACATTGACAGAAAGTGGATGCAGGGTTTTCACAGCTTTCTGCTGAACGAGAAGCAGCACGTGAACAACACCGCCGCAAAGTATGTGAAAGCGCTGAAGGCTTTGATCAAATGGGCAGCGGACGAGGGTATGCACAAGAATACCAAATACAAGCTATTCGCCATCTCTGAAGATGAAGTACCGGTGATCACTTTGAACTGGGACCAGGTTATGAAGCTTTACAATGCTGATCTCAAAGAAGACCATTTAAAGCGCGTGAGAGACGTTTTCCTGTTTCAGGTGGCTACTGCCCTCAGATACTCCGATGTGAAGCGCCTCAAGCGCGCAGACATCAAAGACGGGGTTATTCGTTTAATGACCCGCAAAGGGCGCCGTTCCACTGCCATTCCCCTGAACTTTCTCAGCCGTGAGATCCTGGAGCGCTATGATGGCTTTCCCCTGGATGATGACCTGGCCTTACCTGTGATCTCCAACCAAAAGATGAACAACCACCTGAAAGATGTTGGCAGGATCGCTGGTCTGAAAGAGCCTGTGACCATTACACGCTATCGGGGAGAAGAAGAGGTTAGGATTGGTCCTATGCCCTTATATGAATGCCTCACAACCCACGTAGGCCGCAAATCCTTTGTGAGCATCGCCTTCTACCTGGGAATGCCCAAAGAGCTGATCATGGCTATTACCACCCACACTAATGCCGCCACCCTGGAAAAGCATTATCTATCTATAATGCCTGAGCATATTAAGGCGGAGATGGAGAGGGTGTTTCGGAAGGTGTAAGCGCCCAAAATATCTGAGGAATTGAGACTTATTAATAACCATGGTAATTCTAACCCCTACAAAAAACCAACGGAGCACTCCAAAAGTGCTCCGTTGTTCTGAACGATAGCCGGTGGGCTGCGGCAATAAGGAGAAAATCATTGCCCATTCCCTCAAGAAACTGGCCAACGGGAGGAGGTGCTTCACCAAAGACATCAGAATACTTGACTATAAGCCTAAAGTTGAACTTCTTCGCCATCGGACAAGTCTCATAATGAGGTCAATGCAGGATCCTGTTCATTTTATCGGAATACGCAATCTCAAATCCTTCCAATTCGATGTCTAATCGATGGTATCCCTGGGGCAACTGTTCGCCACGTACTGTAAGATAATACGGATATTGATTTTCTTCCGAGGCATCAATACTGATAAAATAGAACCGGTGCAGATAACCCATCAAACTAAAATGATTATGCAGTGAGGGGGAGGCAGAAAGAATTGTGCCCTCAGGTACTACATCTCCCATCTTCTCAACATCAGATATCAAGGATTTTTCCCTGACCGGTTGGCCGGCTTTGAAAATACTTACTGCAACTATGGCAAGAATTGCAACATAGCATATCAGTTTAAAGATGAAGTTCCATTTCCGACCGATCTGCACCCGCTCATTTAATGAATGGAGGATATGTGCTGTAAGGTAGCCGAAAGCCAGGCCAAAATAGGGTATGGACGGCACAATGTAGAAGGTGAGCTGCTTGGGACTGACCATCATAGGAGCTGTGGCACTTAATCCTATCATAAGGAAAAGGAAAAAGCCCCGTAGCGTTTCCGCATCCTTGATGATTCCGTTTATCCTCATTCTATAGTGCAGTAAAAGGATTAAAAGTGATACGCCAATGGTTCCTGTGATCTGCATAGCAAGTGCTTTCATTATGTGATACCACGGCTTTTCCATACTCTCTCCGGCAAGGGCAGGGAACAACTGGGCCTGCATATAATCTGCCAGACTTTGAAGGGCGGGTTGATTCCAGAACAGGAAGAGAAACGTTAATGTAACGAATACTGCGATTAGTTGGAGTGTGGAACGCAACATCCTCCCAACGTCATACTCACGATGATAGGCCAGGTAGTAACAGAAGTAAAAACCCAGTGGAAAGAGGCCGGGGAAGCCCTTCGACAAAAAGGCCATAATCAGCGAAGCGGAAGCAAGAATATGATAGATGACTTGCCGGGTGGGATCCCGTTTCAATGATTCAAAGAGCAGGATCACGGCCAGCAAAGAAAACAAGCCCATGGTATTTTCCAGCATATTGTTGTTGTAGCTCCAGAAAACCGGTTGTACCGTTATCCACAGAAACACAGGCCACCAACTGAGCGTATGGTGTTTTTGAGGAGTGCTTTTCTTCCAAAGGATGATTATAAGATATGCTGTAATCAGCGCTGTGAGAAATGAATAGACCTTTTCAACGTAGAAAGCATCTCCGAAGAGCCGGAAGAACAGGCTTTGAATGCCCATAGCCAGGGGTGGATGCTCGTGGAAAGATGACATCACAGTAGCCGAGAAAGACGGCTGCCAGAACGTTCCGACACCGTTAGCCATATTATGCGCTACTGTGGAGTATATCAATCCGTCCATAAAGATACCAGGCCGGAAAACGCCGGGGAGCAAGAGCGCAAGGAAGGTAAGAATCGTTAGTAGTTTCAGGATATGGTTCATTGTTCAGGAATCTTTTCTTTCAGTTCATAAACGGCCCATATCTGGGTCCTTGACATTCAGTACACGTTCGTAAGGATTATATCCCTTGTGATATAGGGTGGCGGGCTGCTGGTAATCGTAATACATTGCTTTGTACAGGGGTATATTGACGTCGGATGGGCGAAACATTACGACAAGAAGCATAATCCCATACACCACAACAAAGACCTGCATAAACACACGTAGTCCTTTCATCTGCATCATTCCCTTCATATACCTATTTTCCACTTCCTGCATCCCCAGGATAAGGAATACCGGAAGGAAAGAAACCAGGGGAAACAGGAATCGAAGCTCCTTGTGACCTATCGCAAAATGGACCAGCAGGAAGGGAAGTACAGACCAGGTAAGCACACTTTTCCAACGAAAAATAAATACTGCTAATATTCCGAGAATGAAGAGCATCCAGGCGATGAAACCCAGGATCAGAAAGGCTGCCTGGAAGCGAAAGAGAAAGGAGAGACCCAATACAAAACCCAGAAACACCAGAAAGAGCGCTGATTTTCTTTCTTTCAGGAGATACCATGCCAATGCAATGGCAAACAACCTCCCCGACCAGTTTTCCGAAGAAAAGCGAACGCCGATATAAACATCGAACCAAACCAGAATGGATAGAAGCAGGAACCAGCGCTGCAGGACAGGGTTAGTGATTTTATCGCGGAACGCTTTATAAACCAACACCATGGCCAGGAATGTAAGTAATCCGGAAACCATCCTGAGGAAAAAGGCAATGAAGAAGGGGTCTGTTGTTCCCAACCACCCAAAAACGCGATAAACTCCAAAGGCGATCATTGGCTGGACGGCGGGTCGCATCTGGTCAGTATATTCCCAGGGCATATTGTTCAGGGAATTCAGGCCAAGCTTGAATCCCGCAAATTCAAGGATCTGGAAGTGTTCATCGAAGTGGTAATAGCCAAGGGAGAACCAGCTCGCTACAAGCATAAGGATCAAGCCGCTAAGCGGGATCAAGGTCTTATCTGGTGCAGACATAATTCTTTGGCTACTGGAATGAAAGAGTTGCATACTGAACAAGCGCTTTCCATTATCCCGAAATAAAGCAGAGAGGCTTGCCTACAAATATAATCCCTATGCTATTATAATAGGGTCCTAGTCATATCACCTCAAACTTTCGACAGGTCTGTTTCGTCGCATTATTGTTCACAGATTAGTTTCACCTTAGTTGCAGGTCCAGTTTTTCCGACCCACCTCACGACAGCCTTACCAACCCCCCGATTGGCCCGCCAACCGGCTGCACGAGCTGCTGCCCGGTTACCGGCAGTAGCCCTTAGCCTTTTCCTCTCACGTTTTCAAGATGCAGTTGGCTGGAGGCTTACCTATGAAGCCCGATATTAAATGTCAGAGTTAGCCTTGAACTCTTTGCTCAAAATATTGAAGTAAAACATTAACGTACCCTGTTTATATTCTTTCCATTGCTGAGTATCTATTTCCCTGTAATTTACACTCTTTAAAAAAGAAATTTCAATTCTATCTTTTTTCTCGATTATCTGTATATCTTTTATCGGATATTCAAAACCTTCACAAGACTGACATGGTAAAGAAATGTTCAATTCACCCATTCTTACTAATTTCCCATCAGCGACATAGTAAGCAATTAATATCGGGAAATATTCATATTTGATTTCCCACAAAACAACATAAACGCTTTCTTTCTGTGATTCAAAACTGTATATCCTTGATTTATACGGGCTAAATTCGACCGAGTCAATGAATTCTTTACTTTCATTCACTGCAGCATAATACATTTCCAAATACGAAACGCTACTGTCGGTATTAAAATAGAAACAATTTTTCTCATTAATGCAAATGGATTCATTCAGATTAACTATGAAATATTTTTGAAGATCCAATCTCGAATGGATTTGTCCGCAGGAAACAACGGGAATAAAAAGCAAAATAAAATACACTCTCATAACAAATTTATTTTGGGTTTATTTCCACCAAGGCATTACAAACCCCTGTACCCCATTTACAGGGCGCCAAACTGCAATATGAACGTGTGTTGGAAATAAGCTACCTGCATATCCAAGACGTCCCATTTCACCAATTTTTTGACCTGCCGTAACTGTCTTATTAAGAGTCACAACTCTCTTGGACATGTGTCCATAATCCACATTATATGTTTTACCATTAATAGCCGAAGAAGTCCGGACAAAGTTTTCTCCATAAGCTCTAGAATTACCTATTCTAATGACTTTCCCATCATACATAGCAAAAATATCATCCCCTTCATTGCCAGCATAGTCAACTCCGTAATGAGCTTTTCCTTTTGCCCCTAACTTACGAGTCATTCCATATTTACCATAGTTGGGGTTACTTGATGTTTGAGCAATTTCACCTGTAGCTGTAGGTTTAGCCCCTGCAGGAATTTCTTCATCTAAAAACATTCCTGAACCACCACCTCCTACTTCATTAACTTTCCCATTCCAAAAAATAGCGTCATTTCGAACTGCATCAATTCCTCCTATAGTACCGCCAATCAATCCACCTGTTACTGCCCCAAATGCACCACCTTCAAGACCTGCAATCAATCCTTCTCCAAAATTGGATCCATTCATCCATGCATTGCCTGATCCACCTACAAAACCTCCCGCAAAACCTGACGCAGCTCCAATTGTCGCTCCTCCTGAAAAACCGCCATATCCTATCGCTCCTGCAACTGCAGCTCCAACTAATGCCCCAGCCGTTCCAGCCGCAGCCCCGATTCCAATACTTAGGAAAAAATCACCCATACTATTTACATTTCCATTCATGATCTGAACAGAAGTGAATAATATAGCTCCTATAAAAGAGAAGAAAAACTCTCCATCAGGATCAGTATAAATTAAAGGATTATTGCCCGCATATGAGTATCTATTAAAACCTTGAGCATTATCCCCATCCTGAACAAAGTTATCGGGCATCATAAACCGCGCTAAAATGGGATCATAGGTTCGCCCATTCATATTAATAAGTGCAAAGGCATCAAGATGCTCATGTCCGGTGTAGCCACGGTCAAACATGAATTGCTCGTTCCCACTCAGGTAACTCCAGGTGTCCGGATCTCTTCGCCTGCCCCAGGCATCGAAGCTATACCGTTGCTCTTCGTTGTTCCATTGGTACACCTGGCCCGTATTGTCTGTTACCACACCAAGTGATCCAAGGTGGTCGGTAAGAATGTAAAAGTATTCGATCCCATTGTTGTTTTCATCCTGAAGAACAAGGATGGTTCCGTCAGGCAGACCTATGTAATCACGTGTCATAGTCCCATTGTCATCTACTATAACCTCATGGTTACCAAGGGCGTAGTACTTTGCACGAATAGTATTAGAAGATTTTAGGTAAACAGACTTTATCCGCTGAGACATTCCACCGTAATAAAGGAAGTAATCTTTCTCCTGATTTATATGGTGTATCTCTGCCAGGTTGTTTTCTGAATTGTATTCTACGTTCTGCTCATATTCTGCCGGCAACTGAACTGGGTTATCAATGGAGAGAACTGCGTGAGGCTTTCCATTCGGATCATAGTTGTAACTGCCAAGCTCTGAGTTCTCTATAATGTTACCATTATCATCAAAAACCATCGTCTGGGTTCCATTTGGATTATAAATGTTCTGCAGTCGATTATGATCATAATCGAACGTCTCTTCGAGAACAGCAATATTATCACGCCTAAGGGTCATATTGCCAGTACTATAGTCATATTCATAATCCAGGTCCTGCAAGCCAGGGACGGTAATATTCAAGAGTAGCCCGAGATTGTCATAAGTTCTAAGATGATCTAAACTATTTCCTAGCTGCGATTCTTCGATTGCACCTCTCGCGCTCATATGTCCATAGTTCCATAATGGAATCGGGTTGTTTATATCAGTCACATCATTCACACTTGTGAGTAATCCTTCACCTGAATATGTATTTCCGATTGAATATCCCGATGGCAAATCAATTGAAGAAATCCGGCCGCATTGGTCATAGTGGTATGTTTTACTAAATGAACGTCCATCGAATGCTTCGGTCTCTGATTCAAGCCTGCTCAGGTTATCATAGGTATAGTTAATTTCATAAGAGAGGTCTCCGCCGCTCACGGAAGCCAACAATCCTGCTCCATTTGCTGCTACATCATATACGTATTCAATGGTCTGATTCTGTGCACTATTCATCCTGGTCAACAATCTGCCTGTGGCGTCATAAGTCATATCGAAGGAATTACCCAATGCATCCACCTGATTTATCAAATCTCCGAACGGGCTATATATATATGTTGTTATCCCCGCATTGGGATCTTCAAGTAAACTTTGTTGACCACTATAATCATATTCAATTTTTGTTACTGCACCTACGGCATTGATTATGGTTGGCTTTCCCAGAGCATTATATATATATTCCACGGTGCCGAGGTCATCAACAATGCTCACGTCTTGTCCAATGATATTCTTGGTCACCTGCTTAAATTGCCCTGATGGTTGGCTTGTAAGTGTTGTTGTAAGACCATTATAGTCATAATCCATAGAATTTACAACCGTAACAGGATTTCCTCCATATACAATTGTTTGATCTGGCCTCCCGTAATTGTCATAATAATGCTCAGTGAACGCATAGTCATTATCTGTGCTAAAATACGGCTCCGTTACCATAAAAAGCTGGCCATCTGTGTTATATTTTCTATCTGCGTATACTTTTTCGCTTGGCCCAATGAGTCTGACACTTCTGGTAGGTCTGCTGTAACTATCAAAAAACGCTAAGCTAAAGGCCTCTCCTGTTGACTGAGACCATTGGTAAAAAAGTGAACCATTGATTGCATCCGGATGGTTTGCAGGATCAGCATATACCCATCTCAAAGCATTTAGGGATTCCGTACCGTCAGGATACAATGTCCTTTGAATTCTGCCAAAGGCACCATATTCATATGCTGTTTCCAATCCGTTGTAGTCCTTTGATGTCTTAACTATACCGTATTTTGCATAATAATCAAATTCAGAAAATAAGCTGTAAGAGGTTGTAACTATTTCTCTTGTTTTTGTAAGAAATCTTCCAGAATAAGACTGTTCATCATATTCGAAAATGGTTTCTCTTGGTGATACTGCTGGTGTATAATTGGGTGCAGTAACTGTTTTATGCGTTATATTTCCGTATTCATCATAGTCATATGTCTCAACCACCTGTAATGAAGGATCCGATTGCGGGGTGCGCGACTTCGTCTGAACATTTGGGAATCGAGAATCACTTGGCTGGAAATACGTAAAAACTGTAATAACGTTCTTGCCTTGCTGATCATCCGGACTAATACTATTAGATTCCGTGGCCGTGAGCGGGAACAACCAATGGGTAAGGTCAATTGAGTACGTATTATCTGTTTTTTGATGGAAGCCGTAAGAAGATTCGGGGTCCCCGAGATAATGGCTTGAGCTTTCATCTATGTATTTTCCCTCAAACACCACATTACCATAATTGTCAATGTCCATAACAGTCTTCACGGTACGGATGAAGTTATTATCCGGATCTCTTTCCCATGTGAGGGATTCAGGATAATAAAGGAAGTAAGATTTGCCTCCCTTATTGTCATATGATTGATCAAAAAGGGTTGTTCTTGTAAGAATGTTATTAATAAACTCGGCAGATGTAGACAAATGGAGGGACAGATATGTGTAGTTTAGTTCGAAATCCTGCATACTTCCCCATACGACACCAGACTTATAAGTTTGTCGATTCAAATGTATAAATCCGAGTAAACGCTTATCCGGGCGATGAAAGAGTGCATCCTCGTAGTGATATTTGTTGTACGATACCTCATTACTATCCTTGAACAACAAATATATTCGGGGCATATATCGCTGTACATGACTCTGGAGGGAAAGGCCCGGATCCTTTGAATAGAATGCAGGCTCATCAGACGTAAGGGGTAGATATGAAAAATAGTGTTCATTGTCATAGCTATCAATAGACTTGTTAATGAAGGAATACTTCTTTGCGGAAAGCGAAAAATCAAACTTATCTTCGTAAAACCCTCCCACATCAAGCATACCGTCTCCGTTTATGTCTCCCATTAGGAAATGATTATAGTCTTTTGAACACTCGCGACAGTATGCGTCTTCAATCCAAAACTGTGAATCCCGGAAATGACTTCCATCTGATAGTGCAATTTCAACTCCAAGTGTCATATGGAAGCATAAAATGTCAGCCATTCCATCTCCATTTACATCTTTAATATGTCTTTCGATCTTTGTATTGCTGTATCCTTGGAGCCTGCCGAATTCTCCAATCCACTTTCTTTTAGGTAAAAATCCAGTGCCCGTGCTTAATGATACATATACGCCATCGTCCCCATATCCAATAATGTCATCCATTCCATCACCATTCACATCAGCAACAAAACGTGGATAATTTCTTGTATTCCAGCCATCAGCTTCGTGGAAATCGTAAAGAACCGCATATTGAACAAATTCAGTGCCGTTGGATTTATAAGCATATGTAGCATATTTTCCAAAACCAATAATATCCGTCATACCATCACCATTAACATCCCCTATGGTTCGGATATAGCTAGGGTGGCACTCGTCATCAACTGTCTCAAATTCGTTCCAATCAAAACCGGAACCCGGCAATCCGGAATTATTTGCAAAATCCGCAGTCCAAACGCTAGGTGCATTAAATCCTGTACCGTATGAAGTTGCCACCCTGACTCCAAAGTGATTAAATGCTATGATGTCATCCATACCATCGCCATTCACATCAGAAACATACCGGGGGTTTGTTTCAAGGTAGGGATAATTGCCACTTCCATGATTAAAGTCATTGACATAGCATAGAGAAGTGTATGTGGCTCCAACAGAAACCGAAACACCGGTTCCATCATGTCCAAATCCGATTATGTCCGTTTTTCCATCACCATTCACATCACCTATTGTTCGATGGTATTTATGCAGAATATAGTCATCGGTGCCTTGACAACTCATTGTCCCTGTTAGATTCCATAAATCAACAGCCCCAAAGTCAGAATACACTGGAACCCAAGAACCAAAACTCGTTCCATTGGAGAATGATGCAATTGTTCCATTGTACTCGAAGCCTAAAATATCATCAAGTCCGTCACCATCAATATCTGTCAGGAAACGGGGATAATCCGCCGGAGCAAGGCTTAGCCCATAAATACACGTCTTCGTTTCTGGTGAATTTAACGAATTTGTTCCTTCGCCACTCCAAAGAAACTCCAATGGATTTAGATGCCTGTTAAACTCGGCATCACTGTATGTAATAGACTGAAGATAGCTGTAGTATGGGGCATTGTTACTTTCCGAGTAAGTACAAGCAAGCTCCCAAACTTCATTTTCGTTGAAGAGTAACTTTACGTTAGATACTCGTTTATAGGTATTTACTTTGCACCCAGCAAGGTAGTGAATCGCTGAATCAGATCGATTCTGATACTCAATCAATATAGTATAGTAAGGCAAAGAAGATGTATTGTGGTTCCCGGTATATGATATCCTAATCGGGAGGTTTTCTCCTGTGGAATTGCTCTCGTAATAGTAATAATCTATATAATTCCCTCTCCTATCCTCCACCCTGTTCAATCTCCATTGTAGTACATCAACTAAACCCTGGCCCTCAATGCGAGAGTCCTGGGAATAGCCATACCAGTAGATTAATCCAGATTTTGTATATACCTTAAAATACTCAGGTCCTTTTCCTTGTGTGCCAAATGCAATGATTTTTGAAAATGTCTGTGACTCGGTATGATACTCTGATCCTGATGCGCCGTATGTCCCGACATCAAGGGTCAGTCTGTTACCGTCCAGCGCAAAATGATCATTGTAAGAAAATTGTATAGCCTTAATTTCTCCATCATTGTATAGATTAGATCCGATTCTGGCGATTGAAGATAGCCCACCAAGGTGAAATCCCATTCCCAAGAGTCCATTTCCTGATTGACTATTGTAAATCAAGTTTAACTCAGGAGTCATTCCATTGGTTCCTGGCAGAACAGGAAAGGGTACTGTATAAATCATTGATCCTGAAGGACTTTGCGAAAATATCCCTTGAAGGTTACCTACTACACCGTTATCAGCCGGATCTGGTCCTCCAGTTACACCTTGCTGTGGCGCTTGAATTTGTGCTGATGTTGATATTGATAACACAAAAAATATCATCGGGATTAATGATCGTGTTATCCCATTGTGCCTAGAGCCGGAAAGAGAGGTGATGTTCGTGGTCATAAGGCAATATGCTAATTGTTTGAAATGATGATTTTTATTGAATGGGGATTATCCCGAGCTAAGTACAATTCGTTTTATTGAACCACAATTTTTTGCGTAATGCCAAGGGCATCTCCTTGTATGCTTAAAAAGTATACGCCTTTTGATAAGTTTCGCACCTCAATGGCTGTGTTTTCGCGATGTATTTCACCAGATTTCCATACGGACCCACCCAAGTCTACTATCTCATATCTCAGTCTTTGCCCTGTATAATTCTCCAACGCAATGGTCAATTCATCTTTTACAGGATTTGGATAGACCCTTGCGATTAATGACTTTTCATCCGTAAGTAAATCTTTGTTTATGCTGCTTGGTATGGTCAAGATCGTGGTATCCGAACTTGCCTTTGCCGGGGGGGGATTCTGGACGATCCGGCTAATCCGGTTTCCGGCATTATCATAGGTAAACTCAATCGTTGTTTGGGCCATCGCCTGGGCACCGGATATGCAGGTGACAAGGAGAAATAGTTGACTTTTCATAGTTAAGAGACTTTAATGGGTGTATGTCTTCAAAGAATTCAGTCAACTGCACGGTCACTTAGCTAAGAAGCGAACAGAAAAGGTAGGCGCTGTAGGTGTAGTTTGGCTGTAATCCGGCAGTTTGATTTTAATACCCTAACTTAAACGAAGGTAACCATCCTATATTTAATTTAGAGAGAATCTAAATAGTCGACACTCTCCACGGATTCAGATGTCGGAAATCAACTACCCGGATTAGTCGATTTCGCTATATTGCGTTTATAAACGTTTAAGAACGCTACTATTCGCATAGATGGACGCCCTGCGTACAGAAATACCGCCTGCGCGCATCAACCTGAAAACCTTTGGGAAATGGTTCCGGAGCCTGGCTAAGATCCAGAATGGGTTCTCTGTCTATTTCACTGGACAGCAAACACAGGTGCCCTTGAGTCGCCAAAAGAAGGTGGCGATTAAGCTATACTGCCAGAACGTATTTAGCTTCTGGTGTGATTATAAGCGCTGGTGTGGCAGGCACGAGGAGCTCTGCGAGTTTATGATTAGCGGATTCCGCAATGAGCTCTTCAATATCAGGCCTCTGATCATAAACCAGACCCGGCGCAGGGATACCTGGAAGCAGATTGGGGATATGCCGGAATACACCTCTGATTTTCACCTGGATGCGCAAAGTTGGAACGCTTTCTTCAAGAAGGTACAACCTGTCCTGTCGTTTGATCCTGAGTATTTTAAGGAAAACCGGATCAATGCCTTTGTAGATGAAGCATTTGCAGACAATTGGTGGGAGCGCAGGTATGCCTACATTCTTAGTATTGAGATGCTTGTACGTTTACGGGTCTTTCTGTTCAGGGAGCTTTACCATGATGCGGTTAGGGCATATATGTTCACAACAGGCAATGTGCAGATAAGCGAAGAGACAGCACTACGTCAACTCATCAGGGCATACCTGGAGAGCATGAGCAATGGTAAACAACTGGATCTGTTCCATTCGGTCTCTTACATAGGAGCCAAGCCTGTTATTTCAAAAAGGACAGCAGATAATTACACCATGGCCGTTCTTAGCATCCTCAATGCACGCTTGGAGGAAATTAGCGGTCAAGGTATTGACCTTGGCCCCATTCAAGAGGGACCTAAAGATCAAAGAATTAAACTGGGCATCAGTCCTTCCATCATCGAGATGGAGTTCAGGCGCCTGTGCTGTTCAGAATCCTCTCGGGCTAATAAACCTTATCTCACTGAAGAAGATGTTGATCTTTTTCTTCGGCGTAGTTTCCAGGGTTTCGCCTTCACAAAGAATGCCGAGCTGATAACAACAGAATTTCATAAAGGAGTGGTCAGGTACTTCTTGTACAGCTTTAAACAGAAGTATGCGGAGAAGTCACCAAACGAGCCCTGGGTGCGTCTACTGATGAACAACTTCACTGCCTACCACAAGCTCGACTTTGATTCATTCCGGAAGAAGTTCGCAACACAGCCGACCAAGTACCCAGATCACCTCGACCTTCGCAATCCTGCCACTTGATTTGGGGGAATAATTGGGGACAACGAATCCCCCCAAATGCCCCCAGTTCCGTTGATTTTCTTTGTAGAAAATATTCGGTGATGAAACATGTACTGGTGACCCCTGACGAGCTCCGCGACATCGTTGAGGAAAGTGTCATGAAGGTTCTGAAAGACCACAAATCCACCCAGAAGGAAATCCGCTCCGTTGATCTGATCACCCGCCAGGAAGCAGCCGATATGCTCAAGGTCAGCCTGGTGACGCTCACGGAATGGTGCAACATGGGGATTCTACACCCCTACCGCCTGAATACGCGGGTGTACTTCTATAAAAGCCAGATCCTGGAGGCACTTCAGGGGCCATCGTAACTGGATGGGCGATAAGGAACATCGAATATCGAACAAGGAACAAGAAATGATGAAGTATCCGGCACGTAAGGATCCATATACTGGGGAGATGTTCGTTCCCGGGCGGCGTAACCAGAGGTTTGCCAGTAAGGAGACGAAGAACGCCTGGCACAATCAGCGAGCGATCGCCCTGGCGGATGAGAAGCGTGCTGTGAACAAGGTCCTAGAGAAGAACCGGAAGATCCTGGCCAGCCTGTTGGGGGATCAGGCATCGGTGGAAACCACCCTCCTGGACCTGGAGCGCCAGGGATTTCGTTTCAACTACCTCACGCATACGAGGCGGCATGAGGAGAAAGTTTGGCGTTACATATACGGTATTCGCTACCTCATCGAAGGAAAGAGTAAAATTATCATAGAGAAGACCCATGCATAATCCCGTAGATATAATCCCTGACATTCACCTGGAGGTGGTAGGGGGGCAGATTGTTAGTCCTAAATCCTTCTCTCATATCATTGCTTTGATGCTAGCGATTCTTGGCTTTCTGATCATCGTTTTTAGTCTCATATCGATGCCGGAAAACCGGAAAGCGACGAATGACGAGACATTACAGGGTACAGCACCATAATTGGGTCAAGTGATTAGTTTTCAACAAAATCTGCTCGTCTTCGCTTCCTATCCGTATCTTTAGTCCATAAGTTTCCGACGCCTGAATTCAACCAGTCAATTGACCAGGGGCAGGTCAAGTCGCAAAAACGCATAATAATGGACACCGGACAATTTAACTACAAGGATCTGTACCGATTCCTTGTTTCCGCTGGAGTAATTCTGATCGTCGCCGCTGTTGCTCTTCCAGTATTATTACTAAGAGATCCTGATTCCTTCTACCTATCCAGTGATGCGTATCAGGGTGTATCAGATATTGCCAAAGCTACCTTGGCGACAAGATTTAGGTACCTGGGTATCGTTATATGCAGCTTATGGTGGGTGGTCGGTTTAGTATTCGTTGCTGGTGCTGTGCTGATCATAATTGGCATTAAAAAATGGATCAAGAAGCAGAAAATTGATGATGAGACACAAAAGGAATACTTGCGCAACTTAAAGCTGAGTACAGCCTCCCTTGAAGTAAGGAGCAAGAGAGAAACTTTAGAATTTCTCAATCAATCACCAATTCCAAAAGAAGAGCCGGTACCCGAAGATAATGGTCAGGATGTTGAACAATCGGAGGAATTAGTAGAAGAATCAGAAAATGTTGGGGACAGGTACGAAATCACGGATGAACATAAAAAGCTTGTTCAAGAACTGGTCAGGTTCTATCTGGCAGAATGGAACTTGTCTTACAATTTAAAAATCAATGCCTTGCTAAATAATCAACGAGTATCTGATGTCGTTCTTATTTCTGAGATTGAAGGTAAGTATTCGGACAAGATAGTACACCTATATCTTTTTGAGCAGGGGGCTACTATTCAGGAAATTAAGCAGGAGATTATTGATTTAGTGAAGGCGCAGGATGTGTATAAAGAAAAGTTCAAAACGGTCCCTAGGGCTATACTAATCATCACTCTGCCAAACCACCTTAGCCCAGACCATATAAAAACACTGCAAGAAAATGTTGGGGCACTTAGAAAAGGTTTTGATCCTAACTATATTACTATTGACTTACGGCTTCAGAAAGACATTACACGTCAGCGTCAATCTTATCTGAGATAAAAAGAGGAACAAAGAATAATTATGTAAAAACTGTGTGTAAAACTGTATACACGAATGTCATCTAGGTACCAGCATAAGTGTGAGCAACACCAAGAGAGATATTTCGTAACAGTGTGAGAGTGAGAGTGAGTAATGAGAAAAAACAGCGCAATTCTGGTCGCTCACGCTCCCACTCTCGCGCTGTTTTTGTAGCCTCACCAGGACTCGAACCTGGATTTAAAGTTTAGGAAACTTCCGTTCTATCCCTTGAACTATGAGGCCGGGCTGCAAATATACAACACGGGCGCGTGGAGGCCAAAATATTCCCTAATGATGGTTCATGGTTGATGGTTCATTTTGATGGGCGATGTGCGATGTACACACGTTCGCATTTTCGAATTCTCGTCGCTTCTCGCTTTTCCCGCTTGTAGGATTCCTCGCTTCCATTCGTCAATCGCCAATCCATTGTCCATTGTCCCTGCGCAATGAACCGTCCTAATCCCCATTTTGGAATAAATTTGGTGATTATAATCCCAGGATTTGTATGAATTTGGCGATTATGTCAATGTACCCCTGACCGGAAACGAATGGAAACCCTCCTCTACATCCTCACCGCTGCTGGTTTCGCCGGGTTTATCTTCGGGCTCTACTGCCAGTACCGATCCAGGAACCGGATGAACATCCGGCGCAACCGCATAGCCGGAGTATTGACGGCAGCATCCCTGATCGTGATGCTCGCCGCGGCGATACTGATCAAAATGCTTTACTGATCTCACGAGCACCTTGTTAATCAACTTTTTGCGAGTAAAAAGTCAAGCCTGCGTTGGTATGTTGACAGCTATGACTTTAATACAGTTGCCGGGGGAGCGACCTTGGCTGGTGCGGTCCCGCGCAGCGGGATCCCGACCGTAGGGAGGGAAGCAGCAGGCGCAGTCGCGACCCGGCAACGAGGCCCGCCCGGCCTGAGGGCAAAAAACATTTAACATTTCTCATTGCGCAGTGCTCATAGTCAGTGAATAATTTAACAATGACTACAATAGTAAGCCTGACTTGCCTCAATTACTCTTCGGACTGGGCACTCTACTGAAGACCCGCACCAAGCGGGGAAATCTGAGAAAGATAATCCTCTATCTCCTTAACCCTGAATGGTTTGATAATGCAGGCATCGAGACCCAGCTCGCGGCAGTACGCTTCGCTTACCCTGATACTGGTGGCAGTCAACGCAACAATCCGCAGGCTATCCCTGTTGTATACAGAGGATTCCCGGATGCGGCGGGTCGCTTCGATGCCATCCATGTGGGGCATCTGAATGTCCATAAGCACCAGATCGAAACGTTCGTTCATGCAGCAGTCCACCGCTGCCCGGCCATCCGTGGTCACCTGCAGCCGGTGGCCCAGCTTCTGGATGATGAAACGCAACAGTTCCACATTCGATGGATTGTCGTCGGCGAGGAGGATATGAAGAGGGCGGCTGAGCATGCTTAATGAGTACCTTTGAGTTTACCGCGCCTCAAAAATACACGAAAAACAACATAACCCATTCCAATCCCATGAGCAACAAACGCCGCAACCCCGGCCGGGGCAAACGCCAGGGCGTTCAGAAGAACAGTTTTGCCAATACCGTATACGCCGTATTCACCGCTGATCCCTTCCGGGAGCTCAACTTCCGCCAGGTGGCCGCCCAGCTCGGCATCAGCGACAGCTCCTCCCGTGACCTGGTCAAATCCATCCTGGGCAACCTGGTAGCCCAGGGCTTGCTGGAGGAAAGAAAACGCGGAAAATACGCCATGCCCGAAAGCAAGGCCAGGGCCCATCGCAGCGCCGGGGAGATCGTTGGAACCGTTGACATGAAACGTACCGGTAAAGCCTATATCATCACCGACAGCCTGGATGAAGACGTCTATATCGCATCCAACAACACTTTCCGCGCCCTGGACGGCGACAAGGTGAGGGTGCGCCTCTTCCCCCAGCGCAGCGGCCGCAAAACGGAAGGCAAGGTGGTGGAAATCCTGGAGAGGGCCCGCAAACAGTTTGTGGGGGTGATCGAGATCTCCAAGAAGTTCGCCTTCCTCATCCCCGACAGTGCCGCGGTGCCCGTGGACATCTACATCCCACTGAGCGCCATAAACGGTGCGAAGAACGGGCAGAAGGTGATTGGCCGCATCACCGACTGGCCGGAGCATTCGGCTACGCCCTTTGGCGAAGTGATACAGGTACTGGGCGAACCCGGTGACAACGATGTGGAAATGAAGTCGATCCTGGCTTCCTACGATTTTCCCCTGGGTTTCCCAAAACACGTGGAAGACGAAGCCACCAGAATTCCTGACGCCATCCCTGCAGAAGAGATCCGCAAGCGGCGCGATTTCCGTCAGGTGACCACCCTCACCATCGACCCGGAAGATGCCAAGGACTTCGACGATGCCCTCTCCCTGAAAAAGCTGTCGAACGGCCATTGGGAAGTAGGGGTACACATCGCCGATGTTTCGCATTATGTGAAGCCCGGCAGCGCCATCGACAAGGAAGGGTACCACCGGGCCACCTCTATTTACCTGGTGGACCGCACCATCCCCATGCTGCCCGAAAAGCTGTCGAACCATGTGTGCTCCCTGAGGCCCAAAGAGGACAAGCTATGCTATTCCGCTGTATTTGAGCTGGATGATGAAGGCAAGGTATACACCGAATGGTTCG
Source organism: Bacteroidota bacterium (assembly GCA_022710185.1). Lineage (GTDB taxonomy): Bacteria > Bacteroidota > Bacteroidia > Bacteroidales > JAGNHN01 > JAGNHN01. The sequence continues at coordinate 280,074 of JAKLHK010000001.1, forward strand.
GGCGCACGGTGATCCATTCCGACCGCCGCTTCAATTACGAAGAAGTGCAGGCGATCATAGAAGGAGGAGAGGGGGACCTCAGGGAAGAGCTCCTGGTGCTTAACCGGCTGGCGGTGAAGCTGCGCGAAGAACGGTTCCGCCGGGGATCCATCGCGTTCAAGTCGCAGGAAGTGAAGTTCCGCCTCGACGAGAAGGGCAAACCCCTGGAAGCCTATATCAAGGAGCAGAAGGAGTCCAACATGCTCATAGAGGACTTCATGCTCCTGGCCAACAAAAGGGTGGCAGAACGCATCGGTAAGACGGCAGATGCCAAAGAAGCCAGGACCTTCGTATACCGCATCCACGACACCCCCAATCCGGAGAAGCTGGAACGTTTCCGCGAGTTCCTCTTCAAGCTGGGCTACAAGCTCAATACGGGGAACCGGAAACTGCTCGCCAAATCCCTGAACTCCCTGTTCACCGACATCGCCGGGAAAGGGGAGGAGAACATGGTGGAGACCATCGCCATCCGCACCATGGCCAAGGCCATCTATTCCACGCACAACATCGGGCATTATGGCCTGGCTTTCCCTTTCTACACCCATTTTACCAGTCCCATCCGCCGCTATCCCGACCTGATGGTGCACCGGCTGCTGGACCATTACCTGGCCGGGGGAAACAGTACCGGCAAGGATGAACTGGAGGAGCGCTGCGATCATTGCTCCGATATGGAGCGCAAGGCCGCGGAAGCCGAAAGGGAATCGGTGAAATACAAACAGGCCGAATTCATGCTGGACAAGATCGGCCAGGTATTCGAGGGCAAGATCTCCGGCGTGAGCAAATGGGGACTGTTCGTGGAACTGGTGATCAACCGCGGCGAGGGCCTGGTGAGTCTGGAGAATATGAAGGACGACTATTACTACCTTGACGAGGACAACTACCGTGTCATTGGCTCACGTCAGGGAAAGATCTACCGCCTGGGCGATCCGGTGCGTGTGGTGGTCAGGAAGGTTGATCTGGGGAAGAAGCAGATGGACTTTGTACTGGCCGATTAGGGTCGAAGCCGAACACCGAAAAGCCTCCGTCGATGTTAATTACCTGGCCGGTGATGTAGGCGGCGTGATCCATGCAGAGATAAGTCACCAGGCAGGCAACCTCTTCCGGTTCGCCAATGCGGCCCAAAGGGGTCCGTTCCAGCACTTTGCTCTGGTAGTCAGGGTCTTTGAGCACCGATTCGGCCAGGGGCGTGCGCGTATACCAGGGGGCAACGGCATTGACCCTGATGTTGTTCCCCGCCCATTCCATGGCCAGGTTGCGGGTCATCTGGTTGAGGGCGGCCTTGGTCATGGCATACACCACCCCCGTTCCCAGGTGGGTTTGTCCAGCGACAGAGCTTAGGTTCACTATGCTTCCGCCCTGATCTTTCATCAGGGGATAACTGGCCCGGCTCAGTTCATAGGCGGAGTGGAGGTTGGTACTGAAGATGGTGTAGATATCCAGGTTATCATAGGCCAGGGCGGGTTTGCGGATGTTGGTGCCCACATTGTTCACCAGGATGCCCAGGCTGCCGAAAGTTTCCCCGGCATAGCCCATGATGAGGCTGCGGCCTTCGGGGGTGGTGACATCCGCCTTCAGCAGGTGGAGCCCCGCGGAAAACAGGCCGCTATCCTCCTGAAGCTTTTTCAGGTCGTCCATTCCCCGGGCCACGGCGATCACCCGTGCCCCCAGGGACAGCATTTCCAGGCATACCGCGCGCCCGATGCCGCGGCTTGCGCCGGTAACCAGCGCGGTCTTTCCCTCAAGGTTCCATCGGTGCTTTTTCATGCGGTATGGGTGCAGAATAATTCCTAAAGATATACTACCCCGGCGGGAAAACCGTTCCCGCATCCCGGGAAAAGCTGCCTTACCTTTGTGGGACCGCACGGCCCGGAGCGATTGGAAAAATGAACCGTTGACCCCCGGCCGATGTTAACAGGCAATAACCTATGCGGCACCCCCGGTGTGCCATTGCAAGCGATGTTCAGGACGCTGGCCATACGAATGGATCAATTCCTTGCCTACCGCCTGAAGCGGATGGGGCTATACCATGCCTATTTTCTGCGCAGCGGCTTCTATCGTTTCGCCCTGAAGAACACCATCTACCTGGTCGTCATCGCCGCCGTGCTGATCGGGGCCTTCACGTATATCGAAAGCCATATCATCGACCTGGGACTGATGTTCGAGTCGTTCATGCGGACGCTCGATTCCACCTCCGTATTCATCCTGTTCTTCATTTCTGAAAGCTTCCTCGGCTTGCTGCCGCCCGATTTTTTCATCCTATGGCTCAAGGAGTTCGACAACAGGTATGAGCTCATCACCCTCCTGGCCACCCTGAGCTACATCGGGGGGATCATTGCCTACTTCATGGGGCGGGGCCTGAGCTTCCATCCCGCCATATCCCGCTTCATCGCCAGCAAATACAAGAAGAACTTTCAATTGGTAAGAAAATGGGGAGGGGTTTTCGTAGTATTGGCCGCCCTGACCCCCTTGCCGTTTTCGATTGTTTGCCTGCTCAGTGGACTGCTGAGGTACCCCAAGGTCCTGTTCATTGCCTTCAGCGCCACCCGTTTCATCCGGTTCTACGCCTATGCCTGGGCTATATTCTCCCTGTTATGAGCGTAGAGGCACTCCTGCACCGGTAAAGGGGGTGTTCAGGAATCTATGATTTAATGCTCCGGACCAGGGCCGGGCCACTAATCTTCAATAGGCTGTTCGCCTTCCATTTCAGGCTCGATGCGGGCGCCGTCGTAGCGTTTCTCCACGCCATCCTTATAGGTGATATACAGATAGGGAAGCCCGCTTTCGTCAAATCTGGTCCATTCTCCCTCGCGCCGGCCCATCACGTAATACCCTTCGTCCTTTTTTCGGCCGTTCTCCCAATACCAGGTATGCTTCCCGTTGGGATTGTCCTCCACAAAGCTGCCGGTGAAACTGAGATTTCCATTAGCGTACCAGTATTTCCACTCGCCCTGGCGCAGTCCACCGGCATAGGCCCCTTGCTGCACCTGGTCGCCCAGGTCGTATTTCCACACCCCTTCTTCCAGGCCGTCCACGAACTCACCCTGCACTAGCACCTTGCCTGAGTCGCTGTACTCGCTGAGCATGCCGTCGCGCTTTCCGTCCAGGTATTCCTCCTCGCGCAGCAGGTTCCCGCTCTCAAAATACCAGCGCCAGTTCCCATCGTAACGTCCCCGGGTGTTGAACTGCCCTTCCTGTTCCAGCTTGCCACTGCGGTAGTAGAACTTCCATTTCCCTACACGTACCCCCGCCCGGTAACTGCCTTCGGCATATATCTTTCCGTCGTCATAATACTCTATCCACGGCCCTTCCCTGAGCCCTTTGTCGGTGGTAATGCCCCTTCCGGTAATCACTCCCCTGCGGAACACGAAACCCCGCTCTACTTCCCCTGTCTCGTTGTATTCCCTTCGTATCCCTTCCGGTATCCCGTTGAAATACTGCCCCACGATGCGCGGCTTGCCGCTGGGATAATAATCCACCTTCACTTCCAGCCGGCTCACTTCCGGGGCGTCTTCCTGAATAATTCCCTGGACGTATTTCTTCACAGCAATGAGCTTTCCCTGGGTATCGTATTCCTTGAAATACCCGTTGCGCAGATCGTTGGCGTAGGTCCCTTCCCACTTTACGAGGCCGTTGTGATGGAACTCCTTCCACATCCCCTGTTTCAGCCCGTTCCGGTCGGTATGGTTGATGTTTTCCTTGCGGACCACATATCCCCGCTTGTATTCGGTCAGCCCGATCACCCTTCCTTCTTCATTGTATTCCCGGGCCAGCCCTTCCTCCAGTCCATTCACGAAGGGTACGGTTCGGAACAACACGGTATCCTTGCGGAAGGTATAGGCAATGCCCTGCTTTACGTCATCCTCAAAAGGTTCGATGATGCGCTCATCTCCGCGGTAAGTTACCCTGGGGCCATGCTTCTTGCCCAACCGGTAGTCAATGGTCATCACCATAGCCCCGGAATCGCTGTAGAATGTCCAGGTACTGTCCAGCATGAAATCACGGCGGTTGCCCTCAGATATGAGTACGCCGTTCTCATTGTAGGTTTTCCAGTAAGCATCCGGCTTTCCGTCCCTCATCATGCCTTCACTGCTAATCTGGCCATTAGGATGGTAGAATACCGTGAAGCCATCCTTGCCTTCCTGGGCCATGAGGCCCTGAAGGACAAGCATAAACAATATGCCGGTGGCCAGTATGCCTTTTCTCATCGCATTATCGGATAAGTCCGGCCTGTCGTGAGATATCCATCATCTTCAGCATGGGCAGGGCAGCCCTGCGGATGGTCTCTTCATCAAGCATGATTTCGGGCTTTTCATTCTTCAGGCTAAAGTATAGTTTCTGCAGGGTATTGAGCTTCATGTAGGGGCAATCGTTGCAATTGCAGGTTTCATCGGTAGGAACGATAAGGAACTCCTTATCCGGGGATACTTTCTTCATCTGATGCAGTATCCCTGTTTCGGTAGCCACGATATACCGGGGGTTGCTGTCCTTTTGCGTGAAATTGAGCAGAGCGGTAGTAGATCCGATGAAGTCCGCCAACTGCAGAATCGGGCCCCGACACTCAGGGTGGGCGATGAGGAGGGCATCGGGATTTTCTTCCTTCATACGGATCACCATCTCGGTTTTAAGGGCATCATGCACTTCGCATGACCCATCCCACAACACCATGTCGCGTCCCATCACTCCGTTAAGATAGGCTCCCAGGTTGCGGTCGGGCGCAAAGATGATCTTCTGTTCCCTGGAAAAGGATTCTACGATAGCCCTGGCGTTGCTTGAGGTACATATGACATCCGAAAGCGTCTTGATTGCCGCGGAGCAATTGATATATGAGATGACGATGTGGTCGGGATACTGGTCACGGAAAGCCTTGAACTCTGAGGGCGGGCAGGAGTCGGCCAGTGAACATCCGGCATCCAGGTCAGGGATTACCACCTTTTTTCCCGGGTTGAGTATCTTCGCTGTTTCGGCCATGAAATGCACCCCGGCAAACACGATGAGCTCGGCATCAGTCTGTTGCGCTGCCTGTGCCAGTCCCAGGCTGTCCCCGATGTAGTCAGCAATATCCTGAATTTCAGGAACCTGATAGTAATGTGCCAGGATTACTGCGTTCTTTTCCCTGCGCAGGCGCCTGATCTCAGCGATCAGTTGCTCGTCCGAAGGAATCGACTTGTTCACCGCATCATCTATCATTATATAAAAAGTTTAAAGTTTTTATGATGTAATGGATATCCTGTTAGTTCGGTGGAAACATTCTTCCCTGTTTTTTTGGATTTATCGTTTTCCTCCGTTCATCAACATCCCATTAACAGTATTCGGGATGGAAGTGTTTTATAATTGAGGAACTTGAGAGGATATCAACAGGATGTTGAAAGCCATACACGGGAAAAGAAAACTTGTTCAGCAGTGCTTTCCGGCGGTGCATAACGGGTGAATAAATGTGGAATAATTCAGCCATTTCGTCCACTCCTGTGATCAGTTGCCCTGTTGATCCGATTTTTCCACCGGGCACCACGATTTCTCCCCACAAAATTAGGCAGATATCAACATGGGCCTGTTTGTATTTTTATTTCATTGATAATTAGTAATATAGATCAGAATTTCCAATAAGTCCCTTCGTCTGGAACGGCCTCATTCTGAAAGAGCTGATGCAAAAGCAATGCCACAAATGGATTAACTTTGTTCGGGGAGGATTTCAACAATGTTCGATAAACAGCAGCCCATTGCCATTGCCAGCGACCACGCAGGGTATGCCCTGAAGGAATACCTGAAGAAGGAGCTCAGGGAGAGGGGCTATGTGCTTGAAGATTTTGGTACCGACGTTGAGGAAAGCATGGATTACCCGGATACGGTGCATCCCCTGGCCCGGGCAGTGGACGAAGGGCGTTATGCCTTTGCCTTCATCATGTGCGGAAGCGGGATAGGGGTAAGCATGGTGGCGAACAAATATCCGGGGGTCAGGGCGGCCCTCTGTTGGGACGAGGAACAGACCGAACTTACCCGGAGACACAACGATGCCAATGTGCTTTCTTTTCCCGGAAGATATATTGATTTTGCGAGGGCCCTGAAGATGGCCGAGATTTTTCTGAACACGGATTTTGAAGGGGGCCGGCATGAACGCCGGGTGATGAAGATTGCTCCTTCCACCTAACGCTGAATACTATGTCAGAATACAGGAAAGCCTTCCTGAAGGAAGCACGGCAGAAGGCCTTTGACTTGCAGCACCGCAAAACGATACAGCATAATATGTCAAAATACGAGGCGGCGGTGGACCGCGGCCTCGACCGCTATACCGATCTGGAAGGGGCCAGGGAAAGAGCAGGATTTCTCAAGCATAAGGTATTGAGCGAGCTGGACAACTACCTCACCGAGTTCGAGAGCCAGTTTGAGAAAAGGGGAGGGCGTGTTATCTGGGCGCCCACGGCTCGCGACGCCATCCGTGAGATCCTGAAGATCCTGAAGAAGCATGAGGTGAAGACAGTGGTCAAGACCAAGTCGATGATCACCGAAGAACTGGAGTTGAACGATGTGTTGCAGAAGTACCGCATTGAGCCGGTAGAGACCGATCTGGGCGAATACATCGTGCAGTTGGCAGAGGAGGACCCCTATCACATCGTTACCCCGGCCATGCACAAGTCGAAGGAGGATGTGGCGGCCCTTTTCCATGAAAAGTTCGGTACCCCGATAGAAAGTACCCCGGATGAGATCACGGCTTTTGTGCGTTCGCGTTTGCGGGAGGTGTTCCTTTCAGCCGATGCGGCCATTACGGGAGCCAATTTCCTGATCGCTGACACCGGGGCCATCGCGCTAACCGAAAACGAAGGCAACGGCATGATGTCGCTGGCCTTTCCCCGCATCCATATAGCCATTGCGGGCATTGAAAAGGTCATCCCTTCGCTTCGCGACCTGGACCTGTTCTGGCCGCTACTGGCCACCTATGGCACGGGCCAGTGGGTCACGGCCTACAATTCCATCGTATCGGGTCCGCGTCAGCAGGGAGAAGGCGATGGGCCGGAGGAGATGTATGTGGTATTGCTCGATAACGGGCGTACCGATATCCTGGCGATGAAGGAACAGCGCCGGGCCTTGTCCTGCATCAAATGCGGGGCTTGCCTCAATGCCTGTCCGGTATACCGTAACATCGGGGGCCATACTTACAATACCACCTATACCGGCCCAATAGGATCGGTGATTTCGCCGCATTTGGAGGGACTGAAGGACCTGGGGCATCTCAGCTATGCCTCTTCCCTGTGCGGAGCCTGTACCGCGGTCTGTCCGGTGAAAATCAACCTGCATGAGCTGTTGTTGTTTAACCGGAGGGATATCGTAAAACAGGGGCTGACCTCTTCTTCTGAGCGCATGATGATGGGTGGGCTGAAGCGGGTGATGCTCAAGCGCAGCCTGATGAACACCGGGAGTGCCGGACTGCGCAATGCCCTGCTTCGCAAGATGTTCCGCAAGGCCTGGGGAAAAGACCGGGAAATGCCGGAGGTTGCGCCCAAATCGTTCAACCAGTTGTGGGAGGAACAGCGGGGCCTGCGCTCCCGGCAGCAACGCTGATAGGATCAGAATGCCTTGAGGGTGCGTTCCACCGGCTGAAGATAGGAGGTGCCGAAAAGGTTGAGGTGCACCAGCAGGGGATAGAGATTGCAGAGGTCTACCCTTCCCTGCCATCCGGGTTCCAGCGGCCAGGCCTTGGTATAGGCGGCATAGAAGTGAAAATGGAAACCCCCGAACAATTTACTCATGGCGATGTCCATTTCCCGGTGACCATAATACACTGCAGGGTCGATGAGGTAAGCCCTGCCGTCGGGCCCTGTGAGGAAATTGCCACTCCATAGGTCGCCATGGACAAGGCAGGGAGGTTCCCGGGGAAAGATTGAGGCCAGTAAGGAATACAACCTTTCCAGACGAGTGATCAGGTGATGGGCGAGGAGGCCCTGGTCGAAGGCCATACGTGCCTGGGGCTCAAGGCGTTCAGAGGCAAAGAAACCCGGCCAGTCGGGATGAACGGCATTGCACTGGGGCAGGCTGCCGATGTAGTTGTTGTGATCAAGACCGAAGGAAGGGCCCTGGTTCAGGTGCATCTGAGCCAGGCGGAGGGCGAAGTCTTCCCAATAATCCCTGTGCTCGCGCCCGCTCTGGAGATAAGAGAGTAGCAGGTAGGTATAGTCACCCGTGTTCCCCCAGGCGATCACTTCCGGGGTACCGATGCACCCGGTGGCACGGATGAGCCCCAGTCCCCGGGCCTCAGCCTCGAACATGCCGGGATACTTATCGGCCAGGTTGTATTTCAGGAAAAAATCCCCTGCATTGGTGCGCAGCCTGCAGGCCTGGTTGATGGAGCCCCCGCCCAGGGCCGAAGGGGCATAGAGTTGTAGGCTTTTTCCTGTATATGCCTGAAGGTCAAGCGTTACCGCTTCGCTGATCTCCTGGGGGATCATAGCAGGGAATGCATGCTGCCTTGCCTGCGTTGGGTGGAGAACACGCTGAAAAGGCGATCGGCCATAACGAAGAGCCCTACGGACAAGAAAAAGATCAGGGCAATGCTGCTGGATCCCAGGAAGCGGAAGATCTGCGTGAAGCCGGCAAGCAGGGAGCGGTATTGAAGAATGGTCTCCCCCGCCTCCCGGCTGTTGGTAACTCCCATGCCCTTGCTCCAGGGCAGCAGTTCCCAGCCAAAGACGAGGGTGCCCACAGCGACGAGGGCTGCAGCTATGTATGGAAGGTATTCCCCGAGCAGGACACGGATACTCTGGTTTTCTTTCAGGGGCTCGGCTTGTACCTGGGCCATCACCCGCTGGGCGAAACCGGGAGGGGCCATATCCCCCTTCCCCGGGCGCAGGGCTTGCCGGAGCATATCATCCAATCGGTCCATCGTCATTTCTCCTTTCTTCAAAAGTAATCCACCTTTTCTCATTTCCGTCCTGCAACAGGGTCCACAGCTTTTTACGGATCCTGTGCATGCGCACCTTCACATTGGAGAGGCTGAGCCCCAGGATCTCTCCGATCTGTTCCATGCCCAGGGAGCGGGTATAGAAGAGATCGAGGAGCAGGCGGTCGGCTTCGGGCAGCGTATCCACTGCTGCTTTCAGCCATTCCTCACGGTCCGGGACATCGGAGGTGTCCGTGAGGTCATCTGTCCATTCATCCGCTATGCGCTCCATAGTGTCGTCGTCCATTCCGGTCCATTCAGGTTTCCTGCGCCTCAGCGACGATACCGCAGCATTGTAGGCGATACGGTAGATCCAGGTAGAAAAGGCCGCCTGTCCACGAAATTTCTCCAGGGAACGGTATACGTTCAGGAAAACATCCTGAGCCACTTCTTCTGCCTCTTCCCTGTGGTTCAGCAAGCGCAGGCATATCCCGAACACCAGGTCCTGATGCCGTTCCACCAGCAGGGTAAAGGCATTGACTTCGCCCTGCAGCACGCGATCAACATAAACCTGGTCGTGGTCCTGCCTCATGGTGTTTATTGGACGCTCTGCCCGTGCTAAGGTTACAACTAAAAGCGGAAGGTGCCCATGCCACGGAACAGCTTGCGCTACATATCTTATTAATATGGAATCGCATGTTCAGTTGTCCGTGGGATGATATGGCAGGGTAAATGTAACCTCAAAGCCCGGTTTGCGTCAAATGGGAAAACCAATCACAATGAGCGAAATCTTCATTCCACTGGGTGCCTTCGCCATGATCGTGGCCATAGTGTACCTCAATATCCGTAAGAAAGAGCGCCTGGCGCTGCTGCAGTTCAACAAGGACGCATCGGTATTCGGGCAGCGCAGCTGCATCAACCCTTCCCTGAAGTACGGTTTGCTGCTGATGTTCCTGGGCGCCGGCCTGCTGGTGGCCAATTTCCTTTCACACCAGGGGTACATGGACGAGGAGCCGGCCTATTTCAGCCTGCTGTCATTGGCTTCAGGTATCGCACTCCTGTTGTATTATTTCCTTGAGCGGCGTGCCCGTAGCCCGAAGCCGGGTCCTGAGGACCATAACCTATAATCCAAGCCGGCGCAGCAGGTTTTTCCACCAGGGGAGCCCTGATACCTTTTCCCTTGTTTGGCCCGATGACTTCAGCGGGTAGGAGTGAAGGATGGTATATTCAGGGCCTTCCTGTCCCAGTACACTCTCGATCAAATGGAAAGCACCTACGGTAATATCCTGAAGGTGCTTTTGTTGCATTTTGGCCACCTTTTCATCGAGTTTCCTGCGCTGGCGCAGGTATTTGATCCGGCCCAGGGTGAGGTGGGGGACGAAGTTCTGGCGGTCGTCGGGGATACCGGCTTCTTCCAGGGCCCCGGTGATATCCCGGCCGAGCGCGGCCATACGGTTTCCGCCATCCTCAACGCCGAGCCACAGTACGCGGGGCTTGTAGGTACTTCCGAACACTCCCGCTCCGGTGATGCTGGCCTGGAAGGCCTGATGGGCGGAGGCCACGCGGGTCAGGGCGTGGTGTATCCCGGGGATACGGTCTGCAGGGGTGTCTCCGATGAACTTCAGGGTGATGTGCATGTGTTCCTCATCCACCCACGAAATGCGGTCGGTTTTGAACCAGGTCCTGAACTTATGGTAGGTTTCCTTGAGGTTTTCCGCGGGATCAACGCTAACGGCAACAAATATCCTCTTCATCTATGCGCTGTGGTTGTAGGGCCGGACCTGCATTCTGGCAAGCCGGGCCGTTTCCGGTTTTGGCCTACAAAGTTGCACTTTTTCGATAAATCGCATTTGAGCGGAAGCTGTTGCCGGATTCAATAAAAGCCCTTATCTTTGCCGTCCGTTACAAACGTCCTTTACATGAGGGGCATTAGCTCAGTTGGCTAGAGCGTTTGACTGGCAGTCAAGAGGTCATCGGTTCGACTCCGATATGCTCCACCAGAACCCGCTGCGTATACCCACAAGGGAAGCGCAAGCGGGTTTTTTGTTTTGTGGGCGGTCGAGAATAGGATATATTCTATGTTTTATGTTCTATGTTCTGTGTTTTCCGGTCCTTGAGCTTGTCGAAGCGTGTTCTGTGTTTTCCGGGGGCAAAGATTCCCTTCTGAGTTCGAAATTCCTTGTTCGATATTCCCTTGTCCTTTTTCATTGAGCACTGAGCATTGATCGCTGAGCATTGAGAAAGGTCATTCATGCTTGCATCAACGTGCTTCCTTCGGTAACTTTGCCCCGGGTGTATGTTCTGCCCGTTAATTCCCGGTGATATGTTGCGTCGGTTGCTCAGAAGAAAGGGCCGGAGCTGGCCCAGGTATATCCTGAGGCTGGTCGTGCTGGCCATAGGTGCTTTCATCGTGTTGTCGGTCGGGCTGACGGCCCTGCTGCGGTTCGTGAACCCTCCGGTGACGCCCCTGATGGTGAAAATGGCGTTTGAAAAGCACAAGGACGGCAGCCGGTACGGGATTACCAGGGAATGGAGAGACCTGGACGAGATCAGCCCCAACCTTGTATTGGCGGTTGTTGCAGCGGAGGACAACCGTTTTCTCAAGCACCACGGCTTCGACTTCGAGGCCATACAGAAGGCCCAGGAGCACAATAAGAAGAGCAAGCGCAAGCGGGGAGCCAGCACCATTTCGATGCAGACGGCCAAGAATGTATTCCTCTGGCCCACGCGTAACTACCTCCGTAAGGGCTTCGAGGTATGGTTTACGGTCCTCATCGAGGTCCTGTGGGGCAAGGAGCGGATCATGGAAGTTTACCTGAATGTGATAGAAACGGGCAAGGGCCTGTATGGGGCGGAGGCGGCGGCGCAAAAATATTACCACCGTCCGGCCGCTAAGCTCACGCGCCAGCAGGCGGCTATGATCGCTTCCATTCTACCCAACCCCCGTCAGCGCAATCCGGCCAATCCAACCTCCTATCTCAACAGAAGACAGCAGAAGATCCTCCGGAACATGAGGAACATTCAGGAAGTACGGTTTCATTGATAGTGCATGTTTTGTTGATGGACGTATTCCCAATTAAGCGAAGCCTCTCCCGTTTTTGGATTTATGTGTCTTTTTTGGGGATTTAATCAGGAACAAGACGAAAATCCGGCTTTATTTCCGCCTTTATAGACGCAGAACGGCGAAAGGCCGGAGGAGAGGGCCATCCGGGCCCCTTCGTGCATCCTGGGGCATAAAATGGCCCCGTCTCCTTTGGGGTGGCCCTTGAACATATCCTGATCGAAATTGTACTTTTATCCGGAGAAGGAAAATTATGGCCTCAACGATGCGCAAGCCCCTGCTTGAATTTTCGGTGCAAAGGGTAAGCTCCCGGGACGAGATCGCCCCGGAGGTGTTCATGCTCCGTTTCGAGCGGCCCTGGGAATTCAGGGCCGGGCAGGTGGTGGCCCTGCGGCTGGAGGAAGGGGAACCGCATCGCCTGTATAGTTTGGCCGGTGGGGAAAATGAGAAGGACGCGGCCGTGCTTTTCGACCTCAACCCTGAAGGTTCGCTCACTCCGCGGCTGGCCAGGCTGCAGCCCGGGGATAGCCTTCGGGTGAGCCATCCATTCGGTTTCTTTACAGATGACGAGCGACCGGCCTGGTGGCTGGCCACCGGCACGGGCTTGGCACCTTTCCTGTCGATGGTCCGGAGCCTGGACATCCGGAACAAGACCCTGGTGCACGGGGGAAGGGGAGAGGCTTCCTTCTATTTTCAGGAGGAGCTGTCCGCATCCCTGGGCGCCCGCTATATCCGCTGCAGTTCTACAGGAGAAGGAAAAGGGGCCTATCCCGGGCGCTTGACCGCCTGGCTGGGCGCGCAGGAGCAGTTGGATCCCGGGCTGCACTACTATCTGTGCGGCAGCGCCGAAATGGTGGTCGATGTGCGTGACCTGCTGATCAGCCGGGGGGTTCCGTTCGAGCATGTCAGAGCGGAAATCTACTTTTAGCGTGGGTTTGCGCCCTTACGGGAGGCCACGCCAACTTTAGGGAGGCCAAGTCCAAAAATCGTGATAAATAGTTAAATATCAATACAATAAACTGCAATACCTTGGCAACAATCCCTACCGGAAAACCGCCCTTGCTGGGCATGACCCTGCGCCAACTCGAGCAGGCATGCCAGGAGCTGGAACTGCCGAAGTTTACGGCCAGGCAGTTGTCCGACTGGCTGTATTCCAAGAACATACGGAATATAGATGAAATGTCGAACCTCTCGAAGGCTGCGAGGGCGCGTTTGGACAGCGCGTTTACCTTCGGGGTGGAAGAGCCGCTCAGTGCCCAGGTTTCAGCCGATGGCACCAAAAAATACCTCTTTGGTGCCGGTACGCAGCGTTTTGTGGAGGCCGCTTACATCCCGGAGCGGAGCAGGGCCACCCTGTGCCTGTCTACCCAGGTAGGCTGCAAAATGGGCTGCCTGTTCTGCATGACCGGGAAGCAGGGATTCCAGGCCAACCTGGGCCCAGGAGCCATCATCAACCAGGTGCGCAGCCTGCCGGAGCGGGAGCAGTTGACCAATATCGTGTACATGGGGATGGGGGAGCCCTTCGATAATACCGATGCGGTAATGCAGAGCCTGGAGGTGCTCACCGCTGACTGGGGTTTTGCCTGGAGTCCACGGCGCATTACGGTCAGCACCATCGGCATTATCCCGGCCATGGAGCGGTTTCTGAGGGAAAGCGAGTGCCACCTGGCCGTGAGCCTGCACAGCCCCTTCGACGAGGAACGGCAGCGCCTGATGCCCATACAGCATGTATATCCCGTAGAAGAGGTGATTCGTTCCATACGGGAGCATGGGCTGGGAAGGCAACGCAGGGTTTCGTTCGAGTATATCCTTTTCGAGGGGGTCAATGACAGTTCCCGTCATGTGAAGGAGTTGGCCCGGCTGCTGAATGGACTGCGCTGCCGTATCAACCTGATGCGCTTTCATCTGGTACCGGGAACCCCCCTGAAGGGGACTCCGGAGGAGCAGGTGCTTGCATTCAGCCAGGCTTTGAACGACAAGGGGATCCGCACCACCATCAGGGCTTCCAGGGGCCAGGATATCGATGCGGCCTGTGGGTTGCTATCCACCAGGGAACTGGTGAAACGTACCCTGAGCGATCACTGAGTTGGTCGGCCCGACAGGCGCACCGTGATGATCGTTTTTACCATCACCACCTCTCCCTGGTGGCTGCCGGGTTTCCATGCCGGCATACGGCGTGCGGTTTTCAGCACCACATTATCGACGGCTTCATTCACACCCTGGATCATCTTTGGGCGGCGTACATGGCCCCTGTCATCGATGAGCAGTTCGACCAGCACAAGGGTATCCCTGTTCCAGGTGATCGCCTCCTGGGGTAAACTGAGGGCCTGGCTGAAATAGGCCTGAACGGCATCACGGCCCCCTGGGTATACCGGCATCTGATCTGCCACGGAATATATGTTCCTGGAGACCGCAGACGGAAGACGTATGGATTCCGTATTGAAGACCGAAGTACCCTGGGAAGGAGAAGCATAGTAGTAGGACGGTACGGCCTGCGTGGCCTGATATTTGACGCTGGTGGAGGCAGGGGCAGCCTTGGCCCCTGCCTCTTCCTGAGGCAGCGTGATCCTTCCTGCCATCTCTTTTCCCATCGCGGATTGCAGCGTATCCACTTCTGGAAGGTCGTTACCGGCCTGGTCCGAAGCGAGCGGTATCCCTTCGCTGAGTTCACGGGCAATAGCCAGGGGTAAGGGTTCCCGGGGCTCATCCCCTGAGGGCTCCTCCAGTGCTTTCCCTTGAGGGGAGAAGGTGTGGTCATCACTCAACAGTGCCGCATCCGAGGGTTCCATTTCTGTCCATAGCTCGGGTCCTGTACCTGGTGAGGGCAGCGTACGAATTTCCGCCGCGTCGGTGGGAACGGTTTGCATGGATCCTGCGATTAGGGGTAATTCGGGACCCCGGAACAAGGTTGTCCAGAGCACCGTAGTGACCAGCAGGGCCACGGCCGCCGCCGCTGCAATCCAACGCCAGGGGGTTCCACGTGAAACGTTAATAAAAACTGGCTGATTATCATTGATATAGCCCACTTTTCCCGTCACCGCCCTGTTGATATCTTCCACCCAGTAGTTGAAATCCACAGAATTTTCCTCCAGGGACCTCCCTTCCATTGCATCACGGCATAGTTCACACTGCAGCAGATGGGCGCACAGCCGTTCCCGGCCGGCGGCATCGAGGCTCCCGGATGCCCATGCCTCCAGGCCTTCACGGCTGAGGCAGCCGGAAGTAAGGAAGAAGGGAGGCGGTTGTCGCTTTTCCATAGGATCGGACATCAGTGAATAAGCAGCCAGAGAAGCAGGGGTGCTGAACGCCCCAGCATCAGCCGTAAGTTACGTTTCCCATTCTGGATATGGCTTTTAACCTTGTTGATACCATACCCGGTGTGTTCGGCGATCTCTTTATAGGACCTGCCTTCAAGGTACATCATCCCCACGCATACCCTTTGTTCTTCCCCCAACTGGCCCATAGCCCTGTGAAGCGCATCGTGATCAGAATGAAGCGCCTCCTTGAGATGCAGGTCCTCGGGGTTTTCCATAAATGATCCTTCGGATTCCAGGAACAGTCCATGCAGGGCCCCTGCTTCGCTCTTCGCCCTGCGGAGTTCGATAAGGCAGTAGTTCCGGCTGACCGTATACAGCCATGAGCTGAAATGCCGGACGTCGGTATAGCTGAGGCTGTCGAAGAGGCCTTCAAAAATGCCCATCACCGCATCACGGGCCGCCTCGGCATCGCCGAGGTGCTTCAGGCAGTTAGCGAACACCAGGTGGGTGTAGCGCCGGAAGAGAATGCCGACCAGCTCCGGTTCCTGCCGTTCCCGGTAAATGCCCAGCAGTTCCTCATCGGTGAGACGGGAGAGCAAGGATGGGTCGGTATTTCGCAAAGGAGGCACGTCCAGTTCTTCCGCAACAGACTCCCATCGGGCCTTACCCGATGAGAGGATAATTCATGTGATTGAAAATCAAAGAAAAGCAAAATTCGTTCCAAAATTTTTGTGGAAAAAGGGGGGATGGTGCATCTCAAGAGGGAATCGGCCCCCAGGCAGGCCCCCCGGACAACAAATTGGTCGTGGGCAGCGGGCAGGGAGAAGCCGGAAAACGATCCATAAAACCTAATCATCATGAAGCGACTTGATCAACTCCTGGCAATGCTCCTCTTTTGTACAGCAACAAGCGGATCCCTGGCCCAGCCCGACGAACAGGACCGTTCCCTCTCCCCGTATTTCCATATCGTGGGGGAAGATGCCTCAACCACGGCCTTTCCCCTGAAGTCGACCCGGGCTGAAGCCGACATTGTGGGCATGATCGCTTCGGTGAAAGTGACCCAGGAGTATCAGAACCTGGGAAAGCAGCCCATCGAAGCGATCTACGTCTTCCCGGCATCCACCCGGGCTGCCGTGCATGCGCTGAGGATGACCATAGGCGAACGGGTGGTGGAGGCCAGGATCCGTAAGACGGAAGATGCCCGTCAGGAATACCAGCAGGCCCTGCAGCAGGGGAAGACGGCATCCCTGCTGGAACAGAAGAGGCCCAATGTGTTCCAGATGAATGTGGGCAATATCATGCCCGGGGATATCATACGCGTGGAGCTCAGTTATACCGAGCTGCTCCTTTCGGAGGAAGGGCGGTATTCGTTTGTGTATCCCACCGTGGTTGGTCCCCGTTTCGCCAACGGGAGCGAAGGGCCCCTGACCCCGCCGGCCGATGGTTGGGTGATCAATCCCTATACCCCTGAAGGTCAGGCCCCGCTATACGACCTCGATATACGGGTCAACCTGAACGCCGGTATGCCGGTATCGGACCTGCGTTGCGTTAGCCATGCCACGGACGTGACCTGGAGCGGACGGGACCAGGCCAGCATTGCACTGAATGCCAGCGAGAAAAAGGGCGGTAACCGGGATTTCATCCTGGAGTACCGCCTGAGGGGGGACCAAATGCAGTCGGGGTTGCTGCTGCATGAAGGAGAGACAGGGAACTACTTCCTGGCCATGATCCAGCCGCCCCGCCGGGTAAAACCGGAGATGGTCCCGCTGCGGGAATATATCTTTATTGTAGATGTCAGCGGCTCGATGAGCGGGTTTCCTCTGGAGGTATCCAAGGGGCTGCTGAGGGACCTGATCGGCGGCCTCGGGCCCATGGACCGGTTCAATGTCATCCTGTTTGCCTCATCGGACAGCTATCTGGCGGAGCATTCCGTTCCGGGCACCCCCGCCCATATCCAGGAGGCGCTGGACCTTATTGATCGCCAGCGCGGAGGGGGTGGTACCCAACTCCTTCCGGCCCTGCGCAGGGCCCTGGCCATGAAGACCACAGAAGGTTATTCCCGGTCCTTCATCATCGCCACCGACGGATATGTTACGGTAGAGAGGGAAGCCTTTGAACTCATCCGTCAGAACCTCGGAGAGGCGAACTTCTTCCCTTTCGGTATCGGCTCTTCGGTAAACCGTCATCTTTTGGAAGGCATGGCACGCGTGGGCAAGGGGGAGTCCTTTGTGTTGACCAACGCTCAGTCAGCCAGCGAAATGGCCGACCGTTTCAGGGAATATGTGCAGTCGCCCGTGCTTACCGATGTGGTGGTTCGTTTTGAAGGCTTTGAAGCCTACGACCTGGAGCCCTCCTCGATACCGGACGTATTGGGCGAGCGGCCGGTCATGCTTATCGGTAAATGGAAAGGGGAGCCCAGGGGCAGCCTGGTGCTGGAAGGGATAAGCGGTCAGGGTAAGTACCGCTATGCAATAGATGTATCGGCCATGCGGAATACCGGAAGGAACAACCTTGCCCTGAAGTATTTATGGGCGAGGGAAAGGATACGCAATCTTGATGATATGGCGATTTCCGGCACCGAGAGCAGTGAGAATGCCGACGAAGTCACTTCGCTGGGGCTCACCTACGGCCTGCTTACCCGCTTCACCTCCTTTCTTGCCGTGGATTCAGAGGTTCGGAACGCCGCAGGCAACACCCAAACTGTAGTCCAGCCCCTGCCTTTGCCCCAGGGGGTAAGCAACAGCGCAACCGGCAATCTGGTAACGGCCGGGAGTACACCCACCTTCGCGCCCCAGGGCGTCTATAAGTCCGTTCAGTCGACAAGCGTGAGGGAAGAATATGTCCGCAAGTCGCCACACATTCAACCGCAGAGCGGGGATATGACCTTCGAGATGGCCACGGATAAGCCGGATGCCCAGGCTTCGGCTCCGGAGACCAGGGGCCCGGTGTTCGTTTCGGGCAGTACCGGGTGGGAAGTCTTTCTTAGAAGCAATTACCATTACCCTGATGCCCTGAAAGTTACGGGCATCAGCGGGATTATCGTGATAGAGTTCATGGTGGACGGTTTGGGGAGGGTTTCTGATCTGAGGGTGGTGCAGGGCCTGCACCCCGACCTGGACGAAGAAGCGCTGCGGGTGGTTCGTCTGAGCAGCGGGAAATGGAGGCCGGCGTTGAAGTATGGCAAGCCGGTAGGTCAGCGGCACACCCTTACCCTGGAAGTTTCCCCGCGGATGCGCGGGAAGTGAGGGGGAATACCGGAGAATCGAGAAGGGGCGGCCGGGAGGTCCAGGGAATCAGTGACGAGATCAATATTGACTAATTTTGCTGTGTTACAGGTGAATCCCATTCAGGAGGATCCGTCATATCCCCCGGTAATGCTGCTACTTCTCGTTTATCTGTTTCTTGCCCTTTTTGTGTCATTCCTATGCTCCATCATGGAAGCGGTGCTGCTTTCCACGCCCCAGTCCTTCCTCATGGTTAAGCGGGATGAGGGCCATGCCTGGGCCGGGCATTTCCTGGGCATGAAGGAAGATATAGACAAGCCCTTGTCGTCCATACTCTCACTGAATACCATCGCCCATACCGTTGGGGCAGCCGGGGTGGGTGCCCAGGCGGTAAAGGTTTTCGGGGATGCCTATTTCGGCATTGTTTCGGCTGTACTGACCATACTCATCCTGGTATTGACCGAGATCATTCCCAAGACGATTGGCGCAAACTACTGGAGGGGGCTTACCAGCATCGCATCGAAGGTCATACGGGGCATGATCGTGATCACCTACCCCCTCGTACTGCTGTCGGCCATCATTACCCGTTATATTTCCGGCAAGGGGAATGAGCAACTCACCAGCCGGGAAGAGATATCGGCCCTGGCCAGCATTGGGGCCGACGAAGGGATCTTCAACGAAAAGGAGCATAAAGTGATCCAGAACCTGCTCCGGTTGAGGAACCTGAGGATCACAGAGATTATGACGCCCCGTGTGGTGGTGGCCATGGCCGACGAGGAGCTCACACTCCGGGAGTTTTTACAGAACAAGGACTACCTGATGTTTTCCCGGATCCCGGTGTATTCCGGGAACCGGGAAAACGTGACGGGCTATGTCTTCCGCCAATCGGTGTTCGAGAACCTGGCCGAGAAGCGGGAAAGCCTGAAGCTCAAAGACCTGCGCAGGGATATTGTGATCATCCCCGAGACCAACGGGATACTCAATGTGTGGGAAAACCTCCTGGACCGCAAGGAGCATATCGCCCTGGTGGTGGACGAGTACGGGGGAATGGACGGGATCGTAACTATGGAGGACATCATAGAGTGTTTGCTCGGCCTGGAAATCGTGGATGAGAAGGATAAAGTGCAGGATATGCAGTCGTTTGCCCGGGAGCGCTGGAAGCAGCGCCAGGCCAAGTACAACCTGCTGGAACAGCCAGGATCCCTGAGCGGGGAGTCCGGCTCCTGAGGCCGGCGTCATTTTCTTTTCCGTTGTCGCCAGTCTGTCTTCCCGGCTTGGACTGATCAGATACAAGACAGGCGGATTCTCATCTTAATCAAGACTCATTATATATTAGCCTTCCACTGATATTTCAGGCAGGGGGGCTTGGTTTTTTTGAAAATACCCTACCTTTGTTAGCGCAAAAACAATAGGGTATTTTTTATGAAACCAACTCATATTGAACACATTGGGATTGCAGTTGAAGACCTTCAACAAGCGATACGATACTATGAGGACGTCCTGGGCCTGGAATGCTACGCGATAGAAGAGGTCGTCGACCAGAAGGTAAAGACGGCCTTTTTTATGGTGGGGCAGACCAAGATAGAGCTGCTGGAGTCTACGGATCCGGAAGGGCCGATCGGCAAGTTCATCACCAACCGGGGCCCGGGCATCCATCATATCGCCTTTGCCATGCCGGATGTGGGGCAGGCGCTGGCTGCTGCGCGGGAGAAGGGGGTACGGCTGATCGACGAGAAGCCGCGTAAGGGAGCAGAGGGGCTGCACATCGGTTTCCTCCACCCGAAGTCGACCTTTGGGGTGCTCACGGAGTTCTGTGGAGAATAATCAGAAAGACCAATGGATATCCAGGAAAAGATCAACCAGCTCATCCAGCTCAGGGAGAAGGCCCGCCAGGGCGGTGGGGAAAAGCGCATTGCCGACCAGCACGCCAAGGGCAAGTTTACGGCGCGGGAGCGCATCGATATGCTGCTCGATGATGGCAGCTTCGAGGAATACGATATGTTCATGACCCACCGCTGCACCGATTTCGGGCTGGAGAACCAGAATTTTCTTTCCGACGGAGTGGTGACCGGCCATGGCACCATTGACGGGCGGGTGGTATACGTATACTCCCAGGACTTCACGGTATTGGGCGGCTCCTTGTCGGAAGCCGTTTCGCGCAAGATCTGCAAGATCATGGACCAGGCCATGAAGGTGGGGGCCCCGGTGATCGGGATCAATGACAGTGGCGGGGCGCGTATCCAGGAAGGGGTGCAGAGCCTTGCCGGTTATGCGGAGATCTTTGAACGCAACATCCTGGCTTCCGGCGTCATCCCACAGATTTCGGCCATCTTCGGTCCTTGCGCCGGGGGGGCGGTATACAGCCCTGCCCTCACCGATGTCATCATTATGACCGAGGAAACCAGCTATATGTTCGTGACCGGGCCCAAGGTAACCCGGACCGTGACGGGTGAAGACATCTCTGAAATGGAGCTGGGAGGGGCAGTAGTCCATACTTCCAAGTCGGGGGTGGCCCATTTCAGGGCCGAGGACGAGGAGGAGGGGATATTGCTGATCCGCAAGCTCCTGGAGTACCTTCCTTCCAACAACCTGGAGGACCCGGTAGTTACCGAGACCGATGATCCCATCGATCGCAGGGAGGATGCCCTGAACGAGATCATCCCCTCCAGTTCCAGTCAGCCATACGACGTGAAGGATATCATCTATATGATCGTGGATGACAAGGAATTTCTGGAGATGCACCGGCATTATGCCAGGAATATGGTGGTGGGCTTTGCCAAGTTCAACGGGATGCCGGTAGGCATAGTGGCCAACCAGCCGAACTACCTGGCCGGGGTGCTGGACATTGATGCCTCGAAGAAGGCGGCGCGTTTCGTGAGGTTCTGCGACTGTTTCAATGTTCCCCTGGTGACCCTGGTGGATGTTCCGGGATTCCTGCCGGGCAGTGCCCAGGAGCATGGGGGGATCATCACCAACGGGGCCAAGCTGATGTTCGCCTATGGAGAGGCCACCGTGCCCAAGGTCACGATCACCCTGCGCAAGAGCTATGGCGGGGCTCACGACGTGATGAGCTGCAAGCAGCTGAGAGGGGACCTCAATTATGCATGGCCTTCGGCCGAGATCGCCGTAATGGGGCCCAAGGGCGCCATCGAAGTGCTGGAAGGGAAGAAGATCATGGCGATAGAGGATGCGGAAGAAAAGGCGAAGTACATTGCCGAGCGTGAGGCCAACTACCGCGACAAGTTTGCCAACCCCTACGAAGCAGCCAAGTTCGGTTTTATCGACGATGTGATCGAGCCCCGCAACACCCGCTTCCGCATCATCAGGGCCCTGCAGACGCTGTCCACCAAGAAGGAAACACTTCCGCCCAAGAAACACTCGAATATACCGCTCTAAACCAAGGAATTATGATACCTGTCGTTGTGAGCTTCGACCTCGACCTGATCAGCCCCTTTGCCATCATCGTCTCGCTGGTAGGGTACACCATCGTGTTCCTGGCCCTCTATTTTCTCAGTGTGGTGTACAAGAACATCCCCCGGCTACTCCATCTGGAGATAAGGCAGCGGCTGCGCCGGGCCGGAAAGCACCATCAGGCGGAGAAAGACCTGAACATCCCGGCAGAGGTGAGTGCCGCCATCGCCATGGCCCTGCACCTCCATTTCAATGCCCAGCATGACCTTGAAAGCAATGTGGTGACCATCAAAAGGGTGTCGAAGCGTTATTCGCCCTGGAGCTCAAAAATTTACGGACTGAACACCTACAAGAAATAACAGAAGGCATGAAGACCTATAAGTTCACGATACGCGGGAATGAGTACGAAGTGGAGCTGAAGCAGTTTGAGGAAAACCTTGCCCGCATAGAGGTTAACGGGACCTTGTACGAGGTGGAGGTCCACCGCGAGATGAAGACCAGCAAGACGCCTACCCTGGTACGTTCAGAAGTGCCCCCACCCAGCCGGTCCGACAGCAAGATCAAGAAGACGATCTCCAGCGGGCCGTCAGCAGTGAAGGCACCCCTGCCAGGGAATGTCATGCAGATCTATGTGAAACCCGGGGATGCGGTGAAACGGGGTGATAAGTTGCTGATGTACGAGGCCATGAAGATGGAAAACCTGGTGCTGGCCGAGAAGGACGGAAAGATCGTGGCCGTGAAGGTCCATGTAGGCGACGCCGTGCTGCAGGGGGATTTACTCATCGAGATGGATTAAGGAGGGGGCATGAAAAGAATACTTACGATTGCGGCCATCCTGTGCATCCTGTTCAGCTTGAGTTTTGTATTCAGGGGGCAGGCCCAGGACAGCGCATCGAGAGATACATTGGTGGACGAGACCACCCTGGTTGAGGACCTTGGAGAAGGCGTAAGCCATGAGATTGAAGCGGCGGAGAAGACGGTAGCGGGAAAAGGTATCGCCCGCTTTATCGAGTATACGGGCTTCGCCAATGCTACCCTGCAGCATTTCATCATGATCGCGGTGGGCCTGTTCTTTATTTTCCTGGCCATACGCTATGAATATGAGCCCCTGTTGCTGGTTCCCATCGGGGTTGGTATCATCATCGGCAATGTCCCCTTCATGCTGAATGCCGGGCTCAATTTGGGCATCTATGAGAAGGGAAGCGTGATGAACTACCTCTATTACGGGGTTACCGCGGGGATCTATCCTCCGCTGATTTTCCTGGGACTGGGTGCGATGACGGATTTCAGTTCCCTGATTTCCAACCCCAGGCTCATGATGCTCGGGGCTGCGGCGCAGCTGGGGATCTTTGCTACTTTCCTGGGGGCACTGGCCCTGGGCTTTGCCCTGCCTGAAGCTGCCTCCATCGGCATCATCGGCGGAGCCGACGGCCCCACGGCCATCTTTCTGTCTTCGAAGCTGGCCAACGGCATCAACATCCTTCCCGACGGCACCACGGTTAAGAACCTCATCGGGCCCATCGCCATCGCGGCCTATTCATATATGGCCCTGGTCCCGGTGATCCAGCCGCCCATCATGAAGCTGCTCACCTCAAAGAAGGAGCGGCAGATCAAAATGAAGCCGCCGCGTGCGGTATCCAAAACGGAGAAGATCCTGTTCCCCATCATTGGCTTGCTGACCACTGCCTTCATTTCTCCCACCTCCCTGCCCTTGCTGGGGACCTTGTTCTTTGGCAATATATTGAAAGAGAGCGGGGTAACCCGGAGGCTGGCCGAAACGGCCCGGACCTCTATGATCGACATCGTCACCATCATCCTTGGGTTGACCGTAGGTGCCTCCACCCAGGCCGACGTTTTCCTGACGCCGGAATCCATCATGATCTTCGTCCTGGGAGCCTTGTCGTTCATGGTGGCGACGGCCGGGGGGGTACTCTTTGCCAAGGTGATGAACCTTTTCCTGAGTACGGAGGACAAGATCAACCCCCTGATCGGTGCCGCCGGCGTGAGCGCGGTGCCTGACAGTGCCCGGGTGGCCCAGATGGAAGGCCTGAAAGCTGATCCATCCAACCATCTGCTCATGCATGCCATGGCCCCCAACGTGGCCGGGGTGATCGGCAGTGCCGTTGCGGCCGGTATCCTGATGAGCTTCCTGATGTAGAGAAATTTCTAAATTAGCTCCCATCAACGGCAGGAGGGCCCATCCCCTGATTCGTCAGCTGGCCCGAATGCGGCAAAGCGCGCATATGCTTGTGATCGGGATCGCAGGAGGCTCCGGCTCCGGGAAGACCACGGTGGTCAGGCAGATCATCCGCCGGCTGCCACGGGATGCAGTATCTGTGCTCCCTCAGGATGCCTATTACTTCGACAATGGCCACCTCAGCGCTGAAGAAAAGGTCAGGATCAATTTCGACCACCCTTCTTCCATAGAGTTCGACCTGCTGGCCCGGCACATCGACGAGCTTACCTCGGGGCAGACGATCGGCATGCCTGTATATTCCTACATCACCTGCGGCAGGGCGCCGGAAACCATCACGGTGGAGCCGCGCAAGGTCCTGATCGTGGAAGGCATACTGATCTTCACCAACGAGGCGCTGAGGAAGCGATGCGATATCAAGATCTTCGTGGATGCCCCGGCCGACGATCGCCTCATCCGCATCATACAGCGGGATACCCGGCAACGCGGACGTTCTTTCGACCAGGCCATTGATCACTACGTGGATTTTGTGAAACCCATGCACGAGCAGTTCATCGAACCTACCAAGCAGTATGCTGATGTAATCGTGCCCCAGGGCGGGCAAAACGATGTGGCCATCGACATCCTGGCTTCGCGCATCCTGATGAACGTCAGGATGTGAAATTAATTCAGCTATGCCCGTTTTTCAGCTCCCGGAAGCTCCCGTTTTCCCGCACCCTTCCCTGGCATCGGAAGACGGGTTGCTGGCCGTGGGCGGCGACCTGAGCACGGAAAGGCTTTTGAATGCATACGCCAACGGGATTTTTCCATGGTATTCGGACGGTACGCCCATATTATGGTGGTCGCCCGATCCGCGCCTGGTGCTGCGCCCGAAAGAACTGAAGGTATCGAAGAGCCTGCGGCAGGTGCTCCGTTCCGGAAGATTCAGGGTAAGCGCCGATACCGCCTTTGAACAGGTGATCCGGGCTTGCGCCGGTGTCCCACGCAAGGAAGAGGATGGAACCTGGATAGTGCCGGAAATGATCGGGGCGTACATCCGTTTCCACCAGGAGGGATATGCCCATTCGGTGGAAGTGTGGAAAAACGAAGAACTATGCGGTGGGCTGTATGGTGTATCTATCGGCGGGGCGTTTTTTGGCGAGTCGATGTTCCATTCCTGCCGCGATGCCAGCAAAGTAGCCCTATATCACCTATGCACGTATTGCAATGAAGTTGGAATTAAACTCATAGATGCCCAGGTACATACGGAACATCTGGAGCGTTTGGGTGCCCGGTTGATGCCCCGGGAGGAGTTTCTTGAGGAGCTCGCGGATCTGGTCCGTTTGCCGGGGACGGCAGGGAATTGGGGGGATGATGCAGGGGGAGGATGAGGATGAGGGGAAATAATATTGAACAAGAAACAAGAAACAAGAACTGATGAAGTCCCCCTTTGAAAGGGGATTTAGGGGGATGTTGAATATCGAATATCGATCTAAGATCTCAGAAGGAGAAGAATTCTATGCGGCTTTGTGTGAAACAATTTTAAAGCGAGAAGCGGACAGCGGGCTCCGGGAAGCGCTCCAAACACCTCTAACTCCAAGTACTCTTAACTTTAGGCACTTTAGCTCACTTTAGTCACTTCTTCCCTTGGGCCTTTCCCCATTTTGATGACGATCTATCGATTAACCCTTTCTTTTCAGCGGGGGATGGCCTCGATCAGGGCGCGGGTATAGTCTTCTTTGGGATGGCGGATGAGGTCGTCGGCTTCGCCGTATTCCACTACCCTGCCCTCCTGAAGCACCAGGATGCGGTCCGACATATAGCGGACCACACTGAGGTCGTGGGAGATGAAGATATAGGTTAATCCATATTCTTCTTTAAGGTCGTTGAGCAGGTTGAGCACCTGGGCCTGGACGCTGACATCGAGGGCGGACACGGACTCATCGCAGACGATGAACTGGGGCTGCAGGGCAAGGGCGCGGGCGATGCCAATGCGCTGGCGTTGTCCGCCGGAGAATTCGTGGGGGTAACGGTTGAACTGCCGGGCTTCCAGGCCTACTTTTTCCATGAGCGCCAGGGCATTCTGACGTCTTTCATGGTCGTTGCGGTACAGCCGGTGCACCTGCATAGGTTCCATGATGGCCTTTCCGGCGCTGATCCTGGGGTTGAGCGAGGAATAGGGATCCTGGAAGATGATCTGCAAGGCCTTGCGTTCGTTGCGCATCTCCTGGCCGCCGAGGTTTTCGAGGGGGCGTCCAAGATAGGCGATACGGCCTCCGCTCAAGGGCTGGAGACGGAGGATGGAGCGGCCGAGGGTGGTTTTCCCGCTACCCGATTCCCCAACCAGCCCCAGGGTCTCCCCGGGGTATACTTCCAGGCTGACCTCGTCCACGGCCTTCACCCAGGAGGTGACCTTGCCCAGGAGAGTGGCTGAGGCAGGAAACCATGTCCGGAGCCCGCTGACCCTGAGCACCGGTTCCTGTGCATAGAGTGTCTGGTGTCGGGTGCGGCGTTCTTCGGCACTGATCTCCCTGACCTGCAGGGGGGTGCTGCTCTCCCCGGCCCCGAGGAAATCCCTGACCGTCAGCAGGCGTACGGGCCGATGGCCGAGGCGGGGGCGACAGGCCATCAATCCCTGGGTGTAGGGATGTTGTGGTTTTTCAAATACCTGTTCCACCGCTCCCTGTTCCACCACCGTTCCCTGGTGCATCACCATCACCTGGTCGGCGATGCAGCGCACCACGCCCAGGTCGTGGGTGATGAAAATGATGCTGGTCCCGTACTGCCGTGCCATCTCTTTCATGAGCTCGAGGATGGAGCGCTGGACCGTGACATCCAGGGCGGTGGTCGGCTCATCGGCGATGAGCAGACGTGGCTGGCAGGCCATTGCCATGGCAATCATCACCCGCTGTTTCTGTCCCCCGGAAAGCTGGTGGGGAAAGGAGGAATAGATGGCTTCGGGTCGGGGCAGACGCACCTCAATGAAGAGCTGTACACAGCGCTGGCGGGCTTCCCGGGCGTTCATTCCGAGGTGCAGCCGGAGGACTTCGCTCACTTGCCTGCCGCAGCGCATCACGGGGTTGAGGGACGTCATGGGCTCCTGAAATATCATCGCGATCTCTTTGCCCCTCAGGCGGCGCATCTCCTGCGGTTTAAGGAGCAGCAGGTCGGTGGCGGCAGCGTCCCTGGAGCGGAACAGGATGCTTCCGGTTTCCACTATTCCCCCGGGGGGCAGCAGGCCCATGAGGGCCAGGGAGGTGACGGTCTTTCCCGATCCCGACTCGCCAACTATTCCCAGGGTTTGGCCGGGAAGCAGTGTGAAGTCCACATCCCTGGCTACCACCTGTTTTTGTGGCCCCTGACGGAAAGCGATGGTGAGGTCCCGGACCTCGAGCAGGGGATGGGGGAGGTCAGCGGGCATGGGGGTTCTTTTCTTTGGCTGCGGCCACCAGGCGGGGCAGCAGTGCAGGTTGGGTTTCGAGTACCGTACCTACGACTATGAGGTCTGCTCCCGCCCTGGCCACCTCCCCCACCTGTCGGGCTTCTCTCAGTCCCCCACCCACGACCACCGGCACCTCCACCGCTGCACGCACCGCGCCGATGACCCCGGCACGCACCGGCTCTTCCGCTCCACTCCCCGCTTCCAGGTACATCATCTTCAGGCCCAGCATCTCCCCCGCCATGGCAGTGCAGGCTGCAAGCTCAGGCTTGTCCTGAGGTAGGGGGAGTGTGGCGCTCAGGTAGTGCACGGCGGTAAGCCGTCCCCCTCCTATCAGCATATATCCTGTGGGGATCACTTCCAGCCCGCTCCTCCGGATGGAGGGAGCCGCATTCACCTGACGGTCGATCAGGAAGTCGGCATTACGCCCTGAAATGAGGGAAAGCAGCAGCAGGGCATCGGCATGGGGATGGACCTGCATGGTCTGTCCGGGGAACAAAACCACGGGAGCATTGGTGTTGTTGCGTACCAGGCGTAGCACCGCCTCCAGACGGTCGCTCATCATCAGGCTGCCGCCAACCAGGAAAAGGTCGACGCCCGTGCGTTCCCCTGCTTTCACCAGGCTCACGACGCTGCGCGCATCTCCCTTGTCGGGGTCGATGAGCACGGCAAACAGGGTTTCTCCCGCGGCTTGCTTCTGCCTGATGAAGTCGTACGTCATCGTAGTGGACATGTAAAAAGCAAAGGTAGTCAGTATCCTTTCCCCGGCCTCCGGTAGGGATGCCGATCTAACCTACCCTCTGCCGTACTGGTCATATCTTCATAAAGTATGCACCATCACATAGTCGCCCAGCTTTTCCCAGGCCAGGGGGTGTTCACCGGTATGTATCCCCCGCATGACCTGACCCCGGAGTTTTCCCTGGGCGCGGGCTGCGAGACCCTGCACGATGAGGTCGCGGTTGAAGTGCAGTCCGCGTTTGCCATCCATTTTATACAGCGCTTCCTTGGCACTCCAGAGGAGGGTGAGCACTTCGTCGCTGCGGTCCCCGGAGATCTCGAGGCATTCGCTGAGGGCCACGAACTTATCGGTGAGTGGCAGCAGTCGTGGGGATACCTTTTCGATGTCGATGCCCACGGGCTGCAAGGGATGGTAGATGGCCGCGGCCATTTCGCAGGAATGGGATACTGAGATATGGCCGGGATATCCGTGGAGATAAGGCTTGCGGTGTTCGTCGTAGGAGATGGAAAAGCGGGCCGGTTTCAGCAGGGCGGAGAGGACCATGCGGTAGGCCAGGCGTTGCTCGCGCTTGTCGCGGCTGCGGAGCAGGGAGAGTTCCTGCGATTCTTCAGCGTTCATGTGGACCTGCTGCAGGAACCAGGGCTCGGGTTCCCTGATCTGCCAGACCCCCAGCCGGAGGCCGTTATCCAGTTCTCTCGAAAGCAGCAATGGCATAGTCCTTCGAAGATAGGACAATATCCTGTGCGGGGAAGGGATGGGGAGATCTCTATGTTCTGTGTTCTATGTTCTGTGTTCTATGTTCTATGTTCTATGTTCTATGAGCTGCTTTTCTCGCTTTCCCCGCTTCTTCTCTTCCTCATCCTCCTTCTGAAATCTTAGATCATTAATCGATATTCGATATTCCTCCATTCCACCCCAGCCGCCCCGCTCCGCCTCCCTTTCCGGGGGATTTCGTACCTTTGCCGACCGAAATATTTGATTCTGATGGAAAAGCAGGCTATTGAAACAGTGGATTATAAAGTGAAGGACCTTGGCCTTGCGGAATGGGGACGTAAAGAGATCGCCATTGCCGAGAAGGAGATGCCCGGGTTGATGAAGCTTAGGGAGCTATACGCCGAGGAAAAGCCCCTGAAAGGGGCGCGTATCAGCGGATCCTTGCATATGACCATACAGACCGCCGTACTCATTGAAACCCTTACTGCCCTCGGGGCAGAGGTGCGCTGGGCCAGCTGCAATATCTTCTCCACCCAGGACCACGCCGCCGCGGCCATCGCTGCTGCCGGCATCCCGGTATTCGCCTGGAAAGGGGAAAGCCTGGACGAGTATTGGTGGTGTACCCGCCAGGCCCTGAGCTTCCCCAATGGAAAGGGGCCCCACCTGGTGGTGGACGACGGTGGCGATGCCACCCTGATGATCCATCTGGGCTATACTGTGGAAAAAGATCCTTCCCTCCTTCATCAGAAGCCTGGCAATGCCGAGGAAACGGCCCTCCTGGCCCAGCTTCAGCAGGCTTATGTGGAAGATAATACCCAATGGCACCGGGTGGTGAGCGAATGGAAGGGGGTGTCGGAAGAAACCACCACGGGGGTCCATCGCCTGTACCAGATGATGGAAAAGGGGGAACTCCTGGTGCCGGCCATCAACGTGAACGACAGCGTGACCAAGTCGAAATTCGACAACCTCTACGGCTGCCGCGAATCCCTGGCCGATGGACTGAAGCGTGCCACGGATGTGATGATTGCCGGGAAAGTAGCGGTTGTACTTGGCTATGGGGACGTGGGCAAGGGTTCCGCGAAGAGCCTCAGGGCCTACGGCGCGCGCGTGCTGGTGACCGAGATCGACCCGATATGCGCCCTCCAGGCGGCTATGGAAGGATTCGAGGTGACTACAATTGAAGAAGCGCTGAAGGAAGGCCAGATATTCGTGACCGCCACCGGAAACAAGGACGTCATTACCGCCGAGCACCTCAGCCTGATGAAGGGCGAGGCCATCGTATGCAATATCGGGCATTTCGACAACGAGATCCAGGTGAGCCGGCTGGAGGCCTGGCCCGGAATCGTGAAGACCAACATCAAGCCCCAGGTGGACAAATACACCTATCCTGACGGGCATTCCATCTATCTGCTGGCCGAAGGGCGCCTGGTGAACCTGGGTTGCGCCACGGGCCATCCCAGCTTTGTGATGAGCAATTCATTTACCAACCAGACCCTCGCCCAGCTCGACCTCTGGAAGAACGAATACGCCATCGACGTTTACCGCCTGCCCAAGCACCTGGACGAGGAAGTAGCCCGGCTGCATCTCGATCAGCTGGGTGTAAAACTCACCCGCCTTACACCCGAGCAGTCGGAGTACCTCGGCATACCGGTGGACGGGCCGTTCAAGGCGGAGCACTATCGGTACTAGTGGCTAGTGGCTAGTGGCTAGTGGCTAGTGGCTAGTGGCTAGTGGCTAGTGGCT
>JAKLHK010000010.1 GCA_022710185.1 Bacteroidota bacterium
CGGAGAATTTACCAACGACATCACCGTCAGCCCGCTGACCACGACCACCTATACCGTGACCGGCACCCAGACCGGATGCGCAGGTACCGCCAGCATCACCATCACAGTGAATGCCGTTCCGAGTGTGGTCATCAATGCCAGCGACCTGAGCCTCTGCGAAGGGGAAAGCGCCCTGCTGAGTGCTTCCGGCGCCCAGGATTATGCTTGGTCGACCACCGAAACGACCGCCGCCATCACCGTGAGCCCCCTGGCTACGACCACATATACCGTTACCGGAACCGATGCCGCCGGCTGTTCCGCCACGGCCCAGGTGACTGTGACCGTCAACACTTTACCCATTGTCGGCATCAGCGCCGCCAATGACAGTCTCTGCCTTGGCAACACGATGAACCTGACCGGAACGGGTGCCGTGACCTATAGCTGGTCGACCCTGGAAACAACCCCTGTGATCCAGGCTTCTCCGACGGTCACCAGCACCTATTCCGTAACGGGGACTGATGCAAACGGCTGCGGGAACACCGCCAGCATCACCCTTACGGTTGTTTCACTGCCTGCCCTTGTGGTTGCGGCAGATGATGATTCGCTTTGCGCAGGAGAAACTACGAATATCGTGGTTGGGGGAGCACTCAACTATGCATGGTCAACCCTGGAGAGCGGTGACATGATCACTGTGACCCCCACAACAACGACCACGTATACGGTTACCGGAACGGATGCCTTCGGATGCAGCAACACCGCCAGCGTGACCATTACTGTCCTCGACCTTCCGGTGGTAGGGATCACCGCTACCGATGAGGAGATCTGCGACGGAGAATCCTCAACCCTCACGGCCAACGGCGCCCTCGCCTATGTATGGAGCACCACGGAAACCACGGCTTCGATTACTGTGACGCCCTTAGCGACCACCATGTACACCGTGACAGGTACCGATGCCATGGGTTGCAGCCAGACCGCCAGCCTTGAAGTAGTGGTCCATGCCCTTCCTACCGTAGCCGCCACGGCTGATCCGAATGAGATCTGCACCGGAGGTTCCAGCGAGTTGACTGCCTCGGGAGCCTTGACCTATGCCTGGAGCAGTGGTACGAATGGGACCGTGATCATGGTCAATCCCACGGCCACCACGACCTATACCGTAACGGGAACCGATGTGAACGGCTGCGAAAATACGGCCAGTGCCACCGTGATCGTGAATGACCTTCCGGTAGCCAATGCCGGGATCACCCAGCTTATCCCCTTCAACACCTCAACCACCCTCAGTGGCAGCGCCACGGGTGGTTCCGGATCCTATACCTGGGCCTGGAGCCCCGCCGGACAGTTGGTGGCCGCCAATGTTCAGAACCCGCTGACGGTCAACCTGATCACCACGGCCATCTATACACTTACCGTGACCGATGCAGTAACGGGTTGCGTCAGTGCTCCGGCCAGTGTAACAATTAATGTATCCGGTGCCCCGCTCACCCTCGCTCTGAGTGCAACGCCGACCACGATCTGCCTGGGCGGCAGCAGCCAGCTCAGCGCCCAGGCCGGCGGCGGGTCGAACAGCTACACCTACACCTGGGCCTCCTCTCCGGCAGGCTTCAGCTCTTCAATCCATAACCCCCTCGTCAGCCCGTCGGTAACCACCACTTATTATGTCACGGTGGATGATGGCAGCAAGGCTACACTCCAAGACTCCATCACCATCACGGTTGAGGTCCCGCCCACCGCCTACGCCGGTCCTGACACGGCTGTATGTGCCGGAACGGCCTTCACTGTAAGCGGAGCCTCGGCAGCCAATGCCCAGGGCATTGTATGGACCGAGAACGGCCCCGGCAGCCTGAGCGATGCCAATACCCTGCAGCCAACCTATACCCCCCTGGCAGGAGAAAGCGGCAACGTGACGCTCATCCTTAGCGTGAACGGTGCGGCACCCTGTACCCCGGCAACCGACGCCATGGTGCTGACCATCTATGCTTACCCGGTAATCACAGCACAACCGACCAACGTTACCGTGGTTGAGCCGACGGCAGCTTCCTTCACCGTTAGCGCCAACGGAGCCCAGAGCTACCGCTGGCAGATCAGCACTGATGGCGGCAGTACATACACCGACCTGACGGACAATGCAACCTACACTGGTACCGCAAGCAACAGCCTGTCGATCAGTTCCACGGTTGCAGCCACCATGAACGGCAACAAGTTCCGCTGCCGTATCGAGGCCAATGGCTGTGAGCTGAACAGCAACCCGGCTACGCTGAATGTGAGCGCCGCCGGGGCCACCATCGTGACCACAGCCGTAAGCCAGGCCGCCTGCCCCGGAGATACCGTGGTGGTTCCCATCACAGTACAGGACTTCATCCAGGTAGCTTCGGTATCCCTCACCTTGCAGTACAATCCTTCCGTACTGAGCTTTGCCGGCACCCAGAACATGAACCCCACGCTGCAGGCGCTCTTCCCCTTCCTGGTGAACCCCACGGCAAGCAGCGTGGTGCTGTCCTGGTTCAGCGTGACCCCGGGCAATATCGGCAACGCCCTGCTGGGTGAGCTGCTCTTCGTTTACAACGGCGGTAGCAGCAACCTGACCTGGGATGTGACCACCAGCGGAAACTGCGAGTATACCGACCTGGGCAGCAACATCCTGCCGGCCACCTTCATTGATGGACAGGTCACCCCGGCCGCCCTAACGCCGGTGATCAGCGTCCAGCCGATGGTCCAGAACATCCTGGATGGAGGCAACGCCAGCTTCAGCGTTACCGCCACCGGCGCTACCGCCTACCAGTGGCAGGTGAGCCTTGATGGCGGAGCTAGCTGGAACGATGTGACGGACAATGCCCTTTATAATGGAGCCACCACTGCGCAGCTGACCCTCACGGGCGCTACCCTCTTCGAGAACTTCTATCAGTTCCATTGTATCGTAAGCGAAAGCACCTGCGGGCTGAGCGTAACCAGCCTTGCCGCTGCGCTCAATGTAGCACCTGCAGCCCCGGTGGCTACCACCGCCGGATCCGGCAGTGCCTGCCCCGGAAGTACAGTGATCATCCCGGTCACCGTGGCCCAGATGAGCACCGTATCCAGCATTTCACTGACGCTGGGTTATAATCCCGCCGTACTGGGATACAGCAACATCCTCAACCTCAACCCCGCCCTAAGCGGCAGCCTGCCTATCGTCAACTCCGCTGCAGGGACCTTCCTGTTCTCCTGGTTCTCGATCACCCCGGCCAGCATTGCCAGTGGCAAGCTCTTCGACATCGAGTTCAACTATTTTGGCGGCAACACCGACCTCAGCTGGGATACCTTGGTTGCCGGGAACTGCGAGTACACCGACTACAATGCCCTTACGCTGCCGGCCGACTTCACCGACGGCCAGGTGAGCCCGCTCACCACTGCCCCGGTGATCACCACCGGCCCGGTAAATACCAATGTGGTAGACGGCGACACGGCCTATTTCACGGTCAGTGCAACCGGTGCAGGAGCCTACCAGTGGCAGATCAGCACCAACGGCGGACTGAGCTTTACCGACCTCATCGACAACGCCACCTATCAGGGGACCCAGACCGCTACGCTGGCCATCAACGGGGCCAGCCTGCTGATGAACTTCCATGAGTTCCAGTGCGTCGTAACCGAAACCCTTTGCGGTCTCAGCAACACTTCCGGCTCCGCCGAGCTCACCGTGGCCCCCAACGGGCCAGTGGCCACGACGGCCGGGACGGTGACCGCCTGCCCGGGACAGACCGTGATCGTGCCGGTGACGGTGGCCAATATGAGCGCTGTTTCTTCGATTTCACTGTCGCTGGCATACAACCCTACGGTACTTACCTACCTGGGCATCAGCAACATCAACACGCAACTGGCCAGCGGCCTGCCTATATATAATGGGGGAGCAGGGCAGTTCGGGTTCTCCTGGTTCTCCATTGCACCTGCCTTCATCAGCAACGATGTGCTGTTCGAGCTGAGCTTCACTTATCATGGAGGTACCAGCCCCCTGACCTGGGATCTGGCTACACCGGGCAATTGCGAGTATGCCGACATTAACAACCTCATCCTTCCCGCCGTATTCACCAATGGTTCGGTGAGCGGAGCTACTACCGCCCCGGTTATCGTCAGCGGTCCGGTGGATGCCACGGTATTCACCCAGTCCCCGGCCTCTTTCAGTGTAAACGCTACGGGTGCAGACGCCTTTGCATGGCAGCTCAGCACGGATGGCGGGAATACCTGGTCGCCCCTCAGTAACGGGGGAATTTACAGCGGAGCCACTACGGCTACCCTCCAGCTGTCGGTAGTCAACCTGGCCATGGACAACTTCCAGTATCGCTGTCTGCTTACAGAGAACGGCTGCGGGCTGGAGACGCTCAGTGATGAGGCCACGCTCAACGTGAACCCCATCACTGCCGGCACCGGCGCTGGTAGTGCCCTGGCCTGTCCGGGCGACACGGTGGTGATCCCTGTCACAGTACAGAATCTCTATGATGTGGCCACCATTTCCCTGACGCTGAATTTCAACGGCAGCGTGCTCAGCTATGCCGGTTACCAGAACGTCCATCCGGGGCTTGCCACGGGCCTGCCCATCATCAACGGTTCGGTCTCCAGCGCCGGTCTGAGCTGGTTCAGCCTGACTCCGGCCAACATCGGAACCGGCACCCTGGTTGAACTGTTGTTCATATACCATGGAGGGACTTCTGCCCTGACGTGGGACCTGGTGACCCCGGGTAACACGGAATACGGAGACATCAACACCAACCCTATTCCATCGACCTACAGCAACGGCAGCGTGGGCTTCGCCGGTATTCCGGCCATAGTGACTGCCCAGCCTGCCAATACCATTTCCTATGTCGGGTTCAACGCCTCGTTCAGTGTAAGCGCCACCCAGGCAACGGCCTACCAGTGGCAGGTGAGCACGAACGGAGGTATGAGCTGGACTAATATTACTAATGTGTCCCCCTACAGTGGGGCCACCACATCCACCCTGCATCTCACAGGCCTTCTGATGAGTTACAACGCATATCAGTACCGCTGCCTGGTTAGTGGCACCTGTGAACTGGTAACGCCGAGCAATGCCGCCCAGCTGACGGTCATGGCCCAGCCCCCGATCATCACCATTGCCGGGAATGTGACCAGCTGCGAAGGAAGCTTAAGCGTTCCTATCAATGTGGAGCAGTTCAATAATGTGTCCACCATGTCGCTGGGCCTGCAGTTCGATCCGACCAAGCTCAGCTACGTCGGATATCAGAATGTACACCCGCAGTTAGCCAGTTCCTTCTTCCTGGTGAACGCTGCCAGTGGTGAAGTTTTTATCTCCTGGTTCTCCTTCACTCCAGCCTCAATTGGCAATGGTAAGATGCTCGACCTGGTGTTCAATACCCTCGCACCGGGCACCTCCGCCCTCACCTGGGATGTAGCTACCCCAGGAACCTGCCAGTATACTGATGCCACAGCCAATGTGCTGCTGGCCAACTATATCAATGGATCGGTTACCATCTATCCCGATCCTACACCTGTAGTCAACGGTACCAGCGCCATCTGTGAAGGCGGGGTATCCAGCTACAGCACGGCTTTACATGCCGGACACTCCTACTTCTGGACCGTCACCGGAGGCACGATCACTTCAGGACAAAGTAGTTCCCAGATCAGTGTGACCTGGGGAACTGCCGGAAACGGCAGTGTTGAGGTCATGGAGACCGTGGATACCTCGGGTTGCTACGCCGTAAGCGCCGCATTGAACGTCACGATCCACGCCTTGCCTGTTCCTGCCATCAGTGGTGATGACCAGGTATGTGCCGGTGATGCAGCCGTGAACTACAGCACTCCATTGCTGGCTGGGCACAGCTATGTATGGACCGTCAGCGGGGGCACGATCGTCAGCGGACAGCAAACGAACGCGATTGTGGTCGATTGGGGACAGGCCGGTGCTGGCACTGTTGAGGTAATCGAGACCGTAGATGCCACCGGATGCCATGCCACAGCTACGTTTGCAGTCACGATCAATGCTCTGCCAACACCCGTTATCAGTGGTCTTGCTCCGGTATGCGAAGGTGCCACAGCGGAGAGTTACAGTGTCGTATCACAGGCCGGGCACACCTATGTGTGGAGTGTTACCGGTGGTACCCTTACCGGAGGTCAGGGCACTTCTTCCATTACGGTGGATTGGGGCGTGGCCGGCAGCGGGCTGGTTGAGGTTGTTGAGACCATCAGCGCCACGGGCTGCACTGCCACCGCATCCTTCAGCGTTAACATTCAGCCACTGCCTATGCCGGTCATTGCCGGTGATGACAGCGTTTGCGCCGGTGCCACAGGTATCGTCTATTCCACGATGCTGAATGCTGGACACAATTATGTATGGACCGTCAGTGGCGGCAGCATTGTTTCCGGACAGGGCACCCACCAGATTAACGTAAGCTGGGGTGTTGCAGGCACTGGCACCGTAGGTGTTACCGAGACCGACCCAGCCAGTGGCTGCCAGAACGATGCCAGCTTCCAGGTGATCATCAATACCCTTCCCGACCCCGTAATCACGGGCCCGGGAACGGTATGCGAGTTCTTCATTGGTGCAGCCTACAGCACCACGCTTACGGCAGGCAACACCTACCTCTGGAATGTAACGGGTGGCACGATTACTGCCGGGCAAGGCACCCATCAGGTCACCGTGACCTGGGGCAGCCAGGGCCTGGGCAATGTTTCGGTGACCGAGACTACTCCTGAAGGATGCGTGACCAGTGCCACGATCCCTGTTGCCATCAACTTCCAGCCTTCACCTGTCATCTCAGGACCATTGAGTGTTTGTGCCAACGCCACAGGGGTGGTGTACTCAACCTCCCACACCCCGGGCAATTCCTATGCCTGGGTAGTCAGCGGAGGCAGCATAACTTCCGGAGGCTCGACGAACACCATCAACGTGAGCTGGGGCAATGCAGGCAGCGGTACGGTTGACCTGAACGTGACCACTATCAACGGTTGCGTTGCCGATGCCCAAACCCTGAATGTGACCATCAATGCTCTGCCGGCCGTATTCAACGTGACCGGTGGTGGCAGCTTCTGCGCCAATGGGAGCGGTGTGGCTGTCGGTCTGGACGGTTCGGAGAACGGGGTGAACTACACTCTTTATCGGAATGGCAACGCCACGGCCCAGATGGTCGCAGGTACCGGAAGTGCGATCAGCTTCGGTTCGCAGACCAATGCCGGCACCTATACCGTGATGGCCGTATCTGCATCAAGCAGCTGCAGCATGATGATGAACGGCAACGCCGTGGTGTCGATCACCCCGGTTCCCAGTATTACAGTACAGCCCGCCAATGTTGGTGCCAATGAGGGCAGCGATGCCGTATTCACTGTCACGGCAGCCAATGCCACCGGATATGCCTGGCAGATGTCGCTGAACAGTGGCGGCACCTGGATCCCCCTGGCCAACGGGCCTGAGTTCACCGGGGTTTCCACTGCCAGCCTCACCGTTCACACTACCACCCTGAACATGACCGGAAGGATGTTCCGTGTAGTGATCAGCGGAACCTGTCCCCCCAACGTAACCTCCAATCCCGCAACACTCACGGTTTACCCTGTGATTACGACGACGGTTGGTACGGTCAGCGGATGTGCAGGGAACTTCGTGGTCCCGGTGAATGTCCAGCATTTCATTGATGTGGCTTCCATATCCTTTGCCCTGACGATCGACACGGCCCTGTTCCAATTCAACGGATACCAGAGCCTCAATCCCGCGCTCTCGAGCGGGTTCCCGCTGATCAACCTGCTGGGCAACCAGATCAAGTTCAGCTGGTTCTCGATCTTCCCGGCCACCATTGGTGACGGACTGCTCCTTGAGCTGCAGTTCTCCAGTACGGGTGGCACTACCGCCCTCAGCTGGGATGTGGCCTCGGCCGGAGCCTGTGAATACAATATGTTGTCCGGCGCCCCCTACTCCTCGGTATGGGTGAACGGCAGCCTGACTGCCAATCCGCTTCCGATGGCGTTCAACGTCACGGGTGGCGGCAGCTTCTGTGCCGGGGGCAACGGTATGTCCGTCGGCCTTGACGGTTCCGCAACGGGGATCAACTACACCCTTTATCTCAATGGATCTGCCACCGCCACCAGTCTGGCCGGCAATGGTTCTGCCCTTGACTTCGGTTTGCAGACCTCCGCAGGCAGTTACACTGTCGTGGCCACCAACGCCAGCACCCAGTGTTCGGCTACCATGACCGGGTCAGCCAGCGTCACGGTGCTTCCTGCGCCTTCTGCCTTTAACGTAACCGGCGGCGGCGTACGCTGCGCTGATGAACCGGGCCTGAGCGTAGGTCTGAGCGGTTCGGAGAATGGGGTCACCTATGCCCTGTACCTCAACGGAAACGCCACAGGCACCACGCTGGCCGGCAACGGTGCTGCCCTGAGTTTCGGGACATTCACCGCCGCAGGGACCTATACCGTGATGGCCACCAACGACGCTTCGACCTGCAGCGGTATGATGAATGGGCAGGCTGTAATCGTGGTCAACCCGCTCCCGCTCAGCTTCAATGTCACCGGAGGCGGCAGCTTCTGCGACAACGGACAGGGCGTGAGCATCGGCCTGGATGACAGTGAGGCCGGGATCACCTACACCCTTTACCTGAATGGTAGTGCCACGGCTACGAGCGTCAACGGCACGGGTGCTGCCATCAGCTTCGGTATGGTGAACGTAACCGGAACCTACACCGTGTATGCGGTCAATCCGCAGACCGGTTGTGCAGCATACATGACGGGATCAGCCCTGGTGAACCTCTATCCCAATCCGGCCGTGTTCACCGTGAGCGGCGGCGGCACCCTTTGTGCCGGTGGCAGCGGGTTCCCCATCGATCTCAGTGGATCGGAGAACGGGGTCAGCTACACCCTCTATCGTAACGGCACGGCTACCGCACAGGTGATTGCCGGTACCGGTTCCGCTATCAGCTTCGCTTCACAGACGGCAGCAGGGACTTATACAGTGATGGCCGCTGACGATGCTCATGGCTGTACCATGATGATGAGCGGATCGGCCATTGTGGTGGTCAACGCTTTGCCGGTGGCCTTCCAGGTAACCGGAGGCGGAGCCTACTGCGATGGCAGCAACGGGTCAGTGGTCGGTCTGTCCGGATCGGAGAACGGCGTGGAATACACCCTGTACTTCAACGGCAATCCCACCTCGACGGTAGTGTCCGGTACAGGAAGTGCCCTCAGCTTCGGGTTGCAGACCGGCACCGGGACCTACTCGGTGATGGCCGTGAATACCACCACCTCCTGTGAGAACACCATGAACGGCACGGTCAGCGTCAGTGTCAGCCCGCTGCCCCAGGCCTATGCCGGTGGCTACGCCATCCTGTGCGCAGGTGAGAGCACCGTACTTAATGCCAGCGTCAGCGGGGGCACCGCACCATACTCCTATGCCTGGAGCCCCTCGGCCGGCCTGAACAACGCCGCCATCTTGCAACCGACGGCTACACCTTTGGTACCCACCTATTATGTGCTGGTGGTCACCGATGCCCATGGCTGCACCGCAAGCGATACCGCCATCGTGGTGGTGAACCCGCAGCCGGTGGCCGATGCCGGCCTCGACAAGAGCATCTACACCGGTGGAGCTACCTTCCTAAACGGCTCAGTAAGCGGTGGGACCAGTCCCTACACCTATCAGTGGACCCCCGCCGGCTCGCTTAACAATCCCGGCATACTGATGCCGATCGCCACACCGGTGACTACCACCACCTACGTGCTGCTCGTGACGGACGCCAACGGCTGTTCTGACCAGGATAACGTGACAGTAACTGTTACCGGTACTCCTCCGGGATACAGCATCACAGGCAAGGTGACCTATGACAACAGCCTCGCCACTGCCCTGAACAACGTGGATGTCACCCTCAACACTGGCGCTTCGGTAGTGGGGACCTTCAATACTGATCCCCTGGGCAACTACATCTTCCCCGGCCTCGCCAACGGCAGCTTTGTCACCAAAGCTTCCACTACCCGTACCTGGGGTGGGGTCAATGCCCTCGACGCCTTATTGATCGCCCAGTATTTCCAGGGTACGGTCAGTCTGAGCGGATTGAAGCTGGCTGCCGCCGATGTGGACGGCAACAGCGTACCGAATGCCAATGACGCCCTCCTGGTACTACAACGTTCGGCAGCGCTCATCAGCAGCTTCCCCATCGGTGAAGACTGGCTGTTCGAGCAGAAGTCGGTGACGATAGCCGGTGCAGACGTGATCAACAACTTCACGGGCCTTTGCTACGGCGATGTGAACGGCTCCCAGTTCACCGGTATGAAGTCCACCGGATTCTATCCGATGAGCATCTCCGGTAAGCTGGAAGTGTTCCCCGGGGCTCAGGTGCGCCTGCCGATCACTGCGCAGACCACCATGGAAGCCGGAGCGCTATCACTCGGGATTCAGGTGCCTGCCGGCCTGCGTGTCGTGGGCGTTACCGTGGCTGATGATCATGGAAGCCTCGCCTACAACGTAAGCGGCGACATGGTTAAGGTTGAATGGTACAGCCTGAACTCAGTACGTTGGAATGATGGAGAGACCGTCCTTTACCTCCTTGTTGAGGTTGACGGACCGCTTGCCGGCTCTGAACTAAGCCTTTATGGCGAAAGCGTGGCCGGTAGCATCCGTGGGGAGAACCTCGGGATGCCCTCGCTGGCAGCGCCCAAACTCAGCGTTCCTGCTGAAAGCGGATACAGCCTTGGCAACAATTTCCCCAATCCGTTCAGTGGTCTGAGTGAGATCCGCTATGAGCTTCCCCTGGATGCCCAGGTGAGACTGAGTGTCTTCAACCTGCTGGGCGAAGAGGTGCTCGTACTTGTTGAAGGAGAGATGGCTGCCGGGAAGCATTCGATCCTGGTGAATGCCGATCAACTGGCCCCTGGCTCCTATATGTACCGCCTGGTCGCCCGTGGAGAGGCTGGCGCCTATTCACAGACCAGGAAAATGGTGGTAACCCGCTAAGCAGAACCCCATGGGACGCAGGAAGCCCTCCGCTTCCTGCGTCCCATAGCTAATCCGTCCGCACATTATAATACGAAAGGAAAAACCATGAAGACACGGATCACCAAGACGCTGAT
Organism: Bacteroidota bacterium; assembly: GCA_022710185.1. Lineage (GTDB taxonomy): Bacteria > Bacteroidota > Bacteroidia > Bacteroidales > JAGNHN01 > JAGNHN01. Next base: position 11,026 of record JAKLHK010000010.1, read on the forward strand.
GCTGATGCTGGCCCTGGGCCTTTGGTCGTTGCAGGCCAGAGGGCAGAACGTGGTATTGACGGCATCAAGCGTTACTGTCTGTCCGGGAACTGCGGAAGTTGTGGTACCCATCACGGCCCAGAACTTCAACGGCGTTGCTTCGGTCTCGCTGACGCTGATCTACGATACCAATGCGCTGACTTATCTGGGGTATCAGAACGTAAATACCGCATTCAACAGCGGGATATTGCTCATAAACCACCCTGCCAGCCCCGGGAATACCATGGTGGCAGCCTATTTCGGACTGACCCCCATCTCCATTGGAAGCGCAACCCTGTTCAGTTTCAGGTTTGCCTACAATGGGGGAAGTGCGGCCTATTCCTGGAGCACAGTTCCCGGGGACAACCTCATCAGTGACATCAACGGGGCGGCCCTGCCTACCACCTATGTGAATGGGGCACTGATGTTCCCGACGCCACTAACCCTGATCAGCGGGCCAGTGGGCGATACCATTGATGAGGGAGACACCACCCAGTTCAGTGTCACGGCGGTGGGCGCCACCGCCTACCTATGGCAGTTGAGCACAAACACTGGACAGAGCTGGACCAACCTCAGCAACAATGCTATCTATGATGGGGCGAATGCAGCCGTGCTGCATATCAATGGTGCCCCCCTGAGCTACAATGGCTACCTGTACCGTTGTATCATATCAGAAAGTGCGTGCGGGAATGCAGACACCACGGGTCCTGTCCTTCTCAAGGTTAACGAGATCTGCTACCCTCCCCTGGTATACAATGTTACCGGGGGTGGAAATCTCTGCCTTGGGGGCAATGGCGTGGCTGTGGGCCTTTCTCAGTCCGAGACCGGTGTGGTCTACACCTTGCTGCGCGACGGCCTGAGCAGCGGCCAGCCGGTGAATGGCACAGGAACAGCCATAAACTTCGGGCTGCAAACCCTCGCAGGCACCTATACCGTTAGTGCCATGAAACCTTGCAGCACGGTCCTAATGAACGGCAGTGCAGTAGTAAGCGTCCATCCCCTTCCCACGCTATTCGATGTGACCGGGGGAGGATCCTATTGCCAGGGAGGCAACGGGGTTGCCGTTGGGCTCAGCGGATCCGAATCTACCAGTTTCTATACGCTTTATCTGAACGGCTCAGTACACTCGGCCCCCATTATGGGGACAGGGAGCGCACTGAACTTCGGACAGTTCACCCAGGCCGGCGTATATACTGTCCAGGCTGTGAACGCTTTTGGGTGTAATGCCACCATGGACCTGAGCGCCGTGGTAATGGTCAACGCCTTGCCCCAGCAGTTCAGCATGGGCGGGGGTGGTTCCTATTGCGACGGAGGAAGCGGGGTAGCCATCACGCTCAGTGGATCACAGTCCGGTGTGGACTATGAACTCCAGCACAACGGCAGCCTGGTCGCAACCCTGGCCGGCACGGGCTCGGCCCTCAGCTTCCAGGGCATTACCGCTCCTGGATTATACAGCATCGACGCTATCGATGGAAATACAGGATGTATGCGCAGCATGGGAGACACCGTAATGGTGAACATCCTGGCCTTGCCGGTGGTCAGCCTGGGCAGCCTGCCTTCGGTATGCGCCAACGATGCACCCCTTACACTGAACCAGGGCAGTCCTGCCGGAGGAGTCTATGCCGGCACTGGGGTGAGCGGTGCCAATACCTTCCAGCCGGCCATCGCCGGTGCTGGGATGCACCTGATCAGTTACACCTTTACCGACCAGAACGGTTGCAGCGCATCTGACACAGGGCTGCTCGAAGTGAAAGCCCTTCCTGCTGGCTTCACAGTGACCGGTGGTGGGAGTTATTGCCCCACAGAACAGGCCCCCCTTATCGGCCTGACAGGATCGGAAAGCGGTGCAAGCTATGCGTTGATGCTGAACCAGTCCACCCAGGTCACCAGTCTGGCAGGCACAGGTTCCGCACTTTCGTTCGGCAACCAGACCGCTGCCGGAGCATATACCGTAGTGGCAACCTATAGTTCGCAAAGCCCTGCCTGTTCCGCTCCTATGACTGGAACGGTCCAGGTGAACATACTGCCCCTGGAGCCCCCTATGGCGAGCACGGTAGCCGTCAATGGGGTTGGCACCACCAGCGCCAATGTTGAAGCTGAAGCCATGATCGCGTGTGGTTCACCCATCACCCTCCGCGGGATAGTATACTCTGTGGTTCCCTCTCCAACCCTCCTCGATGACCAGGTGGTTGCACCCCAGGCGGGTTCAGGTTCCTTCACCCTTGCAATCAGCGGTCTTGCCGAAGGCATGACATATTACGTCAGGGCCTTCGCCACCAACAGTGAAGGCACCACCTATGGCAACGAGCTTAGCTTCACTACCCTCGTTACTCCGGCCTTTACCGCGTTGGGCCTGGAAAAAAGCACCGATATGACCAGCTGGAGCCCGGTAGCCGGGACCCTGGGAACTGGCTTCACTATGACCCTGAACCCCACCGTACAGTATTACTACCTCGATGTGGATGCCGGGGCAACCCAGACCAATGTTCCATTACAGTCGGGTTCCTACGCCGGCTTCACATTGACGTCTTATCCGGCTGGATTGTTCGCCTACTGGGACACCAAGGGAGTGAATGCCACCGCCAGTACAGGCACCTGGCAGGCAACTATGTGGCAGATCATCAACGGCAACCTACCGATCTTCTTCATCCGGACCAATGCCGATGGTAGCCTGAGCCTGATAGACGGACTTATGAAAGCTCTGGGCCAGCCGGATGAACTGCTCAAACTGAACGGGGACTATCCCCTGGGCATCTATGGCTTCAGCGGCACCCTGACCGGCGAGAACGGAGTAGTCTCCCTGCCGGTTAACGTCAGCATTATGCTGAACGGTACCGTACCTGGATTTACAGTACTCGAACTCTCCCAAACCAAGGATAAGGTGGTGTGGGAAGACGTCGCCGGCTCGCTGGCCGCAGGCTATGCCCTGTTGCTCGACTCCACCGTGTCTTTCTACTACCTTGATATCAAGATGCCTCCGAGCCAGACCAACATACCTCTGGGCGCACCGGGTTACTATGGCTTCTATGTCAACACTTATCCTGCCGGATTCTATACCTACTGGGATGGTCGCGGTGTGAACGCCAGCGCACTGCCGGGCACCTGGCAGGCTACCATGTGGCAAATCATCAGCGGCAATCTGCCCATTCTCTACGTCAAAGCCTCGCCCAATAGTGATATGACCCTGGTTGACGGACTGCAGTATGCCCTGGGACAGCCTGACGATTTCCTCAGGATCAGCGGGGACTATCCTGAAGGCTATTATACCTTCACCGGCACCATAACAGGTATCAATGGGGTGGTATCCAATACCCTCAGTATCCCTGTCACGGTGACCCGCCAGTGCATTCCTCCGGTAGTGATGTCAGGCCCTGCCAGCCAAACGGCTTGCGAAGGGGATGACGTGACCTTCAGTATGGTTGTCGCCGGTTCGACTCCTTTTACATATCAGTGGAAATACAATGGTGCCGACCTTGGCGGAGAAACCGGGAGTACCCTGGTCCTGTCCAATATCACTACGACGCTTGCCGGTTCCTATTCCTGTGCGATCACCAACGATTGTGGGAATACGGTCAGTGCCGCGGCCAGCCTTACGGTTAACCAGGCCCCGGTGATCAGCACACACCCTGCCAGTGCCAGCGTCTACGCGACCACACCGGTGAGCTTCCAGGTCAGCGCCGTGCACAGTACAGGGTATCAGTGGCAGGTGAGCCAGGATGGCGGTACTGTATGGGCCGATCTCATGAATGGAGCAGCCTATTCCGGTGTAACTACCGCTACCCTAAGCGTACTCTCTCCCACCCTGATGATGAATGGTTACCAGTTCCGTTGTGTGGCGGAAGGCTTATGCACCCCGGATGCCGTTTCTAACCCGGCAACACTGATCGTAACTATCCCGGTCAGTGCTATCATCACCACTGTGCCTCATCTCACGGCTGTGCCAGGGGATACCGTTGTGGTGCCCATCATGGTGGAGAATTTCTATGGTGTGAGCGCTGTCTCACTGGCTCTGGGATTTGATCCGGCAGTGGTGAGTTTCCTGGAGTTCCGGAATACGCATGCCAGCCTGCAGGGATCCCTTTTCTTTGCAAACAGCACCGCAAACGAGGTCAGGGTGCAGTGGCTTAGCCTGATCCCTGTCAACCTGGGCAATACGACCCTGATCGAAGCGGCATTCATCTACAGTGGGGGTTCCACCCCCCTGGTATGGCGGCTCCAACCTTCCGAAGCCAGCCAGTATGGCAACAACCAGGCCCAGCCTTTCCCGGCGATCTGGAACAACGGCTCCATCAATCCTGCTTCACAGCTTAGTATTTCTGTTCATCCGGTGAACGCCAGTGCATGCAACGGGGCCCAGGCTTCCTTCAGCGTCAGTGCCAGCGGAGCCACCTCCTATCTCTGGCAGGTGAGCACGAATGCCGGCAGCAGCTGGACCAGCCTGGCCGCCAACCCGGCCTACACCGGAGCCACGAGCGCAACCCTTCAGGTTATGGCTACCCACGCCGGGATGAATTACTCCCTGTATCGTTGCCAGGTCAGCGACGGGCTGGTCACCCTGAACTCCGGGGCTGCCTACCTCTTCGTAACCCCCTGGGCCAACCTGAGTTTGCCAGTGAGCGCGGCCCCAGGGACAGAAGTATGTAGCGGAACGGCGATCACGTTCAGCGTTCCCGGTGCCTCATTGCTCAGCAACCCGGCCTATACCTGGTTCCTGAACGGTATGGCTGTTGGATATGGCAGTACCTATGTCCTGACCAACCCTGCCGACGGGGATGAGGTCAACTGCACTATCCTCTCCATCGATGATTGTGCCGCCATTACCTCCTTCGCTCCGGTCATTACGCTGGATCCCTTGCCTGTTATCACACAGCAGCCTGCCCCTGCCATAGTCTATGAAGGGGACACCGTGTCCTTCAGCGTGCTCTCGCCCAACAGCGGAGCCTATCAGTGGCAGGTGAGCACCAATGGCGGGCAGTCATGGTCCAACCTCACCAACGGGCCGGCAGTAAGTGGAAGTGCTACTGCAGCCCTCAGCCTGAATGGAGTTAGCCTGGGGATGACCAACTACCGTTACCGCTGTCTGCTCACCGAGGCTACCTGCGGGGAGACCCTCCTCAGCCAGGCCGCCCAGCTTACCGTGAAGCAGCTTCCTATTTATACTTATGCAGGCACCGACAGTGCTTGTCCCGGCGATCAGGTCGTGATCCCGGTATCGGCAGTGAACTTCGTCAATGTAGCCTCGGCCTCGCTCAGGTTCTCCTACGACACTGCGGTACTTGATTTCACCGGCTTCCAAAACGTCCATCCGGCCTTCGCGACCGGTACCTTACTGATCGGCCAGAACCAGAACCAGGTGAGTGTGGCCTTCTTCGGACTGACGCCCTTAAACATCGGCAACGGCCTGTTGTTCGAGGTGACCTTCACCTACAAGGGAGGAAGCACGGCCCTGGCATGGAGCAGCAATCCAGCCTTCGCCATGTATACGAGTTACCAGGCCCAGACGCTGGAGTCCTATTTCTATAACGGCAGTGTGCTGAGCAAGCCCCAGCCGATGGCATACAACCTGACCGGTGGCGGAAGCTATTGCGCAGGAGGAAACGGAGTGAACGTCGGACTGGATGGTTCTGAGATCGGGGTGGAATATGAGCTCTTCCGCGACAGCCAGCCTACTTCCAGCACATTGCTGGGCACGGGTGGCGCTCTCAGTTTTGGGAGCCAGCTTAATGCCGGCACTTACAGCATCCAGGCCACCAACCTTGCCAACGGATGCCTGAACATGATGAACGGCTCTGCTGTCGTAGTGGTTAACGCCCTTCCGGCAGTAAGCCTCACACTCAACCCTGACGGGGTATGCGTCAATGCCGTCCCCTTTGCCCTCAGTGGAGGCCTTCCGGCCGGAGGGATCTACTCAGGCAACGGTGTTAGCATGGGCAGCTTCGATCCTGCCTCGGTGGGTACGGGGGTCTATTCGATCACCTACACCTACACCGATGGCAATGGATGCGTGAACAGCGCCACCGACAACCTCATGGTGAACCCCATGCCAGTGCTGATCATCAGCCCGGCTACTCCGGTGATCTGCCAGGGGGAAACGGTGAATCTCAGCGTACCCGGCGGCAACACCTACCTGTGGTCGACCGGGGAAACCTCCGCGATGATCCAGGTGAGCCCGATGGGCACCACCTCCTACTCCGTTACCGCTACCAACAGTTTTGGCTGCACTCAGAGCGGAACGGTGACCGTGACGGTGAACCCCGTTCCCACGGTCAGCATCGATCCGGTAAGCGACACCATCTGTGAAGGCTCCTGGGTGACCCTCAGCGCCAGCGGCGCAGCACAGTACGCCTGGAGCACGGGATCCACCAGTCCGGTGATCACCATCAGTCCGGTCGGTACCACGGTCTTCTCTGTCACGGGTACCAATGCCCTGGGATGCTCCGCTGTGGCCACTTCAGCCATAGAAGTACTCCCCGCCCCTAGCCTGGTGATCAGCCCGGCCCAGCCGTCCGTATGTGCAGGGCAGTCTGTTGCCCTGTTGGCTACCGGTGCCCTGAGCTATGCCTGGTCGACCGGCGCCACGGTAGACAATATCACCGTTACCCCGGCAGCCACCACAACCTATTCCCTTACTGGGACCGATGTCAACGGATGCACCAGCGAGGCTACAATCACCGTTCAGGTTAACGCCCTCCCTCTGGCTTACACCCTTAGCGGAGGCGGCGCATACTGCAGCGGCAGTACGGCCCCTGATGTCCTCCTGAGCGGATCACAGACAGGTGTTGCATACACCCTTCTGCTGGATGGGATCAGTACCGGAAGCATACTGCCGGGTAGCGGTCAGGCCCTGAATTTCGGGCCCCAGGCGATTGCCGGGAGCTATTCTGTGCTGGCCACCGATGCGACCAGCCTCTGCACCCGAACCATGATCGGGTCCGTAGTCGTCAGCATAGATCCCTTGCCCGTATTCAGCCTGCAGCCAGCCGACCTCCTGGTCAACATCGGTGCCATGGCGCAGTTCCAGGCCCTGGCCAGCCCGGCCATCGCCTATCAGTGGCAGGTGTCTATGAACAACGGCAGTACCTGGACCAATCTGACCGATGGAGGCGCATACAGTGGAGTGAACACTTCCAGCCTCAGCGTAGGACCAGTTCCGTCCTCTTTCGACGGGTATTGGTTCAGGGTCAAGGTGACAGCCGCCACCTGTGAAGTATACAGTCTGCCCGCCAGCCTGAGCGTCAACCCGGTGATCCCAACCCTGGGGCTGAGCATGCCATCCTTCACCCCCTGCCCCGGCGATACACTCATCATCCCGGTGACGGTGAACAACTTCAATTATGTAGGAAGCCTCGGGCTGCATATCAGTTTCGATCCCTCGGTAGTTCAGCCGATCGGCTATCAGAATGTGCTGAATGGGTTGAACGGCGCCAACTTCACCGCGGGAATGGGCACAGGCAGCCTGACCTGGACCGGGACAGCGGTTAGCGCAGGCAGTGCTACCCTACTGGAACTGGTGATGGTCTATTCCGGCGGCAATTCAGGGTTGAACTGGAACGCCAGCTCCTTCGTGCTGAACGGGTTCGGGGATACGATCCCTACCGCCTACACTGCAGGAACAGTGACCCAGGCCAGCCAGGCCCCAGTGATCACGGGCCAGCCCAACCCGCAGAACATCTTCGAAGCAGGCAGTGCCAGCTTCAGTGTCATCGCCACCGGGGCATCCGCCTTCCAGTGGCAGGTGAGCACCAACCTGGGTGCCAGCTGGACCAATCTGATGAACGGGGCCATTTACTCCGGAGTCACAACCAACACCCTCAGCCTCACGGGAACCCCGCTCTCATACAACGGGAACTGGTACCGCTGCCTGGCCTTCGAGGCCGTTTGCGGACTCAGCGATATCTCGGCACCAGCCGCACTTAAGGTGGTTCAGAGCGGGCTTACCATACAGACCACACTGGGTGGTGCTACCGCCTGCCCGGGTGATGTGATCAGCCTCCCACTGGGCGTCAGCAACCTGTACAACATCTCCTCCATTACCCTGAACATAGGGTATGACACCAATGTGGTGAGCTACACCGGCTATACCGGAGTGCATGCCCAACTGGCCTCAGGGACCCTGCTGCTCAACCAGACGGGCACCCATCTCAGCATCGCCTGGTTCAGCATCACACCGGCCTGGATCAGCACTGGCGATCTGATGACGCTGCACTTCGCCTATAAGGGAGGAAGCACGGCGCTCAGCTTCAACACAGTGACTCCCGGCGCCTGCCTGTATACCAACGCCCTGGGCAACCCCGTGGTGTCCACCTATACTGGTGGAAATGCCGGCCCCTCCTCAGTGGCCCCGGTGATCACCGGTCAACCGCAGGCGGTTACGGTCATGGCTACTCTGGGCACCGGCTTCAGTGTAAGCCACAGCGGAAGTGCAAGCTATGCATGGGAGATGAGCACCGACGGCGGCGCAACCTGGAGCCCTCTGGCCAACGGAGCCAGCTTCAGCGGTGTGAACACCTCCAGCCTCAGCCTGAGCAATGTGCTGCTCAGCATGAATGGATACCGGTTCCGCTGTATCCTGACCGAGCCCGTTTGCTCACTCAGCACCACCTCAGCTCCGGCCCTGCTTACAGTGATTCCCTACAATCCGAACATCATCACCACCATTCCCGACCTGGTGAGTTGCCCGGACACCCTGGTCGTTCCCATCCTGGTACAGGGCGTTGATGACGTGTATTCCATCAGCCTGAAACTGGATTATGACACCAATGCCCTGGAATACCTTGGGTTCCAGAACCCCCATCCGGCGCTCACCGGAGGCTTCCTTACCCTCTTCCCCCAGAATGGGAAGATCGGGCTGAGCTGGTTCTCTCTCAGTGAGGCACAGATCATGAACGGCACCCTGGTTGAGCTCCGCTTTGTATATCACGGCGGTAATGCTATACTGGCATGGGATACCACGGTTTCAGGCAATTGCATATACAGCAACCTGCTTGGCGCACCGCTTGACGATGAATACCACAACGGCAGCATCACCTCCTTTGGTCCTATCCTGACCGCCCAGCCTATGGATGTGACCGCTGACGATGGCGACACCGCCATATTCAGCGTCAATGCTTCCCTGGCATCCGCCTTCCAGTGGCAGCTAAGCACCAACGGAGGCAACAGCTGGACCAACCTGAGCAATACCGGTTCTTATTCGGGCGTGACCACTGCCACCCTCCTCATTGACCCGGTTCTGCTGGCAATGGATGGATACCTCTACCGGGTGAAGGTCAGCGGATCCTGCCCGGATGAATATTCGGATCCTGCCGAGTTGTCGGTGACCCCTCCCCTGCCGCTCATCACCACCTCCATCGGAACCCTCAACGCCTGTGCAGGAAACATTCAGGTACCGGTAAGGGTGAGCAATATGATCGGGGTGAAGTCATTCAACCTGGCGCTCTGGTTCAATACCGACAGCGTGATGATGCATTATACCGGATATTCCAATACACATCCCGCCTTGAGCGGGGGGACACTCAGCGTCAGCCAGACGGGCGACAGCGTGATCTATATGTCGTTTACCTCAGCCAACGGCGTAACGGTAGGCACTGATTCCCTGCTGGTGCTGAACTTCATCAGCACCGGAGGCAACACCAACCTGCGCTGGAATACCAATGACCCGCTGGCTTGCCAGTACCTCGATCCGGCCGGGTATCCCTTCCCGGAACTCTACCTGAACGGAAGTCTGAGGGTTTACGAACTGCCGTTTGCCGCAACAGCTCCGACCGGGCCAAGCTCGATATGCATTGGTGGGGCACCGAGCCAATACGTCACCGATACGGTGAAGTACGCGGACAGTTATATCTGGACGCTTACGCCGGCCAGCGCCGGTACCGTGTTGGGCAACACCCATACGGTCAGCGTGGCGTGGAACGCCATGTTCGCCGGTACGGCTACACTCAGTGTGAAGGCAGTGAACAGCTGCGGGACAGGTACGGCATCCCCGGCCCTGAGCATCACCGTTAACTCACTGCCGGGACAGGCTGCGATGCCAACGGGTCCCACCACCCTCTGTGTGAACCCGGCCAACACGACCTACCAGACCACCGGGGCAACGAATGCCAGCAGCTATACCTGGCAACTGACCCCCTCGGCCGCTGGTTCGCTTACGCCCAACGGAACCCAGGTTACGGTGAACTGGAGCAATACCTTCACCGGCTACGCTGTCCTGACGGTCAGAGGCTCCAACAGTTGCGGAAACGGGCTGAACAGCAATGGCCTGCTGATTACCGTCAACCCGGGCATCAGCGTCAACCTTGGCCCTGACCAAACGGTATGCGCCAGCCACAGCGTCCAGCTCAATGCCGGCAACGCAGGTTCTACCTATCAGTGGTCGACCGGGGCAACCACCCAGGTGATTACCGTCGACACCACTGGTTTGGGCACCGGCACCTTTACCTTTTCGGTAACGGTTACCTCCAACCTGGGATGCCAGGCCAGCGATGCCGTGCAGGTCACCTTCGATCCTTGCGTGGGCCTGCCCGAAACATGGGTAACTGAACTGGAGGTCTACCCCAACCCCAACCAGGGACGGTTCGATATCCGTCTTACCACGCCTTACCCATCACATAGCCAGCTTTGGCTGACGAATGCCCTGGGCGAGATGGTGTGGAACACAGGAATCGAAGGTCCGCAATCAGCACAGGCATATAGCGTGAGCCTGCCTGCACTGCCTGCCGGGGTATACTTCCTAAGGTACAGCAGCGGAGAAAGCACGCTGACCCGTAAGGTGGTGATCCAACACTGAGTACTTACCCATTGACAGAGAGGCCGTTCCATAAGGGACGGCCTCTTTTTCATAAAAAAGATAGGAAAAAGGCCGCGTACACACATTTGCTCTAATTTCGCAGCCCCCAAGGATGAAAGACTTTACCTCTGGAAACGAAAGTAAACTGATCCTGCAGTTTGCCACCCCCATGCTGTTGGGCAATGTATTCCAGCAGCTCTACAATGTGGTGGATAGCATCGTCATCGGCCACTATCTGGGCAAGGAAGCCCTGGCCGCCGTAGGGGCCTCATTCCCCTTCATCTTCCTGCTCATCTCCATGATCATAGGTATCGCCTCGGGCTCTACCATTATCATTGCGCAGCACTTCGGTGCCAGGAACATGGACAAGGTAAGGCAGGCCATCGATACCCTCTACATCTTCCTGTTCTTTGCTTCCCTGGCAGTAAGCATCATTGGGATCAGCCTTAGCGGGCCCGTGTTCCGCCTGATCGACCTTCCGGAAGAGGCCATAGGCCCCGCCACGGTGTATATGAACATATACATCGGGGGTATCATCTTCGCCTTCGGCTTCAATGGCATTTCCGCCATCCTCCGAGGGCTGGGCGATTCGCGCACCCCACTTTACTTTCTGGTCACCGCCACCCTGGTCAACATCGGGCTGGACCTGTTGTTCGTGGTGGTCTTTCACTGGGGAATTGCCGGAGTGGCCTGGGCCACCGTGATCTCCCAGGCCGGAGCCTTCATCACTGCTGTCATCCACCTGAACCGCACCCATGAAGTGGTGAGGTTGTCGAGCCTGAAGTTGAAGTTCGACCGCGAGATCTTCAGGCAGAGTCTTAAGATCGGCCTCCCCTCCGGATTGCAGCAGTCGTTCGTGAGCCTGGGGATGCTGGCCCTGTTCCGTATCGTCAACATCTTCGGGACGCCGGCTGCCGCAGCCTACACCATCGCCATGCGTATCGACTCCTTTGCCAGCATGCCCGCGATGAACTTCGCTGCGGCCCTGTCTTCCTTCGTCGGACAAAACCTGGGCGCTAACAAGCCGGAAAGGGTAAGAAGCGGAATGATGGCCACGATCCGGATGACCGCGATCATTTCCATCCTGGTCACCCTGGTCAATGTGATATTCCGGCATGAGCTGATGCTGCTGTTCACCACCGATACCGAAGTCATCCAAATCGGCGAGGATTACCTACTGATCGTCAGCTTCTTCTACCTCTTTTTTAGCACTATGTTCGTGGTGAACGGGACCCTGCGCGGGGCCGGGGACACCCTTATCCCCATGTTCATTACCCTGTTCTCGCTATGGGTAGTGCGTATCCCCCTTTCATGGTACCTGAGCACACGCATCGGGATCACCGGCATCTGGTGGGGGATCCCCATTGCCTGGTTCTTCGGCATGAGCCTGTCGTACCTCTATTACCGCAGCGGAAAATGGAGGAGCAAGGCCGTGGTAAAATACCCGAATCGGGTCAGTGCTGAGGATCCGGAGCGCTGAAGAACGAGTAATGATACTCCAGGACATATCCACGTTCCGCCCCGGTAGCGGGATCGATCATGCGGACCGATGACTCCAGGATATTGCCATCGGCATCGTAGGCTCTTTTCACCTCGTTCAGAAAATTTCCTTCCTCATCAGTACCCAGCGCATTGACCTGGTTACCCCGCTCATCGTAGGCGTAAGCTATCCTTTCAATGCCCCGCTCGGTTTCTCCCCGGTGCCAGCGTACCCTCCCTTCCTCATCGTATTCCTGTTGTCTCAAGGCCATCAGCCGGCCGTTGCGGTATATGCGCTCCTCGGTGACCCGTCCTTCCGGATCATAGGCATACTGGTGCTCCATACGGGCTACATCGGAAAGATCGTGCAGAAAGTACCTGAGAACCTTTCCTCTGGCATCAAGCTCCCATTCCCGGGTCCATACCTCCTCCCCATACTCCCACCGGGTCTCGGCCACTTTGTGATGGCCAGCGGCATAGCGGGCCTCTTCACGGAACTCCTCTTCATCCTCCTCGTCCACACAGCGAAGTCCTGTTCGGTTGCCTTCAGCATCCCAGGAATACGTCGTCCGGCTCACACTACCATCCAGGTAACGCCGACGCTCCTCTGCAAGCCTGCCCGACCCGTCATAGGAAAGCATGCGTTCCTCTACCAGCTCCTCTCCCTCCTGCGAAAGGATCTCATGTACCAGCCGGCCCTGCTCATCGTACTTCCTGAGGTAACGCTCGGTAAGGAGGCCCTGGGGATCCCATGACTCCTCCACCAGGGGGAGGCTATTTGAGTCGTATTCAATATGCTCTGAACGGTATTCCATCCCCTGGGGGCCCTGCTCCCGTGTGATCACCGTGCGTGTCCTTACGTCAGCCATTGTTTCGTAATGTTTCAGCGGTAAAGTTAAACAAGCGCCCCATTTCTTCGCCAACGGGGAATTTTCTACTTTTGACACTCCCCTTTGATCAACCAAATCCAGGTTCAGTTATGAAATCCCATTCCCTAATCCTGACCCTTTCGGCGCTCCTCCTGCTGGGTGCCTGCAAGAACATGAAAGAAGAACGCCTGCAGTACCCTGTTACCGCCAAAGTGGATACCGTCGATGTGTATTTCGGCACCGAGGTCCCTGACCCTTACCGCTGGCTGGAAAATGACACTTCGGCCGAGACCGGGGCCTGGGTGAAGACCCAGAATGAGGTCACCGATGCCTACCTGGCGAAAATCCCCTTCAGGGGAAAGCTCAAGGAACGACTGACGGAACTCTGGGACTATCCCAAGCAGGGCGCCCCTTTCAAGCGGGGTGACCGTTATTTTTTCTTTGCCAATAACGGCATCCAGAACCAGGATGTACTATATACCATGACCAGCCTCGATGCCGAGCCCACTGTCCTCCTCGATCCCAACACCATGTCGGAAGACGGCACCGTGGCCCTTTCAGACCTGGAGGTATCCAAGGACGGGAAAACCCTGGCCTATGCCATTGCATCGGCCGGCAGCGACTGGACCGAGATCCGGCTGATGGACATTGCCAGCGGAGAGGTGTTGAAGGACCAGGTGCGCTGGGTGAAGTTCAGCGGCATCGCATGGTACAAGGATGGATTCTACTACAGCCGCTACCCCGAGCCAGCCCGCGGCAGCGAACTCTCGGGAAAGAACGAGTTCCATAAGGTCTATTACCACAAGCTTGGCACGCCCCAGGAAAGTGATGCGCTGGTGTATGAGAACAAGGAATTTCCGCAGCGCTTGTACAATATCTCCGTTACGGAAGACGAAAGCTACCTGGTGCTCTATGAGCATGAGTCCTCGACAGGCAATGCCTTCTATGTGCGCAAGGCAGCCGATACCAGGGCCCCTTTCCAACCCATTATCACCAGTTTCGACAACATCAACGCGGTGGTGGACAACATAGGCAATAAACTGCTGGTTAATACCAACATCGCTGCGCCCCGCAACCGGGTGGTCCTGGTTGACCCGGCCTCTCCGGATCCGGCAGGATGGATCAACGTAATCCCGGAGAAGGAGGAAGTGCTGGAAGGCGCCAGCGTTTACGGGGACCGGCTGGTGACCACCTATATTAAGGACGCTACGAGCAGGGTATACATATACACCCTGGACGGCATTCTGGAGCGTGAGCTGATGCTTCCCGGACTGGGGTCCCTGGGCTCATTGTCAGGGCAGAAGGCCTCCAACGAGCTGTTTTATTCGTTCACCTCCTTTACCTTCCCCAACGCCATATACCGCTACGACCTGGGCACAGGTGAAGGCGCCCTGTACAAGGAAGCCGCCATCGACTTTGACGGGGATGCCTACGAGACCAAGCAGGTGTTTTACACGAGTAAGGACGGTACCAGGGTGCCCATGTTCATCGTACACAGGAAAGGGCTGGCCCTGAACGGAAAGAATCCCACCATGCTCTATGGATACGGTGGGTTTAACATCAGCCTCACCCCGGGTTTCAGTGTCAGCCGGCTGGTATTCCTGGAGCAGGGCGGGGTGTTTGCCATGCCCAACCTGCGTGGGGGTGGCGAATATGGGGAAGAATGGCATAAGGCCGGGACCAAACTGCAGAAGCAGAACGTTTTCGACGACTTTATCGCCGCTGCTGAGTACCTCATCGCCGAAGGCTATACCACGCCTGAGAAACTGGCCATCCATGGAGGTTCCAATGGCGGACTGCTGGTAGGGGCCTGCATGACCCAACGCCCTGAACTGTTCCGGGTCGCCCTGCCGGCTGTGGGCGTCATGGATATGCTCCGCTTCCACAAGTTCACCATCGGTTGGGCCTGGACCGGAGACTACGGCTCCAGCGACAATGAAGAAGAGTTCCGCTACCTGCTGGGGTATTCCCCCTTGCATAACCTGGTGCCTGAGACGTGCTACCCGGCGACCCTGGTCACCACTGCGGACCATGACGACCGTGTGGTCCCCGCCCACTCCTTCAAGTTCATCGCCCGCCTTCAGGAAGTTCAGGACTGCGCCCATCCGGTGCTGATCCGCATCGAGACCAAGGCCGGGCATGGGGCCGGCAAGCCCACGGCTAAGCGTATCGAAGAAGCCGCGGATATGTACGCCTTCATGATGTACAATCTGGGGATGACGTTGTGAAGTGACTGAAGTTCATAAAGTGACTGCAGGGACTTCCGTTCAAATAGTGAATAATGAATTTTGACCGCTAGTCGTTGCGAGTTAGGCACCTGGACAACAGTTAATTACTGCGCCCGGTATGCAATGTCAGGGGTGCAGAATATGTGAGGGGCCTAAACCTTAACACTCATCCTTCACACTTCACACTATTTGAACACTGGCAGGTCGCCCGGACGACTGAAGCGGGGATCGGTGAGGAAGCTGGTATCGCTCAGGGTTTTCAGGAAGGCTTTCAGCGCCGCTTTCTCTGCCGGGAGCAATTGGTTGCCCCCGTTGGAGATATGGTGCATGAGAGGGTCGATATAGGGCGACCATTTCAGGGCGTGGGCATAGAAATCGATGACCTCATCCAGGGTATTGAAGCGTCCGTCGTGCATGTAGGGGCCAGTAAACTCGATATTCCTGAGGGTGGTGGCCTTATAGGCCCCCTTCATGGTCTCATCTCCCGTCACAGAGTAGCGGTCTGACTCGCCGGCGAAACTATCGTCCTTGCCGTTGTTATAGAACAAATTGGTCGTAAACAAGGGGTTTCCGCTCCCTCCATGGCAGTGGAAGCAATCGGCCCCTTCCTCAGTGGAGAACAGCACATAGCCGTTCAGCTCCTCCAGGGTAAGCTGCTCTTCGCCCCGCATATAGCGGTCGAACTTGCTGTTGGATGAGATGAGGGTACGCACGAACTGGGCAATGGCTTTTGCGATGCGTTCCACGGTAACCTCCCTGGTGCCGAAGGCCGCCTCAAACATGGGTGGGTACATCGGTATGGACTGGATGGCCGCAACCACTTTCTCGTTGGTAGACCCAAACTCCGAAGGATCGGAGATGACTATATAAACATCATCTTCAATATTCGCCACAGAGCCATTCCAACCGATGCGCCCCGGGTTCCAAATGAGGTTGATCATGGGAAGCATTGCATGGCCTGTGGATATGCCGTTCAATCCGACAGGGGCAGGACGGGGCATGCCTACCTCGAATGAGTTGCCCTGTACATGGCAGCTGCTGCAGCTCATATACTTGCCTTCATCGGCTCGCCCGGCAATGCGCCCATCATAGAAGAGGTAACGCCCCAGCTTCACCCCCTCCACCGTGAGGGGGTTATCGTCGGGGATATAGACTTCCGAAGGAAAGAAGGGCGGGATATCCAGGTCATAGGGCGTGGGCTGCGGTTCCGGCTCCGGATCATCCTTGGTACAGGAAACGATCACCAGGGGGATCAGTACTAATCCCAGATAAGTCCATTTCATCGCTCACCTCCCTTCTTGGTCAGTCCGAGGGTAAAAACATTCGCGGCGTTCTCTCGGATCTGCTGCATCACTTCCTGGTTCTGCATGGTATAACCGCCGATGGCGTTCAGGTCGATCACGTGCGGCTCACGGAACCATTCCTCAATGTTCATCACTATGTCCATTTCCGTGGTCCCCCCATCGGTGATGGTGAAGGAAGAGGCAGGCAGGCCCACTCTCACCGAGTTGTCCACAAATCCGGTGATGGAATCCACAACAATGACGTTGGAGGCATAGATCTGTCCGATCCCGAGGTGGTAGTCGAAAGAGGCCACGAAATCGTCAGGGCGTTTCCATTTGCCGTTCAGTTTCATATAATGATACCCCCCGCCCAGCCATACCGGCCAGAACATATCCCTTTCCGGCGGGTTCACATACATCAGTGTGATGTTGTCCTCCGAAGCAATACCGAAGCGGAAGGATATAGAATCATAGGTCCCCGGCGGAAGCGGATCGAACACGGGCCATTCCATGGTCGTGGGTATGTCATGGTCCACATAATGGATCTTTTCCCATTCCCCTATGGCGATGTCCGCTTTTCCGTTCCTGTGCAGGACCACATCCGAGAGGAACCACTGTACTTCCGTAATCAGGTATTCGTTCCCGGCGGCATTCATGTATACCAGCTCATCCGTGACCAGGGGGGCGCCATCCACGTAGTGATGGAAGGTGAACCTGATCTTGCCCGCTGGCTCAGTCGGCGGGACATCATCCTTCGTACAGGCGGTCATCGCCAGGGCCAGGGCAAGCAGAACGCCTACCTGAAATAATCCTCTCAATCGCTGGTTCATCGGGTTCGCTATGGATTGGTTCAATACGGGATCGTGCCCGATACCACCACCGGTTTGGTGGGATCCTCGTTCCTTACGCCTTGTTTGTATACTTTGCCATCGACATAGATCATCACACGCGTAAAGGATTCCGGGACAGTATCGAGTACGCTAAGGTACACAATGGTTCCGGCTTCGGCCATGAACTCCATCTCCCATTCTTCGTCCTGGCTGGCCGTTACCACCGGCAAGGGGGCTTGCTTCTCCCCCTTTTCGTTGGTATAGGTCACCGTGAACCCGGCATCGGAATCGGTGATGAAATACTTTACCATTTTCATATCCAGGGGCTTCTCACAGGCGCCCATCAGGGCGAGGAGCAGTATAAGGGATGCAGTGCGTTTCATCGGATTGGTTTTTATCAGGGTCAGATATCCAGGACAAGGTTTACAAAGAAGATGCGGCCCGGCTCGTAAAGGTTGCCTTTCGAGCTGATCATCCTGCGGTTGAGGTGCTCATAATAGGCCTCGTCGAGGAGGTTGTTGATCCCTCCGCTCACGGTGACATATTCGTTGAAGCGGTAGTTCAGTCCAACATCGATGAGCTGGAAGCCTGGGGTTTCATCTTCCTCGAAGGCGGCACTCAGGTGTTTCTGGGCCGCTACCAGGCGAAGGCCTGCCCGGGGCACCAGCTGACCGCCAAACAGGGGCCAGCTCAGGCTGAGGTTGCCTTCAAAAGGAGGGATCTCGGGCATGGCATCGTCGGCGAGCAGGGTTTCACCGGTAATCTTGCCGGCTTCGTCCTTCACATAGGCTGTAGCCTCTTCCACCGTGCCATACGTCAGGGCCGCACTCAGGCTGAGTTTGAATGGCAGCTGGGCCGGGCTGAGATAGCTGAACTCGAAGCCCTTGAGTGTTGCACTGGGAGCATTGTAAAACTGCTTCACTCCCAGCACATCGGCGGTGAGGGGCACCTGTTCCGCAGGGGCCAGGCGCTGACCGGTGATATAGTCCTTCACATAGGCAAAGAAACCGTTCAGTAAGATGGCCCCATAGGTCGGATGCGTGTACTCCAGGGTCAGGTCGGCCTGATGGTTTGCTTCGGGCTTTAGCTGGGGATTGCCAAGGTAGTCGAAGCGGTCGAAACCCACGGGCAGCAGGATGATGAAGCGTTCAAGCATATCGGGGCTGCGAACTCCGCGGCCCAGGGCCAGGCTAAGCTTGAGGTGCTCTCCCAGCTCGCGGGTGACGCCTGCGCTGGCGCTGAAATTGGTGAACTCCGACCCTGTATTGTCGTTAAAATAGATGGTGTTGGTCATTTTCTTGATGAGGATATCCTCAGAACCCGCAGAATTGAGGTCGAGGCGCACTGCAGCGATCAGTTCGGTACGCTCCAGCAGGTAGCGGTATTCGGCGAACAGGCCCGTATTATGGATCCAGGCCTCGTTCCAGAGTGGCTCGGTGAAGATGGGATAGGTAGGCTGCATGATCAGGTTCTTCACCCGGTCTCCGTCCTTGGTGATCTGCTCCCGGTCCACCCCGGCCGTCAACACGCCCCCGCCCAGGTTCAGCCCGGCCTGCAACCGGAGGCCCTTGTTGTCTGCCAGGACATCTGAGTATGCCGCCACCGTATCCGAAAGTGAACGTTCGGTATTGTCCATGGAATGGTCTACCAGGGAGTGATAGAGTTTCAGATCGAGGGAATGCCAGACCTTGCCCGGGCGGCGGATGGTGTAGTCCAGCGACCATAGTTCCGTATCGTCGCTGCGCTCGTCCATGGGCAGGGCCACATAGTCGACGTCCCTCCCCTTGCTGGTCTCCCAGGACACCGAAAGCATATGCCCTTCCATGGGTACCACCCCGGCCTGGGCCTTGTAACTGAAGCGCTTGAAGGCACTGGGAATCAAATTCCCATCTCCATCCTCAAAGTTGGCGTAATCCTTGCGTGAGCCCGAAAGAAGGAAAAAATAACGCTGATCCCCTCCAAATACGCTGAGGTACTCCTTGTCCCCATTCCAGTTGCTTTCATAGCCCTTCAGGCCGTGCACCCTCACCCTGAACTCCTTCTCCGGCTCGGGACGGCTGGTTTTGAGGTTGACTACCCCTCCCAGGGAAGGTCCGTATCGCAGGGCATATGGTCCTTTGATGATCTCGATCTCGCGGATATCCTCTATCTCGATATGGGCTACCGTGGGGTCCATACGGTTAGGACATCCGCCTTCGATCTTCTGCCCGTTGTTCACCTGGACGTTCAGTTGCCCGAAACGGAAACCCCGGACCACGGGATCTATGGCCACGCCCCCCTTGCGGATGCCTGATACATTGGGCTGGGTGCGGAGCAGGTCGCCGATATCGCGCGTGGCGGCCCTTTCGATCTCCTCCCGATCCAAACTGGCTGTGATGTATGGCACCCGGGTAATGGCCTCCCCGCTGACCTCTACGCCCTTTAACTCCCTGACCCTGGACCGCAGGGCCACCTTAAGGCGGGCCGTGCTCCCCGATTTCAGATCCAGCTTTTCCATATATGGCTCATACCCCACATGGGTAAACTCCAGGGTATAGCTTCCAGGCTTCAGGGAGCGGCAGTAGAACATCCCGAAGCGGTCGCTGACCATGCCCTGGCCGGTCTCCTTCACCAGCACTTCTACGTCCTGCAAGGGAAGCCCGGTCCGCTGATCGGTCACCAGGCCCTGAAATACCGCTTCCTGTGCCAGGAGGTTGGCGGTGGACATTAAGGCCAGCATCAGGGCCATCCACCAAAAGATCAACACCTTGTGTGTAATGTGCTTTTTCATGCTTCTCAAGTTTGTGGTGTGATGAAGATGACGAACATAAGTTCACAAAGAAGATAACTAATCCCAAGACACCTACCCTTTGCTGGGGTTGTCTTCCGTTGATAAAAAAGAGGATAGGGTCCGGCATGATTCCGATAGAGAAATGCACTGCGTCCATCAGGGTAAAAGCCGGGCGCGCGGGTTAGGGCAGGGTGAAGTATCTTTGTCCCATGAAATTCAAAATTGGTGACCGGGTGAAATTCCTGGACGAGCATGGCGGTGGCGTCGTCAGCCGCATCATCAGTCATAACCTGGTGCATGTGGCCATAGAGGACGGGTTCGAGATCCCTACCCTGGTGAATAACCTGATCCTGTCCGCAGATATTGAGAAAAGCTTTTCCCAGGCGCGCCAGCAAGCTCCTGCAGCGCCTGGTCCCCCTGTGCCTGAACCGGAGGAGGCCCTGGCCCGTGACGAACCCCTGCCCCGACTTTGGGGACGCAAGGAGATGCCGGAAGGGGTATATTTCGCCTATGTTCCTCAGGACCAGAAGTGGCTTGTGACCGGGCGCTATGATCTCTTTCTCATCAACCACACCCCCTGGGAACTGATCTACAGCCTTTATTACCGGGATGAGGAAGGGGTATTTGAAGGACGGGACTACGATGTAATCCCGGCATCCAGCCGCATCCACCTGGCCAGCATCCGTGCCGAGCGCCTGGATCGCTGGTCGGAAGGAACCCTGCAATTGCTTTTCCGCCGGGACAAGGCAGGTGAGCTGTTGCTGCCCGCCAGCATCGACTTCCGCATCCGCAGCCAGCGTTTTGTGAAGGAGGGCGCGTTTCAGGAATACAGCTTCATCGAAGGCAAGGCCCTGATAGTGACCCTGGTTACGCTCAGCGGCATCGGCAGGGTCGGCAAAGCCCCTCTCAAGGAGGACCGCCCAGCGGCAACTGCCCAGGCGAAGCCGGAGCAGGAGGAGGAACTGATCCACGCTTATCGCAAGGGAGAACGCGAGGCTGAAGTGGACCTGCATATCGGCTCCCTCATGGAGGACTACAGCGATTTTGGGAAGCACGACCTGCTGAACATCCAGCTCGGCCATTTTCTGGCCTGCCTGGAAAGCGGGATACGCTGCGCTTACCGCAGGATCGTCTTCATCCATGGGGTAGGTGGCGGTAAGCTGAAGCAGGAGATTGAGGCCCGGCTGAAAGACTACCCGGATCTGCAATGGGAAGATGCCCCCCTGAGGGATTACGGTCAGGGGGCCATCGTGGTGAGGCTGTTCCAGGGCCGGCCCTAAGCCCTTGCCCCTCCTCCCGGATCGTCGTACCTTTGTACCGCAGGGCTGCCAACCGTTCTGCCGCTCCCGCCTTGTTGCGGGGGAGGAAAGTCCGGACAACGCAGAGCGCCATACTTCCTAACGGGAAGGTCCCGCGCAGGCGGGAACAGCGAGTGCCACAGAAAACAACCGCCTAAGCCCTGCTCGCAGGGCCGGTAAGGGTGAAAATGTGGGGTAAGAGCCCACGTCGCGCCGTGGTGACACGGCGGGAGGGTAAACCTTATGGGTTGAAAGGCCAAATACACCGGGGCTTGAGGGCTGCTCGCCCGATCCCGGGGGGTAGGCCGTTAGATCCCTTCGGTGACGGAGGGACCAGATAAATGGCAGAACGTCCGGGCCTGGCCCGGGCCGACAGAATCCGGCTTACAGGAAGGCGGCCCTGCTCTTTTTCCTTCGTCCCTTTAAGCCCTGAATGCACCATTTCGGTGTGAGCCTCCAGCCTGCCAAACACATCTCATACCAGACATCAGACATCTGATACAAGACATCAGACATTAGATATCAGACATCACAACCATAACATCTATATTCTTCATAATCAATGCATTACTCCAATAACCGTTATAACGGTTATAACGGTTAATTACACATATCCCTGAATATCAACCTACTAAACCGCCAACCCCGATCGAACCTCAACCCCATAACTTCTTAACCTTAGCTCGTCGGCAAGATCCATCCCACGCCACAGCAAAATATTACCATGAACCATCCGTTCCTCATCCCGTGCTTGTTACAATATGCGGTGTTGAAAAGTCAGGGCGAGCCGTAAAAAGCGCCCCGCCCTTAATCCTTACCTTTATGCCTCCAATTCACCACCCTATCAATCCCAAGGCAATGACATACAGGACCTTCATCCTCAGCATCCTCACCCTCCTGTACCTTCTTCTGCCCTCAGGCCCCACCCAGGCCCAGGAGAGCCTGGGCGAGCGCTCCCCGGAGCAGGAATACCGCCAGGCCATGGACCTATTCCATAAACAGATGTACGCTGCCGCCCGCCTGGCCTTCTTCCGCCTCATGCACCGGGAGGATATGGCAGAGGACCCCACCCTGCGCGCCGAAGCTTCTTATCATGAAGCCCTCTGCGCCCTTGAACTCTTCAACGAGGACAGCCGGGACCTGTTGACCGCCTTCGTGGACCAGCACCCCAACAACAACCGCAATAATATGGTGCACTTCAACCTGGGCCTTTCCGCATACCAGAAGAAGAGCTACCGTACAGCCATCCGCCATTTTGAACAGGTTAACCTCCGCGATCTGGAGAAGGACCAGATTTACGAATACCACTTCAAGAAAGGATATTCCCACCTGAAAGAAGAAGAGACCGCCAAGGCCAGGGCCGAGTTCGCCAGGGTCAAGGACAGTCCTTCGCGCTTTGCGGCCCCGGTCAATTACTACTATGCCCACCTGGCCTATGTGGAAGGCGACTATGAGGAAGCCCTCCAGGGGTTTGGCAAGATCAGGGACGACAAGACCTTCAAGTCCATCGTCCCCCACTACCTGGCCCAGATCCACTACCGCCGGGGTGACTGGGCCGCCGTGATCGCCGAGGCCCCGGCCCTGCTCACCGGGGGGGGCGGCAGCCGGAATGCCGAACTGAACCGCATGATCGGGGATGCCTATTTTTACGAGGAACGATACGGAGAAGCCATCCCCTTCCTCGAAAAATATGTGGAAGCGGCAGGAATGAGGCCTTCCCGTGAAGACCAGTACCAGCTGGGCATGGCCTGCTTCCGCAACAGGGACTTCGGCAAGGCCATCCCCTGGCTGCAACGGGCCACAGGACCCGAAGACACCCTCTCCCAGCATGCTTATTACCACCTGGGATACAGCCATGTGCAACAGGGCAACAAGGAATTTGCCCGCAATGCCTTCCTCTCGGCCTATAAGCTCAAGCAGGACCTGGTGATCACCGAGGATGCGCTGTTCAATTACGCCAAACTGGCCTATGAGCTCTCCTTCAACCCCTTCAACGAAGCCATCCGCGCCCTGCAGGAATATATCCGGGAATACCCCGCCTCCCGGCGTCTCGATGAGGCCTATGGCTACCTGGTAGACCTCTTCCTCAGCACCCGCAACTACAAGGGCGCCCTGGATGCCCTGGCTAACATCAGCCGCCTGAATCCCGAACTCCGTCAGGCCTATCAGCGCGTCGCCTATTACCAGGGCATAGAAGAATACAATGCCCGGGAATACACCCAGGCCATCGCCCTTTTCCATAAAAGCCAGGAATTCGATACCGACCGGGATATCGGGGCACTCTCCCTCTTCTGGACCGCCGAGGCCTATTTCCAGCAAAAGGAATACGCCAGGGCCCGCACCTATTATGAGCGCTTTATCAGCTCGCCCGGGGCCTTCGCCCAGGAGGTATACCCCACCGCCCACTATGCTATCGGCTACACCTGGTTCAAGCAAAAGGACTATGCCCAGGCATTGGTCGCTTTCCGCAAGTTCCTCACGAGTCCGGGTCGCTCGGAAGCCCGCATGGTGGCCGATGCCCGCATCAGGGCAGGCGACTGCAACTTCATCCGCAAGGAATACGCCAATGCCCTCCCCTTCTACGAAGAGGCCATACGCGCCGATGTGATCGACCAGGATTACGCCCTGTATCAGAAGGCCATGGCCCTGGGAGTGCTCGACCGCACCCAGGACAAAGTGTCCAGCCTGCAGCGGCTCACCGAAAAATACCCCCGTTCGCCCTATCGCGACGACGCCCTTTTTGAACTCGGCAATACCTGGCTCCTGGTACAGGAAGACGACAAAGCCCTCAACACCCTGAGGAGCGTGACCCAGGAATACCCCGGCAGCAGCTATGAGAAGCAGGCCCTGTTGAAAATCGGGCTCATACTATACAACCGGGGATTGGACGACCAGGCTATCGCCACCCTCCGTAAGGTGGTGGACGAGCACCCCGGAACGGTGGAAGCCCGCGAAGCCCTGGCCACCCTGAGGAATATTTATGTAGAACTTAACCGCACCGAGGAATTCTTTGCCTATACCAGTGGCCTGTCCTTCGCCAGCGTCTCCAACCGCGAGCAGGACAGCATCACCTATCTTGCCGCGGAGAACCAATATATGCAAGGCAACCGCGATGCCGCCCTGAATGGGTTCAATACCTACCTGGAACGCTTCCCCAGCGGAATGTACAGGACCGCCGCCAATTTCTACCGTTCGGAATGCCTGTTCGCCCAGGGCAAGACCGACCAGGCGCTGGGCGGATATGAAGAGGTGCTCAAGTCGAACAGCGCCTTCAATGAAACGGCGCTACTGAGGGCCTCCGGGCTACTGTTTCAGCAAAAGGCCTATGCCAGGGCCCTCAAATATTATGACGCTCTGCTCAGCCGCGCGGAATACCCCAATAATATCCTGATCGCGGAAACCGGCGTGATGCGCTGCCGGCATTTCCTGGGTGAGGATGCCCGGGCGCTGGAGGCCGCCCGCCGCGTGCTTGAATCGGACAAGGCCGGTGAGCAGCTGCTGATCGAGGCCCACCTCATCAGCGCAAAATCGCGGCTCGCCCTGGGTGACACCGCAGCCGCGGAAACCTCCTTCGCCATCACCAGCCGCCTCGACCGGGGCGCCATGGGGGCCGAAGCCAAGTACTGGACTGCCTACCTGCTGTACGCCCGGGGACAGGATGTCAAAGCGGAGGAAGCCGCCTTCGAACTCATCAACCAATACCCTTCCCACGACCACTGGATGGCCCGTACCTTTATCCTGCTGGCCGACATCTACGTCGCCCGCAACAACCTTTTCCAGGCCAAACAAACCCTGCAGAGCATTATTGATAATCATAAAGGAGAAGAGCTCGTCACCCTGGCCAGGGAGAAGATGCGACGCATCGAACAGCTGGAGGCCGGGGCCGGCAAACCGGCCACCCCCCCACCGGCCGGGGAAGATTTCGACGATTTGTTCTAAGCCCGGGAACACCTTAGTAAACGATGAAGACCATGTCCTTGAAGACCAACATATTGCCCCTGAGCCTGATGATGGCCGCAGGCTTTGCCGCCGGGGTGCTCCGCGCCCAACCCCAGACATACCGGGAAGAGATCACCGTGGTAGCCCCCTATGAACCCACGATCTCAGATGCGTTCAAGATCAACCTCAAGGCCGTGACCGGGGATACCCTCCCGGTCCGCAAGACCTTCGCCTACGACATACGCTCCAGCCTGCTCCCCACCCCTTTCCAGCCAGAACCCCTCAAAGCAGCGCGCATGGTAGGAGAACCCCTGGAAAAGCTCTACAGGAATTACCTCAGGGCCGGCATGGGCAATTATGTTTCCCCTCTGGTTGAATACCATTACAACAGTCTGAGGTCGAAAGACCTGGTGTATGCCCTGCGGCTGGAGCACCGTAGCTCGGCAGGCGAACTGGAAGGTGCGGGATACCCCGGCCGCAGCCACAATACAGTGGGCTTCGGAATCCAGCGGATCGGCAAGAAAGGCAGTACCCTGGCCGGCGACATCGGCTTCAGCCGCAATGTCCGGCATTTCTATGGTTTCGGTGCCGACAGCCTGGATGTGCCCCCGGAACGCGACGACTACCGTCAGCGCTATGCCGATATCAACACCAGCCTGGCATGGTTCAGCCATGATCCTGACCCGCGAAGACTGCAGCACAGGATCGGACTTAAGCTGGGGCACTTCAGTGACCTTGACGAAAGGGGCGAACTGCAGTTCGATCTGGACGGGGGGCTGAAGAAGGCGGTGAACTTTCTGAAAGAGGCCGGGGACCAATATGTAGCTGTGAATGCCGGAGCTGAAGTGTACCGTAACACCCAGCCCTGGGAGGACCCGGTGATCACCTCCCTCATCCGTGTGCGCCCTGAATTCGGGCTGACCCTGGGAGAGTTCCATCTGAAGGCCGGGCTCAAGGCAGAAGCCATGAGCGACACCACCACCCGTCTTGCCCTCTACCCCCTGGCCGAGGTGAGGATCCATGTCCTGGAGTCGGCCATGAGCCTGTTCTTCGGTCTGGACGGCGGCAGCAGGCGCAACGGACTCAGGGCCCTGGTGGACATGAACCCCTTCCTTGCCGACAGCGTTCCCTTGCACTTCAGCGATGAAAAATACCGCTTCTACGGGGGTACCGAAGGACGTATCGGTCAGCGACTGGGTTTTCAGGCTATGCTGTCTGCCTCACGTACCGAAGGCATGCCGTTTTTCGTGAACGATACCGCCAGCCTATGGAACCACCGCTTCAGTCTTGTAAACAAAGAGGTCACCCTCTTTGCTCTCAGGGCAGGACTGAGCTTCCAGCACAGCAAGGCCCTGCAGAGCCTGGCTTCATTCCATTTCAACCAGTATAGCCCTACCGAAGGGACCGCCTGGCATGTGCCGGAACTCCTCGGTTCGCTCGGCCTCAGGTACAGCCTGCGCGACAAGATCATCCTGGAAGCCGACGCCTACGCCGAAGGGCCCCGTAAGGCCAGGGGTTTTGATATCGATGGAGAGGAAAGGGTGGAAGAAATGAAGGGGTTCATTGATGCCGGGCTGGAGATAGAATACCGCTACAGCAAGCTGCTGGCGGCATACCTGCGTTGCGATAACCTGCTTGGAAAACACTACCAGCAATGGTACGGATACCCCGTTCAGGGCCTGCGTGTGCAAGCCGGCCTGTCGTATTCCTTCTGAGCAGAAGCCAGAACAGGAATAGCTACGCAATTTACTAACCGTCAATTTCTTATCTGTTGACAAATTCATCCGCCTGCGGAGAAATCGCACCTTGCCGGTAAGATGAAAAACCCTATCTTTGAAGACTATTTCTGCATTTGATAAATATCTGTTAATGAACAACATGAGGTCGGAGAACACGGGACAGGGTCAGTATACTGCCAATAACATTCAGGTACTTGAAGGTCTGGAAGCAGTGCGCAAGCGCCCTGCGATGTACATTGGGGATACCAGCAGCAAAGGATTGCACCACCTGGTGAACGAAGTGGTGGACAATTCCATCGACGAGGCCCTGGCCGGGTACTGCTCGGAGATAGAGGTAATAATACTGGAAGACAACTCCATCAAGGTGACTGACAATGGACGCGGTATCCCGGTGGACCTGCATGAGAAGGAGAACCGCAGCGCCCTGGAGGTGGTGATGACCGTGCTGCATGCCGGGGGTAAGTTCGACAAGGGGTCCTACAAGGTCTCCGGCGGTCTGCACGGGGTGGGGGTTTCCTGCGTCAACGCCCTCTCTTCCCATCTGAGAGCTGAGATCCACCGCGACGGCAAGATCTTCGAACAGCATTATGCCTACGGTAAACCCCAGGGCGATGTGCAGGCCATAGGGGAAACCGACCGCACCGGGACCATCGTACATTTCGTGCCCGATTCCGGAATCTTCACCGAAACGGAATACAGCTACGATATCCTGGCCACCCGCTTGCGTGAACTGGCCTTCCTTAATAAGGGCATCCGCATCATGCTGCGCGATGAACGCCACATCAACGGGAACGGAGAAGGACAGAGCGATGTGTTCTATTCCGAAGAAGGCCTCAAGGACTTCATCCAGTTCCTCGATGCAAACCGCGAAAGCCTGATGCCCGATCCCATCTACATCGAAGGCGAAAAAGCAGGCATTCCTATCGAGGTGGCCATGCAGTACAACACCTCCTTCGCTGAGAACATCCACTCCTACGTCAACAACATCAACACCCACGAAGGGGGTACCCACCTCAGTGGCTTCCGTCGGGCCCTTACCCGGACACTGAAATCCTACGCCGAACAGTCGGGCATGCTCTCCAAGCTGAAATTCGACATCAGCGGGGACGACTTCCGCGAAGGACTCACCGCCATCATATCGGTGAAGGTCATGGAACCCCAGTTCGAAGGGCAGACCAAGACCAAGCTGGGAAACACCGAGGTTATGGGGCCAGTGGACACACTCGTCGCCGAACTCTTGTCATACTACCTGGAAGAACACCCCAAAGAAGCACGCACCATTGTCAATAAGGTCATCCTGGCCGCCACCGCCCGCCATGCCGCCCGCAAAGCCCGCGAGCTGGTGCAGCGCAAGAACATCTTGTCCGGGTCCGGCCTGCCCGGCAAACTGGCCGATTGCTCGGAACGCGACGCCGCTTTGGCCGAGATATTCCTCGTGGAGGGCGACTCCGCAGGCGGAACCGCCAAACAGGGCCGCGACCGCAAGTTCCAGGCCATCCTCCCCCTGAGGGGCAAGATCCTCAATGTGGAGAAGGCCATGCAACATAAGATCTTCGAAAGCGAAGAGATCAAAAACATCTTCACCGCCCTGGGCGTCAATATCGGTACCGAAGACGACAGCAAGGCGCTCAACCTTGACCGGCTGCGCTACCACAAGATTGTGATCATGACCGACGCCGACGTGGACGGCAGCCACATCGCCACGCTTATCCTTACCTTCTTGTTCAGGTATATGCGCGAACTCATCGAGAATGGCTATGTGTACATCGCAACACCCCCGCTCTACCTCGTGAAGAAAGGAAACAACCAGCGCTACTGCTGGAATGAAGAGGAGCGCAAGGCCACCATAGCCGAGTGGTCGGAGAGCGGAACGGAAAAAGGCATACACACCCAGCGCTACAAAGGCCTCGGGGAAATGAACGCAGAGCAGCTGTGGTCGACCACCATGGATCCCCAGTTCCGTACCCTCAGGCAGGTCACCATCGAGAACGCCACCGAGGCCGATCGCATCTTCTCCATGCTCATGGGCGATGAAGTACCCCCCCGCCGGGAATTCATCGAAAAGAACGCGAAATACGCCAATATCGACGTCTAGGCTCCATCAGCGTGCCTAAGCCCCTGCGTGCCCCGGATGATTCAATGAAGGCCTCCGGCGTGCAACAGCGAACCGTTTTGCATCGCTTAACAACTTTTAACGACCGGCTGAACCACCGCGTGGTATGCTTGTTGTAGTTTTATTCCATTATTGATACCTGTCACCATGAAGAATATTCCCCGCAGCATCATCGCCCTCAGCCTGTTCCTACTGCTGGCCGCCTTCTCCCCTACCGATGAGCGCCAACGGGACCAGATCCTGCTTCAGTCCATCCTTAAAAATCTGGAAAGCCTGCACTATAGCCCCCTGGCCATCGACGACGACCTGAGCGCCAAGGCCTTTGACCTTTATGTCGAGCGCATGGACTATGGCAAGATGTTCTTTCTGGCCGAAGACATCCGCAGGCTGCAGCCTTACCGCAACCTTCTCGACGACCAGCTCAAGCACGGGTCCCTGGAGTTCTTCGACATCAGCAATGACCTGATCATCAAAAGAATCAATGAAGCGGAGACCATGTACCAGGAGATCCTCTCCGCTCCCTTCGATTTCGATACCGAAGAATTCTACCTGGCCAATGCCGACTCCCTGGAATTCTGCACCAGCCCGCAAGCCCTGCGCGACCGCTGGAGGCTCAGCCTTAAATACCAGACCCTCACGCGCATGATTACCCGCCTGGAGCAGGACAAGGACACCGCGCAGGTCGCGGCGGAGGACGGAGAGGAACTGGAGGAAGATGTTGAGGAAGACAGGAACCTGGCACCAGCCGCCGACCGGGCCGAAGCCGAGGCCTGGGCCCGGGACAAGGTGGCCAAACGCTACCGCGACTGGTTCAGCCGCCTGCGGCAGATCAACCGCAACGACCGCCTCGCAGTCTATCTCAACAGCATCGTGAATGTCTATGACCCCCATTCCGAATATTTCCCGCCCAAGGCCAAGGAAGATTTCGACATCCGCTTCTCCGGCCAGCTGGAAGGCATTGGGGCCACCCTGCAGCAGGAAGATGGGTACGTCAAGGTCAGGGAAATCGTGCCCGGCAGCGCCTCGTGGAAACAGGGGGAACTGGAGGTCAATGATCTGATCCTCAAAGTTGGGCAAGGAACTGAAGAGCCTGTGGACATCGTGGACATGCGCCTCGACGATGCCGTGCGGCTCATCCGCGGCCCCAAGGGAACGGAGGTGCGGCTGACCGTCAAAAAAGTGGACGGCAGCCAGAAGATCATTCCCATCATCCGCGACGTGGTAGTGATAGAAGAGACCTTCGCCAAGTCGGCTGTCCTTCAGGAAGAAGGCCAGGACCGTAAAATAGGTTACATCATGCTTCCGTCCTTCTATATGGACTTCAAGGACCCCAATGGGCGTTCGGCGGCTGCCGATGTGCTGAAGGAGCTGGAGGACCTGAAGGATGAAGGGGTTGACGGCCTCGTCATCGACCTCAGGGGCAATGGGGGCGGGTCCCTGCTCGATGCCGTGAAGATGGCAGGATACTTCATCGAGAAAGGGCCGGTGGTGCAGGTGAAGTCGCGCTACGGGGACCCCTATGTATTTGATGACAAGGATCCCCAGGTTCAGTATTCCGGGCCTATGGTGGTGCTGGTCAACGGTTTCAGTGCCTCCGCTTCCGAGATCTTCGCCGCGGCCATGCAAGACTATCAGCGGGCCATCATCGTGGGAAGCAGCTCAACCTTCGGCAAGGGCACCGTGCAGCGCTTCTTCGAACTCGACCGCACTTTGCCCCCCGGCGCTGAGGACATCCAGCCGCTCGGGTCCATCAAACTCACCACTCAGAAATTCTACCGCGTCAACGGGGGCGCTACTCAGCTCAAGGGAGTGACACCCGACCTTGTCCTGCCCGACCGCTATACCTATATAGATATCGGGGAGAAGGAGCGGGAGTATGCCATGCCCTGGACAGTGATCGAACCGGCACGGTACACCCCCTGGGAGGGCAGCAGCATCAACTACGAATATCTGCGGGATGCGGAAAGCCAGCGCATCGGGGGAAACCCCACCTTTGCCCTGATCGATGCCCAGGCGCGTCAGCTCAAGGACCAGCGCCGCATCCATCGCTATCCCCTGAACCTCAAGCATTACCAAAGCTGGAAAGCGGCATTGGACGAAAAAAACAAGCGATTCAGGGAACTGGGCAAGGACACTTTCGACCTCAGGGTCAACCCCCTGCCCGCTGAAGCCAGCCTGGTGGCTGCAGACAGCGTAAAGCTGCAGAGCATGAAGAAATGGCATGGCCAACTGATGAAGGATGTCTACCTGAAGGAGGCCGTGGATCTGCTCAACATGAAGGGCATCGTACGCAACCGCTGATCCCCGGCCGGCTTAGCCCCGGGTATAAGGAAATCTCAGAAATGAGATTATCGGAAGAGGTCGTCCCGCTCCCCGGAAATGATTCCTTGTTGTGCCGCACGGCGGAACAGTTCGTGGATGGCCCGGCGCCCTTCCTCCCCAAGGCTCCGCGTATAGGGAGTGACATACAGTCCGATGTGGTCCATCATCACCTGCTCGTCCATCTCCTGGGCGTGAGCACGGATATAGGGCAATGCCTTGCCCGGATGGGCCACGGCCCAGTCGATGCTCTCCCGTATCAACTGTTCCAACTGGTCCAGGATGGCCCTGCCCAGGGAACGCCGGGCGACGATGCCCCCCAACGGGATGGGCAATCCGGTCTCCTGCTCCCAGTACTCCCCCAGGTCAGCAACCTTAACCAGCCCACGCAGGGCATAGGTGAAGCGGTTCTCATGAATGATCACCCCGGCATCGAACTCCCCGCGCAACACTGCGCCTTCGATATCGGAAAATACCAGGGCCGTGGTATCCAGTTCCTTTCCGGCAAACAGCTTGAGCAACATGTGGGCAGTGGTATGCTCCCCGGGGATGGCGATCCTCCGGCCCTGGAGTTCATGCAAGGCCATTGGCTCCCGGGCAATGACCAGGGGTCCGACACCTTTGCCCAGGGCACTGCCGCTGTCGAGCAGGACATAGTCGGAACTGAGCTGGAGAAAGGCATGGTAACTAACTTTGATCACATCTGCCTCACGCGCGAAGGCCCTTTGGTTCAGCTCCTCCACATCGGCAAGGTGAACGGAGAAGCGGAGGTCTCCTGCGTTGACATGCCCCCCGGCCAGGCCCCCGAAAATGAAGGTATCGTTGGGACAAGGGGAATAGTGCAGACTGAGGATTTTCCCCATAGTCATTTCAATTCGCGGAGCAACGGTGGGACGACGGCATGCAGGGAGGCCAGGGCCTCCCGGATCTTCCAGGAGGCGACATCCCGGGGTCCTACCATATTGGATACTGCCCGCAGCTGGAGGGAAGCCATGCCCATTTTGGCGGCGGCATAGTGGCAGGCAGCGCCTTCCATGGATTCCACCCTCGCCCCGGTCAGGGCCAGGGCGCTCTGGATGCTGGGCGGCCAGGAATGGATGGTGTTCACTGTGATCGCCTTCACACGGCGCAGGCCCGCAAGGCAGGATGGAATGGTTTCCTCCGGCGTGGAAAAGAACCCATCCTCGGGATCTCCGGATTTCACCAACCCGATCTCCCTGAGGGTAAGCAATCCACGTTCCCCCTCAGCACCCAATCCGAAGATCCGGTCCTCGTTTACTACCACCACATCCCCCGGCACGGGCGGCGCCCCATAGGACCCGCACAACCCGATATTCAGCAACAGGTCATAGGAACCTCCGGCCAGCACCCTGCCTAAATGGTAGGTGGTGGGGAGCACGCCCACCCCAGTGACCAGGATGTCCACATACGGATACCCGCGAAGTGCCCCGGGAGTGCCTTCAGTGAATGCAGGGGCATCCACCAGAGGGGATAGCTCCAGATTGGTGGCCACAACCACCAGGATCTTACGCTCAGGAAGGCCTGATCTCATCAGAACATAGGGTTTCTAAACCTCTCAAAGGTAATCAGTTTTTATACATTAAGAAATCGGTATATGAACAGGCGGGGCCCGAGCTATCTGACGATGGCCCGTTGAGTGTATACCGTGTTCGTGGTGATCAGGGTGGCGAAATAGTATCCTGCGGGAAGAAGGATGGTGTATCGTGTTTCATCAGGAGAAGGATGATATGCGGCCAGCAGCCGGCCTGACAGGTCCCGCCATTCGATGGAAGCTGCATCTGCGATGCCTTTCCAGCTGCATTGTACCTCACCGGAGGATGGGTTCGGCCAGAGGATGAGGCCCTCTTCCATCGGAGGCGATGCCGCAGAACCAGTGAACACTCCCCAGGTTGTTGCACTGCGCAGGATATCGTGACGGAACATGGGCCAGGGGATTATCCCGTATGGGGCCGAGGCCCCGGGGAAGCTCACGGCATAGGCCCGGCCCCAGTTGTTCTGGACATTAGGGTACTCGGCATGGCCCCCGACCACAAACACCTCCAGGTCCCCATCCAGGTCGAAGTCGGCAACCACGGGCCCGTGGTCAATCTCAAAATCGGCAGAACCCACATGGGAGGCAAGGTCTACCGTATGCAACAGGGCTCCGGTTGCCCCATGCAGAACAAAAAGCTTCCCTGTGGTCGTCCCGAAAACCACGTCCAGGGTATCATCGGAGTTCATATCGGCCAGCGCGGCACCGCGAAAGGACTGCCCGTAGGAAGGGATGGTATAGCTCCACTTCAGTACCCCATTGTGCTCGAGTACGCCAACTTTCCAGCCATCGATAAATACCACCTCGGGCCATCCATCCCGGTCCAGGTCCCCGATGCTGGTGGGGGCTCCGATGTAATTGCTCCCGGAAGGGAAATTGTAATCCCAGGCCAGGCTGCCATCCTCGGCATTATAGCAATAGACCTTGCCGTCATAGGAGCCGATGGTCAGCTCGGCTTTGCTGTCATGGTCAAGATCAGCGAAAGCCGCCCCATGGTATATGTAATCGTCGGGCAGGGTATCTGTCCACAGGATCTGGGCGTTGTCAGCCCGTACTGCCCATACCCTGTGGTTCGACCCGAAACTCCAGTTCGCGACCACGAAGTCCAGCTGGCCGTTCTGGTCCACATCGAGCAGGGCCGGGGCCGTCTGTATCCAGGAGTTCAGGTCCAGGGGCAGTTCCCACAGCTGGGATCCACTCTCGGCGTTGAGGCAGATCACATAGCCCCCAAATTCCCCATGCAGGATCTCCAGCTTGCCATCATTATCCACATCCCCGGCTGTAGGCGGACTGTCGCTTCCGCGGGTGGGCGCCTCCCATTGGACATACCCTGAATCCGCATCCAGACAAAAGGTCTTCGCTACACAGGAGGAGGGGAGGATTACCTCAAGGTCCCCATTGCCATCGGTATCAATGATCAGGGGCGCCACATCGTTGCACCCTCCCGTATTGTACTTCCAGAGCAGGCTTCCATCCTCTGCATTCAGCATATATACTGAGCTGTCGTTACGGTAGCAGCTGAAGACTACCTCCGGATAGCCATCATTATCCACATCGGCCAGGGCGGCATTGCCGAAGGCGGCATCGTTGAGTTCGTAGTTCCAGAGGACCTGGGGAGATTGCGCCTTGCCAGCAGTGCAGACTGAAAGCAAGACCAGGGGAAGGTAGTAACGCGCAGCGTTCCTGGACATCAGATCTTTTTGGCTAAAGTACGCTTTAAAGGCGGGGGATGCAATCCAGTGAACCCAGGACCTTTTGCAATGGCCCAACCCGCCCAGGTACGTTAGGCGGTATGGTAAAAGGCTGAGCGCTACGGTTTGCTCCTTGGACAAGTCTGGGGGTGCATACTTTGCGTCAGGATTATTGCGTTATTTCGCCCTGCAGCGCTACTGAGCGCCTATTCGTATCTTTGGTTCCATGCGATCTGCCATGCACAGCACACGACCATTGCCCCTGATGTCCTTGTGGACCCTGCTCCTCCTGTGTATCCTCCTGCCGCTGAACGCGCAGATCAGCGCAGGCGGGCTGCCCTACTCCCGCCAACGGCCTGACCTGCCCGGGCCGCCTGTCCTGACCGTGGACATCCCTGCCGGGTTTCTAAGCACCGAGACTGAGGCCGAAGAAGGCAAAGGCGACCTGCCCTACCGTATCGCCGATATCCTTCCGGTAAGCATCGACTTCAGCCAGGAAGCCGAACGCCTCAGCCTGCACGGCACGACCCTGCTGCGCCTTACCCTCAGGGCCCCCACTGCCCGGGGACTGATCCTCTATTACGATGCCTTCCGCATCCCCGCCGGGGGCCGGCTTTTCCTCTACACCCCCGATGGCGGCTCACTCAGGGGAGCCTTCACGGAACGCAATAACGCCAACGGGGGGGCCTTTGCCACGGCCCTGACGCCGGGAGATGCGATCGTCCTGGAATACGAACACCCGGGCGGACTGCTGCCCGACCTTCACATCAACGAGATCGGGCTCGCCTGGCGGGACCGCCTCTTCCCCTGGCAGGGCCCTGAGGGCTTTGGCAGTTCCCAATGGTGCGAGGTGAACGTCAACTGCCCGGAAGGGGCCAACTGGCAGGATGAGAAGCGGGGCATAGCCCATATCCAGGTCAAATCGGGCGGAGGGTCCTACCTCTGCAGCGGTTCCCTGGTCAACAACACCGCCTACGACCTCACCCCCTATTTCCTCACCGCCGACCACTGCGGGCAGGATGCCAGCCCCACGGAACTGGAACAGTGGGTTTTCTTTTTCAACTGGGAAGCGACCGGCTGCAATGACCCGGCCCAGGACCCTCCCCACGACGAAATGGTGGGCTGCACCCGGGTTGCCTCTTCAGGGGGAAGCGGGGGCAGCATCAGCGGTTCCGACTTCTTCCTGGTGCTGCTTGACGAAAGTGTGCCCCCGCAGTACAACCCCTACTTCAACGGATGGACCCGGGAGAACCTGTCCAGCTCCGCCGGGGTATGCATCCATCACCCCGCCGGGGACATCAAGAAGATCAGTACTTATAATACTCCAACCTATACCTCTCAATGGGGAGGTACGCCAGGTACCCACTGGGGTGTGCGCTGGGCCGCCACCGTTACCAATCAGGGCGTTACCGAAGGAGGAAGCTCCGGCTCCCCCCTCTTCGATGAGGACGGCCTGATCATGGGCGTGCTTTCGGGCGGCGATGCCTCCTGCAGTGCCCAGAACGAGCCAGACCTCTATGGCAAGTTTTCCTATGCCTGGAGCACCGGGACAACGCCCGACCGCCGCCTCGCCGACTGGCTCGACCCCCTCGGAGCCGGTTCAATCAAAGTGAGCGGGACCTACGGCAACACCGTCTTTGTGGTCGCCGATTTCGAGGCCGATACGACCGTGATCCCGGTCAACAGCCGCCTCGACTTTCACGACCGCTCCTTCGGCGGCCCCAACGCCTGGGCATGGACCTTCGAGGGCGGGGAACCCTCCTCTTCTGAAGCCCAGAACCCCAGCGGCATCCTTTTCGAACGGACCGGCAGCTTCACGGTGAGCCTGACAGCCAGCAACGGAGAGACCCAGGACGAGAACATCAAACTGGCCTATATCAAGGTGCTGCCCACGGTCCATTTCGATCGTGAGGCGAACGCCCTCTATATCAACTTCGGCAAGCGCGATATCGACGGCCTGGAGATGGAGCTATACAATGTCCTGGGACAGGCCGTGCCCTTCAGCCTGGCTCCGGGCTGGGACCAGGGGGTTTACCGTATCCGGGCGGGAGGCGATGTGAGCGGGGTATACCTGCTCGCCGTGCGCACCGAAAGCTTTGAGGAGAGCCTGAAGCTCTTCTTCGTAAAACCCTGACCTCCATGAAACAACATATACCTGCCCTGATCCGCGATCCCCACCTGAGAAGCATCGCGGAGAAAGTCATCGCCGCCGAACGCATCGCCCCCGAAGAAGGGCTATTGCTGTATCAGAGCCACGAGTTGCCGGCCCTCGCCTTGCTGGCCAGCCTCGTCCGCCAGCGCCTCAACGGTGACAAGGTCTTCTTCGTAAGAAATTACCACATCGAACCGACCAACAAATGCATCTACCACTGCCAGTTTTGCTCCTATTCCGAGCATATGGCCGGCAGTGCCTGGGAACACTCCACCGATGAGATGCTGGCCATGGTGGATGCGCTGGATGCCGGGGTAAAAGAGCTGCACATCACCGGTGGCGTCCATCCGCACCACGGCCTGGACTACTACGCCGGGCTCCTGTCAGCGATACGGGAGCACAGGCCCGAACTCCACCTCAAGGCATATTCGGCCATAGAGATCGTACAGATGGCGCGCAAGGCCAGGCTGAGTTATCGCGACACCCTCCGGGTCCTCCGCGACCACGGCCTGGGTTCCATTCCCGGTGGAGGGGCAGAGATCTTCGATGAGGAGGTGCGCCGGCAGATCTGCCCGGACAAGGGTGACACCCGCGATTACCTGGAGGTGCACGCCCAAGCCCATCGCCTGGGCATACCCAGCAATGCCACCATGCTCTATGGACATGTGGAGCGCTATGCCCACCGCATCGATCACCTGGAACGCCTCCGGCAGCTGCAGGATGAGACCCGGGGCTTCAACGGTTTCATCCCCCTGAAGTTCCGGAGCGCCAACAACGCCCTCTCCCACCTGGGGGAGGTGAACCTGATGGAAGACCTGAAGAACTATGCTGTGAGCCGCATCTACCTCGACAATTTCCGCCACATGAAGGCGTACTGGCCCATGATCGGTAAGGAAGCCGCCGCCATTGCCCTCTCCTTTGGTATCGATGACCTGGATGGCACCATCGAAGACTCCACCCGCATCTACACCATGGCCGGGGCCGGGGGCAAGACTTCCATGAGCCCCGATGAACTGCGGCAGATGGCCGCCGATCAGGGGCTGGTAGCGGTGGAGAGAGATGCGGTGTACAATGAAGTGGCTAGTGGCTAGTGGCTAGTGGCTAGTGGCTGGTGGCTAATGTCTGGCGCGCTCGGTACCGGGGAGTGTGAGTGTATATGCGAGTGCGGCTGTGAGGCAAGATGTGGTGCAGGGTTTGCGCCGTCAATCGTCTGTGGTTAGACGTTCCGCATACCTGCGCCACTTCTCGAGGGCCAGGCGGAAATCTTCGGGCAGGGGACTTTCAAAACGCATCCTTTCCCTGGATACGGGATGGTCGAAGGCCAGGGTGGCCGCGTGCAGGGCCTGGCGGGGGATGAGTTGAAAACAGTTCTCCACGAACTGGCGGTAGCGCGTAAAGGTGGTTCCCCGCAGCACGGCATTGCCCCCATATCGCGCATCGTTGAACAGAGGGTGCCCCAGGTAGCGGAAATGGGCGCGGATCTGGTGGGTCCGGCCGGTCTCCAGTCGGCAGTCAACCAGGGTGACATAGTTAAATCGCTCCAACACCTTCCAATGGGTCACGGCTTCCTTACCATGCGCCCCGTCAGGAAACACGGACATCACCTTGCGGTCCTTCAGGCTGCGGCCGATATGTCCCCTGATGGTCCCCTCCCCTTCGGCCAGGTCGCCCCACACCAGGGCCAGGTAATGCCGCTCGCTGCTATGCTCAAAGAATTGCCGGGCCAGGGCCGACTGGGCCGTCTCATTCTTAGCAACAACCAGGATACCAGAGGTATCCTTATCAATGCGGTGCACCAGCAGGGGGCCGCTGTCCGCCTCCGGCTTTTCCATCAAGTGCCAGGCCAGGGCATGTACCAGGGTACCCGTATAATTGTTGTGCCCCGGGTGGACTACCATGCCGGCCACCTTGTTCACAACCAGCAGATGGTCATCTTCGTAAACGATGTCCAGGGGAATATTTTCCGGATGGATGGTCTGGTCGCGGGGCTCCCCTTCCATCAGCACACTGATCTCATCGAGGGGCTTAACCCGGTAGTTCGGTTTCACCGGGTTCCCGTTTACCAGGATGTTCCCGGCCCTGGCAGCAGCCTGCACCTTGTTGCGAGTGGCGTTCTGTACCTTGGTGGTCAGGAACTTATCGATACGCAGCAGGCTCTG
Organism: Bacteroidota bacterium; assembly: GCA_022710185.1. GTDB lineage: Bacteria > Bacteroidota > Bacteroidia > Bacteroidales > JAGNHN01 > JAGNHN01. The sequence continues at coordinate 50,248 of JAKLHK010000010.1, forward strand.
TCCCTTATCGACTGTGAAACGGTAGCGTTCAAAAAGGTCGTCATCCGCCTCTTCCAGCACCTCCCCCCCGCTAAGCTCCGGGGCCGTTTCTTCAGGCTCAAAGGACGGATGGGATGGAAAGGGGATCATCAGGGAAGGATAAACCTCAGGCTGATCGCGCTATCCAGTGAATAGCTGCGCAGGCGCAGGAAATACATGCCCGGCGCCATGCCTGCCGGGAATTCGATATTGTCATGCCAGCCGGTATCCATCCACCTCCTGCCGGAAATGTCATAGATCTCGATACGGGCATCGTTGGCAATGTCCTCATACCCCTCGCGCAGGGAGAGCTGGAGTGTGCGCCCTTCCACCGGATTGGGGAATATGCGCAGGGGACTGGCCATGGACCCCTCATCGCCCTTGTTGCCGGGCTGGCGCTGCCCGAATACCGGACGGATCATCAGCGCACCATGGAAATCGGAGTTGAACCAGAGGTCGTTGCTGACATTGAAGAAGATCTCGCGCCGGGCATCCCGGTGGCGGTCGAAGCCCACGTTGAGATTATCGTCGGTGGTCTGCACCCATCCCACATAAAAGGTATCCTGAAGCACCAGTGGCGACTCGCTGTCGATGAGGTAACTTACAAAACCATTGATCCCTTCCCCGAACTGCGGCAGAAGGCCTTCCTTTTTCCAGAGCACTTTACCTGGACGGTACACCTGGTTGTCCCATATCGCCAGCGTAAAATACTGCTGGTTGTCGCTGCCCGAAGTACGGTTGAAGAAGAAACGGACCTCGGTGAGGGTATCCGGTACATCCAGAATGAAACGGTAGGCCAGCTGGGCCCCGGCAGGGGTCAGTCCATAACCCGCTTCGGCCGAGCCATCGTCGTGGGCATAGAAGTTGCGGAACCGCTGCACATAGCGGGAGGTGTCGTTGCCCTGGAGCACATTGCTGCCCAGGCCGATGCTCCCCAGCGCGAGGGTGGTGGTGAACTCGGTGCTGTCGCCCGTACCCCCGGGATAGCTGAAGGCTACCGGAGGATCGGCATGCTGGGCAAAGGTCTGATATCCACTTTGGTAATATGGATCGAGGTTATAATTCCCCCCTTCGAACTGGTGCAGGACGCTACCACCCTGATCGGTGATATTATACTCAAAGGTCGAAATCACGGTCTCGTCGCCGAGATTGCTGATCAGCAGCTCGAGGCTGTCGCCCATATGGCGCGAAGGATTGGCGCTGTATTGGGCCCAGGGCATCACGTCATAGGTCTTCAGGAGGGAATAGGCCGGGTCGACCAGGGTGATGTCCGGCACAAAGGGCTCATCGGCCCTGCGGTTGGCGTCCAGGTATACATAGTCGATGTTCCAGTGATCCACATTGCTCTGCCAGCTCGGCAGGGTATTGTCGGCCAGACTACCGTAATTGATGAAGCGGAATTTGAAGTCCTTGCGGAAATATACCGTATCAAGGATGGGGAGCATGACTTGAGCGAAGTAGTCCCCCTTCTGCTGGGCGAAAGCCTCCAGGCCCATGCCATCGGAGGACCAGACGGTATTCCACACATCAATGAAGAGGGTATCGTAGGGCGGGTTGATGCTATCGACGATGGTATCCACGTGCCAGGCCTCAAGGAATTGCAGTTCCAGCAGGTCGCCGGCGTCCGGGGCGTTCCCGAGCCCTTCGGGCTGGTACCAGAAGCTCAGGTAGAGCGAGTCGGCCGGGCCGAGTGCCCGGGGGGTACCGGCAAAGCTGGAGTCGAGGCGGATAAAGTGCGAGCTTAGCTCATCGGCGGGGAAAGCCGAAAAGGTGGCCCCGGCATGGACCGCCCCGGTATCGTCGAGGACATCGAGGGTGGCCACCCCCAGGGTGGGAGGACGGAAGGCGTATGAGGTGTTGATGAAGGCATCACGGTCGGCCCAGCGGGCTGGGTTGGGATAGATGCCAGAGGTCTCCGAAAAATCATCCAGGAAGGGGAGTGAGAGATAGGTCACACCCCCCGACTTCAGGGCCGGGGTGGGATGCAGGGCCCGCCAGGCGCGGAGGACCGGGTTCCCGCTGAGGGGGACCAGGCGTTCCTGGGCCAGGGACGAGATACCCAGGGATAGGGCGAGGATCAGAAAGAGATATCGTGTTCTCATCAGAATTCAAGCAAACTACTGTCAATATTGGAACGCCCGCCGGGAGCCAGGCTGTCGGCGGCCAGGGTATCCTGACCGAGCTGGCGCATGGCTTCTTCCATCACGAAATCGCGGCGGTTAACATACCACAGGTCGACCGGGCGGCCCATGGATACTCCCCCTGAGGTGCGGTACGGGGGGTGCTGGCGGAATACGACCAGGTCGGAGGTATCCCCGTCTTCAGGGAAGAATTCGGCCCCGCTCATCAGGAAGCTGGCCTCCAGCAGGCGGAGGGCCTCGGCCCGCGACTTGCCCAGCAGGAAGGGCATGTGCAGGCGGTTACCCCCCGAGCCGCTGCCCATCACCAGGATCACAGCCGTGCCTTTGGGGATCAGCTCACCGGCCTCTATGACCTCCCGGCCCTGGCGTACCTCGATTACCGTTCGGCCGATATCCGGAACATACATTATGGAATCCACACTGAGACGGTAAGTCTCCAGCATGGCCATGGCCTGACGGAGGGTGAAGTCGCGCAGGTCGGGCATGCTCACTTTCTCCCGCGACATCGCCACCATGGTCACGTAGACCTGACGGCCCTTCTTGATCATAGCCCCAGGATAGGGGTATTGGGTGTACACCGTACCCCCCTCAAGCTCATCGTTGAACACCGAATCGATCACCAGGAAATCCATATGTGACTCCTCCGACCAGGCTTCCAGTTCAGCATTCGTCATGCCCAGCACATCGGGCATGGCAAATTCCTTGCCGTGGCGGGTGTAGGCCTTCAGACTGGAAAGGATAAGAATGACCAGCAGTATGGTGAGGGCCACCGCAGCGCTCAGGTGCCTAAGGAATTGACGACTTTTAATGAATTCGGTCCACGACATAGATGAAGCAGGCGCTGCAGCGCACGAATTTAAATAACAGGCTGTCCCTGCATTTATTGCGCCGTGCGGACGCAAAGATACAAACTATTCCCCGCAGGATGCGGCTACAGCGCGGACTTGCGTATTTTTGACATCTAACATCAAGACCATGCCCGTCAACGTAGCCATACTTGCCGGAGGGGATTCTGGCGAATACCAGGTTTCCCTCAACAGCGCCGGAGTAGTCAAACGCCATATTGACCCCGCCCGGTTCAGGGCCTTTACCGTGCTGGTGCGCGGGAAGCAATGGAATGTGATCGCGGACGATGGACGCGTTTTTCCCGTGGACAAGAACGTTTTCTCTGTTCAGATCGATGGGGAGACCATTGCTTTTGATGTCGCCTTCATGGCCATTCACGGCCAGCCCGGGGAGGACGGGCGGATGCAGGGTTACCTTGACATGATGGGCATCCCCTACACCACCTGCAGTCATGATACCTCTGCGGTGTGTTTCAATAAGAAATTTGCCTCCCGCATCGCCCATGAAGCCGGGATGAACGTAGCGCGCAGCATTTATCTGAGGAAGAACGAAACATTTGATATACATAATATTACCAAAGAATTAGGCCTTCCCTGTTTCGTTAAGCCCATCCGGAGCGGATCCAGCATAGGGGTGAGCAAAGTGAAACGGGCCGAGGACCTTCTTCCTGCCCTTGAAAAGGCCTTTGCAGAGGATAGCGAAGCTGCGGTGGAAGAGTTTCTCCCGGGACGCGAGCTTACCTGCGGGATGCTCGACAGCGTGGGTGGCATGTTGGTTTTCCCGCTCACCGAGGTGGTACCGAAAAACGAATTCTTTGATTATGAAGCCAAGTACACCGCGGGCAAGTCGGACGAGATTACCCCCGCCCCGGTGGATGAGGAGGTATCCGCAGAAGTGGTGAAGGCTTCACGTATCCTCTACCATACCTTCAGTTGCAAGGGAGTGGTGCGTTTTGACTTTATCCTCACCGGGAAGGGACTTTATTTCATGGAAGCGAACACGGTCCCGGGCCTGTCTGAGGCCAGCATCGTGCCACAGCAGGCCCAGGCCATGGGGCTGAGCATCAAGGAATTGTTTACCCTGGCGCTGGAGGCAGCGATGGCAGGGAAGTAGCAATAAGGGTAAGGCTCGTCCAGGCACCCAGCGGGCAGGAGGAGAGTGTGAGGGAGAGGGTGAGTGTGAGTGTGAGTGTGAGGAAGAGGAAAAGATGGAGGGGAAAAAGTGACTGAACGGCGTCAGTCAGGTGGTGGGCTGTAATTTAAGAAGGAATTCAATATCAAGCATATATCACATAACATCTAACTATAGATCATAGAACATCGCCATCCTCAACCATCAACCATCGCAAGGAACTCAATCAGCTGCTCCACCGCCCTGGCCCTGTGGCTAATGCGGTTTTTTTCACTCAGGGGCATCTCAGCGAAGCTCAAGGCATAGCCTTCGGGCATGAAGACGGGATCATAGCCGAAGCCTCCATCTCCCCGGCCTTCCTCCAGGATGCTGCCCTCCACCTGTCCTTCGAAATAATGCCCCTCTCCCTCAAGAATTAGCGCGATCACCGTACGGAAGCGGGCGCTGCGCCGATGCTCGCCCTTCATCTCCTTCAATACCTTGAGCACATTGTCGGCGAATGAGCACCCCTCTCCGGCATAACGTGCCGAGTACACCCCGGGCCTGCCGTCCAGGGCATCGATCTCGAGGCCAGTGTCGTCTGCAAAACATGGAAGGCTATAACGCTCCCAGACATACCGTGCCTTGGCCATTGCATTCTCCTGCAGCGTTTCATGAGGCTCCGGGATCTCTTCGGTACAGCCGATATCGTCCAGGCTAAAAATCTCCCAATGCACACGATCCGGGCCCAGTTGGCTGAGCTTGCTCCGCAGCTCCTTCAGTTTGTGTTCATTATGGGTCGCGAATACCAGTTTCATCATGCTTATGTTCAGTTCATCATTCTCCATCGATCCAAATTACCTGAACCGTGCCCGCTGGTCACTCCATTCCTATACCCATCTGCGTCCAGCCCAGGTCGGCTACTTCGTGGAGCGAAGGGAACATGCCCGGCCGCAGCATCAGGTACTCTTCCGGACTCACCCAGCGGACTTCGGTGATGCCTTCCTCGCCCTGGGGCACGGGCGGGGCCGTATCCTGGCTTCGCATCAGAAACCACAGGCTTTCCTTGAGCACCCATTGCCCCAGCTTTTCAAACACATGGTAACTAGGCCTCAACCTTCCAATGATACTGAGGCCTCCTATCCCGGTCTCCTCCTCCACCTCGCGCAGGGCCGTAGCCTGCAACTCCTCCCCGGCATTGGGCTTGCCCTTGGGCAGATCCCAATAGCCATTGCGATGGATCATCAGCAGCCGGTCATCCCCGTTCAGCACGAAGCCTCCTGCCGCCGACTCGTGCCCCAGGCAATAGGCCAGGAGTTCCCAGGCCTCCCGTGCTTCCCCTTCACGTCCGATGCGCAGCACCCTGATCCCTTCCACTGCAACCAAGCGGGTCAGGGCCTCTTTCAGCTCACGGGCAGGGCAGCCCGGGCGGAGGCTGATCACTTCCGACGGGGCCAGGGAAGGGTCTTCCATGCCCGGCAGGATGATCTTATCGTTGAGGAAAACTTTGTACATTTGCAGTATGAACAGCAGGGACGAAACGGCGCTGGCCGCAGCAGAATTCTTACTGCAAATTAAAGCAATTAAGCTCAGTCCGGACAAGCCTTTCACCTGGGCCTCCGGAATGCGCAGCCCCATATACTGCGATAACCGCAAGATCCTGTCGTATCCCCGCATCCGCACCTTCGTCCGTCAGGAAATGGCCCGCATCATCAGTGAAGAGTTCGGCACCCCTGACGTGATCGCCGGGGTGGCTACCGGCGGTATCGCCATCGGGGCCCTGGTGGCCCAGGACCTGGGACTTCCCTTCGTCTATGTGCGTTCGTCAGCCAAGGAGCACGGGCTCACCAACCAGATCGAAGGGGTGCTGGAACAGGGACAGAGCATAGTGGTGGTGGAAGATCTTGTATCCACGGGCAAGAGCAGCCTGGCAGCCGTGGAGGCCGTCAAGGATGCCGGATGTACCGTCAAAGGCATGGTCGCCATCTTCACCTACGGCTTGCAGAAAGCCCTGGACAGCTTCGGGCAGGCAGGGTGCACCCTGCATACCCTCACCGACTACCCCACCCTGCTTCGAAAAGGCGTAGAGGCCCAGTATATCAGTGCCGAACAGGAAGAATCTCTCCAGGAATGGCGGAAAGATCCCCAGGCCTGGTCCGATGCCCAAGCCACCTGATCAGGGCAATCCATGGAACTGCATTCCGATACTTTGGAGGTCAAGGCCCCTGCTAAACAGCTGTATGCCTTCCTTACCGATTTCAACCATTTCAGCGCCCTACTGCCGGACCAGGTAAGGGAATGGTCGGCGGACACCACCCAATGTTCCTTCGTCATCGAAGGGCTGCCCCGTATCAGCCTCAGGCTGGGGGATACGGATCCCGGGCAAGTAGTCACCTATCTACCAGGCGATGAGACCCCTGTGGAGTTCAAACTCATATTCCGCTTTATGGACCGGCCGGAAGAATCAGGGTGTACCATGAACAACACCCTGGAGGCAGAGGTAAGCCCTATGATCGCCATGATGGCCCGGCGGCCCCTGCAAAATTTCCTGGACCTGGTTTCCACCCGGCTCCGGGACCATATGGAAACGCAGAACGCCTAAAGGTAAACCACCTCTTTCATCGCACACACCCAATGCCTTTCCCCGTCTTCGAGAAGAAGGCGACCAAAGGCGTCTACACCCGTAATCCTGGCCTCAACCAACTCCCCCCTGACCACGTACCCGCCACGCACGCCAATGCGGTAAAGGCGCTGCAGGTAAAGCTCATCCAGGTAATCCCATTCTCCCACCTGGAGCAGGTCGTAATACCTGTCCAGCATTTCGCGCAAATGATCGAGCAGGGTATGGGTAGACCGTTCCCGTCCGTCATAGCCCTTCAGGGAGATGGCTCCTGGCAGATGATCAGGAAAGGCCTCCTGGTTGACATTGAGGCCCAGTCCGATGAGTGTTCGGCCCATGCGTTCGCCCGATACCTGGTTGCGCATGAGGATGCCGGCAACCTTATGCTCTCCGAGAAAGAGGTCGTTGGGCCATTTGATCCGGATGGAGGCCTCGGGCAGCACCGCCCTCAGGGTGTCGTAAACTGCCAGGCTGACCGCCTTACTGAACATGAACTGCGCAGCAGCCTCCAGGAAGGAGGGATAATAAACGAACGTAACCAGAAGGTTGCGCCCGGGTTCGCTCTCCCAGACCGCTCCCTCCTGCCCTTCTCCCCCTTGCTGAAATTCGGTAAGCAGGAAGCTGCCTTCGGGCAGTGGGCGTTTCGCCAGGACCTGCTCCATGGCCTCCATGGTATTGCTGCACTCCGGGACAAAGATGCGTTCTGCTTTCATTTCATTGCTGTGTTCATATCGCAGCAAAGGTACGCCTATGCATACATGAACATTGCATACCATCAATTGTTAGTTCTGCGGCAACGCAGGCTGCGCCGCGCCTAAGCTGGCAGGGTATAGGGATTATTGCTTACTTTTGCTGGTTAAACCCACTGATTATGATACAAAAACAGGTGATCGACGAAGCAGATGCCATTCTGGCAGCCGTAGTTGACGGGATGCAGGAAAAAAAAGGCCGTGCCATCGTCAGCCTGGAATTTTCAGAGATGCCCAACGCCCTCTGCGACTATTTCGTGATATGTCACGGAATGTCAAGGGTACAGGCAGAGGCCATCGCCGAAGGGGTGGAAGACAGCGTGCGCAGCAAGACGGGTGCCCGGCCCTGGAACCGGGAAGGATTCGAGAATGCGGAATGGATTTTGCTGGACTACGTCAACGTCGTGGTCCACATTTTCCAGGAAAACGTCAGGGAATTCTATCAGCTCGAAAAACTATGGGCTGATGCCCCCTCACGGGACTACCGTTCGGACCACTGACGCACACAACAAGGTTGAAAGAGGATGGCAGAGAACAATCAGAACAATCCCGCTAATGGCGCAAACGGCAAAAAAGCGCGCCCAAGGTTCAGTATGTACTGGGTCTATGCCCTGCTGGCATTGGCCTTCATCGGACTGAACTATTTCCGTCCGGGAACCGAGCCCAAAGAGATCGAATGGCCCCGCCTGGCCCAGATGATTGGCAAGCAGGACATCGCCAAGGTGGTCGTGGTGAACAACAAGTTCGCCGAGATTTACGTCAAGCCCGATAAGATCACCGCCGACACCGCCTACCAGGACCTGCGCGAAGGATCGGCCGGAACCACGGCTATCAGCGGGCCGCACTACACCTATAAGTTCATCACCGTCGATGCCTTCAGGGAAGACCTCAAGGCCGAACAGGAAAGGCTGGTCAGCCGCCGGACCGAAGGCCTTGGACCTGATGAGGTTCATACGGTAGAAGATGAATATGCCATACTGATGACGGCCGAAGAGCGCCGCGACTGGGGCACCGAGGTGCTCAGCTATCTGCTGCCCATCGGCATCCTGGTTGTCGCCTGGATTTTCATCATGCGGATGATGAGCCGGGGCAGTGGTGGCGGACAGATCTTCAATATCGGGAAGTCGAAGGCCCAGCTGTTTGACAAGACCACCACCAGTGTCAATATCACGTTCAACGATGTGGCCGGACTGGAAGAGGCCAAGGTGGAAGTGATGGAGATCGTGGATTTCCTGAAGAACCCCCGGAAATACACCGAGCTGGGCGGCAAGATTCCCAAGGGAGCCTTGCTGGTCGGCCCTCCGGGCACCGGTAAGACTCTGCTGGCCAAGGCCGTAGCCGGCGAGGCCAGGGTACCCTTTTTCTCCATCTCCGGTTCCGACTTCGTGGAAATGTTCGTCGGGGTGGGAGCTTCCAGGGTACGCGACCTCTTCAAACAAGCCAAGGAAAAGGCGCCCTGCATCATTTTCATTGATGAGATTGATGCCATTGGACGGGCCAGGGGAAAAAACCCGATGACCGGGGCGAACGATGAAAGGGAAAACACGCTGAACCAGCTCCTTACCGAGATGGACGGCTTTGCCACCAATACCGGGGTGATCATCCTGGCCGCCACCAACCGGGCCGACATCCTGGACCGTGCCCTGCTGCGTGCCGGACGCTTCGACCGTCAGATCCACGTGGAGCTGCCCGACATCAAGGAAAGGGAATCCATCTTCAAGGTACACTTGCGCCCCCTGAAGATCGACGACAGCATCAGCGTTGACTTTCTGTCGAAACAGACGCCCGGGTTCAGCGGGGCCGATATTGCCAACGTATGCAATGAGGCGGCACTCATTGCCGCCCGAAAAGGCAAGCGTGCCATTGATCGGCAGGACTTTATGGATGCGATAGACCGCATCGTAGGTGGTCTGGAGAAGCGGAACAAGATCATTTCCCAGACTGAAAAACGCGTGATCGCCTACCACGAGGCCGGGCACGCGACCGTGAGCTGGCTACTCGAACACGCCTCTCCCCTGGTGAAGGTCACCATAGTGCCCCGGGGCAAGGCCCTGGGCGCCGCCTGGTACCTGCCTGAAGAGCGGCAGATCACCACCTTCGACCAGATGTACGACGAGATGACCTCGGCCCTGGGCGGTCGCGCCTCCGAGGAGATCATGTTCGGGAAGGTCAGTACCGGAGCACTCAACGACCTGGAAAAGGTGACCAAACAGGCCTATGCCATGGTGGTGTATTTCGGGCTGAACGAGAAGCTCGGGAACATCAGCTATTACGACTCTACTGGTCAGCAGGAATACAGTTTTACCAAGCCCTATTCCGAACAAACGGCCCAGACCATCGATGAAGAGATCCACGCCCTGGTAGAGGGCGCCTATGCCCGGGCACGCCAGATCCTTTCTGACAATAAGGATAAGCTGAGCCAGTTGGCCGACAAGCTACTCGAAAAGGAAGTCATCTTCAGGGAAGACCTGGAAGCCATCTTCGGCAAGCGCCCCCATGAGCAGGACGAGCTCCTCAGCCATGCACTGATGGCCGCAACGGACGAAGGCATGACGGAGCCCGCAGGCGCAGCAATCCCGGAAGCTGAAGCTGTCCCGCTGAGTCAGGAAGCAGCACAGCCCTCGGAACCCATTTCCAACCCACCGGTGGCGCCGGAAGAAACCTAAGCCCAGCCCCATGGAAGAGAGCACTTCACGCGAAAAAGTCCTGAAACGGATACGCAACGCCCTGCTGGAAAAGACCGACAACCCCTTTTCCCGTTCTGTCTTCGATTCGCCCATTCTTCCGCCCATGGAAGAAGGCTTGGAAGTGGCCTTTGCGGAGCGCCTGATGCAGACCGGTGGCAAGTTTGTATACTGCGAGAATGCGGACGAGGTGGTGGCTAACCTCAAGGCCCTTGCCTCAGCCATCGACACTGACACTCTTCTCTGCCTGGAAGGAGAACTGCAGGGCCTGCTCAACCGCGCCGGACTGAAGTCCAGTGCTGACCTGGACGCTTTCCGGGAGCAGGGTGCCGGGTTCACTTCCTGCGAAGCCCTGGTGGCCCGCAGCGGGAGCATCATCGTTTCCAGCAGGCTGACGGGTGGACGCAAACTCAATGCCTTCCCTGACATCCACATCGTTCTGGGCCGCACCTCCCAGCTGGTACCTGAGATCGCCGATGCCCTCGATGCCTTGCGTACCCGCTACGGAGTAAGGATACCTTCCGTCATCTCTATGGTAACCGGCCCCAGCCGTACCGCCGATATCGAAAAAACCCTGGTGATGGGCGCCCACGGCCCCCGCGAACTCTACCTCCTCCTGCTGGAGGACGCATTCTGACCCCTCTTGGACGATTGGACCAGGATATATGAGAGCGACCAGGCCTGGCAGGCCGGGCTTATCGAGGGCCTGCTACGCGAGGAGGACATCCCCTGCGTGATGCTGAACAAGCAGGACTCCCTCTACCACATCGGAATGTTGGAGATCTATGTCAGGCCCGAAGATGTGATCCGTGCAATGAACATCATCCGTGAACGCGCCTCATGAAAGAACTGCTCATACGCACCGCCAGCGGGACAGTATATGTCCTGGTCCTCATCGGCAGCATACTGGCCGGGCCCATGGCTTTTGGCGTGGTCCTGGGACTCGTGCTGTTCCTTGCGGTGCGCGAGCTCATCCTGCTGACCGGCCGCATGGACCGTGGCTGGCATGCCGACCTCCTCGGGGTGGCTGCCATGCTCCTGTTCACCGGACTGGCCCTGGCATGGTTCGAAGCTGGGTTCGCAGCGCCCTGGCCCTTTTTGCTGGCCTCCTCTATCGCCCTGGGCCTGATGCTGTTCCTGGTTCCCAGGTCCGGGATCCGTCGCAGCGGCATGCAGGCTTACCTCAGCCTCACCTATCTGGTGCTGCCCCTTTTCATCCTTCTGGCCCTGCTCGATCCCTGGCGCCAGGGGATATCCCATTATGCCTTCGTCCTCGGACTTTTTGCTATGATATGGACCTTCGACAGCTTCGCCTACCTCACAGGCAAGCTGCTCGGCAAACACCCCCTGGCTCCCCGCATCAGTCCAAAGAAGACCTGGGAAGGCTTTGCAGGGGGACTCCTCTTCGTCATACTGGCCGCGGTATTGTGGCATAACTGGCACCCAGGTCCAGGCCTGGTTGCCTGGCTGCTGCTCGCCCTGGTGGCCGGGATCGCCGGAACCCTGGGGGACCTGTTCGAATCCAGTCTGAAACGTTCCGCCGGGGTCAAAGACTCCGGCACCCTCATCCCTGGGCATGGTGGGGTCTTAGACCGCTTCGACAGCATCCTTTTTGCAGCGCCTCCTGCGCTCCTCATACTGCTCCTCTTCTATACCCACTGACCATGAAGATCCATCACGAAGGATACCGGCTCATCGCGTTCTTCAGCATACTGGCCCTGCTGGCTGCGCTGGCCATTTATCTCTGGGCACCCATCCCACTGAGCTTCAAGACGGTTGCCTGGGCCTTGCTGGCCTACTTCGTGGTATTCATCCTCCGTTTCTTTCGTTACCCGCACCGGGAACATCGCAGGAATGAACGCCAGGTCATGGCACCGGCCGACGGTAAGGTTGTGGTGATCGAAGAAGTGGATGAAGCGGAATACTTCGGAGACCGCCGCATCCAGGTGTCCATTTTCATGTCTCCATACGACGTCCATATCAATTGGGTCCCCCTCAGCGGGAAAGTGAGCTACCAAAGGTATTTCCCGGGGCGCTACCTCGTGGCCTGGCACCCCAAGTCTTCCCTGGAGAATGAGCGTACCTCCGTGGTCCTCACCAACGAGCAGGGAGAGGCCGTATTGGTTCGTCAGATTGCCGGGGCTGTTGCCCGCAGGGTGGTATGCTACGCCCGGGAGGGAGTGCGCATGGAGCAGGGCAGCGAGCTGGGATTCATCAAGTTTGGGAGCCGGGTGGACCTGCTGCTCCCTCCGGGTGCCCGCGTTGAAGTGGGGCTGAACGAGAGGGTGAGAGGACGGGAGACCGTGATCGCTACCCTGGGAGAATAAGCTTTAACAGAACGTTAACATTATGAGCGGTTCCCGTGCCCCGGGCATGACCTAACTTTGCCCCTTAATGACCGTATTACATTAATAACATACCCTATCATGCATAACCACGATCATGTGAACGATACTTGTTGTCAAGGTGAAAGCTCCTGCGGCTGCCATCATGAAGAAGGCGAGATGAAGGTGCATGCCCCCGAAGGCTGTGGGTGCCAGAGCGGGGAAAAGACGGAGCACCATTGCGGTTGCAGCCATTAAGCAAGGCCTGGAGCATCATGAGGGCTGCCGAAGCGTTCGGCAGCCTTTTTTATTGATGAATGACTGAAATACAAGGGTATGGCATTGGATTTTCCCCCGCGTTGAATCGTTCCTGCCATCGCTAAAGCATATCCTTCAGCTCCCCCAAACTTCGGATCTCATAGGTTGAATTTAGGGTAGCAGGCGCTCCTTCAGGGTTGTACCACACCTGGTCCATGCCCGCCATGGCCGCACCCTGGATGTCTACCATCTCATCGTCGCCCACCATCAGGCTCTCCCCGGGCAGGGCACCGCAAAGTCGCATCGCTTCGCGAAAGATCCGGGGATCCGGCTTGTTGATGCCGATCTCCTCCGACGACAACACCACATCGAAATATTCCCTAAGCCCTGAATTGTGCAATTTGTTGGTCTGTACTTCAGTAAACCCGTTGGTGATGATGTGCAGGGGATACTTCTTCCTGAGGTAGTCCAGGACCTCCCTGGCATCGGGAAAGGTGTGATCCTTCAAGGCGCTGCGTCGCAGGTACTCTTCGCCGAACCAATGAGCGAAGCCCGGATCGTCTATGCCGTAGGATTCGAAGGTGAGCTGGAAGCGCCGCGGGCTCAGCACCTCCCTGCTGATCTCCCCCCTGCGGTAGGAAGCCCACAAGCCGTCGTTGATGGAATGGTATTGTTTGAGAAACACCTGGAAATCAGGAATCCCGGGACGGGGCTCCAGGGTTTCATGAAACAGCTCGGTGAGGGTTTCCAGGGAATTGCGCTCGAAGTCCCAGAGGGTGCTGTCCAGGTCGAAAAAGATGTGGCGGTAGGTTTTCATAGGATTCAGCTCCCCCATCCGAAGTATCCGGCCAGGGCGGTGAGCAGTACCGCCACCAGTAAGCCGGGAATGAGGTTCAGTACTTTCATCTTCTTAATCTCCAAAATATTGATCCCCATACCGATCAGCATAAGCCCGCCCACTGCGGTGAGCTCTGCCATGATGGCCTCCGTGAGCCAGGGTTCCAGCCAGGAGGCCAGTAAGGTAAGCCCACCCTGATATAGTAAGAGAGGGACGACAGAAAACAGCACTCCAATACCCAGGGCAGCTGACAGGGCAATGGAAGAGAATCCGTCCATTATGGCCTTGGTGATCAGCAGTTCGGGGGACCCGCCCAGGCCTTCTTCCAGGGCGCCGAGAATTGTCATGGAACCCATGCAGAACAGGAGAAAGGCCGTGAGGGCGCCTTCGGCGAAGCGGTCGTTGGATGAGCCCAGCCGTCGTTTGAGCCATTCGCCGCTGCGTTCCAGGCGTTCGTCCAGCCGGGCCCACTCACCCACCAGCCCTCCGATGACCATAGAAAGGACAAGCACCAGTGGCTCGCGGGTTTTGAGCGCCATCATCACACCTAAAAGCAGGGTAAACAGGCCAATTCCCTGAAATACTATCGTCCGGAATCGCTCCGGAAGCCGATGCCCCAGCCAGAGCCCCAGAAGGGAGCCCGCCAATACCGTCGCAATATTAATTAAGGTTCCAGTCAATGTTGTATGTTGTATGTTATATGATCAAAGTTACCCGGTCCTTGATCACATTAGCCACTAGCCACTGTCTGCCGAAGGCAGACCCGCCCCTGCCAGGTCTCCCTTTTTTCCATCTCGTCCTCAATCCGCTTCAGTACCTGGTCGTATCTCAGTCCGCCCCACCTTCGCTCGGCCAGGTAACGCGGAGGAGCTTCGGCAGCCAGGCGCTCGATGGCGATATCCGGCCGCAGACGTTCAAGGAAGCGGATGACCAGGTCGACGTAGTCCTCCAGCTCAAAGATGTTGAAATCCTGGGGCACCAGCTTCCATTCATTCTCCATGGCCGTGCCTTTGATGATTTGCAGCTGGTGCAGTTTGAGGGAACGTACAGGAAGTCCTGAAAGGATCTCCGCCGATGCGAGCATATCTTCCTTCGACTCCCCAGGAAGGCCCAGCACCAGGTGTACGGCGGGTTCCAGTGCATATCCCTGCGCTCTCCGAATGGCATCCTCAGCCTCGGCAAAGCTGTGGCCCCGCTTGATGCGCAGCAGTGTCCGGTCATGGCAGCTTTCGAGGCCCAGCTCCAGAAACACGGGAGTGCGCCTGGCAAACTCAGCCAGAAGTTCAAGCACTTTATTCTCCACGCAGTCCGGCCGTGTCCCGATCACCAGGCCTTTCACCCCTTCCACGGATAAGGCTTCATTGTATCGTTGTTGAAGGACATCCAGGGGGCCGTAGGTATTGGAATAGGCTTGAAAATAAGCAAGATAGACCGAGGTCCGCCGGTAGCGCGACCGGTGGAACGCTATGCCTTCTGCCAGCTGTTGCCGTATCGACTTCTCCGGCTGGCAATAGGAAGGATTGAAGGCATCGTTGTTGCAGAAGGTGCAGCCACCTGCCCCCCGCTTGCCATCCCGGTTCGGGCAGGTGAATCCCGCATCCACACTCAGTTTCTGCACCCGCATGCCGAAGGTTTCCTTCAGCCGAAGGCTGTGTGCGTTGATTCGCCGGTGGTCGCCCCAGGGGAACATTACAGTGGCTAGTGGCTAGTGGCTAGTGGCTAGTGGCTAGTGGCTAGTGATAGTGGATAGTGGAAAGTGGGATGTGGGATGTGGTACATAGAACAGCGAACATACAACACACCACATCACAAAACGGCAAAGGCCTGCCATTGCTGACAAGCCTTTGACCGGGTCATCCTATCACTTATGCTCCTTTCGTAACGCGCTCCAGGCGTTTCAGAATGGAGAAGATGAATGCGGCGGAGAGGAGACAGCAGACCACGAAGATGGCCCAGAGCTGCCAGAGGTCGATGCGGTCCCAGAGGAAACTGCCCACAAAGAGCAGCTTGTTACCGATGGCAGTAGCGCCCAACCAGCCACCCTGCATGAGGCCCTGGAAACGCGGGGGTGCCACCTTCGATACAAAGCTGAGGCCCATTGGGCTTAGGAAGAGCTCGGCGATGGTGAGCACGAGGTAACTGGAAATGAGCCAGTAGGGTGAGATTCTCATATCCTCGGGTACCGGGGCCCCGTTGAGATCGTGAGGCGAAAGCAGGCTCAGTGAACCGGTGAGCACGATGATGAAGCCCAAGGAGGCGATGATCATCCCGATGCCAATCTTCTTGGGGGTGGAGGGTTCCTGACCCCTTTTGTTCAGCCAGCCAAAGAAGCCCAGCACCAGGAAGGTGAGCGCCACGATGAAGAGGGGGTTGAACGACTGGAAGATCTCCGGCTGGATATCGTTCATGGCGCTGAAGCCCGAACTAAAATAATAGGTCAACCCACCGCCTACCAGCAGCATACCAGCACCGACCACCTTCACGGTAAGGCCAGCTTTGCGGTTCAGGAGCATGACCAGGCCGGCCACGGCACCGAGGAAGCTAAGCATGGAGGGCAGGTAGAAGAAGATATTGGTGAAGGAGTCGACCTGCTTAACGGTATAGTCGCGGGCGAACATGGTGAGGGTGAGGCCATTCTGATGGAACGACATCCAGAAGAAGATCACCACGATGAACACCAGGCCCAGGGCACCCAGGCGGCGTTTCTCCTCATCCCAGCTCATCTTGACTGCACCGGTACCAGAAGCGTCCTTATGCACGAACTGCTTGCTGGGCAGGAGTTTGTTGAACACGATGTAGACCACCAGGGAGATAATCATGGCGATGGCGGCGATACCGAAGGCCATATTGTACCCGCGGGAGAATACCTCCAGGTAGCTTGTAGCGAAAGCGCTCAGGTCGGTAACCGGGCCGGCGAGGTTGACCTTGTTGGCCAGCTCGGCAAAGGTTGTGGTGTCGGTCATTTCGCCCTTGAGGTATTGATGGCAGAGTGCGGGCAGACTGCCATCGTGCAGATAACCTTGAGCCTTAAGGGTATAGTTACGGATGGCGGTAGCCGCGAAGGGTGCAAAGAATGCCCCCACGTTGATCCCCATATAGAACAGCATGAAGGCCGAGTCGCGCAGGCTGGAATATTTGGGGTCGTCGTACATCTGTCCGACCACAGCCTGGAGGTTACCCTTGAAGAGGCCGTTTCCGAAGGCGATGGTGAAGAGCAGGAGCACGGTCATGGTAAGCGACAGTCCAGGAACAGCCAGAAGGGCATATCCGGAGAACATGACGATGATGCCCAGCAGGATCACCAGCTTGTACTTCTTGGTGGCATCGGCCAGGAGTCCACCGACCAGCGCCAGGGCATAAATGCCGAAGTAGAACCAGCTGTAGATGCTTCCGGCCTTTTCAGCATTCAGACCATACTTGGCCTGAAGGAAGAGGACCAGGATCGCCATCATGGTGTAGAAGCCGAAACGCTCGCCCATATTGGCGAAGAAGGCCACGATAAGGCCCTTTGGATGTTTCTTGAACATACGCTTAGGTTTTAGTTATTAGTCCGAAAAATGATTCAGGCTTGCGCGAAGGACAAAAATAGCTAAAATCCCTTCGGTGCCAATGTTTATCTTTACCCCGGCGCTGTTGACACAAGCCACTGATCCTATGGCCTTTCCCCTCGCCCATCCGGCCCTGGTACTCCCCCTGACCCATTTATCCCCGCGATATTTGAGTGCCACAGGCTTGATCATCGGCAGTCTTGCCCCTGACCTGGCCTACCTGGGTGGACCGGGTGTAGCAAGCGCCTGCAGTTCATGGGATGCCGGGCTCTGGTGCTGGCTGCCCGCAGGATTGGGCCTGAGTTATGGCTTCCATGCATGGGCCAGGGATACGTTGATCCGGCATATGCCGCGTTTTCTGCAACGCAGATTCATCATTTTCAGTGGATTCAATTGGGCAAGACATGCCCGGGGGCACTTCCCGGCCGTGCTTATCTCTCTCCTCATCGGCATCCTCTCCCACCTCGGCTGGGATGCCCTGGACCTCACTCACGATCACGGGCATGTTTACCGCAGCCTGTATGCCTGGTCCCTCCCGCTGGACCTTGGATACTGGCAGCTCCCGCTCATCCGCGCCTTACAACATGCACCCAGCGTGCTCGGAATGGCCTACATAGGGTTTTTCATCCATCGCATGCCCTCAACACCAGCAGGAGAGAATGGTTGATGGCTCATGGTTGATGGTTCGTGGTTCATGGTTCGTGGTTCATGGTTGAGCCGATCAACAGTTACAAAAATTAGGGCTACCCATTGGGCAGCCCCGTAACCAAAACCCACACGAGAGAGGTTGCCCTCCTCTTGTGTTTACATTAACGCAAGATACGGGCATTATTGTTCAGTCCATCAAATTCCGTACTTTTCCAGTTTACGGTATAGGGTGGTCCTTCCCAGTCCAAGGTCGCGTGCGGCCCTGGAGAGGTTGCCCTGGTTCTTCTCTATGGCCTGACGTATGGTTGTTCGCTCCAGGTCCTGAAGGTTCAGGTTATCGCGGAGGCGATGATCCGCCGGGCGCTCATCCACCTGGATATCGGCTGCCTCCACCCTCTTCCCTTCGCCCATCACCACAGCCCTCTCGATCACATGCTGTAGCTCCCTGATATTTCCCGGCCAGCCGTAATGCTGCAGTCTGATCCTGGCTTCGGGGCTGAGTTCCCGCAAGGGCTGACGGTATTTCCGGGTATACATGGCCAGAAAGTGCTCCGCCAGTAGCGGGATATCCTCAGGTCGTTCCCGCAGGGCCGGGATCCGGATTTCCGCAGTATTCACAAAGTAAAGCAGGTCCTTGAGAAAGCGTCCTGACTGGACCATCTCTTCCAACGGCATATGGTTGGCGCAGATTAGCCGTACATCGATGCGCACCGCCTGTGTATTGCCCGCCCGGTGAAACTGCCGGTCACGAATCGCATTGACCAGCGAGTGCTGCATCTCCAGGTTCAGGCACCCCAGACCGTTAAGAAAGAGCGTACCTCCCCGGGCGAGTTCCAGCTTGCCCTGCCGCTCTTCCAGGCCCCCGGCATACGGTCCCCGTTCGCTTCCGAACAGCTCCACGGCCATCATGTTTTCAGGCACGGCATTCAGGTCGATGCTGACGAATGGCCCCTGGGTACGCCGTGAAAGACGGTGCATCTCCCTGGCCACCAGCTCCTTGCCAGAGCCATCCTCACCGATGATCAGTACACTGGCCTCAGTAGGGCCCACCCTTCCCATGCTGCGGAACACGCCTTTCATTCCACTGGATATCCC
Source organism: Bacteroidota bacterium (assembly GCA_022710185.1). Taxonomy (GTDB): domain Bacteria; phylum Bacteroidota; class Bacteroidia; order Bacteroidales; family JAGNHN01; genus JAGNHN01. The sequence goes on from JAKLHK010000010.1 coordinate 69,127, forward strand.
CACGAATTCGGGAGATCCAGCCTCAACGGCTGGAAACGCTGCACCATTGGAATGACGGGCATGGCGGTGCTCCCTGCGAGCCAGCACCATGCGGGACGCCAGCTCCACGCTCTCAATCAGGCACTGGGCGTCCCAGGGCTTGGTCACGAAGTCCACAGCCCCCTCCTTCATCGCCTGCACGGCCAGCCCAATTCCTGCATAAGCCGTCATCATGATCACGGCGGCATCGGGTTTCAGGAAGCGGATCTTGCGAAGCCAGTAAAGCCCATCGGATCCGCTGGTGTCGCCGCTCTGGAAATTCATGTCGAGCAGCACCACATCGAAGGGGTCATCCTGAACGATCTCCCGTATCCGCTCCGGATCGGACTCCGTCCGTATAGACTGGAAACGTGCCTTGAGTGCCAGGCGCAGGCTAAGCAGGATATCTGCATCGTCGTCGATGATGAGCACCTTGACGGGGGAAGGAAGGGTTCTTAGCGGGTCCATGGGATGATTTATGGTCCCCCCGGGGTTCAAATCCTGTTCCAAGCAGGGCCCACCTGATGTTGAGGTGACTACAACAATCAGACATTAACCTTATTTTCAGTATATTACATCACAATAACTCAGTATTTTATTCTTCAGAAAGACGGATACGCTTCCTGTTGCCAGGAGCAAGCCGGCCGCGATTGTATCGAAATGTAACAACCGGGTGTCCGGAAATGATACGGCCGGTGTAACATTCCGGGTCGTATCCGCGTCTTATCATCAACATTAGCCCTGGCTCATCTGCTGGGATGCCTGAAGATTTAACGCCCGTTAACACCGGGGGCGTTATATGACCAATAACTTTGCAGGATATGGCGTTGACACAACCTTAGGTCTTATCGCGGATGGACATCGCAGCGTATTGTGACAAACCGGAGAGGGAAGTAAGGTCCGAAAGACGCAGGATCCGGGCAGGCTTACTGGCAGGATGGCTGGTGCTGTGTTCATGGACCATACAGGCCCAGGAACCGGTGATCGTGGATATCCGTGGAAGCATCCATGACCTGGCCGGTCGCGGTATCCCCTTCGCCCACCTGATCTCGGTCACTACTATGAAAGGCACAGCGGCCGATTACTACGGCCGTTTCCGTTTCCACACTGTGGCGGGCGATACACTTATTCTGACCGCCATGGGCTACCGCAATACCACCATTCCCATTCCACATTTCCTGAGTGAAGGGGTATACCCATTGCACATTACCCTGCCCCCTGACACCCTGGAACTATCCGAGGCCGTGATCACCCCCTGGCCGGAGACCTGGAAGGAATTCAAGCAGGCCTTCATCGCACTGGAAGTACCAGGCGATGCTCCCGTGATTGAGATCCCTTCAGCGGCCATACGCCAGGCCATCAGGGACGCCAAACCGGGTGGAGGCATCTCCATGCCCGGGCCGGTAAGCCTGCTCTACGAAGCCTTCAGCAGGGATGCCAAATACCGCAGGAAACTGGAGAAGCTGCAAAAGGAAACCAGTCGCTACGAAACGATCAGGTACCGGCTCGGACAGAACGTCCTGGCCACCATTGCCGGGACAGGTGAGCCTGACAGGCTGGAAGCATTTGTCGCCCGCTGCGACCTGGGCGACAGCTTCATCACTGAAGCCAGCAATCTGCAGCTGATCATGGTATTGCTTCAGTGTGCCGAACGAGAAAGACCCAAGGACAAACAACCCAAGGACCCATGAAACACCTATTGATCCCCTTTTTCCTGCTGATCGCAGGGGCGACGGCCACAGCCCAGGACCATTCCGGATCCTATCTCTTCGGAACCCTGACCACCACTTCGGGTGAGCAGGTGGAAGGGTTTATCCGCTGGGGCAAGGAAGAAGTGTTCTGGAGCGATTTCCTGAACGCCACCAAGCGCAGCAATCCCTATTATCAATACCTCAACCGGGAAGACCGGCAATATGTAGAAAGCGGCAATGCCCATTGGCTTACGGAGATACTCAACGAGGCGGTGGAGATCAACACCCAGGGTATGCACTCCTTCTCGGCGCCCTTCGGTGCGGTAGCCTGGGTGAAGGCGGCCGGAGGCATCGCCATGGAAGTAAAAATGCGCAATGGGGACCAATGGATGTTTCGCAGCGGGTCCAACGACCTGGGTGCCACGCTGAGGGTGTATGACCGCCAGGGACAAGAACGCAGCTTCGCCTGGGAGAACATCGACCAGGTGGTCTTCAGGGCGGCGCAGCCAGGCTGGGCTGATCCCTTTGGCGGCCCTCTCTGGGGCAAGGTAGAAACCGCGCATGGAACCTATACCGGGCGGGTAGAATGGGATCATGACGAACGTGTGGGACGGGATGCCCTGGAGGGCGAATCCGAGGGCAAGGACCTCAGTATCCCGTTTACGGATATACGGGCCATCAGCCGGGAAGGACGTGGCAGCGTGGTGGTGCTCACCGACGGGAACACCCTCTTCCTCAGCGGCAGCAACGATGTGAACGCAGAGAACCGGGGCATCATCGTATTTGTACCCGGACAAGGCGCCATCGACATTCCCTGGGATGAGTTCAAGCGGGTCACCTTCATCCCTGAGACCGCAGTTTCGGCCTCCTACGACGACTTCGCCCAGCCCGCCCCCCTGCGAGGAAAGGTAGAACATGTGGATGGTCGGATCTTCAGCGGGGAGATTATTTACGACCTTGATGAGGCCATGACCTATGAGACCCTGAACGGCCGGCTGGATCTATCGGAATGGGAGATTCCCCTGAGCAGCGTGGCCTCCGTAAGGCCACGCAACTTCCAGTATGCCCTGGTCACCCTGAAGAACGGCAGTGAGCTCCTGCTCGGCCGGATGCAGGATGTTTCGGAGGCCAACGATGGCCTTCTCGTCTTTCCATCCACTGGGGAACCCGTATACATTCCCTGGGAAAAGGTGAGCCAGGTGCGGTTTGAGTAACCCTGGGGTCACTTTTCCGTAGAAAGGAGCATTAACAATGTCTGGGGCGATCCTGGCAAGAAAAGCCATCTTGCCGGACACAAGCTTCAGAAATATTGAAAATGAACCGCTTGCCATTGTTTTTACGCTCAGCTCCCCTCCTGCTCGGGCTACTTGCCTGTGAGCCTACCGAACGGGAGCATGGGGCAGACGTGAATCCCCTGGACCTCCCAGGCAACATAGTTTCCGGTGACAGTGTGCTGCTGCGTTTTGCCGCACTGCCGTATACCATAAAGGACCAGGCTGAAGTAAGCTTTCCTGATAGCAGCCTGCCTGCCCTGGATTCCCTGGCTTCTTTCTTGAATAAGCATCCCGACCATCGGCTGAGCGTGATGGGTATTTACGATGCACGCGAGACCAAACCCGGCAACGGCTCTGACCTCGGCATTCTCCGGGCTATCAACATCAAAAGAATTCTGGCTGAACGGGGGATCGACACCCTGAGCGTGAGCCTGCTGTCACGTATGGACGACCTGGCTTTCGATAATGATGGTAAGATCAGTGATGGCTACCGTTTCCGGTTGATGAAAGACAGCCTGGCGGCCGGCAGTGAGCTGAACCGTACGGTCTATTTCTGGGCTGCCGAGGACCTGATCCGTTGGGATCCTGAGCTTCGGGAATATGTGGCTCAGGCCCAGGCCTATCTTGCGTCCAGGCCCGGGATGCGCATGGTACTCACCGGCCATACCGACTACAATGGCAACCACCTGCTGGGCGCGATGCGTGCGGAGTCACTCAAGGAATATTTCGGGCGTTACGGCCTTGATACCAGCAGGGTGGACATCCGCAGCGAAGGGCCCGATCAGCCTGTGGCACCGAACGATACGCAGGAGAACAAATCGAAGAACCGCCGCGTAGAGGTGAGCTTCGAGTAGAAATAACCCTTTACCTACCCTTTGTGATGGATGGACTCTCGGAAGGATTTATTCCTTCCTTGAGTTCATCTTTATTTCGTTCAGGAGCAGCTCCTCCACCCTCAGCCCGGGACGGAAGTCCAGGTAGCTTCCCCCTCCTATCCCGGCCATCAGGGCCATGCGATCCACGGCGGCCCCTTCCTGACCAAACCCGATTACGGATAGGATGATGCCGCTGCCCCGCTTTTCCTGCATGAGCCTCTCCAGCTGCCGGTCGGAATAGCCTGGGGAGTTGAACTCCCCATCGGTGGCCAGGATGACCTGATTGTTCCCCCCGGGAATGAACTGCTGAAGAGCAATCTCATAGGCTGCGTTTAGTCCGGCGATACCATAGGTAGATCCCTGGCCCTTCAGTCTGCCAATAACCCGCTGAAGGCTGTCCCTTTCCAGGCCCGAGAGTCCCTGCAGTACCACCTCGGCCCTGGTGCTGTAGGTGACCAGGGAAATCCGGTCAATATCGCGCATATATGCTGACAAGCGCTGCATAGCTGCGATCAAACGGTCCATCTTCCCGTGTGCCCTCATGGAAGAGGAGACATCGACGAGGAAGACGATGTTGTTTTCGGAAAAAAGCCCGGGGTTTAGTTTACCGGCCGTGTCGAAATCGGGAAGGAGGATGACGGGAGGGTCTGAAAATACAATGAGGAGCTCAGCTTCCTCCCCGGGGGGTAGCTCCCCTTCGGGCAGCGGGACGACGTCTATCCCTTCGGCAGGGACGTCGCCGGCCAGCGGGTGGGCCTGATCCGATGGACGCAGCTGAAAGCTGAGCCCGGTTTGGCGGAGATTAAGATAGAAACCTGTCCTCAGGGTGTCGTAACCCTCTGCAGCTACCGTTACGGAATAGAGCCCGGGATAAAGTGCCTGCCGGACGCTTCCGTTGCGGTTGGCCCGTAGGTGCAGGATCTGCCGGTCGTTGTGTACCAGGGTCAGTTTGGCGCCGGCTACCCCCGCTCCGCTGAGGCTGTCGGTAACGAGGAGTTCCCGTTCCGGGTGGCGGATTCCACCGGCTACCTGGGGATCAGGGCAGGCGTCGTAGTTCATGACATTGCCGCTGAAACTCAGCCGGATAGGCTTATCTCCCTCACTGACAAGCAATTGAAATGATGCACGAAAAGGCCCGGGCTGGGTTGGCAGGTAGACCGCCTTCAGGGTATCTGACTCACCGGGTTGAATGAAACGGCGCGGAAATGCCACGCGGACATCGGAAGGGGCCTCTGCCCGAAGCAGGGCGAGCTTCCGGTCCCCGCGGTTTTCGAACACGAACACTGCTGCATCCTTAGCCCAGTTGTCTATGGGGCCTATCTCCACATGGCGTTGCCTGAAGTGGAGGGACTGGGCCTGGATAGCGACAGGCAATGAAAACATCAGGGCATAGCGGAGGATGTGAGGTATTCGGGCCATAGGCCAGGGATTAACGCCCACAACGAGAATATGTTATTCCCGAAGGCCTCAGGTTGGTCAGAATTGCTCCAACTCACGTATCCCCTTTCGATTGAACGCTATCCGGTAGCGCTTGTAATCGTGCTGGGCCTCGTTCCGAAACTCGAGGACAAGGTTGAGATAGTATATCTTCTCCCCCTTAACGATGCGAACGCCCCCCTTCTCATCCCTGGAAAAGAGCGGGAAGACCGGATCGTCCATGTTCAGCAGGAAAGGGGAAATATTGAATCGTATGATGTCGTTCATCCCTTCCACAGGGTGCTGACTGATGGCGTCCAGTGCCTCACGGCGCAGCCTGACCAGGCGTCGGTAAAGGATGACCTTCTCGCTGTTGCTGCGGTTATCGGCCTCCAGAATGGCGGACCGGTTGCGGATCCGCAGGACCTCCGCCGGTACCTTGCTCCCTGAAACGAAATCCACCGCTTCCTTGCTCCAACCGATATGCTGGTCGCCGAGACTGACCTTTGTCTTGTGGTCGAAGAAGCGGTGGCCCATGCGATGGATAAGAAAATAGCGACTGAGCTCCTTGATTCTGTCTTTAAGCATATAGCTGACCACCAGCGCCACAAAAAAGGGCATGGTGAGGTTACCATACTTCTGCTGGAAAGAGAAGGCCACCGCCGTTGCGAAAATCATGGAAAGTCCGGCCGCTATGCTGATATATAACTGTTCCAGCCAAATGCCGTCCTTGCGTTTGTCAATATTGAGGAAAAGCTCGCTTTCAGCGTACTTCTTCAGCAAGCCCAGGCGAAAAATGAGGTCACGGTTTCGGTTGGGGCTTTCCTTTTCCACCACAGCAAAGCCCCTTTCTACGCGATAGGCTATCTCGCTGTTGACCAGCGTCATCAGTTTTTTCTGGACCGCAGGTCCCTGGCGGCCGGATGAGGCTGCTTCGATAAGCCTGTAGGTATGCTGTTCAGCCAGATTACTAAGGTACTCATCACCAAATAGATAATAGTCCATAAGTCGTCCATTCACCGTAGGTACGTTCAGTACCCTGCGCAGGCTGCGGTAGTGCTGCAGTATGGACCCAAGATTATGAAGGAACTCCTCCACCAGGTAATCCTGGTCTCCGGGAGCCTCGGTACCCCGGTAATGACGGATCTCCTCTCTGAGCGCACTTTTGACAATGGACACGAACATCCGGATATGGTACTCATAATCTGCAACATGAGTACGCGTAGGGCGAGAGACCATTCTCTCGAATGATTGTTGAAGTAGCTGAAAAGGGGGCTTTACCTGGTCCGCAATATCACGCAGGATGTATACCGGTGTGATGAGACGGATGTTGGATTTGATGGTGCGGTAGATGTCCCTCTTGGTAAATGTTGCCCGGTTTACATCCAGACTATTGGGAACGAATAGCCAGGCGTTAACCGAAAAATCACTCAACTTCAACTTCTTGCGTGCAATGAAGGCGAGTTTCAGCTCGAGGGAAAACTTGTCGTGGACTTTACAGGTCTCTTCGATCATGGCAGGGAGCATTCTGGTCCTGTATCAGCACTAAGATAAGCATGTTAGCATGGAGTATCGATCAGAATATCCCGAAGACCCCATCCGGGGTAATGCCGAGGTACCGGAACCAGGTTTCACCTGCCAGGATGATGAGCAGCCATGCTATGAACATCAGGGTGAACCCGTAGCGGAAGGTATCCGACAGGTTGTAGTGGTCGGTTTCGTATATCAGGGCGGCCGGCTTACTGTTGAAGGGGAGAACATAAACATGCTCTATCATGAAGGCCACTGGCAGCGCGAGGCTGATCACTTCATAGCCGAAGCGCGTGGCCACCCCAATTGCGATGGGCACGAAGATCATGGCTCGCATGGTCTTGGACTGGAATATGAGCGCACTGAAGACCATTACGCCAGTGAGCATGAGGTAGAGCACCCAGAAATGGGTTTCCCTGGTGATGCCCAGGTGATCAAAAAAGGCATTGACCCCAATGGAAGGCAGATCGGTAGCGGAAAAACCGGCTCCCAGTGTATAGGCACCGGCGGAGAAGAGCATGAGATGCCAGGGGATATCGACCTCATTCCAGCTGACAATCCCGATGCGGGGAAGCAGGGCCATAATGGCCCCGACAAAGGCTACCGCTGTGGGAGAGATGCCATGAAGGCTGTCGGTGGACCAGAAAACCAGGATCAGCAGAAATATGATGACGGCCTTGATCTCCGCGGGTTTGATACTGCCCAGCTTTTCAAACTCTTCACGAAGTCTGGACATTCCCCCGGCGATGGACGGAAGGCGTTCTCCGGGAGAGAGAGGGAAGAAGACCTTCATGGCCAGGATGTATCCAATGAGCATCATGGTCAGCATCATCGGGAACATGGCCATCATCCAGTCGGAAAAGAAAATATTCCCTCCTATGGCTCCGGTGATCAGGGCTGCGGCGAGCAGATTGGCTCCGGAGCCGGTCAGGAACCCACTGGCTCCGATATTGATATAGAATAGGTTTTGCAGCACTATACTGCGGCCGAAGTTGTTCCGCTGCTCTCCCCCCCTTGCTCCATAGATCGCTGCGATGACCATGAAGATGGGCAGCAGTATGGCCGCCTTGGCCGTGGTAGCCGAGATGAAGGCTGAAAGCACGGCGTTGATGATCAGGAAACTGATAAAAATGGTTCCGGCATTCTTACCAAAACGGAGGATAAACCATAACGCAAAGCGCTTGGCCACGCCGGTGGCTACCAGCATACTGGCGAGTACGAACGACATGATGTTCAGCCACATCACGGGGTGCCCCAGCTGAGCATAGGCTTCTTTTTCGCCTAAAACCCCGGAGAGGACCAGTCCGGCAATGATAATGAGCGAGGTAAGGTAATTTGGGATAGCCTCGGTGATCCATAGGATAATACTGGCGATAAAGATGGCGAGCATCAGTTCATTGCTGCGAATAAAACCCTCCGGACCCAGTTTATCGAAGGCCTTGCGTGCTTCTTCTGAGACCAGGCCAGAAGGGTCAATATCCTGCAGGAAGGGCAGATGAACAAAGAATCCCAGGACGAGGAAGGAAGCCAGGGCAAGGATAGGGCCAATGAGCATCAGCGCCTTCTCGAAACCCGATTTTTTGCGTTTCGGGAGCTTCTCGATCCGGTATTGATGCATATCCAACGGATCGAAGTCCGCGGCCCTCTTCTTATCCAGGCTTCCATTCTCCATATCACCAGCGCGTATAAGGGTTTTTCATGAGCATGGAATTGTAGTACCGGACATCTCCGGTAACCTCTTCTCCCAGCCATTCGGGGCGCTCGAAGGGGGTATCTTCTGATGGGAGCTCCAGCTCGGCCATGGTAAGGCCCTCATTTTCCCCGTAAAACTCATCCACTTCGAAGGTCAGTCCTCCGACATCGACCAGGTAGCGGGTTTTGTCGATCACCCCGGGCTCGCATATGGACAAGAGTTCGCGGACCTCCTCCACGGGGATTTCCTTTTCCCATTCATATCGTTCAGCGCCTGAAGCGCTGCCGATGCCTTTAATGGTAATGAATCCCTTATCGCCTTTGACTCTCACCCTTACGGTGCGTTCCGGCACCGAGGAGAGGTATCCCTGGGTGATACGGGTCTGCTTGCGGGCCAGGGACTTGAATTCGCCCCTCACCAGGAACTTGCGTTCTATTTCTTTTCCCATGATCTCAGGATTATTCGTTGGCCAGGGGTTTATTTATCATTCCTATCACGCGTTTGATGGCCTGAAGGTAGTTGATGTTCTCCACTCCTTCGAGCCTGAGGTCGCTGATGGTTTTCAGGATATCTTCCACTTCCGTGGATTCTGAGTTCACGGTAACGATGCGGGCCCCATTCACCAGGACCACCCCATATTCACAGATGGTATCGTTAACCATATACCCATACCTCTCCTTGTGCACGCGTATGGCCTGCAAATCGGAATGGGCGTTTACCATGGCCATGAACTCCTCGTATGTATATACGTCCTGGCTGAAAGCCGGCGGCTCCACCTGGAAGGCGGGGAAGACCTCATCGCGCAGCACGACCACGGGGATGGGGAACTCCCCTTTCATCAGGGGATTCCACTGTTCCAGCCCGTTCACGGTCTGAACATAGGTTTTTATGTCCATCTTCCCGTCACGAATCTTGGTATTGTTGATATCGTTGGTCCTTGAGAGGATATAGATTTCGTCGGAACGCCTGAGCCACACTTTTTCAGGGACAGGCACCGAAAGCCGCCCCATGCGTTTCCAGGCCTCTTCAAACTGTTGGCCGAAGGAGCGGAACTCAAACCTTGGCTTGGAGATTTCGCCAATGGCGATCTTTTCTTTTAGCATTGATGAATGGTTTATAGGGATGAAGGAATGGTGACCCTGCCCACGGGGGCAGGAAAGGGCCCCTGGCTTCCCCCGGGTCCTGGACATGGTCACGGACCCGGGAGAAGTGGTTAGGGCTGTTCAATTACTTCTTTTTCAGCGTCGTTGCGTCGTTATTGGAAGCGCCTTTGGTGATCTGGGTGAAGATGACCAGATTAGCCGATCCGTCCGGTTTGCGGCCAAAAGACTGGGTGACATCAAGCGCGGGGAAGGTGACATCGTCGATCACGCTACCCGAGGCATTCTCCAGCCAAACCTGTTCCCCGCCGCTGGACAGGCCGAAGCCTGCAGCGCTGGTATCGTCGACCACGATCACGTAGAATCCGCCCGGACTGAGGATGGTTCCTGCAGGAAACTCCATCTTGGGCTTGCTGCCCGACTGTCCGCCCGAGTCGTAGATTTTGAAACCGCTCAGGTCGGCCTGAACACTGGAGGCATTGAATACCTCCACCCAGTCGAACTCGGGATCTGCGCCTCTGGAGAAGATCTCATTGATTTTCACATTGGGTGAAGCGGCTGCATTGGAGTTTGCACCCCCCTTGGTAAGCTGATATAGTATCGCGAATGCGCCGGTACCGTCAGGGTAGCGGCCGTAGGAGGTATAGGCATCCAGCGCCGGGAAGGTTACGTCATCGATGACCGTTCCTGCGGCATCTTCCAGCCAGATCTGTTCTCCACCGCTCGACAGGCCGAAACCTGCGGAGCTGGTATCATCGACGGTAATCACCAGGAAAGCCCCAGCGGCCAGGGAGGTTCCGGCGGGGACCTCCATCTTGGGCTTGCTCCCGGCCTGTCCGCCCGAATCGTAGATCTTATATCCGCCAATGTTCACCGTGGAGGTACCTGCATTATAGATCTCCACCCAGTCGGGCTCTGCATCTACCCCGCGGGAGTAGACCTCGTTGATCTTGATGGAGGGAGCCGGAGGGTTGTTGTCGTTGGGCGCTCCCTTGGTGATGTTGTCCAGGATGGCCCAGGCGCCGCTTCCATCGGGGATGCGGCCGTAGGATTGGGTTTCTGCGAAGGCCGGGAATATGACATTGTCAACGACATTGCCTGCGGCATTTTCGAACCATATCTCCTCACCCCCGCTCGACATCCCGAAACCGCTGGGGTCGGCATCATCGGTTACGATCACGAAGAACCCGAAGGCAGGGACCACCGTACCTGCAGGGAAAGTTTTCTTGGGTTTGGCACCGCTTTGGCCACCGGAATCATAAACGGAGTACCCGCTGATGTCCACCGGGTTGGCCGAGTTGTTATAGATCTCGATCCAGTCTGGGTTGTCCGGGGTGCCACGGGAATACAGCTCATTCATTACGATGCTTGGCGCGCCTACGGTATAGGCGGACACGGTCTCGGGTGCCCCACCCGGAGCATAGGCCAGCTGACCGGATTCGTTCTCGGCTTCTACATAGTAGGAAACCAGGGTGCCCCCTGCCTGGCCAGGGATCTGGCCAGCGTATTTTTCATTGGCCATGGCCATGGCCACACTTTGCCAGGCTCCGGTTTCCACGCGATATTTCAGGGTTACCCTTGCCACTCCGTTCATATCAGTGACTTTAACGCTAACGGTCACGTCCTCATTCTCACCAGGGGCCTGGGGAGTAATGGTAAGATCGGTGACCACCGGAGGGCCCTGGAAAATCTCGTCCTTTACACAGGACGTCACCCCTGCTATGACCAGCAGGAGGATGGCAAAGTAATGTCTGGTTTTCATATTGTGTATCATTTTCATTGTTTATGATCAGAAGTCCACTTCAAAGCGCAGGCTGATAAAACTGAAGTCTTCCCCGGCTTCGCCTTCTGCATCGACCACCAATTCCGGGTTGCGGGTCAGGTTGCCCTCGGCATCGTAGCCCACGAACAGTTTACCCTTGCCGTTGGCATAGCGGTCGTGGTTCAGGTAGGCATAGTTGAGCATGATCTTTACGTTGTTGTTCACATGATAGTTGATCCCGAGTGTATAGCCTTCGCCAGCCCCGCCCATGATGTCGTCCATACTGCTGTTGAGGCTGAGATAGTCATAGCGGAATGCGAGTTCCACATCCCCCCATTTCTTGCCGCGGGTTGGCTGGGTGAACTCAGCATCACCGGTATTATACTGATACTGACCCCCGAACAGCATGATGCTTCCAAAAGCGTACCCGCCCCCGAAGTTGAGCGTGGAGAGATCTTTTTTGCGGTAGACATCACTGGTGATGTATTCCGACTGGAAGCGCATGCCTTTGTGATAGGCGGCAAACTCCAGGCCGGTCAGCACGACATGGTCCACATCGGGAATAAGGTCGGTGTCCATATATTTTTTACGGTTGATGGAGGTCAGTGAGCGGGTGCTGTACCTTTCTGAACCCCTCACTTCAGCATCGGATTTGGGTGTCCTGTAGGAAATGGCGCCGCCGAAATGGAGACCGCGGTCATATTTGCTGGCGAAGGGCATCAGGACCAGCTTACCATTGAAAGAGTAGCCCTCATCCACGCCAAAGTCCTTGTTGTTGTCTTCCGAGAACAACCTTTCCTCAGGGTCCCCGACCGTCTGGAAGGATACGCCACCCATGCCGAATATCCAGTCTCTGTGATACATGAATGCCGTACCGATGTGACGCGAAGGAGCGAAGGTATACACCGCGTTCGGCCTTTCCATGAACGTAAGGTAGCGTGAAGTAGTGGTGGATTCCATGGAGAAACCTTCCTTAAAGTTCCCTACGCGCAGATTGAGGCAAGGGGTGGCGCTGTATTCCAGGTAGGCATCCTTCAGCTCCAACTCACTGTTGGATATGTCCATATCGAACTCCCCGTACCATTTTTCAGCAAACTCACTCTTTACGGCAAAGCGGGCCCGGCGGATAGAAGTACCGTTGCCGATGTTGTTGTAGGTGTCGCCAAAGAACATGGCGCCATCCACCTGGACGCGGACATCATACCACACCTTGTACTTCTGGTCCCGGCTCTCCAGCACCAGCATACCATTCCGCTCCTCAGGATACACTGCCTTGCGGTTCACCTTTACGCCATACTGGTTGTAACGGGCCGTGGTATCTTCCACCTGGGCAAAGCCGAGGGTTCCGATGAACAGGGATCCAAGGACCAGCAGCGCGATCTTCGTTCGGTAAATTGTTCTCATTTCATTTGGGTTTAGAGGTTTTGTATGAATTGGGTAAGGCTGTTTCCCTGGGAGATATCGAGCCGTTTACGGAGTCGGTAGCGTGCGATCTCCACACTCTTGGCTGAGATGCCCAGCAAGGGAGCGATCTCCTTAGTCGACAGGTTCAATCTGAGCAATATGGCCAGACGCTTATCCTGTTCGGTGAGACCGGGGAAGCTGCTGTTGAGTTTCAACCGGAAGTCTTTGTGGATCTGGTCTATCTGAGCATAGAAGGCTTCCATTTCACCGCTGATGCTTAGCTTCTGCCTCAGCGTAGCCGAGAGCTCAGCCAGTTGGCGGTCGCGTTCCTCTGCCTCCGGCAGGCCGCGCAATTCTTCAATCCGGGAAGCGAGGCCCTGGATGAACTCCTTCTGGGCCGAAATGCTCAGGGCGATGTTGATGTATTCCCTGCGTTTGGCCTCCAACTTTTGTGTAAGAAGATTATTTTCCAGCTGCAGGGCACTGACTTCCAATCCGTTGATCGCCTTACGTGAAGAATCGTCACGATCCTGTACTCGGGCAAGCTCTTCCTCAGCCTTTATCCTTTTCTTACGCTGCCAAAGCATCAGTGCCAGCAGGGCCCCAGTGAGCACGAGCACCGGGAGTAACAATCCGGGCATGCTGAGATCGAGGTAATGCCTCACCCCGTTGGAGGGCAGAACGGGAGAATCTGTGAACGCAGGGCCGGTGTATACCTTCAGGTCGAAGACATTCTGAACGAAGAACAGGGCCACATAGGTGAGCACGCCTGCGGCCACAGGGGTGGTAACCCAGCCCAGGGCGATACTGCCCAGGGCCCGGAACTTGATCTCACGCGCCCCTTTAATGATGCCGATCCCCAATACCGAGCCGACCACGACCTGTGTACTGGAGATCGGCACCATGGGGATGCGCGGAAGTCCAAGGGAACTGATGAACTGGGAAAGGGAAGTGGAGGAAAACACGAAGAGTACCAGGGCCTGGGCAAGGACAACGACAATGGCCGCCTCAGGGCTGAGGTCGAGGATGCCGTTTCCCACGGTCTTCATAACTTTCTGGCTATACGTATATATTCCCACAGCGATGGCCAGACCTCCCAGGAGGAAAAGCATACGGGTACTATCCAGGACAAAAAAACCCAGGTCGACCTGGATCTCTGGTACTGTTCCCACGAAAACCCCCATCACATTGGCGATATTGTTGGCTCCCAGGCTATATGCCCCGAATGCCCCCACCATGACAAGCGACAGCCGGATGTAGGCATCGAGCTTAATGACGTGGATGCGGGCTTTGTGAAGGCTCCAGCGGAGCAACAGGAACAACAGGGCCGAAAACGCCATCCCCAGCAGGGGGCCGCTGACCCAGGTCCCCACAATGGTGCCCAACACACCGTAATCGGTGGGCGTACCAGTAAACAGGCTCCATCCGATGATCGCGCCCACGATCGACTGGGTAGTGGACACCGGAAGGCCGTAGCGCGTCATAAAATATACAGTGAGTCCGGCGCATAGTGATACCGTGAACGCGCCAGCCAGGGCATTGACCTCGCTCAGTCTGGCCAAAGTTTCTGAGGTCCCGCTGCCCTGAACTACCGCGCCCAGAATGACAAACAGGCTGGCAATGATTGCCGCCCGTCGAAAAGTGATCATGCGGGCCCCAACAGCTGACCCAAATACATTGGCCGCATCGTTGGCACCCAGGGACCATCCCAGGAACAGACCGCTCGAAATATATATGAGTATCATGCGCGGATGGGGCCTCGTGTGAAGGTCAACAGACTATATAGTGCGCTTAATGGCCATAATGGACAAGACATCGGCTGCCTTTTGCGCAGCGTCAGAAAGGTTCTCAATGTGAAGGGTGAAATAGCGCAAGTGGAACTTCTCGCTAAGCTTGATGTTCGGCATCTCATGGAACACCTTTCGCTTGGTCGCATCGGCTACCTTATCGGCTTCCTTTTCATAAAGATAGACCCTGTGCAGCTTTTCCTTAACCGAACCTGGATCGCGGAAGTAGGCCCTGGCCGCAGGGATCAGGGACTCGATGGATGCCACGGAGAGCTCGGTTAGTTTAATAAAGTCCTGATTCAGCTCTGCTGGTATGAAGGGTATCTCCACATCGAATTGGTACAGGTTGGTCTTCGCCAGGTCAATGATGTTGTCCAGGGCTTCCAACAAATTAAGGATATCACCCCGGAGTTGTGGCAGAAGCGATTGCGTGTACATGGTACTCTCCACCTTGCGCTTTATGATGTCCGCATCATTCTCCAGCGTGGATAAAGTCTGCAGGTTCCGAAGGAAACTGTCCCTGTCACCATATAAATAGTTCTTCACCCCTTCCCGGAAGATGATCACCCCCTGGTCGATAAGATCCAGAAACTCTTCGATGAGCTGGATCGAATTCTCTGCGTGCTTGAAAAGTTTCATTGGACGGGGCAGATGCTATGTTAAGGTCAAAAGTAAGGAGAGTATCATGGGGTAGCAAGGCTGTAAACTACCCCTTTAATATCCCAAGCAAGCTTGTATAGTTTTGTAATAAGTTTTATTCTCTCATTTTCTGTTATTTATATCCACTTCTGTAGTTATTATTTTCCATTATCTCCCATCAGAGATAGGCATTGTAGAGGTTTTTTATCGACATGAATGTGTTTATTCATGGTATGGCATGGATAGTCATAGCGAAAATCCAGGCTCAGTATAGACTGGTGATCAGGCACGGTGAACAGATACCCCCTTATTGTGGTTTCATAAAAATACATTCAAAGAAATGAACGCTCGAACCGGCACCTTCCAACGCCTTTTAAACGGCGTTTAAAAAGTGGGCAACGCCCTCCCTCATCCGGTTAATGGTATTGCACTCGCCCCGCCGTCCCCTGACCTTTATGGTCGTGTTCACGGGCATCCTGAGCAATATGGCTTCCGATGTGGGCTATGTCCTTCTGATCCCCCTGGCCGGTGTGATTTTCCTGGCAGTAGGTCGTCATCCCCTGGCGGGTATGGCCGCTGCCTTTGCAGGCGTCTCGGGGGGCTTCAGTGCCAACCTCTTCCTGGGGACCATCGATCCCTTGTTGGCCGGACTGTCGGAGGAAGCGGCCCACATCCCCGACCCTGGCTATCATGTCAATCCTACGGCCAATTACTACTTCATGGCAGCATCAACCTTCATTATCGCGTTTGTAGGCACACTTGTCACAGAACGCCTGGTGGAGCCCCGTCTGGGAGTGTATACAGGGCCTGCAGTGGAGGATGGGCACGGAATGCACCCGCCTGATCGAAGGGAAAGGCAAGGCCTATGGATTCGCCACCGGAGCATACAAGAACGACTGGATGTCATGAATGGCATTGCCGCCCCCATGAAGACCCTGGCCACATACCTTGTGCTGGTGTTCTTTGCCGCTCAGTTCTGGGCCTGGTTCAAGTGGAGTAACCTGGGCATCACCTGGGCTATTCCCCTGAACTCTCCCAGGTGGCCTTCCGTATCGGCGACAGCGTGACCAATGTGGTGTCGCCGATGATGAGCTTCTTCGCCCTGATCATTGCCTTCTTTCAGAAATATGAACCTACCACTGGAATAGGCACATCATAGCCACTATGGTTCCATACAGTATTGAATTCTTCCTCATCTGGACCCTGATGCTCATCGTTTGGCTGCTGCTCGGCTTACCCCTGGGGCCGGATGCGGGGATACACTACCAAATGGGAGGATGAGGGTGGATTAGGAGTGTGAAGTGTGAGTGTGAGGTTTGAGTGTGAGTGTGAGTGTGGAGTATGGAGTGCGGGGGTGAGGGTGGATGAATGGGAAACGTGAATTGTACTAATTTTAGCCACTGTGCAAGGATCTCAGCCATGATGACAGTGCGAATGAAAATCTTGAAGGCTATACCCTACATTATTCTCGTCGGGGTCGCTTCTTCTTGTGGGAAGAGCAACGACAAAGCCGCTCAGGGCGGGGCGGCGAGGAGCCTGCAGGTTGAAGGGATTATCGTTAAACCGCAAGCCTTCAGCTCCACGCTTACGGCCACCGCCGAACTGCTGGCGAACGAGCAGATCGAAGTAAAGGCTCCCCTCTCCGGGCAGGTGCTCGAAATCTATTTCAGGGAAGGCCAGGAAGTCAAGAAAGGGGATCCCATCCTCCGCCTGGACGACCGGGACTGGAAGGCACAGCTTTCAGGGATCAAGGCGGAACTGGATGTGGCACAGAAAAATTACGCCCGGTCAAATGAACTGCTTGCCGTGGAGGGAAGCAGCCAGGAAGAGGTGGACAGGGCCTTGTCTGCGGTGGAGACCCTCAGATCCAGGGTTCAGCAGCTGAGCCTGAACATCGAACGGGCAAACATCAGCGCGCCTTTCTCCGGTCGCCTGGGCATGAGGAACTTCAGCAAAGGTGCCTTCCTGAAAGAAGGAGATGTTGTGACCACCCTCGCGGCGGTCCATCCTCTGAAAGTCGATTTCAGACTGCCACAGGAGAACATCAGCGAGGTGGCGATCGGCAAGCCGATACAAGTGGTGGTTGGGAATGACACTCTGGATGCCACGATTTATGCCATCGATCCCATTATCGATCCGCAATCCCGGACGATCCATATCCGAGCTCTGATGCAGCACCATGGGGATAAGGTCATCCCGCCCGGAACCTTCGCCCAGATGGTAATGAGCACGCATGATGACGGAGACGCTTTGCTGGTACCTACCCAGGCCGTGGTCCCGGAGATCGACCAGCATACGGTATATCTGTTCAAACGCGGCAAAGCGTTAAAAAGGGTCATCAGGATGGGAAACAGAACCGCTGACAAAGTACAGGTACTACAGGGCATTGAAGCCGGAGACACCTTGATTACCACAGGATTGCTCATGGTAAAGGACGGGATGGACCTCGAGCTGCTCCGGATAAACTAGCAGAATCAGATGACCCTATCCGAGATCAGCATCAAGAGGCCGGTATTGGCCACGGTATTCGCCATCGTCATCGTATTGCTGGGCGTGGTGGGGTATTTGTCCCTCGGCGTCAGGGAGTATCCCAGCGTGGACCCACCCATTGTTACGGTACAGACCAATTACCCTGGGGCCAATGCGGAGGTCATTGAATCCCAGATCACTGAACCCCTTGAGGATCAGATTAACAGCATAGACGGGATCAAGGTGCTCCGCTCCAACAGCACGGACGGAAGAAGTACGATCACTGTGGAATTCCTGCCGGAGATCGACCTGAACAATGCGGCCAACGATGTGCGCGATAAAGTTTCCAGGGCCATCAACAGCCTTCCGCCCGATGCCGACCCACCCACCGTGAACAAGGCCGACGCAGATGCGGAGACCATCCTGACCATCACGGTACAAAGCAGGAAACGATCCCTGCTCGATCTCAGCCAGATCGGCAATAATGTCTTCAAAGAGCGCCTGCAGACCATTCCCGGCGTGAGCAGCATCAGGATTTGGGGGGAGAAGAAGTATGCGATGCGACTGGAGCTTGACCCGGTGCGGATGAGCGAGCTGAACATCACCCCGGCCGAGATCAAGCGCGCGCTGGCCGGGCAAAACATTGAGCTGCCCTCCGGTAGGATCGAAGGAACGGAGACCGAGATGTCTGTCCGCACCCTGGGACTCCTCACCACCCCGGAAGACTTTGAGAACCTCATCATCGGGAAATTTAATAACTCCCTGGTCAGGATCAGGGATATCGGTTCGGTCCGGCTGGGGGCCGAGGCGGAACGTACCCTGCTCCGCGGGAATGGCGTGATCCCCATGGTGGGGATTGCCCTGCAGCCCCAGCCCGGATCCAATTATATCGATATCGTCGACGAAGCCTTCCGCCGCGTGGAGCTGATCAAAAAGGAACTTCCCCCGGATATCGAATTGAACGTGGCCATGGACCGGACCCTGACCATCCGCAAGGCCATCCGCGAAGTGGAGTCCACCATCCTGCTGGCCTTCCTGCTGGTGCTGCTGGTCATCCTGTTCTTCCTGAGGAACTGGCGGACGACCCTCATCCCCGTGGTCGTCATCCCCATCTCCCTGGTGGGCAGCTTCGCCTTTCTCTACGCTTCGGGCTTTTCCATCAATATCCTGTCGCTGCTGGGCCTGGTACTGGCCACCGGCCTGGTGGTCGATGATGCCATCGTGGTGATGGAGAACATCTATTCCAAGATCGAAAAAGGACTTCATCCGGTCAGGGCGGCCTTCCAGGGTTCGAGGGAAGTTTTCTTCGCCGTCCTGTCCACCTCGATCACCCTGATCTGCGTCTTCCTGCCCATTTTCTTCATGACGGGTCTGACCGGAAAACTGTTCCGGGAATTTGCCATGGTGGTGGTAGGTTCCATCATCATCTCCACCTTCATCGCGCTCACCCTCACTCCGATGATGAGTTCGAGGATGCTGAGGGGGAACACCACTGAGAACGCGCTGATGCGGTATTTCGGGTCCATCGTCAGCACGGCCACCTCAGCCTATGTTTCCTCCCTGAAGAATTTCCTGCAGAGGCGATGGCTCGCTTTCCCTGTATTCTTTGCGATGCTGGCCATCATCTACCTGGCAGGCTCACAGCTGAAATCTGAGCTGGCGCCCCTGGAGGACAAAAGCCAGCTGAGGGTCCTGTCCACGGCCCCGGAGGGGACTTCCTTCGAGGCTATGGACAACTATCAGCTCCAGCTGATGCATCTGTTGGATACCCTACCTGAAAAAGCCTTCCTTCTGGGCGTCACCTCCCCCAGCTTCAGATCAGCCACAGCCGCCAATTCTTCCTTCATATCGATAACCCTGAAGGAACCTGAGCTGAGGGAAAGGTCGCAGAGCGAGCTGGCCGACCTGATCAACCGCAAGCTCCGCGCGTTCACCTTTGCCCGGACCATCGTGGTGCAGGACCCGACCATACGGACCAGCGGAGGGGGCGGAAGCAGGCTTCCGGTACAATTCGTGCTCCAGGCTCCGGACCTTGAGCGCCTGAAGAGGGTGTTGCCTGCCTTCATGGACAGTGTCCAGCAGAGCCCCGTCTTTGCCATATCCCAGGTAGACCTGAAATTCAACAAGCCGGAGATCATCCTGAGCATCAACCGGAACAAAGCCTCACTGATGGGCGTGAGTGTCAACGATATCGCGCAGACGCTGCAGACCTTCCTCAGCGAGGAGCGGCTGGGGTACTTCATCCGGGACGGAAAGCAATACTATGTCATCGCCCAGGCAAAGGATGAAAGGAAGGACGAACCCCTGGACATGCGCAACATCAGTGTGCGCAACGAGGCCAACCAGATGGTCACCCTCGACAACCTGGTGGATATGGAGTTCACCAGCAGGCCGCCCTCGCTGCTGAGGTACAACCGTTATTCGTCAGCCACCATCGATGCCGATCCGGCCCCGGGATACACCCTGGGCGACGGTATCGATGAAATGAGGCGAATCTCAAAAATGCTGCTGGATGAAAGCTTCAGCACCGAGCTGGCTGGCACGGCCTCCGATTTCGAGGAAAGTTCGAAAAGCACGAGCATCGTCTTTCTCTTCGCCCTGATCCTGGTCTACCTGACCCTTGCCGCGCAGTTCGAAAGTTTCAGGGATCCGCTGACGATCCTGTTGACGGTACCGCTGGCCCTGGCCGGCGCTGTGCTCACCCTCTGGGCTTTTGGCCAGACCCTCAACATCTTCAGCCAGATCGGAATGGTGGTATTGGTGGGGATAGTGACCAAGAATGCCATCCTGATCGTGGAGTTCGCCAATCAGAAAAGGAGTGCGGGCATGTCCCTGCAGGCCGCCGCTTACGAAGCCGCCGCACAGCGTTTCCGACCCATCCTGATGACCAGCATGTCCACCGTGCTGGGTGCCTTACCCATTGCCCTGGCCCTGGGCGATTCATCCTCGAGCCGCATCCCTATGGGCCTGACCATCATCGGGGGACTGATCCTGGCCCTGGTGCTCACCCTTTACCTTATTCCGGCCCTTTACACTTATATTGCCAGTAAAGAAAGCAGTATCCTGAATGAAGAAGATTTCAGCTAACATCCTTGTCCTCCTGGCCCTGCTCCCCGGAAATGCGGCGGCACAAACGCTCGGAACGCTGATCGGCACTGCCTTGCAGAACAACTACCAGATCGCGGTGCTCAGGAATGAAGCCAGGATTGCGGCCAACAACAATACGGCCGGCAATGCCGGTCAATTGCCGTCGGCAGAGCTGAATGGGACCTATTCAACCTCCGGCAACAACACCCTTCAGGTATTTGCCGACGGAACCCGCAGGGAAGGAAGCAATGCGGGAAACTCCAGCATTAATATCTCTGCCCTCGCCAACTGGACCGCATTCGATGGTTTCAGGGTTTACGCGAGGAAAGACCAGCTCAACTACCTGGAAGAGCTCGGACAGCTGAATGCCCGCTTCTATATTGAGCAGAGCGTGGCAGACATTGCGGCCACCTATTATGAGCTCTTGTACGAAAAGCGACTGCTGCGGCATCTCGGGCATTCGCTCAATATCTCTGCTTTTCGCTTGGGTATTGAACTGAAAAAGAAGGAGATAGGCTCAGGGACGATGATCAGCTACGGTCAGGCGGTGGTGGATCATCAGACCGACAGCATTTTGCTCCTGGCCCAGCAGAACAGGATCGAGGGCCTGGAGATTGAACTGAAACGGGTGGTCAACCTGGGCATAAGGGAAGCGCTGACCATAGCGGACACGGCCTTCGACTTCCTGTTGCTGCCGGAGCGGGATAGCCTGGTTTATGGCGTGAAGCAGCACAACAGCCAGCTGGACCGGCAGCGACTGGTTGAACTGATCGCTGAGACCCGGCTCAGGGAGGAACAGGCGAACCGTTACCCCAGGGTGGATCTCTTTGCCGGTTACCAGTATGTACGTTCCACCTCCGAAGTGGGCTTCTTTCAGTCCAACCAGAATTACGGGCCTACCGCAGGGGTCAGCGTCAATTTCAATCTGTTCCGGGGGGGCGAAGTGAACCGGAACATCAGGAATGCCGCGATAGAAAATGAGAATGCCCGCTTGCTGTTGCAGCAGGTCGGCACCGATCTGGAGGCCGAAGTGCATGCGCTATACGGGCAGTACCTTTCCGTGCAGGAGCGCATGGCCCTGGCCAGGAAGAACGTGGTCCGCAGCAGGCAGGTATACGCTGCCGCAGAGCAGCAGCTGCGCCAGGGCGCCATCAACGGCTATGATTTCCGGCTGACTCAGCTCAGCCTGCTGAACGCCGAGCTCAGCCTGGTCCAATTGGAGTACTCTCTGAAGTTGCTGGAGATTTCCCTGAACCGTATGTCAGGGCGGGTACTGGAGAAGTACTTGTAAGTCCTGGATGAGAGCGATTCGTGCTTTCTGATTTGAATTCAAGATGTGCGTTGTTCGATGGTGGGGAGGTTCTCCCTCACACTCACACTCACACTCTTGCCCTTGCTCTCGCTGCTTCGTCTCCGCTTAGCGTATGAGATGGAAGACCCCCACACGGGAATCCCTGGGCTTATAGGCATCTTTAAGCACGATCAGATAGGGGTAGGTTCCGCAAGGCGCATCTTTTCCTCGGATACGTCCATCCCATAATTCCGTAAATCTGCTGCTGTAGAACACCTGCTGACCCCAGCGGTCGAAAATAATAAGTTCGTAGGATTCATAGCCTTCCAGGATACCCACAGGGCCTATGAAGTCATTCATCCCATCCCCATTGGGGGTGAAGGCATTCGGAAGATAAATGTGATTGCAGTCCGATACCCTCACAAATACTGAGGTATCGTCGTAACAATTGACCCCGTTGGAGAAGTTGCTAACCGTAAGAGCAAAGGAATCGGAGACATAGGGCTTCACCGTGATCATCGGGGTCGTTGCTCCCGTGCTCCAGAGGTAAGCCCCGGCAGGCCCGGCCAACAGCTCAATGCTTTCACCGGCGCACAGGCTGTCTGCTGACCGATAGATCAGCGCTTCAGGCAAGGGAATGGGAGCTATGCTGACGCTATCGGAAGAAGAGCAGCCGAAGGTATCCAACAACTGAACGCTGAAGTTTGAAAATGAAGAAGGTGAAACGGTGATCTGTGAAGTGGTATCCCCGTTGTTCCACAGATAGTGATCAGCTGGCCCTGGGTACAGCCACACACTATCCCCCAGGCATATTTCCCTATCGGGGCCCAGGTTGGCGACAGGCCCGGCAGAGATGCTTACGTGGATCGTATCGCTTGCCTGGCAGCTTCCCCGTTGAACAGCAACCCAATACGTGCCACTCATGGTTGCAAATATGCCCGGGCTGCTGCTGCCATTGCTCCACAGATAGGTGGAACTGTCGTTCGGCGCATCGAGCCAGAGGCTGCTTCCATCGCAGATCACGGTATCATGGCCCAGGTCAACGACTGGATATTCAACAACTTCAAGCATCATTGTATCCATCGTAAGGCAATGGCCATTGGCTACCTCAACCCAGATAACGGTTGTTGAGTCAGCGGTAAGCATAGGGGCCGTGGACCCGTTAGACCAGAGGTAGGTTGAGGCCGGATCCGCTGTGGCATCCAGGACCACGCTGTCGCCCTGGCAGATGGACTGGTCCGGGCCGAGGTCGACGACCGGGTAATTAAAAACCTCAACATTCACCGTATCATAAAAAGTGCACTCCTGTGCAAAGTAGATATCATCGAGGGCAAAGTCGTTGCCACTGATGGCGGTGTTCTGGTTGGTGATGCATATTGTGGCCGAGGTGTTTGCCCCGCTGTTCCATACCTGGAAGAAATTCTGCCAGCTACAGGTAGTTCCCGACAGGTACACCAGGGGTCCTATGTTCTGGTTATTGATGGTGAAATTGAGGATCGCGGGATTTGAGGGATGGACAGACGTGAACCAGGCGGAGAAGATATAATCCGTATTGGGCAGTATATTGATGCTCTGGCACCAGATATGGGTGTTGACGGTACTGGAACCGTTCACGATCATGAAATTGCCTGTTCCTGTGGTATGGTCGGTACAGGGGGAGAAGTTGGTATGCGTCAGGCTGGCATTGGTACTGATGGCGTATTTGCCTTCCAGTGAGAGCAGGCCATACGGCCCGCCGGTCCCATAGCCATAGCTACTTGAAAAATAATTATTTCCCAGGCTGAAGTCGCCATTCACCACCAGGTTGGTGGAATCGATGATATGGGTGCGGCACCAATAGGCACCGCTGGCATTCACCGTGATGGAAGATCCTGTGGCTCCGGTGTTCCAGAGGTAATTAAGATAATTACCACCCGCATCCAGAACAAGGCTTTGCCCGGTGCAAAGCGCAGTATCCTGCCCGATATCCAGGGTATCGGTACATACCTGGGTTTTCACTCCTGAGGCCAGAAGGATCAGCGCGGGCAGGATCAAGCGTTTCAGGAGGGCCTGGATGCTCATAGGTTGATGCAAGGTACAGAATAAGATGACGGGTGGTCAAGTACCCTCACACTCACACCTGCCGGCAGGCAGGCTCACACTCACACTCACTCTGACACTCATTGCTCATCGCTCAATGCTGAGTGCTCACAGACAAGTAACATTGAGCAGTGATTGCCAACCGCGATGCATTAAGCCTAAAAAAGTGCTTGCTGAAGAAAGCAATGAGCATTGGCCAACATTGTCGGACTCTATGCTCTTGCTTTCAAGCTGTTCTCACTGTTCTGACTGTTCCCACTGTTCTGACTGTCCTGACTGTCCTGCCGGCCACAGCCCTGAGCTGGAGTCTCGGCTTCCCGGCCCTGCAAGGGCCGCCCTGATATAGGATGTACCCTCTTCCGGGTCTCTGTTTCCATCGGAAATATAACTCTATATCATTGTTTTTCATTTTGTTACACTTAACGGTTATAACGGTTATATCGGTTATATCGGTTATATCGGTTAAATCGGGAAGGTTTGGGAGTCCTGGCCCAAAATTTTATGAGGGCGGTTGCAATCGAGCTTGCACTGACGAGATTGCTGCAATTTCCTTCGAAAATTGCAGCGGACTGCTTGGGGGGGGGATTGAGAGTGAGTGTGGAGTGTGAGTGTCGAGTGAATGTGTTGTGAGTACTGGCGAGCGTCTGAGGTGTAGCCTTGCTAAGCGTTCGCACGCGAGCAAGCTCGGTGCTCCGCAAAAGCAAAAAGCTCCAAAAAGCAGTGCTTTTTGGAGCTTTGTTGCGGTCCGGACGAGACTCGAACTCGCGACCCCGTGCGTGACAGGCACGTATTCTAACCAACTGAACTACCGGACCAGGAAATCGTTTTCCCCTCGTTTGGGGATGCAAATATAGAGAGTAAATTATTCCCGGCAAAGAAATTTTTCTTGCCCGGAAGGAACACAGAACATAGCACACGGAACATCACCTCCCCTGTTTCGTACCTTTACCTATCGCTATACGCTGATCATGGAAACGGAAAATGGTTTCTCCACATGCTCCGGGACTGAGGATGAAGGACAGGAGCGGACAGGTAGTACCCGCCGGGCGGCTTTTGCCGGCCGCTTCTACCCCGAAGAGGCCCGGGCGCTGCAACTCAGCCTCGACAACCACTTCACCCGGGCAAACGACCATGAGCTGCACCATCTCAGGGCCCTCATCGTACCCCACGCCGGATATGTCTACAGCGGCGACGTGGCTGCCGAAGCCTACCGGCAGATCGCCCCGGAGGCCCGCTACGACACCATCATCATCCTGGCGGCCAGCCACCGCTGCGCCTTCGCCGGTGCCTCCATCGACCTCAGCAAGACGTACCAGACCCCCCTGGGAACAGTCTCTGTTAACCTGGAGCTGGCCCGCAGATTGCTGTCGGAGCACCCTGAAGTGTTCATCTTCCAGGATGAGGCCCATAAAACCGAACACAGCCTGGAGGTCCAGCTTCCCTTCCTTCAGCATCGCCTGCTCCACCCCTTCCGCATGCTGCCCATCGTGATCGGATCCCAAAATAAGGACACATGCCGAGCCCTGGCCGAAGCCCTGCGACCACTCTTCACCCCTGATAATCTGTTCATTATCTCTTCCGACTTCTCCCATTACCCCCCCGCCGAAGAGGCACGGCAGGCCGACGCCCGCACCGCCCGGGCCATCGCCTCCAATGACCCGGAGATCCTCATGGACTCCATGCGGGAACATGGACGGCAGCGGATCCCCGGGCTGGCGACCTCGCTCTGCGGGTGGAGCGCTGTGCTCACCCTGCTCCATCTCACGCGGGAAGTGGCCGACGGACATTATCACCTGCTGAGATACCAGCATTCAGGAGACCAGGCCTTTGGGGATGTTAGGGAAGTGGTGGGCTACTGGGCCATAGCCTTCACCGACCCCGAAGGTAACCTTGCCGACAAGCCCTTCCTGCTGAGCCGGGAGGAAAAGGATATACTGCTGATGATTGCCCGAAGGACCCTGGAAGCCGATCTCAGGGAAGGGAGGGAATGGCTGGTGGCAAAAGAGTCGGTACCCCCCTCCCTGCGCTGCCCGCGCGGGGTCTTCGTGAGCCTGAAAAAAGAGGGACGGCTCAGGGGATGCATCGGACGCTTCAGCACTGAAGAGCCCCTCTACGTAGGCGTGCAGGAAATGGCCCTGGCCGCCGCCAGCCACGATACCCGCTTCCGTCCCCTCCGTGTTGATGAACTGGAGCACACCCACATCGAGATTTCGGTACTGGGGCCCCTACGAAAGATCACCCGCATTGAAGAGATCGAGCCGGGACGGCACGGCATCTACCTGCGCCAGGGCCAGGCCTCCGGCACCTTTCTGCCACAGGTTGCACAGGAAACGGGCTGGTCGAGGGAAGAACTCCTGGGCCACTGCGCCCGCGACAAAGCCGGCATCGGCTGGAACGGCTGGAAAGAAGCGGAGATCTACGTGTACGAAGCGGTAGTCATTGGTGAGTAAACTCACCACATTTATCCTCGCTCAATGCTCAAAGACAATTAACATTTCCCATCCACTACCTTCACCTCTTACACTAGCCACCAGCCACTGTCTGCCGAAGGCAGACCCGCCACAAAAAAATTACCTGAGTATTAGCTTACGGGAAACGACCTGTGAATCACCCACCAAATCCATCAGGTACATCCCGGCCGGCAGAGCCGACACGTCTAAACTCAGGTAATTGCCTTCTGTGAGTTGAATGTCGATGGAATAAACGGTCTTGCCCTGCAGATTGTTCAGGCGCAGGTGAAATTTTCCGCTGAGGTTCTTCCATCCCAGGGTGACGTGCCCGTCGGAAGGATTGGGGAAGACGCTGAGCTGGGGCTCGTCCTGCAGGGCCTCCCCTGCCGCCAGCACGTTGGTGATGCGGATATCGTCGAGGTAAATGTTGTTCCCCAGGGTACTGACGGCTTCGAAGGCTATACGTACGTTGGGCTGTCCGGCCCAGGCGCTCAGGTCGATGCCGTTGCAGGGGCTGCCATAGCTCCCTCCACACCATTCTGCATCGCCAGCAGGCGTGAACTTCTGGGTCATGGGTGGACGGGTGGCGAAATTGCCTGTGCCGTTGTCGCCGCCAGAGAACACCCTCGCCCAGGTCTGCCCGCAGTCCGCAGAAACATAGATGATAAGGGAATCGCTGAGGGCGGCTTCATACTGGGCATAGGCATGCTTGAACATGAGGTAGGCCTGGGTGAGCCCGCTCAGGTTGACCGCGGGAGTGATGAGCCGGTCACGGTGGCTGAGTGAATTGGTCCCATGAATGGGAATGACGACGGCCTTGTTGTCGGGGAGGTCAGAAGGCACGGTAGCCAGCTCCCAGCTGAAGTCCGCATCAGGATTCTGCCTTTCCCATTCCTGGCGCTCCAAACCGCCATCCTCAAAGAACTCCATGAACCATACCGGCGCCCCGCCGGCGAGGATCAGGTCCTGGTGCTTAATGCTGCGTGCACCGTTCACATTGGTGACTTCAAGGGTGACGGTATATTTTCCGGGGGCGTCGAAGCTGACCAGCGGATCGGCATTGCCGGCCCAGGTGCCCCCATGGAAGCTCACGGTAGGCGGATCAAAACTATACATCCATCCGGTGGGGCAGGCAGTGCTTTGGTCGGTAAACCGGATCTGTTCCCCGGTGCAGACGATGCGGCGTGTAAGTTCGAAGGCCGGTTGCGGCCTGAGGGTATCACTGACGGTGATGAAATTATCGAGGAAAAGGGTATCGTTCCCGGCGGGGTTGCCTACGATGAGGGTGACATCCCACTGCCCGACCTGGCTGAATGCCACGGGGCCGGGGTTGGGCGCGGTGGAGCTGGAGGGGTTGCCGTTCTCGAAAGTCCACTGGTAGGTCTGCACTACCCCGGTGCTCTGGTCAGTGAAATTCACTGCACATCCGGGCACCGTGAAGTTGGCATCCACGGCCAACTGCGCGGCCGGGGGCTCGCTGATGCACCCCAGGGAGCTGAGCAGCCCGGACCTCCATATGTTGATGGCAGCCAGCATACGGGCTTTCTGCCCGGCAGTAAAGAGGTTCATGCAGTTGTCGTTGACATAGTCCATATAGTTCATGAACATGTCCTCGGAACTGCAGGATGACTTTGGATAGCTGGGGCAGTTATAATACTCCGCCCCCTGGTTGGGGGTATCGTTGACATAGTCGGTACCGGTGCATGCTCCGCCGTCGTCGCCCCATATATGCCTCAGGTTGAGCCAGTGGCCCACCTCATGCGTTGCAGTACGCCCCTTGTTGAAGGGATAGGTGGCGGTGCCCATGGTGCCGAAGCTCTGGTAATCGATGACCACTCCATCCGTGGCGGCGCTTCCGCCGGGAAACTGGGCATAGCCCAGCACCCCGCCCTGCAGCTTGCAGACCCACATATTCATATAAGAATTGGCGTCCCAGGCGTTGGTGCCCCCGGCAGCGGCGAATTTCACGCTGTTGTTGGTGGTGTTGAAATTGGTATTGGTGGTCTGTTTGCGGGTAATCCCGGAGGTGGCGTTACCGTTGGGGTCGCGGGTGGCCAGGCAGAACTCCACTTCGATATCCGCTGCCAGGGACTGGAACACGGCCGGGGTGTTCCCCGCATCGGCATTCATCCGGCGGTAGTCCTGGTTGAGGACCTCTATCTGACTGAGGATCTGCGCATCGCTGACGTTCTGTGAAGCGTTGGCATAGACCACATGCACCACCACGGGGATGGTAACCACGTCGTTGGTATTCTTGAGCTTGTGGGCGTTGTTGATCAACCAGGCGTTGGTCATCTCCTCGATCTGCTGCATGCGTTCTTCCAATCCCGGGTCATCAGCCTTCAGTGCTTCGAAGTTGTGCATGGTGCCGCAGCGTTCGTGGGTACCATCGGAATGGTCATGGTGGTGATCGGGGTCGCTCTGGGTATAGGCGAAGGGGCTGGCCATCAGGGCCAGGGTGAGCAGGGTAAGCAGGTATCGCATCCGTTCAGAAATAATTTCGCCAAAAGTAAGCATTCCACTCCAACAGGGAGGCAAGGGATGCATATTCCTGGGCAATCCCCGAAAGGGTTGACATGGTGCGGGGCTTTTCTGCCTTGATATCTGATAATCAGTTCTTTAAAAATCGAACACTGGATTGGATCCCTTGGCCACTGAGCCGGAGCAGGTAGATGCCGGGGGTAAGCTGGCTGATTTCCAGTTGAAGGGAGGGGCTGGAAGGCTGCAGAGAAAAGCGGAGCACCGGGCGGCCGGACAGGTCATATACTTCCCCCTGGGTGAAGGGATGGGCTGGGGGGAGATCGCAGCGCAGGTTGCCGTGGGCCGGGTTGGGGTATGGCTGGAGGGGGGTGGGGGTGGGTGGGCGGGCACTGC
>JAKLHK010000011.1 GCA_022710185.1 Bacteroidota bacterium
TGCAATTTTCCACTTTCCATGATCCACTTGCCACTAGCCACTAGCCACTTGCCACTAGCCACTAGCCACTAGCCACTAGCCACTAGCCACTAGCCACTAGCCACTAGCCACTAGCCACCAGCCACCAGCCACTGTCTGCCAAAGGCAGACCCGCCACTAATTAAACTCATTCTCCACGCTCAGGTAGCCCGGGTAATCCAGGGTCTGGTTCCCCACGACGATGCTGGGCTTGGCCTTCAGAGTGATACGGGTAGGCTGGTTACCAAGGCCGGCCAGGTTGAATCCGAAGTTGAGGATGGCGTCCTTCGATTTGCCGGAGAGCGCCTTGTTGAGGTCGACGGATATCCTGAGGGGTAGCGTAGCCACCCCCCCGTTGGCAGGTACATTCACGCGGTTCTGATTCACCCCGCTCACCATCTCGATACCGTCGATCAGCAGTATCCACTCCAGCTTGTTCATCGAAGCCTGGGCGGCATTGGGGTTCTTCACCTGAACGTTGAGGGTGAGACTGAGCGGCAAGGTGCCGGTGGCGAAGGCCGAGGTGACCCTTGCGGCATCGGTAAAGGTGAGGTCAGACAGCTTTTTCTTCTGTTGGACATCGACCCCAGCCAGGCTGAGGTTTTCTACGGTGCTCAGCCGGAACTGGCATTTGGTGAAGGCCGCCATTTCGGCCACCTGCTGCAGGACGTCGCAAGAGGTGAGCCAAATCATGCCGGCGATGAGGGCCAGGGAGAGGGATTTTTTATACATGATCTGGGTTTATCCGTTGATCCTTCCATAGTTATGCATCCCGCTGCGTTCACGCACCTCGCGCATCACCTGGGAAGCGATGGCGCGGGCCTTGTCGGCCATTTCGATCTCCAAACGCTGGATATAGTCGCGATTGGAAACAATTTCCGTGCGCTTTACCCGAAAACCGGAGATCAGCTCCACCAGGGCATCAGCAACGCTTTCCTTGAGGTCCTTATAGCGTAACCCGCCCTGATGGTATTGTTCGGTGAAAAAGGCCATGGCCTCCAGCTTACCGCAAGCTTTCAGTATCTCGATGAGGTTGGCCACCCCCGGGCTCATCCCCTCCGCAGGTTGCCCACTGTCGGTAACGGCACTCATTACTTTCTTGCGAACAACATCTTCCTCTTCGAACAGCGCGATAAAGTGTTTGGGACCCAGGCTCTTGCTCATCTTCTTTGTGGGATCGGCAAGGGAGAGGAGCTTGGGCAGGTCGGTAAACAGGGGCTGGGGCGGAACAAAGTATTCGCCGTACTGGAAATTAAAGCGCTCCGCGATATTGCGCGACAGCTCCAGGTGCTGTTCCTGGTCTTTGCCCACAGGCACAAACTCGGCCTTATACACCAGAATATCTGCGGCCTGCAAAATCGGGTAGTTGAATAGCCCGGCAGAAATCAGGGCGTCTTTATCCCCAGCCCTTAGCTGATCGGTCTTGTCCTTGAACTGGGTCATGCGGGTGAGCTCGCCATAGGAGGTAACACAATTGAACACCCAGGCTAATTCCATATGCTCAGGCACCATGGACTGGATGAAGACGATGCTGCGCTGGGGATCCACTCCGCAGGCCAGCAGGTCGATGAGCATTTCACGGGTGTTGTGGAACAGTTGCTCCGGCTGGTAGGGTATGGTCATGGCGTGGAGGTCCACCACGCTGTATATGCATTCGTACTGGTCCTGCAGCTTCACCCAGTTCTGCACCGCACCGAAGTAGTTGCCGATGTGCATGACACTGGTGGGCTGTATGCCGGAGAAGACGCGCTTGCGATCCTGAATGTTCATGGGATTGATAGCTGAAGATTGTCTGTCCAAAGATAGTCAAACCCTGCGGCATTGATGAGCACGCCCGTTCATCAGCCAACAGCACAATTAACGTAAACACAACAATTACATCACATAGAATTAATGTTGCCGGGATAGCTTTGGCACACCAACCTCAACCCAGATCCACATGAAGAATCTGTTACGAATTGCCTTGAGCTTGCTTGGCATCATGCTCTCATTGAGCACATTGCTTGCACAATCCGGAACCATCAGGGGCCGAATCGTCGGCACCGACCACCTCCCCCTTCCCGGGGCGCAGGTGTACATTCCCACCTTGGGCAAAGGGGCTGTATCCGACATCAACGGCAACTATTTCCTCCTTAATCTGAAGGAAGGGAGCTATGAGCTCAAGGTGTCCTATATTGGGTATGAGGAAGTGAAGCAGACTGTCTCGCTTCAGGCTTCCCAGACCCTCATCGCCAATTTCGAGCTCAAGCCGGGTCTTGACATTGAAGGCGTGGTGGTGACAGCCAGTCTGCAGGGGCAAAGCAAGGCCTTGAACCAACAGAAAAACAACCCCAATATAACTAATGTGATCTCCTCCGATCAGGTGGGCAAGTTTCCCGATGAGAACATCGGTGACGCACTGAAGCGCATTCCTGGCATCAACGTGCAGTATGACCAGGGGGAGGCCCGCTTCGGCAATGTGCGGGGTACGGCCCCCCAGCTCAGCACGGTGATGATCAACGGGGAGCGTATCCCTTCAGCTGAGGCTGAAATCCGCACCGTTCAGCTCGACCTGGTTCCTTCGGAAATGGTCCAGAGCATAGAAGTAAGCAAAGCCGTGACCCCTGATATGGATGCCGATGCCATCGGCGGGGCCATCAACCTGGTCACGCGTTCGGCTCCCTTCGGAAGGCGCATTTCCGGCTCCCTGGGAAGCGGGTACAACTTTGTTGCCCAGAAACCCATGCTCACCGGTTCGCTGGTGCTGGCAGACCGTTTCGCTGAAGGACGCCTCGGGGTGGTGCTCAGCGCTTCCTATCATGACCACCTGATGGGCTCCGACAACTTTGAGCTGGAGTGGGCCTATGAGGATGACAACGACAATGATAAGTATGATGAAGGGGAAAAGGTTTTTGCTGATGAGATCGAATATCGGCAATATTATGTGCAGCGCATTCGGCAGAGCTATGCCGCAGCCCTCGACTTCGTGGTCAATGAGAAACATACCCTCTATTTCAGCAGCATATACAACCACCGCAATGACTTCGAAAACCGGTATCGCCTCCGCCACAGGAAGATGAGCGAGGATGGCAGTGAAAGTGGTGAGCTGGTGCGCCAGACCAAGTTCGGGGTGGAAGACAACAAGTTTGCCCGGTTGGAAGACCAGCGTGCCATGACCTTCAGTCTGGGCGGCGATCACCTGTTCGGCAAGCTGAGGGCCCAGTGGTCCGCCAGCTATGCCAAGGCTTCGGAGGAGCGTCCAAACGAGCGTTACCTGGCCTTCGTGGTCGGGGACGCCCCTACGGAAACCTTTATAAGTGATCCGAAAAAGCCCTATGTCAACGTCACCGATCCCGCCATGGCCGACCTGGGTGCAGGCTGGGAACTCGACGAACTGACGGATCAATACCAATATACTGAAGACGTGGACCGTAATGCCCGGCTCGACTTCACCCTTCCCGTGTTCGGAGGGGAGAAGTCCGGCAACCTCAGGTTTGGCGTGCGCTATCGTTCCAAGTCCAAGGAAAGGGACAACTATTTCTATGAATATTCCCCCCTGGATGAGGATGCCTTCACCACCGAAGCCTTCGCCAACCTGAAGGAAGTGACCAAGGACAATTTCCTTCCCGGCGATCAGTATGTTCTGGGGCATTTCGTTGATCCCGAGTGGTCAGGAACAGTGAATCTTGACGATGAAAGCCAGTTTGAAAAGGAACTGGTCCTGGAGGAAGAGGCCGGCGACTTCACCGCAAGTGAAGACATCACGGCTGCTTATATTTTGCTCGACCAGAACCTGGGCCGGAAGCTGAAGCTCCTGGTGGGAGGCCGTCTGGAGATGACCTCCATGGAGTACCAGGGGAATGTCTACGATGCCGACGAGGATGTGCTGACACTCAGTGACAAGAAATCGGATGACTACTCCAACTTCCTGCCGGGGGTTCACCTGCGCTACAGTCCTATGGAAAACTTCAACCTGCGCCTGGCCTGGACCAATACCATCGCCCGTCCGAACTATTTTGACCTGGTCCCATACCAGCAGATCTTCCGGGAGGATGAGGAGATGAGCATCGGCAATCCGGAACTGAAGCCGACCGAGGCCATGAACCTCGACCTGATGGTCGAGCGTTACTTCCGCAACATCGGGGTGATCAGCGGGGGCGTGTTCCACAAGCGCATTACCGACTTCATCGTGAATGAGATCAGCGATGTGGAAGGGGGCGATTACGATGGGTTTGAACTTACCCAGCCCAAGAACGCCGGCAACGCGAATCTCACCGGCCTGGAATTCGCCTTCCAGCGCCAGCTGGACTTCCTGCCAGGTTTCCTGAAGGGGCTGGGAATCTATGCCAACTATACCTATACCCAATCGGAAGTTACGGACTTCAACCTGGGCGAACGCGATGGGGAATCCATTCCTTTACCCGGATCACCGGAGAACTCGGTCAACGCCTCCCTCTCCTATGACGTCGAGGACCTCACCATCCGGCTTTCCCTCAACTACGCCTCAGATTTCATTGATGAAGTAGGGGAAGAGGCATTCAAAGACAGGTATTACGATCAGGTCACCTATCTGGATGCCAACATCAATTACACCCTGAACGAAAAGCTCAACCTCTACGTCAACGCCAATAACCTGACCAATCAGCCCTTGCGCTATTATCAGGGGATCAGCGAGCGTACCATGCAGGCAGAGTATTACAACATGAGGCTTGGTTTCGGAGTGAAATTCAACCTGTAAGGGCAGGATCACCCCACGAAAGGCCCAGCCAGGCGTTGGGCCTTTTTTGCTTATATTCAACCCTATGA
This sequence comes from Bacteroidota bacterium, assembly GCA_022710185.1. Classification (GTDB taxonomy): domain Bacteria; phylum Bacteroidota; class Bacteroidia; order Bacteroidales; family JAGNHN01; genus JAGNHN01. The sequence goes on from JAKLHK010000011.1 coordinate 4,804, forward strand.
AAACGAGAACCGTATTCTACATACTGACGGCGATGTACCTGACGATCGGAGCCATCCTTCTCATTACGCAGTGTCATGGAGGTCAGATTGCCGGGGCCAGGGAAGCCCGCGAAGATGCCAAGGCGTTCCGTATGGCCAGTAAAGCACGTCTGGGGTTTGAAGCCCGGGTGACGGCCATCGCTGAGACCGATACCATGCCCAGAAATAGTGGAGATGATGCTGCAGACGATCCTGCCATCTGGGTACACCCGGAACAACCCGAACGTTCATTGATCTGGGGAACCGATAAGAAAGGAGGGTTGGCTGCCTATGATCTTACCGGTAAGCAGCTCACCTATATTGCGTCCGGATTGCCCAACAACATCGATGTAAGCTACAGTTTTCCCATAGGCAAGGACACCATTGACCTGTTAGGGGTTTCGGACCGCCAGGTTCCTGGCATCGTGATCCGGGCCATCGATCGCAGCACAGGGGAAGCCAGGGAGTTGGAGGGGGGCAGGCTGGAGATTCCTGCAGAGCAGATGGACGAAGTGTATGGATTCTGTATGTACCATGAGTTGGCTACGCACCGCCACTACGCATTCGTAAATTCCAAGGATGGCAACATCTTTCAGTACCTCATCAGTGCTAAGCCCGGTGCAGACGGGATAATCCTCGACCTGGTCAGGAAGCTGAAGGTTCCCTCACAACCGGAAGGGATGGTTGCGGATGGGGAGCTGGCTACCCTGTTCGTGGGGGAGGAAGGTGCAGGCATCTGGAGGTTCAGTGCGCGGCAGGAGGAGGGAACGGAGGGAAGCCTCATTCCCATGACCGGAATGGATAATCCGGAAATCCGCTACGATGTGGAGGGCCTGGCCCTTTACCTGGGTAGTCAGGGCAAAGGCTACCTCCTAGCGAGCAGCCAGGGGAACTTCAGCTATGCCCTCTTTACCAGGGAGAGCCCCTACACCTATCTGGGTTCCTTCGTGATCATGGACACACAACTGATTGACGGGGTGGAGGAGACCGACGGCCTTGACCTGATCAACCTTCCCCTTGGTCCGGACTTCCCCTCAGGCTTGCTGGTGGTGCAGGACGGGTACAATTACGATGGAAACCGTCCGCGGCCGCAGAACTTCAAATATATTCCCTGGGAGCGGGTGAATGCAGCCTTGAAACTTCCCCTCGGAATGGATACCACCTATTCGGCCTGGATGGGCCGCTAATCAGCACTTTCGGCCTCCTCTGCAAGGTTCTGGGCTCCCTGTTCAGGGATAATGGCTTCGTAATGCAGTAAGGTCCAGTTCCCATGCTGGTCTTCCGCCAGGGCTGACATGGACTCCACCCAGTCGCCGGAATTGAGGTAGGCTATACCCTGGATGGTCTTGATCTCCGGATGGTGGATGTGCCCGCAGATGATGCCGTCATACCGTCCTGAACGAGCGTAATCAACCATGACCGACTCAAAGTCCCCGATATAGTTCACGGCCAACTTTACGGCATGCTTCACTTTGGCCGAAAGGGATTCGTATGGAAGGCCCCTGCGACGGCGGCGTTGATTGTACCTTTTGTTGATCCACAAGAGTAGCTTGTAGCCCAGGTCGCCCAGATGGGCCAGCCAGCGGTGATCCCGGGTGACCACATCGAAAATGTCGCCATGGGTCACAAAATAGCGCTTCCCGCCCGTTTCCAGTACCATATCGCTTACGATGCGCAAGTTACCCGTCTCGAAGGGGATGATCTGATCAAGGACATCATCGTGGTTGCCTTTAACATAGGTCACCCTGGTCCCCTTTTCTTCCATCATCTTCAGTATCCTGCGGAATACCCGGGTGTCCTTCTTCTTCCAGCGTCCTCTCCGCTTGAGGTGCCATACATCAATGATATCCCCGTTCAGGATCAGGTGGTCGCAGGTATGGTTCTTCAGGAAGGCCGAAAGCTCCCTGGACTTGGCATCCACTGTCCCAAGATGTACGTCTGAAATGACCAGCGTCCGGTAATGCATGGAAGGAATGCGTTGGCTGAACCCTTTGGTTTTCGATCCCTTAATTCTTCAGGTGCGGGAAGCCCGCTGCGCCGCGATCAGGAACAAGATGCCCGGCACCAGGAAAGGAAGCCCGTAGATGAGCCCACCCTGCAGGCCATAGGACCCCCCAAGGAACATGAGGTAAATGGCCAGCATGCCCCCACCCACGGTGAGGATGATGCCCCCGACCAGGTCGGAGAACCAGGCGACCACATAGCCTATGACCGTGCTGAAGATCATGAAACTTACGGAATTGGCTTCGATACGCAGCACGTCCTTCAGGTAGGAATACCCCTGCCCGATGAAGAACACCAGGAACCAAAGGATAGCTGCCAGTCCGACGACCCTGGCAATCCAGCTCATGAGGCCAGGCCTGGAAGTGGTTGTTTCATTCATGGGCGCTGTGTTTGTTACGAAGGTATAAAATCCCTGCATCATGTCGGTGATATTGCAGGATTGTCTACATTTATGCACCAAATTACTTGATTTAGATGGGGAGAGTGATCAACCTCAGCGAGGCGGGATCCATCGCGATACACAGTATGGTACTGATCGGGAAGTCGGAAGGAATGATCAACGTACATTCCATCGCCGAACAGACCGGAACATCCCGCCATCATGTGGCCAAAGTGCTGCAACGCCTGGTAAAGGAGGGCTTCCTGCGCTCCCTGCGTGGCCCCCAGGGGGGGTTCAGGCTCAACAAGGATCCGGAGAAGATCACCCTGCTGGAGATATACCAGGTGATCGAAGGGCCGCTCGAAGTGGTTCCCTGTCCCATGGAGCGCCACATCTGCCCCTTCGACAAATGCATTATGTCGAATGTGGCCGCCCGGATGACCGTGGACTTCAAGAACTACCTGGGAGGACATTCACTCGCTGATTTCATGAAATGAAAACCATGAGCCGTTCGCGGCTTTTTTTTATTTTTGTATTTGCGCATTTTATTACTTATTTACGTATTCTATAACTTCATTGAAACGACAGATCGTAACTATAGATGAGCGCCTCTGCGATGGATGCGGGCTATGCATTCCCAACTGCCATGAGGGCGCCCTACAGCTGATCGACGGCAAGGCGCGCCTGATCTCCGACCTCTTCTGCGATGGCCTGGGCGCCTGCCTGGGACATTGCCCCCAGGGGGCCATCACCCTGGAAGAACGGGAAGCGGAGCCCTATGACGAGGTGCGGGTGATGGAACTGATGATGGAAAAGGGCAATAATACGGTGGTAGCCCATCTGCAGCACCTGCTCGACCATGGGGAGGCCCTGCTGCTTGATCAGGCTGCCGGGGTGCTGAGGGAACAGCGCTATATTGTTGAAGTAGCCCCGGGGCAGGTCTCCCTGCTGCAGTACCTCCGGGCCCAGGGGGTATTGGCGGCTCAGGTGCAGCCGGCGCAAGCGAGAGAGGAGCAAGGGCATCCCGCGGCCTGCGGGTGCCAGGGATCCGCGCCGGTTGACCTGGGCGCCAGCCGCAGGACGGAGGCGGCCGTCGCCCCCACAGCCGGTGACCTGCCTTCGGAACTGCAGAACTGGCCGATACAGATGCACCTCATCAATCCTGGGGCCGGGTACTTCCAGGGAGCCGACCTCCTGGTGGCCGCCGATTGTACCGCTTTCAGCCTGGGGGCCTTCCACCGCCGGATGATGAAAGGCAAGTCCGTGGTGATTGCCTGCCCCAAACTGGATGACGGCAAGGACCGCTACCTGCAGAAGTTCGTAGCCCTCATCGACCAGGCCGGGGTGAATACCATCACCGTGGCCATGATGGAGGTGCCCTGCTGCGGCGGACTGCTGCAAATGCTTCAGATGGCCCGGGAAAGGGCCTCCCGGAAGGTTCCGCTGAAAAAGATCATCATCGGCATCCGGGGAGATATCCTGGAAGAGTCCTGGACCTGAACTGACGACCAAAATTCCTGACCTCTGACCCAAATACCTCAAGTATGGAAAAAAGAAAGACGCTATTCCACCGGCTGATCCCACCGCCCCAATGGAAGGTCCCGGTGCTGCTCACCCTGGGCATCATGGTTGGCTTCGTCGCCTTCCTGGCCTACATCTCACGTTTTCACAATTACCTGGGGGAGAAGCCTGAGACCTGTATCAACTGCCATGTCATGACCTCGCAGTATGCCAGCTGGATGCACAGTTCCCACCGGGAGACCGCTACCTGCACCGACTGTCATGTGCCGCATGAAAATATCATCTCCAAATACCTTTTCAAGGCCAACGACGGGATGCGGCATGCCACCATCTTCACGCTCCGCATGGAGCCCCAGGTGATCCGTATCCGCGAGTCGGCCATACCGGTGGTGCAAAAAAACTGCACCCGCTGCCACGGCAAACTGTTCCATGGCCCCCCGGCTTCAGGCATGGCTGTGAATATCGCCGACCGCCTATGCTGGGATTGCCACCGGGAAGTACCGCACGGCACGGTGAGCAGCCTGGCCAGCGACCGTTTCGCCCGGGTACCCCTGCCCTCCAGCCCCGTGCCTTCATGGCTTAAGTTCTCCCAAGACCAAAACGACCAAAACATACCGAAATGACAAGCATCAGACAAACCATTGAAAACCGTCCCTGGGTGGGATGGCTCCTTTTCCTGCTCACCGTGGGCATAGTGTTCCTGCTCGGCCTCCTCGCCAGCTCCATTGTGGAGCGCAGGGCCGAAACCACCGCCATCGCCGTGCCTGAAGGCAAATTCGATGCCTTTGAAGCCGTCAACGAAGAGTTCAAGGACTATTATCCCCGGGAATACCAATCCTGGCTGCAGACCGCGGATACCGGTTTCCGCAGTATGTATGGAGGGAATGCGATGCGTGATATGCTGGAGGAAGATCCGCGGCTGGTCGTCCTTTGGGCTGGATACGCCTTTTCCAAAGACTATAGCCAGGGACGTGGGCACAGCTATGCCGTGACGGACATAAGGAATTCGCTCCGTACCGCAGCTCCCATGACGCCTGAGGATGGCCCCATGCCGGGTACCTGCTGGAGCTGTAAAAGCCCCGATGTACCCCGCATGATGGCCGAGATCGGTCCGGAAGCCTTCTACAGCAAGAAATGGGCCGCCCTGGGCCATGAAGTGACCAACTCCATCGGTTGCGCGGACTGCCACGACCCGGCCACCATGAACCTGAGGATATCCCGTCCGGGCCTGGTGGAAGCGTTCGAGCGCCGTGGGGAGGACATCACCAAGGTAAGCCATCAGCAAATGCGCTCCCTGGTGTGCGCCCAATGCCATGTGGAGTATTATTTCAAGGGAGAAGGGAAATACCTCACCTTCCCCTGGGACAAGGGCTTCACTGTGGAACAGATGGAAGAGTACTACGACAGCTATGCCTTCTCCGACTGGACCCACGCCATCAGCAAGGCCCCCATGCTCAAGGCCCAGCATCCTGACTATGAGCTGTACACCATGGGCATCCATGCCCGCCGCGACGTAGCCTGTGCCGACTGCCATATGCCCTACAAGAGCGAGGGCAGCCAGAAGTTCACGGACCATCATATCCAAAGCCCGCTCAACAACATCGCCAACTCCTGCCAGGTGTGCCACCGGGAAGAGACGGAAGAGATCGTGGCTTCCGTTTACGCTCACCAGCAACGGGTGGTGGAGACCCGCATCCAGGCTGAAGATGTGATCGTGAAGGCCCACATCGAGGCCGGGGCAGCATGGGAAGCCGGGGCCACAGAGACCGAAATGGCACCCGTGCTCCAGCTCATCCGCCAGGCCCAGTGGCGCTGGGACTACGCCGCCGCAAGCCATGGCGCCGCCTTCCATGCCCCGGTTGAGACCCTGCGCGTGCTCAGCGGGGCTATTGCCAGAGGCCAGGAAGCCCGCGTGGAGCTGAGCCGCATCCTCAGCAAATACGGCAAGGGCCTGGTGGCTATGCCCGACATCAGCACCAAGGAAAAGGCCCAGCAATATATTGGCCTTGACATGCCCAAGCTGAGGGCCGAAAAGGACGAGTTCCTGAAGACCATAGTGCCTGAATGGATCCGGCAATACGAAAGCAAGGGCGCAGAAAAATCTGAACCTGTAGCAGCCCAGTGACCCCATTCTTCCAAAAAAACCATTTACAAACTGTGTAGTATATGAAGCGTCACTTTTTCACCCTTATCCTGCTGCTGGCCACGGCCGGCCTGATGGCCCAGACCCTCACCTTCACCGGCCAGGTACGTCCGCGCTTTGAGCTGCGCGACGGGTATAAAACCCTGAGCACCGAAGAAGCCATCCCGGCCATGTTCACCTCCCAGCGCACCCGCCTGACCGCCCTGTTCGGGACCGAGGCCGTGAGGGCCAGCCTCAGCTTCCAGGATGTCAGGGTATGGGGCGACGTGCCCCAACTGAACCTCAGCGATGCCAACGGAACTGCCATCCATGAAGCCTGGGCCGAGGTAGACCTCAATAAATACCTGAGCCTGCGCGCCGGGCGACAAGAAATAGCCTATGACGACCAACGGATCTTTGGCAACGTGGACTGGACGCAGCAAGGCAGGAGCCACGACGCCCTCGTGTTCAAGGTGAAGCCCTGCGCCAAAGGTCAGATCCACCTGGGCGTAGCCTATAACCAGAATGCCGAAGCCCTGTTTGGCAAGGACTATACCGTGGCCGGCAATTACAAGGCCATGCAGTACCTCTGGCTGCACCGCGACATGGAAGCCTTCGGAGTCAGCCTGCTGTACCTTCATAACGGCATGGCCTGGCAGGATCCTGCGGACTCTACCCAGAAGATCGTTTACAGCCATACCCTGGGGCCACGCCTAACCTACAGCAAGGACAAACTCGGCGCTGCCGCCGCATTTTACCTGCAGACCGGTAAGGACGCCGCCAAGCGTGACCTGAGCGCCATGTATTTCAGCCTGGAAGGGAACTACCAGCTGACAGAGAAGTTCAAGGCCGGATTAGGGCTTGAGTTCCTCAGCGGGCGCGATCAGGATGCGGAAGCCGGAGAAAACGGGGCCTTTACGCCCTTCTACGGAACCAACCACAAGTTCAACGGCTGGATGGATTACTTCTATGTGAGCAACCATCTTAACAGCGTGGGACTGATGGATCTCTACATCCCACTGGCCTATTCCACCGGTAAATGGACCCTTCAGGCCATCCCCCACCTGTTCCAGGCCACCGCCAGGGTGCTTGACCCTGCGGATCCCCAGAAGGAACTGGATGCCGGCCTGGGCACGGAGCTCGACCTGATGGCGCAATACAAGATCTCTCCAGTTGCATCGCTCAGCCTGGGCTTCAGCGCCATGGACGGCACAGAGACCCTGCAGGCCCTCAAGGGCGGCGACCATGAGAAACTTTCGACCTGGGGATGGATGATGCTGGACATCAAGCCTTTCGTCAAGCTGAAGGAATAGACATTCCATGCATTTACTGAGCGGCGTGCCCCCCTGATAAGGACGGCACGCCGCTTTTCTTTTCTGTTGCCTGATGGATAATAACGGTTCAGCCGCTGTTTCGGCCGGGTACACCTCCCCTTTTCTGAAAAAATAATTGAAGACTGAAAACTAAAAAACCGAAATCGTGTTTTATTTTTGTGCCCTAATTTATCCCTATGGACAACCGGGAAAAGATCATACTGCATGCCTGCGAGCTGTTCCGGTCGCGGGGGATACGCAGTGTCACCATGGATAGCCTGGCGACGGACCTGAGCATATCGAAGCGGACCATATACGAGCTGTTTACCGACAAGGACAGCCTGGTAATGGAGTGTGTGAAGCGCATCCTGCTCAGGGACAATGAAGTGCTGATGGGCATCCTGAAGGAATCGGAAAACGTGATCGAGGCCATACTGAAGTTCCTCCGCCACCAGAAAACCCTGAGGGAGACCTATACCCCGGCCTTTGTAGAGGACTTCAAACGTTACCTTCCGGCGGTGCATGCTACCTTTTATTCCTGCAAGGAGGACCTGAAGAAGTTCTCCGCATCCTACACCTTGCTCGAGAAGGGACGCCGTGAAGGCGTATTCCGTCCGGGCATGGACATTGAGATGGTGGACCATTTCATCCACGAGATGATGTCTGTCATCCATACGAGCCCCCGCCTCCTGGCCCTGGGCGCCAGCGATGAAGCCCTGTTTGGAAATATTTTCCTGCCCTATTTCCGGGGGCTATGCACTCCCAGGGGCCTGGAGCTCATGGACCACCTCTTCAACGAATACAGCCATTAATCCAATGAATATGAACAGATTCAAAATCCTGATAGCCTTAGTGTTCCTGATCGGCACCTCCCGGACGGGGGCACAGGAAAGCCTGAGCCTGAGCCTCGAAGAAGCCAGGAAGCATGCGCTGGAATTCAACAAGACCTTGCACGGATCGGCGCTGGCCATGGAAAAGGCCAGGCAGGAGCTGAGGGAGGCCGTGGCCAATGGATTGCCCCAGATCGCGGCTACGGCAGACTATTCCAACAGCCTGGGCGCTGTGATGTCGATACGGTTCAACGAAAACCTTCCGGCTACCGAGATTGAGATGAAGCCGACCGGCAACTTCTACCTCAATGTCAACCAACTGCTTTTCAGTGGTAACTATATCGTCGGCGTGCAGATGGCCCGGCTTTCCGAGGAGCTCAGCCGCACCAATCTTCAGAAAACGGAACTGGAAGTTGCCACCCAGGTCAGCGAAGCCTATTACCTCTGCCTTATGGCGCGGGAATCGCGTAGGATAGTGGAGCAAAACCTCAGCAACCTGGAGTCACTGTACACCAAGACCGCAGCCATGGGCAAGGTGGGCATGATTGAGCAGACCGATGTAGACCAATTGCAGGTGCAGGTGATGGCGATGCGTAATGCCGTTTCGGCCATTGGACGTCAGGAGGAAATGGCCCTGAATATGTTGCGGCTGCAGCTGGGGGTCGCCCCCACCACCCGCCTCACGCTCAGCGCCTCCCTGGATGCCCTCATGAACGATGCCTCCGGAGCCGGCCTGCTTACCGTCCCTTTCGATCCGGACAAGAGTGTAGATTACCGGTTGATGAAACAACAGGAGCTGCTGGCCGGCAAGGCAGTGAATATGCAACGGGCCAATGCCCTGCCCTCCCTGGGGGCCTTTTACCGCTATACCTATCAGTTCATCGAGCCCAACTTCAACATGACGCCACCGAACATGGTGGGACTGCAGCTCAATGTGCCCCTGTTCAGCAGCGGGCTGAGGACCGCCCAGACCCGTCAGGCCCTGATCGATCTTAAAAGCCTGCGCAACCAGATCTCCCTGCTCGAGGATCAGCTGAGCCTGCAGGACCAGCAGCTGCGCACTGACCTTAACAATGCGCTGGAGGCATACCAGAACCAGCGGCAGAGCGTGGAAGTATCGCGCCGGGTATACCAGAGCCTGAAGCTCAAGTACGAGCAGGGGCTGATCTCGGGACTGGACCTTATCAGCGCCGATAATAACTACCTTAAGGCAGAGAATGCCTATTTAAGCGCCATGCTTGATGTGCTGAACGCCCGCCTCAGGATGGAAAAACTCTATGGAACCCTGTAAAAACCCAATCAAACATACCGTATGAAAAAGTCCCTTTTCTTCATAATCCCCCTGGCTGCCGCAGCCCTGGTGTCATGCCAGCGTGAACAGAAGGTAGCAGAGACCTCGGCCGGTTCCAGGATAGAGCCCGTGAAGGTGGTAGCCCTGGAGATGCAGGAGGTGGCGCGCACGGTAGAGTATACGGCTACCCTGCAGGCCTTCGAGGAGATCCACCTCTCCCCTTCCTCACCCGGAAGGATAGAATCCATCGGCGTGGAAGTAGGCGACCGGGTCCGGCAAGGCCAGGTCCTGGTGCAGATGGACCGCACCGCCTGGCACCAGGCTTCCATACAGATGCGCACACTCGAGACCGACCTGCGCCGCCTCGACACCCTGCGCAAGGTAGGCAGCATCGCCCAGCAGCAATACGACCAACTGCATTCGCAGGTTGAGATCGCCAGGAGCAATGTGGATTTCCTGAGCGGGAATACCCGGCTGCAGGCCCCCTTCAATGGGATCATTTCTGGAAAATACTTTGAGGCCGGGGAAATGTATACCGGAACCCCGGTCCCCACCCTGGGCAAGGCCGCCATCCTGTCCATAGTACAGATCAACCGCCTCAAGGTCACCGTGCCCATCAGTGAAGCCTACTTCCCCCTGATCCGCAAGGGCATGGAGGTCAACATCCGCAGCGACATATACCCTGAGAAGGCATTCAGGGGTAAGGTGTTCAACATTTACCCGACCGTAGACCCGGGCAGCCGCACCTTTAATATCGAGGTATCGGTGGATAATCCCGGGGAGATCCTGAGGCCGGGCATGTTTGTGAGGGTAGGTCTGGACCTGGACAAGGTGAAGGCCATCCTGCTTCCGGCCATCGCGGTGCTCAAACAGCAGGGCAGTAATGAGCGTTACCTCTTCGTGGCAGGGGACAGCACCGCCCGGAGAGTATCCGTGGAAATCGGGGCCCGTTACAACGACAAGATTGAAGTGCTCTCCGACCAGTTGAAAGCTGGGGATGAGATTGTGATCAACGGCCAGGCCCGCCTGCTGGACGGCATGAAGATCCAGGTGGTACGCGACTGATCTTTATGTCATTAAGACCAAACAACCATGAGTATTTATAAATCAGCCGTCAACAAGCCCATCACCACACTGATGGTATTCACCGCGGTGGTGGTGATGGGGCTGTATTCCTACGTTAACCTCCCCGTCGACCTCTACCCCGAGATCGATCCGCCCTTCATCTCCGTGATGACAACCTATTCGGGCGCCAGCGCTGCTGATATCGAGACCAACATCACCAAGCGATTGGAGGATGCGCTGAACTCGGTGGACAAACTGAAGGAGGTGACTTCCACTTCGAGCGACAACCTCAGCGTGATCACCCTGGAATTCCAATGGGGCGCCAATCTCGACGAGGCGACGAACGATGTGCGGGACGTAATCGACCGGATATACGATTACATGCCGGAAGACGTCGACCGGCCCACCATCTTCAAGTTCAACACCACTATGATGCCGATCGTGTTCTACGCGATCACGGCCAAGGAGAGCTATCCCGGGCTGGAGAAGCTGTTGGACGAAAAAATCATCAATCCCCTGAACCGCATCGACGGGGTGGGCTCGGTATCCATGATCGGGGCCCCGCACCGGGTGGTATATGTAGAAGCCGACCCCCGCCGCCTGGACGCATACAACCTCACCATAGAGCAAATTGGCAGCATGATCGCGGCCGAAAACCTCAACATGCCCTCAGGGAATGTGAAGATGGGCTATATGGACTATTCCCTCCGGGTGCAGGGCGAATTGGCCGAAAGCCGGCAACTGGAGGATTTGGTGGTCGGAAATTTCAATGGCACCCCGGTATACCTGCGGGATGTGGCGGAGGTCAGGGACAGCCTCAAGGACCTCTCCCTGGAGGAGCGGATCAACGGTCAGACGGGCCTCAGGCTCTTCGTGATGAAGCAATCAGGGGCCAACACCATGAAAGTGGCCCGGGAAGTGAACAAGAACCTCGAGCTCCTGAAAAAGGACCTCCCGCCCGATGTGGAGATCAGCCTGATCATGGACACCTCGACGTTTATCCGCGGAGCCATCCAGAACCTCTCGGAGACCCTGATGTGGGCGTTCATCTTCGTGGTCCTGGTGATCCTCCTCTTCCTGGGCCGTTGGAGAGCGACCCTCATTATTGTATTGACCATCCCCATCTCCCTCATCGTATCCTTCATCTACCTCTTCATATCAGGACATTCCATCAATGTGATCTCGCTGACCTCCTTGTCCATCGCGATCGGCATGGTGGTCGATGACGCCATTGTGGTGCTGGAGAACATCACCCGCCACATCGAGCGGGGAAGCAGTCCGCGGGAAGCAGCCATATACGCCACCAACGAGGTTTGGCTTGCGGTGATCATCACGACCCTGGTGGTGGTCGCGGTATTCTTCCCGCTGACCCTGGTGGGTGGGCTCACGGGCATCATGTTCAACCAGCTGGGCTGGATCGTCACCATTACGATCGTTACCTCTACCCTGGCGGCCATTACCATCACGCCTATGCTTTCGGCCCGGCTGCTCAAGCTGAGGCCCACGAAAGAAAAACCGGGTAGGATCTCCCACTCCCGGCTCATCCTTCCCCTGCTGGACAAGCTGGATGACTTCTATGTTGCCAGTCTGCGTTTTGCATTGAAGCGCAAGCGGCTCATCCTGTTGCTGGCCCTGGCCCTGTTCATCTCATCCTTTGGTCTCATGCGGTATATAGGTACCGATTTCCTGCCTGAGTCGGATGAATCGAGCATGTCTGTCGCCATTGAGCTCCAAACCGGAACCCGGGTGGAAGAGACCATAAAAACCACGCGCAAGCTGGAACGCCTGCTGCAGGAACGATACCCAGAGATTGAGATCATGGCCTCCTCTTCCGGTGCCGATGATGAGGGGAGCATGTTCTCCCTTTTCCGCGGCACCGGGAGCAATATCATCAACTTCATGATGCGCCTCCAGCATGTGGAGGAGCGGCAACGCAGTGTGTGGGAGATCGCGGACGACCTGAGGGCCCAGCTGGCTACCTACCCCGAAATCGTAACGGCCACGGTGTCCACCTCCACCGGGGGCATGGGCATGGGGGGTTCCAACACCGTCGACATTGAGGTCTATGGCTACGATTTCGACCAGACTAACCGGGTGGCGGAGCAGATACGCAAGAAGCTGGCCGATGTCAAAGGTGCCACGGACATTACGGTAAGCCGTAAGAACGACAAACCCGAACTGCAGGTGGTCCTCGACAAGGAGAAAATGGCCCTGCACGGGCTCAACAGCGCCACAGTGTCCACCATGCTGCGCAACCGCATCAGCGGACTCATCACCTCCCAATTTAAAGAGGAAGGAGATGAATATGATATCCGCATCCGCCTGGAGGAATCCTACCGCAACAGCATCAGCGATTTGGAAGAGATTACCGTGGTCAATCCCATGGGAAAAAAGATCAAGCTCCGCGAGATCGCCAGGGTGGAGGAATACTGGGGACCGCCATCCATACAGCACAAGCGTAAGGAAAGGGTGGTCACCATCGCCGTCAGGCCGCAGGCCACCTCGCTGGGTGAGCTGGCTGCCAACGTCCAGGCCGTAGTGGATGAGGTGGACATCCCCCAGGAAGTTTTGGTGCAGATCGGCGGAGCATACGAGGACCAACAGGAGTCCTTCATGGACCTGGGCCTCCTCATGCTGCTCAGCCTCATCCTGGTATTCATCGTAATGGCCTCCCAGTTCGAGTCCTTCACCATGCCCTTCATCATCATGTTCTCCATTCCCTTTGCCTTCACCGGGGTCATCCTGGCCTTGTTCCTCACGGGCACCACACTCAGCATCATCGCGGGCCTTGGGGCCGTCTTGCTGATCGGTATTGTGGTGAAAAACGGCATCGTGCTGGTAGATTTCACCAACCTGATCCGTGATCGTGGCCTGAAGCTGAACGAGGCCATTATCGCTGCGGGCCGGTCCCGCCTGCGCCCTGTGCTCATGACGGCCTTAACCACCATCCTGGGCATGCTGCCCCTGGCCCTGAGCCAGGGTGAGGGCGCGGAGATCTGGCGACCCATGGGCATCACGGTGATTGGTGGTCTGGTGTTCTCTACCATTGTGACCATGATCATCGTTCCCGTGATGTATGGTCTGCTGGCCCGGACCGGAGAGCGCGACAAGGTCATGAAACTGCGCAGGAAATTCTCTCACCTGGACTAAATCCATACAGCAATGAAAGCGGTAATGATCATATTCAACCAGGCCCACACCGAGCGGGTGGACTACATTCTCGACAGCCTGCAGATCAAAGGCTATTCCTCCTGGGAAGAGGTAAAAGGCCGGGGCAGTGCCACAGGGGAGCCCCGCATGGGCACCCACACCTGGCCAGAGATGAACTCCTCGGTGCTCAGCGTGATCGAAGACACCCTGGTGACGCCCTTGCTGGAAAAGCTGTCAAGGCTCGACCAGGTCAATTCCGAGATCGGCCTCAGGGCCTTTGTCTGGAACGTGGAACAGAGCATCTGAACCCAGTTCAGCACTGCCCTAAAAACGAAAGAGCTGCCTTTGCGGGCAGCTCTCTTCGTTCGGGTGGGTGATAATTACTTGGAAGTAACGTAGTCGTAACCCATGATCTGGTCCGGCTTCCAGGTGGTCAGGCCGGCGGCGGCCATGTTGTCGTAGATCATGCCGTTGCCGCCGAAGAGCAGCGACTTGGCATCGTAGCCCAGGAGGCGAAGGTAGGCCGCCATGAAGGCGCTGGTCTGTCCGGTATAGCAATACACCACCACAGGCTTGTCGGTCGGCAGGGTCTTGAGGTCGGCACTCAGCTTGATGGTTTCCTTGGGGGTGTACTGGATGGCGCCAGGAATGTGGCCAGGGTTCTCATAATGGTTGAGCGGCCAGTAGTTCACGATGTAATAGCTGGTGAGTGCGCCGAACACAGTGGCGTTGGTCACCGTGGCGGGGGTGAACCCTTCGTTCAGCAGGGTGTTCACGCGGGCTTCCAGGATCTCCTGTCCGGTGGTCTTGCCAGTGCTCAGTTCCGGAAGGTCACCCTTGGCCCCTTTGGCGGCGGCGGTGGCAGTGAACTGGGCAGCATAGGCATTGCCATTGGCTACGGCATTGTCCCATCTGCTTGAGAAGAAGGCATTCCAGGAACACATGCCCCACTTCATGGAGAAGGCCTTGTCATAACCCATCAGCCTCAGGATGGAGGTGGCGAAGCCGGCGGTCTGCCCGGTATAGCACACCACGGCGATCTTGGTGTAATTGGTCAGGTTTACCCCTTCAAGATGGGTAAGGATGTTTTTCAGCTCCACGTTCACGGCATTCTCGATGTGGCCGGCAGCGTAATCGGCAGCCGAACGGATGTCCATAATGTACACCTGTCCGGTCTCGTTCAGCGTCTTCACTTCTGAAGCAGGCATGATGGAAGGCATATCGGTATTCACATAGTCCTTGCCCAGGGGGGAATCGGCAGATTCAAGGTATTTCACGAGGACCTCGGCCTCGTTGATCTCCGGCTGGGGATCATCGTCGTCCTTATTGCAACTGGTAACCAGTGCGAATACGGCCAGAAGGGCAAGGAGAAGCAGGTTTTTGGTTTTCATCGTCTTAATGGATTTGGGTTAAAGGTTTGATTGCTTGTTATTTATTGAACCATGAGCCCGGCAATTTGTCATCCACGGTAATTCCTGATGTGGCGGCAAATTCCCAGAGCAGCAGATCGCTCTTGAACAGGTATAGGTCGGCATTCACCAGGGAATCGCCTTCCTTGTAGATATGACAACCTGAGCTGCAGGCCTTGCCTCCCTTGGCTATGGTGCGGTCGGTCCAGCGCAGGATGTTGTGTGGGGTGGTGTAATTATAGGTCGGGAAGGCGGCGAAGTTGGCATACTGTGATACCCCATAAACATCCCAGTTGTCGGGAGCGGCCAGGGTGCGGCGGACCAGGGTGAACTCGTACTGAGGATAGAGTGAAGGCAGAGGATTGACGGCAATTTTGAAATCCATATAGGAGGGTATCCTTGCCCCATCCCCATGAATATGGCAGCTTCCGCAATTGTTGTATTCCTGGGAATGACAGACCTGGCAGTTGAAATCCCCCCAATGGGTGTTGTGATAAATGTTGGATCCTACCGTGGTGTAATGGCAATCCACACAACGGGGCAGTTCGGTGTAGGCATAGCGCTGAGCCACCGGTTGACCGTTGCCATGCAGTTCGGCCCCGCTGTGGCAATCCATGCATTTGTACCCGGCCTTCTTCAGGTGGACATCGGGCTGGGTTCCCGAGGCGACCCCCAGGTAGGCATGCCCCCCACGGGAAACGTGGCAGGCTACGCATACGGTGAGCATGTCGGGCTGCTTGATGAAGTTGTGCCCATGCGACAGTCCGCCCCCGGCGATAGGCGGGCGCACGATGTGGCAGTTGCCACAGGTGCCGTGGCAGGTGGCGCAGTTCTTATTGTAACCCTCAATCTGATGGGCAGGAAGGAGGTCAAATTCTTCCGGTCCGTTCAAACCGCTGCGTATCGTTACCTTCCTTTTCTGGCCGGTCCCGTTATGGATGCTGGTCATGAAATCATCGGAAATGCCCTGATGGCAAGAGGCGCATTTCTCCTGATGGAACATCGAGGGATGACTGATGAAGTCGCCCGAATGGGCCAGCAGTTTGTCCTCCGTGCCGTCCTTACCATTGTGGCAACCCGTGCATCCAACTTTATAATGGCCTGACTTCTTGAAGGCCTCATAGCCTTCACCCCCCAGGTACACCCGGTCGTAGGGCTCATAATGAGGGGCCTCTCCCCCGCATCCGCCCACCGGGGCGCCGGTGTCAGGGGTATAGACTTCCTGAAGATGCGCGTAATTAATGTGGCATCCTTCGCAGGAGGCCACGCTCATCGTCGTGTCCTCTACCTCCCAGTCGGGGTTTACACAGGCATTGAACGAGAGCAGGAAGGATCCGGCCAACAGCAGCAAGAAGATCGGTAAGGTTCGGCGGTTCATAATGCAGGGTATTGATAACCGATTAACAGAAGGTAAAATTCGACATTACCTTCTGCCCGTAATGAACCGCTGGCACTGCATTGGTCTGCCTTTGCAATGACATCCGCCAACCCCATCCTTGATCCATATCAAGGATCGGATTGAGTAATTCGTATCTTTGTATTCGAACGGACAATAGCCCGTAGTGTCCCATGGACCAATTCTCCGGATGTACCATCAGCCCGCAGAAATGCAACTGCTTCGAAAAGCTCACCCCCGAAGAAACCCGGGAGCTGAATGAGCATTGTGTCACGGTTCAATACAGCAAGGGGGAGGTCATCTGCAAGCAGGGGAGTTTCGCCAATAACGTGATGTACATGGAGCACGGGCTGGCCAAGGTGGTGATGCAGAACGGCAGCAATACCCTGGTGCTGCGCATCATCCCGGATGGCAACCTCTTCGGGCTATCTCCGCTCAATGAGGAAAACAATGTGTACCAGTATTCCACGGTAGCTTATGTGGATTGTGAGGTCAAACTGATCAACATTCAACACTTCCGCCAGCTCATCCGTCAGAATGCCGCCTTCGCCAAGGAAGTCATCAACATACTGAGCGCCAACAGCCTGCAGATATACGGCCGCTTTTTCTGCCTTACACACAAACAATCCTACGGCCGCCTTGCCGATATCCTGCTCTGCCTTTCCGACCGGGTGTTCAAGTCACCGGAATTCGACCTTCCCATCACCCGCAAAGACCTCGCCGAGCTCTCGGGCATGAGCCCCGAAACCATCGCCCGCATGCTCACCAAATTCAACGACGAAGCCCTCATCCAACTCGAAGGCAAAGCCGTGAAACTACTGGATGTCGAAAAGCTGAGAAGGATATCCGAGATAGGGTAAGCCTTCCTTTGGTATCTTTGCGCCTAATTCCAGCTACAGGCGAATGCTCTGCATCTACAACCCTTCCACGGATCCCTATTTCAACCTGGCCGCCGAGGAATACCTGCTCAAGGAATTCCGCCAGGATATCTTCATGCTTTGGCGCAACCATAACAGCATTATCGTAGGCAAGCACCAGAACACCCTGGCCGAAATCAATTATGATTTCGTCCGTGAAAACGGCATCAAGGTGGTACGACGGCTCAGCGGGGGCGGTACGGTGTTCCACGACCTGGGTAATTTGAATTTTACCTTTATTCAGACCGGGGAAGGGGAACACCTGGTGGACTTTCGTCGCTATACCCAGCCTATCCTCGAAGTGCTGTCCGACATGGGCATCGAAGCCCGCTTCGAGGGCAGGAACGACCTGACGATCGAAGGGCGGAAGTTCAGCGGCAATGCCGAACATGTATACCGTGACCGCGTACTTCATCACGGCACCTTGCTCTTCGCCTCCGAAATCGCCGATCTCACTGCTGCGCTCAAGGTAAACCCAGCCAAGTTCCACGATAAGGCCGTGAAGTCGGTGCGCAGCCGGGTGACCAACATCAGCGAACACCTGCGGGAGCCCATGGATATCAGCGCGTTCACCCAGCGCATCATGGCCCACGTAACCTCTGGCCGGGCCGACAGTCAGGCCTATACCTTCAGCCCTGACGATGAGGAAGCCATACGGCAGCTCGTCCGGTCCAGGTACAGCACCTGGGAATGGAACTTCGGCTACAGCCCCCGCTACGATTTCATCCGCAGCTTCAGCACCTCCGGCGGGCATGTGGAGGTGCATTTCGATGTGAAGGACGGAATCATCCGCGAGGCCCGCATCTTTGGCGACTTTTTCCATATCCGGGATACGGCGGAGCTTGAAAACCTGCTCACGGGCCTGCCCCACGAGTATGAAGCACTGCGACAGGCCCTCCATAACACCGAAGTCGGACTATACATCCGGGGGTGCACCGCCGACGAATTCCTGCAAGGACTTTTCTAAAAACCCAATACCATGATATCCAAAGATGACCTCCTGCTGAAGCTCTGGGAACACTATACCTCCCAGAATCCCTCCGTAAAGCAAGTGTACGACCTCTTCATCGCCGAAGGCGAGGAAGTGGTGAACGACCACATCGCCTTCCGCACCTTCGACGATCCCAGGGTGAATATTGATGTGCTCAGCCAGCCCTTCCTCAAGGCAGGCTACACTGAGAAAGGACAGTACACCTTTGAGGCCAAGAAGCTCTTCGCCAAGCACTTCGAGCATCAGGGCGACCCCCTTGCCCCGCGGGTGTTCATCAGTCAGCTTAAGACCGGGGAGTTCAGCCCCTTCCTGCGCGAAACGGCCAGCCGCTGTGTGGATGCCATCCCCGCTTCCCTGCTTGGGGCCGATGAGCTGGTATATTCTGGCAATGTATGGGGTACACCTTCTTTTGAGATATACGAAACCCTGCGACAGGAGTCGGAATATGCCGGATGGCTGTACGTCAACGGATTCCAGGCCAACCACTTCACCGTTTCGGTCAATTTCCTGAAGAAGCTCGACAGCATACAGAAAGTCAATGCCTTCCTGAAAGAAAAGGGCTTCCGCATCAACGATTCCGGGGGGGAGATCAAGGGGACCCCGGCCGAACTGCTGGAACAAAGCAGCATACGCTCTGAGATGATCCATGTCAGGTTCATAGAAGGGCTGAAGCAGATCCCGGGCTGCTATTACGAGTTTGCCCGCCGCTATCCCGACACCGATGGACGGCTTTACCCAGGCTTTATCGCCAAATCGGCCGACAAGATTTTCGAGAGCACGGATTTCGTAGACGGCACGAAGAAAGGCTGAGCCATGGACAAGGCGGCAGCTGACCCGGTAGAGGCCATCAGGGCCCTGGAAGCCCTGGCAGCGGAGTTCGAAGGCGAGATATTCACGGACTACGACTACCGGCTGCTGTACGCCACCGACGCCTCGGCCTACCGGGAGGTCCCGCTGGCCATCGCCAGGCCCCGTCATAAGGAAGATATCCTCCGGCTCATCCGCCTGGCCAGCGAGCACCGCATAGGCCTCATCCCCCGCACCGCCGGGACCTCTCTGGCCGGTCAGGTCGTGGGCGGGGGCATCATGGTGGATGTGTCGCGCTATATGACCCGCGTGCTGGAGGTCAATGCCGCAGAACACTGGGTTCGGGTCGAGCCCGGGGTCATCCTGGATGAACTGAACAAGCTCCTCCAGCCCCTGGGGCTGTTCTTCGGCCCGGAGACCTCCACCAGCAACCGCTGCATGATCGGGGGCATGGTGGGCAACAACAGCTGCGGCGCCCATTCCCTGGTGTATGGCTCCACCCGTGACCACACCCTGGAGATCACCGCCCTGCTCAGCGATGGGTCGGAGGTCCGCTTTGCCGACCTGAACCCGGAAGCACTGGGGCAAAAATGCCGTCAGGATGACCTTGAAGGAAAGGTTTATAAGACGTTATTCAATATACTGAATGACAAGGATATTCAGAAATCCATACGTGAGGAATATCCCGATCCTTCTATCCACCGCCGCAACACCGGCTACGCCCTGGACCTGCTGCTCGACTGCGCCCCCTTCACGCCCGGGGGGCCTCCGTTTAACCTCTGCCGCCTGCTGGCCGGTTCGGAAGGCACCCTGGCCATTACGACCGAGGTCAAGCTCAACCTGGTCCCTCTGCCACCTCCCGCAACGAGCCTGGTGTGCGTACACTGCCGCAGCCTGGACGAGGCCTTCCGGGGCAACCTGATAGCCCTTAAACACCATCCTGAAGCCGTTGAGCTCATGGACCGGGTGGTGATGGAACAGACCCGGCACAACATCGAACAGCGGCGCAACCGTTTCTTCATCCAGGGCGAGCCGGAGGCCATGCTTATCGTGGAATTCGCCGGGCACAGCCAGGAAGAGCTCGAAACCCGGGCCCAGGCCCTGGAGGAGGAGATGAGGGCGCTGGACCTGGGGTACCACTTCCCGCGCATCTACGGAGGGGACATCAAAAAGGTATGGAACCTACGCAAGGCAGGCCTCGGGCTGCTTTCCAACATCCCCGGTGATGCCAAACCGGTGGCCGTGATCGAGGATACCGCGGTATCCCCTGAGCAGCTTCCCGATTATATGCGCGACTTCCAGGAACTGCTCGAAAGGCTGGAGATGAGTTGCGTGTATTATGCCCACATCGCCACCGGGGAGCTCCACCTTCGTCCAGTGCTCAACCTCAAAGATCCCAGGGATGTCGAGCGGTTTCATACCGTAGCCCTCGAAACCGCCCGTCTGGTCAAGAAATACCGTGGCTCGCTCAGCGGGGAGCATGGCGATGGCCGTCTGCGCGGTCAATTCATTCCCCTGATGCTGGGTGACCGGATCTACGAACTGCTCCGGGAGGTCAAAGCCACCTGGGATCCCCAGGGCCTCTATAACCCGGGTAAAATCACCGACACCCCGGCCATGACCTCCTCCCTGAGGTATGAGCCCGGGCGCCATGAGCGGCAGATCCATACCCATTTCGATTTCTCCTCCACCCAGGGCATACTGAGGGCCGTGGAACAATGCAACGGCTCGGGCGATTGCCGCAAGACAGAGCTTAGCGGGGGAACCATGTGCCCAAGCTATATGGCCACCCGTGAGGAACATACCACCACCCGCGCCAGGGCCAACATCCTGAGGGAGTTCCTCACCCATTCCCCAGGGCCTAACCCCTTCGACCATCAGGAGATCTTCGACGTGATGGACCTCTGCCTTTCCTGCAAGGGCTGCAAGTCGGAATGCCCTTCCAATGTCGACATGGCCCGATACAAGGCCGAGTTCCTGCAGCACTACCTCGACAGCCAGGGCCTGTCGCTACGCACGCGGGCCATCGCCTATATCGCTACGCTTCACCGTCTGGCTTCTGTGCTGCCCGCCGCCTATAACTTTGTAGTGGATAACGGCCCCCTGAGCGCCTGGGTGAAACGTACCCTGGGCTTTGCTCAGGAGCGCAGTCTCCCCAGGCTTAACAAGATACGCTTCAAGCGCTGGCTCCGCAGGCACAATCGGAGACTGCAGGGGCGCAACTTCCCGAACGGCAGGGTTTGGATCTTCGCTGATGAATTCACGGAATTTCTCGATGGAGCGGTTGGACGCAAGGCGGTCCTCCTCCTGAATGCCCTGGGTTACCGCACCGAACTCCCCCCCCACGTGGAGAGCGGCCGCACCTTCTTATCCAAAGGGCTGGTGCGCAAGGCTGCCCAGCTTGCCCGGCGTAACGTGGAGCTCCTCCATCCCCTGCTGAGCGCTTCCGAACCCCTGATCGGGGTCGAGCCCTCGGCCATCCTCAGCTTTCGTGATGAATATCCCGACCTCGTGGGAACAGAACTCCAGGAAGCGGCCCGTACCATAGCCCCGTATACCCTGATGATCGACGAGTTCATCATGCGGGAGGCAGCTGCAGGCCGCATCAGGCCCGAGGCCTTCACCGACCGTCCCCTGAGCATATTGCTGCACGGGCACTGCCACCAGAAGGCCCTCGCATCCACCGGCCCTACCCGCCAAATGCTCTCCCTGCCCCCGCATTACCAGGTAACGGAAGTCCCATCAGGCTGCTGCGGCATGGCCGGTTCCTTCGGCTATGAGGCCGAGCACTACGGACTTTCGATGAAGGTGGGTGAGCTCGTGCTCTTCCCTGCGGTGCGTGAAGCCGATCACGGCACGGTGATTGCTGCACCGGGAACCAGTTGCCGGCACCAGATCAAGGACGGTACCGGCAGGCAGGCCCTGCACCCCGTGGAAGTGCTTTTTGAAGCGCTCCGCTAAGTGCTTGTTTTTATGAAGTGTATCAATATATTTGTAAAACCTGCAGCCTTCAGCCCATGAAACGCTTCCACCTTTTACTCTCCCCCTTTCTTCTGTTCGGGATCGCCTCCTGCAAAATGGCCAGCACCTCCATGCAGGTGTTGGTACCTGCCCGGATCGACGTTCCTACTGAGATTAAAACCGTCGGTATCGTAAACCGGTCGCTGCCAGGCAAGCAGAGTTCAATGGGCAACATCCTGGAAGGACTTATCTCCGGGGAATCGGTCTTCGCCGACCGCGAAGGCTCGGAGCGCTGCCTGGACGGACTGACCGCACAGCTGAACGGCTCACCCCGCTTCCAGGCCAGGCCTATTCATGGAACAGAACTCAAGGGCACCGGCACCAAGCAGTTTCCCAGGCCATTGGAATGGAACGAAGTGGACCGGATGTGCAAGCAGTACCAGGTGGATGCCCTGGCCGTGCTGGAGACCTTCGACAGCGATATCTTTCTGGAAAAGAAGCAGAACAGGGTTAAACGCAAGATTGACGACCGTGAGGTATATGTAATGGAGCACATCGCAGAGCTAACCATTACGGTGAATGCCGGCTGGAGGCTCTACGACAATACCACCCGCCGCATTGTGGACGAGAACGTCTATTCAGATCAGAAACGATGGAACGGCAAGGGGGACAAGCCCGAAGAGGCGCTCAGCCGTTTGCCCTCGAAGCGGGATGCCATCAATAATACAGGCTATTTCGGAGGTGAGCAGTACGGTCTGCGCATTTCCCCGGCCTGGATGAACGCCACCCGGTCCTATTACGTCAAAGGCAACGACGCCCTTAAGAAGGCCCGCTCCTTCGTCCGAAACGGCAATTGGGAGGGAGCGGCCGATATCTGGCAGAAACAGACCCAGAACAAGGAGCCTGAGATCGCCGGGCGTGCCTGCTACAATATGGCCGTGGCCAGCGAGGTGATGGGCGACCTGAACATGGCACTCACCTGGGCCAACCGCGCCCTGAAGCAGCACAACAACAAAAAGGCTGCGGCCTATATCAGCATCCTGAACGACCGCATGTCGGACCAGCGACGGCTCGACCGCCAGATGCCAGGAGAACGCTGATGCCCATACCATGAGCATACTGCTGAGCATACTGGGCATCATCGTCCTGCTGGTCATCGCCTTCTTTGCGATCGGCCTCATCGCACCCCGCACCTACCAGGGGAGCCTCAGCGCCAGCTTCCCTTTCCCGGCCAGGAAAGTATATGAGGCCCTCAACGACCTGGAGAGCCTGAGCCGCAGAAGGAAAGAGATCGAAAAAGTGGAGATGCTCCTTCCGGGTGCTCAGGGACAGCGGCGCTGGAGGGAGATCGCGTCTATGGGCGGCTTCGCTGAATTTGAAACCCTGTGCGACATACCGGGCAAACTGATCGAGGTACGCCTGGTGCGCAGTTCCTTCGGGATCACCGGAACCTGGACTTACGAAATGCAGGAAACACCCACCGGTACGCTTCTCAGCCTGCGCGAGAAGAGCCGGACCGACAAGCTGTTCACCCGCAGCCTGCTTACCCTGGCCGGCAGGAACGCCACCCTGCGACAAGAGGTACGCAACCTCCGTGCCCTGCTGAACGAAGACTGAGCCCTTATTCAGATTGAATATAAAATGCAGGGGTTCCGTCCGGAAATACCTTGCGGCTGCCAGCATCAACAAGCAAATACCCCAAATTTGCAGGAAACCCTGTAAAACCTATCGCTATGGCAGGCAAGACCTTCGCAGAAAAGATCCTGGGCGCCCCCGCCGGGAGCATCGTGTTCCGTAAGCCCGACATCATCCTCTCCCACGACAACACAGCCAGTATCGCCAGCACCTTCAAAAAGATGAACGGGGCCCACATCGCCTTTCCCGATCAGGTCCTCATCGTGCTCGATCACAACGCCCCGCCCACCAATGCCAAGCTGGCCAACGACTACCTGAAAATCCGCGAGTGGGTCAAAGAGCAGGGGATCTCCCGCTTCCACGACGTAGGACAGGGCATCTGCCACCAAATCGTAGCGGACTATGCCAAACCCGGCATGATCATCGTAGGCAGCGACAGCCATACATGCACAGCCGGGGCTTTCAATGCCTTCGCCGCAGGTATCGACCGCACCGAAACCGCCGGCCTCTGGAAACAGGGAGAGACCTGGTTTCGCGTACCCGAAACTATCTGCATCAACCTGCATGGCCGCCTGCCCAAAGGGGTGTACGCCAAAGACTTATCACTCTGGATCATTGGCATGATCGGTTCCAGCGGGGCCGACTATATGTCCATCGAATACCATGGAGAGGGCGTAGGCACCCTGACCATCTCCGACCGCATGACCATCGCCAACCTGGCTTCCGAGATGGGAGCCAAGAACGCGGTCTTCCCCTGCGATGAGAACCTGCGGATGGTGCAGGGAACCAGTTGCGAAGGGGTCTGGGCTGATGCCGACGCCAGCTATGCCCGGGTGATCGACATCGCCCTCAATGAACTGTACCCCCTGGTTGCTGCCCCCCATCATGTAGATAATGTGAAGGCCGTGGCCGAAGTGCAGGATACTCCCATACAGCAGGCCCTGCTGGGCACATGCACCAACGGGCGGCTGGAAGACCTGAGGGAAGCGGCCCGCGTACTGGAAGGCAAGAAATTGCCGGACGGGTTCCAGTTCCTGGTAATCCCGGCCAGTAAAAGCATATACATGCAGGCCCTCGAAGAAGGGCTCATCCGCACCTTCATGGATGCCGGGGCCCAGGTGCTGGCCACCAGCTGCGGGCCCTGCCTGGGCACCGGGCAGGGTATCCCGGCTGACGGCATCAATGTGATCTCCACGGCCAACCGCAATTTCAAGGGCCGTATGGGCAACAAGGAGAGCAGCATCTACCTGGCTTCCCCGGCTACCGTGGCCTGCTCCGCCCTCAACGGAAAGATCACCGACCCCCGCGGTATCCGCGGCAAGGAACGCTTCCCCTTTGCCATGGAACAAAGCCCTACCGTGGATATCCCCGCCGGGGACGACCGCCGCATGGGCAGTGTGTGGAACTATGCCGATGTGGACAACCTCAATACGGACCAGATGTTTGCAGGCAACCTCACCTACAACATCAATTCCAGCGAAGGCGACAAGATCCTCCCCTACCTCTTCAAGGGGTTCGACGACAGCTTTGCCGAACGCGTAAAGGAAGGCGACATCCTCATTGCAGGCGCGAATTTCGGATGCGGGAGCTCGCGCGAACACCCGGCCGTTGGGCTGAGCTTTGCAGGCGTGAAGGCGGTAATCACCAAATCGGTGAACCGTATCTTCTACCGCTCCGCGGTTAACCAGGGGCTGCCCATCCTTCTCGTCCCTAAAGCCGTCGACGCATACCAGGCCGGCGATGCCGTGGAAATCGACTTCGCCTCGGGCCAGGTGACCGTCGGAGGGAAGGCGTTTAGCTTCGCCCCCCTGCCAGACAAACTGATGAAGATCTTCGAAGCCCGGGGCCTGGTCAACTACATCGCCGGGCAATAGCAGCTCCGGGGAAGAACCCCTGTGATGTTCCCATGTACGGATGTGCGCATTTACGGATGTTCGCATATTCGATTTAGCGAAATGCGCGGCCATTGATTATTTGATCATTGGCAATTAATTGTGATTTGCCCTCAGGCCGTCCCTTCGACAAGCTCAGGGATCAGCGGGCCTTGTTGGATTTCCGTTGCAAACCAACCTGAGGATGAATGGATTGAGGTACAAGAGTTTGGGAATGGAACGATCCGCCATCGGGTGCCCTTAACACCCTCTTCCTGTGGCACTATCGCGAATGGCATTGCGCGGGCAGAGGCAGAGGCATTCCCCGCAACGGGTGCAGCGTGCCTGGTCGATCCAGGCCTTGCCCTCCCTGAAGTGGATGGCATCGAAGTTACAGGCATCCAGGCAGATGCCGCAGGAAATACAGTCCTCTCGCACTACCCGTGGATGCTCCTCCAGCGCCCTCGCACCCCCCCCGGGCCTGTGCATCCGCCGCAGGGAACGCAGGTCAGCCCCGCCCTTCTGGCGTTGCAGGGCCGTTCCGCATTGCGGGCACAACTCACGGAAACAAGGGTAGCCCCTGCGGTGCGGACTGCTGTAACCGCAGGATGGGCAGCGACACAGGTCGCCATCGTAATGCTCCGCTGCGGCACTCATCCGATCCGGTCAATGTCGATCACCGTCCCTTCCGTTCCCACCTGGGTAAAGGGGAAGACCGCCCTGGCTTCCTCCAGCAAGGGCTGCAGGTCGCGGTAGCGGGCGGAAAAATGTCCGATGAGCAGTTGCCTCACCCCGGCATCCCTGGCGAAGAGCCCGGCCTGGTGGGCAGTGGCATGGAACTTCTCCCGCGCTACCTCCTCCATTTCATGCAGGAAGGTGGCTTCATGGTACAGCAGGTCGGCTCCGTGTACGAAGGCTGTGAGAGATGGGTCGTAGAGCGTATCCGTTACGAAGGCGTAGCTCCTCGGAGGGGGGGGAGGTTGGGTGATGTAGGCATTGGGGAACACCCGGCCGCTGGCATCGGTGAAGTCCTCCCCTGCGCGTATGCGGTCCCAGGCCTCCACAGGCACCTCCACCCCACTCAGCTTCTCCGCAAGTACCTTGCGCAGCCTTGGCCTTTCCCTGAACAGAAAACCGAAAGTCGGGATGCGATGGCTCACCGGAAAAGCTTCCACAATGGTGCGCTTGTCTTCATGGATCACCCCCCGGAAACCCTCGGGCAGTGGGACGAACCGCAAGGGAAAGTGAAGCTCGGTCTCCGTCACCGCCATCTGTTCCATGACTATGCCTTCCAGGCGTGGGTCAGCATACACCGTGAGACCCTTGGTCCTCCCCAGCAGGTTGAGGGTAGAGAGGAGGCCCACCAGACCGAAGAAATGGTCGCCGTGCAGGTGGGAGATGAAAATATTCTGGATACGCTGCATCCGTATGCCGAACTTCCGCAGCTGCACCTGCGTCCCTTCGCCGCAGTCGATAAGGCTCAGGCTCTCCCCCGACTGCAGCACCTGGGCCGTTGGCATGCGGTCGAACACCGGGATGGCAGAGCTGCTGCCGAGTATGGTCAGACGGAAGGGCATGGCGCAAAGGTACGATTGAGGTCTTATCTCCTCAAAAAAAGGCGGCCCCGAAGGACCGCCTTGTGTGGATTATCTGAAGAATCTCGCAGAACTTAATCGTTGCTCTTCTCCTCTTCTTCCTTTTCCATCTCCTCCTTGAGGTTGGCGAGGGCTTCGAGGTCACCGAGGGTGGTGCGCTCCAGGCTGTCTTTCAGCACTTTCACGCTGCGCTTGGTACTGCGCTCGGCGCTGCGTTCCTTGGCCGTTTCCTTGGCCTTGCCAGCGGCCTGGGCCTCCTGTGAAAGCCTGGAATGGCTCAGAATGATCTTCTTGTTCTCTTTGGAGAACTCCAGGACCTTGAACTCCAGGGAGTCTTCCACCTTGGCCTGGCTGCCGTCCTCCCTGGTAAGGTGGCGCTTGGGGGCGAAGCCTTCCACGCCATAGGGCAGGGAAACCACCCCACCCTTGTCGTTGATGGCGATAATGGTGCCCTTGTGCACCGAGCCTTCCATGAAGATGCTCTCGAATACATCCCAGGGATTCTCTTCCAGCTGCTTGTGACCAAGGCTGAGGCGGCGGTTTTCGGCGTCAACGTCCAACACCACCACGTCGATCTTCTCCCCGATCTTGGTGAACTCGGCCGGGTGCTTGATCTTCTTCGACCAGCTCAGGTCGCTGATGTGGATCAGACCGTCCACGCCTTCTTCCAGCTCAACGAAGATGCCGAAGTTGGTGAAGTTGCGCACGGTGGCGGTATGCCTGGAGTTCACGGGGTATTTGCGGGCGATGTCTGCCCAGGGATCCGGGATGAGCTGTTTCATACCCAGCGACATCTTGCGCTCTTCGCGGTCCAGGGTGAGGATGACGGCCTCCACCTGATCCCCTACCTTGAGGAAATCGTGGGCGGTGCGCAGGTGTTGCGACCAGGACATCTCGGAAACGTGGATGAGCCCTTCCACCCCGGCAGCGATCTCTACGAAGGCACCGTAATCGGCAATCACCACAACGCGGCCGCCGACCTTGTCGCCCACCTTGAGGCCGGTATCCAGGGAATCCCAGGGATGAGGAGTGAGCTGCTTGAGGCCCAGGGCGATACGCTTCTTGTTGTCGTCGAAATCGAGGATAACCACCTTGATCTTCTCGTCCAGGTTGACGATCTCTTCCGGATGATTGATGCGTCCCCAGCTGAGGTCGGTGATGTGCACCAGGCCATCCACACCGCCCAGGTCCACGAACACCCCATAGGAGGTGATGTTCTTCACGGTCCCTTCGAGGATCTGGCCCTTCTCCAGTTTGGAGATGATCTCGGCCTTCTGCTGTTCCAGCTCGTCCTCGATGAGGGCCTTGTGCGAAACCACCACGTTCTTGTACTCCTGGTTGATCTTCACCACCTTGAATTCCATCGTCTTGTCGACGTAGATATCATAGTCGCGGATAGGCTTCACATCGATCTGTGAACCGGGAAGGAAGGCCTCGATGCCGAACACGTCGACGATCAGACCACCCTTGGTGCGGCTCTTCACATAGCCCTTGATCACTTCGTCGTTCTCGAAGGCCGAGTTGATGCGCTCCCAGGAACGGAGCATGCGGGCCTTCTTGTGGGAGAGCTGCAGCTGGCCGGTGGTATCTTCCTGGCTTTCAACGTATACCTCCACCGGGTCGCCTATCCTGAGCTGCTCCCTGTATTTCAGTTCCGAGAGGGGGATCACTCCATCGGACTTATACCCGATGTTGACCACCACTTCACGGTTGTTCATGGCTACGATCTGACCGTCGATCACTTCGTGCTCTCCGATCTGGCTCAGGGTCTTGTCGTAGATCTTCTCCAGACGATCCCTTTCCGTAGCGCTGTAGCTGTCCTGTTTCTTGCCATAATTGCCCCAGTCGAAGTCCCCGGGGATAACCACGGGCTTTTCTTTAGGGGTGGAGGGTGCTGCGGCCACAACCACAGGGACCTCCTGTACCGGTTCGGCGGCGGGGGTCTCCGGTGCTGCCGGAGCGGCGGCTTCTTCGGAATGGGGGATGTCTTCAGTTACCTCTTCGGCGACTTCGGGAGCGCTGGTTTCAGCCTCTTCCATCACCGCTGCGGCGGCCTCTTCATCCACTGCGGGTTCCACAGACTCACCAACCACTTCTTCCACAGGGGATTCCATCGTCGGTTCTTCCTGGTTTACCATTTCCTGCTCCTGAGGTTCCTGCAGGTTTTCCATTTCCGGGTTCAAATTCTCGTTCTCAGTCATTGAATGACTCTTTTCTTGTGCCCCGCTGACGCGGAGCGGGTGAATACTCCGTTAATTGTTAAAATGGGGTGCAAAGGTAGGGAATATAATTGGAAAACAAAAGGATGTCCCCTTTCATCAGGACATAGCCCCATATGCCAGCCTATCCGTATTTTTGCCCCTTTATAACCACTGACTATGCCTGCATCTTCCCCTCTCCGATCGATATTCCCTGTTCACTATTCGATATTCATTATTCTCTTTACGAGCACATTATCACCCTATCTACACGCTCAGTCCTTTTCACCGCTCCCTTCCGGAAAGGCCAGCGCCTGGGTCGACTCCCTGGTGTCCTCCCTCAGCCTCGACCAGAAGATCGCCCAGCTGGTGATGGTCCGTGCCAACCTCGACGGGGTTTACCTTGAGGAGGTCACCTCCTATGTACGTGACCTGGGCGTTGGCGGCATCGTATGGTTCAAGTCCAACCCCACCGAGCTGGCCCGGAGGACCGCCGAGCTTCAGGGCCTGGCCAGGGTCCCTCTCCTGGTGGCCATGGATGCAGAGAACGGCCTGGGCATGCGCATGGACAGCGCCTGGAGCTTTCCGCGCAACATGGTGCTTGGGGCCATCCCCGACACCTCGCTCATCCGGGAGATCGGGGCCGAAGTCGGCAGGCAGTGCAGAACCCTGGGCATACAGATGAACTTTGCCCCGGTGGTCGACATCAACAGCAATCCCAACAACCCGGTCATCAACACCCGCAGTTACGGGGAATTGCCCGTGGAAGTCGGCAGGCGGGGGGCCGCCTTTACCCGCGGGCTGCAGTCCCAGGGCATCCTGGGCTCGGCCAAGCACTTTCCCGGTCACGGGGATACCGACAAGGACTCCCATTATACCCTCCCCCTGATCCGCCACAGCTACGACAGCATCCTGGAGGTCGACGCAGCCCCCTTTCGCATATTGATCCGGGAAGGGATAGGATCGGTCATGTCGGCCCACCTCCAGGTCCCGGCCATAGAACCTGACTCCACCCTGCCCTTCTCCCTCTCATCCAAGGGGGTGCGCGGCCTGCTGAAAGAGCGCCTGGGCTATCGGGGCCTTGCCATCACCGACGCACTGGAAATGAAGGGGGTCACCGGACAGTACCCTGCGGGCGAGGCTGAAGTGAGGGCTTTCGAAGCCGGGAACGACATCCTGCTGATGCCCGCCGATGTGCCCCTGGCACTCCGCTCCCTGCGCGCTGCCGTCGACTCCGGCCGCATCACTGAGGAGGCCATCGATACGGCCTGCCGCAAAATATTGACAGTCAAAGCAAATACAGCCATCGCCCTTCCCCTACCCGCCGCGTCCACCGACTGGGCCGGCGAGTTGAACACCCCTCACTGCGAAGCGCTCAGCGCCGAGGTCTTCAAACAGGCCATCACCCTCCTTTCCAATACCGGGGAGGCGGTGCCCATGAACCCCGACCCTGCGAAGATGTACGCCAGCCTGGCGCTCAACGTCAGCGAACGCACGGCCTTCCAGCAAACCCTGGAGATCTACGGGCCCTTCGACCACTACACCCTCCCGCCCGATCCCCAGGAGTATGAACTGGATGGGGTGCTGGATGCCCTGGGCGACTACTCCATGGTATATGTCAGCCTGCACGGCATGAGCCACTGGCCCCAGCGAAACTACGGCATCAGCCCGTCCACGGCGGAGCTCCTGGCCCGCATCGTCCGGGAGTACCCCGTGGTGCTGACCCTCTTCGGGAACCCCTATGCCCTCGGCCGCCTGCAAGGTACCGACCTCTGCCGGGCCCTTTGCGTAGCCTATGAGGACAACGCCCTCTCCCAGGTGGCCGCCGCCCAGGTGCTGGCCGGGGCGCTGCCCGCCCAGGGACGCCTGCCGGTCAGCTCAGGCGTGTTTGCCGCGGGCAGCGGGCTGATCACCCTTCCCCAGGATGTGCTTCGCGCCCGCCTCCCCGGCGAAGGCCGACTCAGTCTGGAGACAGAACTGCGCATCGACAGCATCGCACAGGCCGGGATACGGGCCCAGGCTTACCCCTCCTGCCAGGTATTGCTGGCCCACAAAGGAGAAATCGTCTACGCCCGGGCCTTCGGCTATCAGACCTACGACAGCATTATGCCGGTCAGCCTCTCCGACATCTATGACCTGGCCTCGGTGACCAAGGTGGCCGCCACCACCCTTGCGGTGATGAAGCTGGTGGACGAGGGACGCATCGACCTGGATGAACGCCTGTCGCATTACCTGCCGGAACTGAAGAAGACCAACAAGAAACACCTGGAAATCCGTGACATCCTCGCCCACCAGGCACGCCTGCAATCGTGGATCCCCTTCTATACCAAGGTAGTGAGGGACGAGCGCATAGGCACTACCGAACTCACAGCCATGCCCGATGAAAAGCACACCATCGGACTGGCCCCCGAACGCTACATGGAGGGCCGCTATGCCGACACCCTGTGGAACGACATCCTGGCCTCTCCCCTGCTAAAGAAAAAGAAATACCTCTATGGCGACCTCAGTTTCTATCTGATGCAGCGCCTGGTGGAACAGCTGACCGATACCCCACTCGATGTTTATGTTGACCGGCACTTCTATGAGCCGCTTGGCCTGGGTCACACTGCCTTCAAACCACGGGAGGTCTTCTGTCTCAACAACATACTACCCACCGAAGAAGACACAGCATTCCGCAGAGTGGTGCTGAAGGGCGATGTGCATGACCAGGGAGCCGCCATGTTGGGCGGGGTGAGCGGCCACGCCGGACTGTTCTCCAATGCCACCGACCTGGCCGTAATCATGCAGATGCTGCTGAACGGGGGAGAATACGACGGAAGACGTTATTTCAGCGAGGCAACAGTGAAGGAGTTCACCCGACAGCAGTTCCCCCGCAACCACAACCGCCGCGGGTTGGGCTTCGACAAACCGGATCCCTTGCACCCCGCCGAGGGCCCGGTCGGCCCTTCGGCCTCGGCCCTAAGCTTCGGTCACACGGGCTTCACCGGAACCTATGTCTGGGCCGATCCTACATGTGAACTGGTGTACGTCTTTCTGAGCAACCGTACCTGGCCCCATGGAGGCCCCAACAAGCTGGCCAGGATGAATATCCGCACGGATATCCTCGAGGCCGCTTACAAGGAGATAGGAAAGTAGGGATATAGGCTATTGACAAGGGACAGGGGACGATGAACAGCGACCCAGGAAAACCAACAATCCCCCCTACTACATAACTATAGGCACTCTAGTCACTTTAATCACTTTAGGCACTCTAAGTACTTTAGGCACTCTAAGTACTTTAGGCACTCTAAGTACTTTAGGCACTCTAAGTACTTTAAGTACTCCTTACTCCAGGTACTCAAATCCTCCGTATCACTTTGATCCCGAGGATTAAGAGGGCCAGGAATGCCAGGGTGCCCAGGATGCGCAGGCCCCAGGTTGGCCAGGGCCGGAGGCTGGCTTCCTGGGAGGAAGGGCCGCTGTCGGAAATGCGGTAAACCGGGTTCAGGAAGAAATGCGTGCCGTCTTCAAAGGAGGCCTCAACGCGTATATAGGTATCTTCCGGCTGCAGGGCATAGGTCCCGCTACTGAGGCTGTCGGTAAGGGCTTTCACCACCCCTTCCTGTCCGATGAACCGGAGGACGGCCGGCCGGCTGAAATGTACCCGCAAGGAGTCATTTATGATCGTTACCGACAGCAGGCGTGGCATTACATGGTGACGCTGGGCTTTTTCCTTGAAACTCATACCCTCCCAGTTGGGCAGTCGGGCCCCGAAGGCCTGGCCCAGGCGTATGGCTTCCATGATGGAATCGCCCAGGGCCGGGGCGTTCACCATGGTGCAATAGCGCGCCACCTCGTGCGGCTTGCTGATGTCGTGGGCGTCGTCGTTGGCAAGAATATAGGCCGGGCGTCCGGCTGACAGGGCGGCATCCCAGTGGGGGATGCTCTCG
Organism: Bacteroidota bacterium; assembly: GCA_022710185.1. Classification (GTDB taxonomy): domain Bacteria; phylum Bacteroidota; class Bacteroidia; order Bacteroidales; family JAGNHN01; genus JAGNHN01. Next base: position 38,206 of record JAKLHK010000011.1, read on the forward strand.
CGGAAGGTATTGAGCACTTCTATACAATCGTAGCCGCTCAGTCGGCGCATATCGTCCGGGCGGTAGGCATCCATCAGTCGGGGATGGGCAATGGCAACCACCGCATTATGCGGCCTGAGCAGGTCGAGGATATGCTGTTTCTGATGGATGTGCTGGGGATAAGGATAATCGGCCCAGCTGACCTTTGAAGTTCCAAGGCATACCTGATGGTTCTTGCGCAACCCGTATCCGTGCTCGTACATCGGGAGCCAGGTGGCACTGTCCCGGGCCCAGGTGTTCACGTGCATATAGTCCGAAATGCCCACGATATCGTAGCCCACCTCCTGGTATACTTTATAAATGGACTCGGCATCGTTGCGGCGGCCGTTGGTGAGGCCACCCCACACCCGGGACTGTACCTGAAAATTACCCTTGAGCCAGGCGTTGCTGTCGATGGAGGCATAGGGGTTATGCCAGCGTGACCCGCTGAATGGACGGGATTCCGGGAAGGTATAGAACGGGGCAGCCGAATAGTTGACCACGGCCACCAGGGCCAGGAAGAGGACCAGTCCGAGGAGCAGGCGCAGGGGGATGCGGTAAAGAAGACTGAGCCGGGAATCAGAACGCATTGTAGTGGAATAAGGGATTCAAGGACAAATATAGTGGCTTGTGGCAGGTCTGCCTGCGGCAGACAGTGGCTAGTGGCTAGTGGCTAGTGGCTAGTGGCTAGTGGCTAGTGGCTAGTGGCTAGTGCGAGTGAAAAGTGAGAAGTGAGAAGTGGAGTGACGACATAGAACATAGAACATAGAACATAGAACATGGAACACGCTAAAAACAAAAGCCGGACACAACATCCGGCTTCTCTCCTGGGTGGAAGATGGGGCTCGAACCCACGACCTTCGGAACCACAATCCGACGCTCTAACCAGCTGAGCTACATCCACCATGCAAAATGGAGTGCAAATATACGATCCTTTCCTTAGCTCAAAAAGGATTTTTTCAACAGGGCCGCCTGGGTGTTGCCGGTCCCCGGGGCGGACAGGCGGATTTCGTACCTTGCGGCAAATTCAAGGCATGCCCTGGTTCCGCAGAGAAAGGTATGAGGCCTCGGGTTCCCTCAACCGCGCCGCCTGGCGCAAGCTACGCCGGGAGCCCCTGGCCGTGGCTTCCATGGCCTTCATCCTGCTGGTGGCGCTGATCGCCCTGGGGGGATATGCCTTCACTCCCGACCGCACCCCCATGGCCAACCGTCAGCACCTTGAGCTGGGCACCCTGAGGCCGGGCAGCCGCGTCACCATGCTGGCTGTCCCCAGGGCCGGGCAGCGCGACACCCTGGGGTTTTTCCACACCATACTGTTCGGGCGGCCCGACCCGGTCTCGTACCTCCCGGTGGCCAAAGTTGAGCAACTTCCTGACGCTTTCCATTACATCCCCTACCCGGATGGGGATCCGGCCTCACAGCCCCTTCTGGTGGAGGGACGGCCCGTGAAAGAAGTGAGCGTGCGCTTTCTCCTCGGCACCGACCGCTTCGGGCGCGACCTGCTCAGCCGTCTGTTCATAGGTGCCAGGGTCAGCCTCAGCGTAGGCTTCATCTCGGTCTTCATCTCCCTGCTCATCGGCATCATGCTCGGCGCACTGGCCGGGTATTTCAAAGGTTGGGTGGACGACCTCATCGTCTGGTTCATCAACGTAGTCTGGTCCATCCCCACCCTGCTGCTGGTCATCGCCATCACCTTCGCCCTGGGTAAAGGCTTCTGGCAGGTGTTTGTGGCCGTCGGACTGACCATGTGGGTGGAGGTGGCCCGGGTGGTGCGGGGCCAGGTCCTGAGTGTAAGGGAAAAAGAATATGTAGAGGCGGGAAGAGCACTGGGATTCAGCGACATCCGTATCATCTTCCGCCACATCCTACCCAACGTCATGGCTCCGGTTATCGTCATCTCTGCCGCCAATTTCGCTTCAGCCATCCTGCTGGAGGCCGGCCTGAGCTTCCTGGGCATAGGCGTACAGCCTCCCATGCCCTCCTGGGGCACGATGATACGCGAGAACTACGCCTACATCATCCTCGACAAGGCCTACCTTGCCCTGCTGCCCGGACTGGCCATCATGTCGCTCGTCCTGGCCTTCATGCTGCTCGGCAACGCCCTGCGCGATGCCCTGGATGTTCGAACGAACAGCGGAGGAGGGGTTTAAGGATCGAATTTCGAACAGCGATCTGCGATTTAAGAAGGGAAAAAGGCAGGGAAAGCGGACCCGCGGGGAAAGAGGGCAAGATCATCGGACACCGAAAAAGGCTTGTCTGCCTACTGGCGGGACAAGAAATGAGGATGGAGTGCGAGGAGGAGGAGGAGAAATAGTATCCAACAAGAAACAAGAAACAAGAAACAAGGAATTCGGAAGGTCCTGGCCAGTGGTGAGGATTATTTGCGGCTTTGCGGCTTTACGAGAGATAATTGAACCTGACCGCGAGAAGCGGCCAGCGAAAAGCGGTTCACAGAACATAGCATATGGAACACAGAGCATAGAACAGAGAACCCCGTTCACGCTCACCAATACGCCTCGCAGGGCACGTGTCGGCCGCGCTTCATGCGGCCGATGCTGTTCATCATGGAAGACCGGCCCCGGGGAAGCATGGAGGCCTGCCCGCACCTGCCCGGAAGTAGGTTGATCCGGATACCGGCATACAGCCCGCCGGAATCGAAGTTCCGGGGAGAGAACAACAGCCCCAGGTCATCCGAACCCAGGGTCAGCCATCCGATACGGAAATAGAGGCCCGCATGGAGCCGGGTAAAATCATACAGCGACATGGGCAGTCCGGCCTCAAAGAAGCGCGACTCGAAACGGGGCATGGCATACAGCATGACCGGATGACGGATCCAGGGGTCACCCAGCCGGATCGGATGAAGAAAAAGGGTCTGAAAATACAGGCCCTTGCCCAGGGAGGCATCGGCCTGGAAACTGAATACCGCCGGGGTATATACCGTAAAGGCATAATCGCGGACCGAACGGTTCGGGACCCCGTAGAATCGTGTACTCAGCAATTGATTAAAATACAACACATTGCGAAACTCCACAGTGTCTACCCCATGCCAGTCGGTGCCCTGGCCGCCCACCTCATGTACCAGGGCGTTATTCAGGTATCGAAGGCGCCCCACATCCATCACCGAAACCCCCAGGCGTAGGGTGTAATCCTCAAACCCATTGTTGCAGGGCCGGGGATCCGAGAACATATTCTTCCTGACCCTTTTCTTCAGGAAATAATAGCTCATGCCCACATCCACGGCCATACCCGAACCCTGGTCCAGCCCGAAGTCGGTGGTCAGGTCGTTGTTCACATAGTTCATCGGCAAAGAATATCCCCAGGAAGCTTCCAGGCTGCGCACCGTGAGCTGGCTGTCGCTGGGCACGCGGTAGTCCATGGCGTCGATCCCAAGAAAGACCCCATACGTAGGCACCAGGTGATGATAAGTGATCCCGAGGCCCAGGAGGTTATGGTCCTCGGCCATGACTACCAGGGCATAACTGAAGCTCAGGTCGAGGGCACCGGCGAACACCAGACGGGCATCCCTGACCGTATAGTCAATGCCCTGTTGAGGGGCAAAATCTACCCCTTCGTACATAAACTTGGCCAAATGGTAGGGAAAATCCCTGACCATCATCCAGCTACGATGCCCCGACCCAAAGGCGACGGCCTGTCTGCCCATACTCAGGAAGAAAGAAGGGCCAGCGAGGGCAGCGTATGCATACACCTGCTTCGACAAGTCGTTGTGGCCCGGCCCGTAGCGGTGCCAGAACGGATAGTTTTCCGGATGGTAGGCACTGAGGTCACCCCCGGCCGAAAGCGCCTCCAGCACGGGAGGGCGAGGCCCCGAGAGGTAGAGGTAATTATTCCACGCAAAGGCCCCTCCCGAGAGCAGGTTGAATCCCGCATAGGCCTGGTTGTTGAGTAAAAGTGCAGGGTTCACCCGGGCCAATCCGGTACCGCTATAGTTGCCGGCGCCCAGGCCCGTGAGGTCCTGAGCCCTGAGCCCTGTCCCCAGCGTGAGAAGGAGGCAGAACAGCATCAGCGGGGCGGAATATCTGTGCATGGCATTGGGCGGAACCCATGATCCGCGTCACCAGGATTAAAGATACCAAATCCTGCGCATAATAATCTGAAAAACGTCACGGACTATACAGCCGGGGTTGTGGAAAGAGATTCGCATCTTTGCAGTCCAAAAAGAGCGAAGCATGATCACACACCTGAAAGGAAATCCCGTAAACACCAGCGGCGATATGCCCGCCAGGGGCGAGAGCGCCCCTGAATTCAACCTGACCGCCACTGACCTCAGCCTTAGGACACTCGCAGACTTCAAGGGAAAAAAAGTCGTACTGAATATCTTCCCCAGCCTCGACACAGGGGTATGCGCGGCTTCCGTACGCCGTTTCAATGCCCTGGCCAGCGGACTGCAAAATACGGTGGTACTGTGCATTTCCCGCGACCTCCCCTTCGCCCACAACCGCTTCTGCACCACCGAAGGACTGCAGAACGTGGTATCCCTTTCGGAGATGCGCAGCCTTGACTTCGGCCAGGATTACGGGCTCCGGATGATTGACGGGCCACTGGCCGGACTGCTGGCGCGCAGCGTGCTGGTGCTGGACGCCCTGGGCCGGGTGGTCTATACCGAACTCGTCCCTGAGATCACCCAGGAACCCGATTACGACAGTGCCATCGCTGCCCTCTGAAGCCAGGGGATTGGCGGCCAGCCTGATGATATAAATGTGTATATTTGCAGCCCTTTAACACCGGCAGGTGCTGAGGCCGCGGATGTGGCGTAATTGGTAGCCGCGCCAGACTTAGGATCTGGTGCCGTAAGGCGTGTGGGTTCGAGTCCCTCCATCCGCACAACACTATCATCAAGAAAGAAGATCATATGCAGATCACCAGGGAGGATACAGGGCACCTGTGCGCAAGGGTGAAGATCACCATTGAGGAAAAGGATTACAGCGAGAACGTGGAAAAACAGCTCAGGGAGCACCGCCGCAAGGCCAGGGTCCCGGGTTTCAGGCCCGGCATGGCCCCCGTGGGCATGCTTAAGCGCATCTATGGCAAGTCCTTCCTCGTGGATGAGGTCAACCGATTGCTCACCGACGCCATCACCAACCATATCAAGCAAGACAAGCTCGACATCATCGGCCATCCCCTGGCCGTTACCGATGAGGCCCCCGCTCTCGATTGGGACCATCCCGGGGATTATGAGTTCTGGTTTGACCTGGGGCTGCTGCCCGGGATTAACATCGAACTGGAAAGCCTGTCGCCCGTGGTATTCTACGATATCGTGGCCGGGGACGACCAGGTCGACAAATACGTAGAGGACCTGAGTCAGCGTTTCGGTGACAAGGTCAATCCCGCAGAGACCCAGCCCGGGGACATCCTCAAGGGATATTTCGTGGAGCTCGATGAAACGGGGGGACGCCGGGAAGGCGGGATAGAAAAGGAAACCTCCCTGGGGCTCGACTTCGTCAAGGATGAGGAGATCCGCAGCCGGCTGACCGGCATGAAGGTAGGGGACAGCGAAGTGTTCAACCCGCTCAGGGCCACCGGCCATGCCGGCGAGGTGGCTGCCATGCTCGACATCCCCCGCGAAGAGGCCGAAAACCTCGAAAAGGAGTTCCGCTTCAGCCTCCTGGAGATCAGCCGCGTGGAAAAAGCCTCCATGGACGAGGCCTTCTTCTCCCGGGTGTTCCCCACCGATCCCCCGGCCACGGAGGAAGACTTCCGCCAGCGGGTGCGCGACGAGATCAGCCGATCCCTTTCCCGTGAGGCCGAAACCCATTTCTTCAACGAAGCCCTGGAAGTGCTCATGCAGGAGGACCGCTTCGACCTCCCCGTTGAATTCCTCAAACGCTGGCTGGTGCAGAAAAGCGAGAAGGAATACAGCCCGGAAGAACTGGAAGCCCAACTCCCCCCCTTACTCAAATCCATGCGCTGGCAGGTCCTGCAGCAGTACCTCATGGAAAAATACAACATCGTGATCAGTACCGATGACATCCGGCTCCACATCCAGTCCTACTTCATGCGGCAGTTCGGTTTCCCCGGGGGCGGGGACGGGGGCATTAACCCCAGCCTGGCCCCCATCATCGATAATGTGATGAAAGACGAAGAGGAAGTGGGACGCATCCACGACCGCCTCACCGAGGACCGGCTGGTGAACCTTTTCATGGATAAGGTTCCGCAGGAAAGGCGGAACGTAGGGTACGAAGAATTCATCCGCATCGTTAAGGAAGCAAACCCCAAGGATGCAAACCAAGCAGAATAAGCCATGAACCCAAACGAATTCAAGAAATACGCCATCAAGCACCAGGGCATCTCCAGTACCGCCCTCGACAAGTACATCAGTATCGCCGGCAGCTACATTTCGCCCACCATCATCGAGGAACGCCAGCTGAACATCGCCACCATGGACGTGTTCTCCCGCCTGATGATGGACCGCATCATCTTTCTGGGCGTGCCCATCGATGACTATGTGGCCAATATCATCCAGGCCCAGCTGCTGTTCCTCGACAGCGTAGACTCTACCCGCGACATCCAGATCTACCTCAACACCCCCGGGGGTTCGGTTTATGCCGGTCTGGGCATATACGATACCATGCAGTACGTCTCCCCTGACGTGGCGACCATATGCACGGGCATGGCTGCCAGCATGGGCGCTGTGCTGCTCTGCGCCGGAAAGAAAGGCAAGCGCTCGGCGTTGAAGCACAGCCGCGTCCTCATCCATCAGCCTATGGGCGGGGCCAGCGGGCAGGCTTCGGACATCGAGATCACCGCACGGGAGATCCAGAAGCTCAAGAAGGAGCTCTATGAGATTATTGCCGACCACAGCGGGCAGGACTATAAGAAAATCTGGAAGGACAGCGACCGCGATTACTGGATGACCGCGGAAGAGGCCCGGGATTACGGCATGATCGACGAAGTGCTGGTCACCACGAAGAAATCCTGAGCCCATGGCCAAACAGCTTGAACGGTGTTCCTTCTGCGGACGGACCAAGCGCGATGCCAATATGCTCATCGCAGGGCTAGACGCCCACATCTGCGACCATTGTGTCAGCCAGGCCCAGCTGATCATCGCAGAAGAGCTCAGCACCCGGCAGCAGGATGGCTTCAAGGACATTGAGCTCATGAAGCCGGCCGAGATCAAGCGTTACCTGGACCAGTACGTCATCGGGCAGGATGCCGCCAAACGCGTGCTCAGTGTGGCCGTTTACAACCACTACAAGCGCATAGGGCAGCAGAACCGTCGCAAGGGCAAGGATGATGAGGTAGAGATCGAGAAATCCAACATCATCATCGTTGGCGAGACTGGCACCGGCAAGACCCTGCTGGCCCGCACCATTGCCCGCATGCTCAGGGTACCCTTCGCCATCGCCGATGCCACCGTGCTCACCGAGGCCGGCTATGTGGGCGAAGACGTGGAAAGCATTCTCAGCCGCCTGCTGCAGGCCGCCGACTATAATGTCGCGGCAGCGGAAAGGGGAATCGTTTTCATCGACGAGATCGACAAGATCGCGCGCAAGAGCGACAACCCCTCCATCACCCGCGACGTGAGCGGGGAAGGCGTGCAGCAGGCCCTGCTGAAGCTGCTGGAGGGCACCCTGGTCAATGTGCCCCCCCAGGGCGGACGCAAGCACCCCGAACAGAAAATGATCTCGGTTGATACCAAGAACATCCTCTTCATTTCGGGCGGGGCCTTCGACGGGATTGAGAAAAAGATCGGCAACCGAATGAACACCAGCATGGTGGGATACGGTACAGGGAAGATCAGGGAAACCATAGACCGCGACAACCTGTTGCAGTACATCGCCCCCCAGGACCTGCGGAGCTACGGCCTCATTCCCGAGATCGTGGGCCGTTTTCCGGTGGTCACCCACCTCGACCCCCTGGACAAGGAGGCGCTCAAGCGCATCCTTACCGAGCCCAAGAACGCCCTGATGAAGCAGTACACCAGGCTGTTCGAGCTCGATGGCATTCGCCTGAGCATGGACGATGAGGTGCTGGACTTCGTGGTGGATAAAGCAGTGGATTTCAAGCTGGGGGCCCGTGGACTGCGTTCCATCCTTGAAGCCATCATGACGGATGCCATGTTCGAACTACCCTCCGACAGTAAGGCCGAAGCCTTTCATGTGACCAGGGAATATGCCGAGAATAAGCTCAGCAAGATCAACCTGGCCCGACTTCGCGTAGCCTGAGGCTAAAACAAAACGGCGCAGGCCACGTTTGTGGGTGGCATGGGATTTGTAACTCCCAGGGATATGCTCCGAACCCCGCATCTCTTACTTCTGGCGCTCCTCTTCACGGGCCTGGGCAAGGTTACCGGACAATCCATCGGATTCACGGTGGCCCGCCTGGTCATCGTGGACGGCGATACCATTCCCCGCATCGAACTGCCCGAGGTATGCATCTGGGGCCCCCTCACCTTCAAGAGCAAGGCCGATGAGCGCAAGTACAACAAACTGGTGCGCAACGTCAAACGGGTATATCCCTACGCCAAGCTCGCGGGTAGCCTGCTGCGCGAGTATGAGGTGAAGCTCATCGCGGCCAGGAACGACGCGGAACGCCGTAAGCTCATGAAGCAGGCCGAGAAGGAGCTGAAGGACCGTTACGGCGATGAATTGAAGAAACTCACCTTCAGCCAGGGACATATACTGATCAAGCTGGTAGACCGTGAGACCGGGCATTCCACCTATTCCCTGGTGGAGGAGCTGAGGGGCAGGTTCCTTGCCTTCTTCTGGCAGAACTTCGCCCGCATTTTCGGCTACAACCTGAAGGATGAATATGAGCCTTACGGGCGCGACCGGCAGATCGAGAATATTGTGCAGATGATCGAGGCCGGGGCGATCTGAGCTATTTTCCCCGTCCCTGGAGAATGATCAGCCCTGTGTAGATGAGGATCTTGAAATCCATGGCCAGGGACATGTTCTCGATATAGAGGATATCGTATTTCAGCCTTTCCACCATTTCATCCACAGTGGAAGCATAGCCATACTGTACCTGGCCCCAGGAGGTAATTCCCGGCTTCACCTTGTGCAGGAGACGGTAGTGCGGAGCCCTTTGCACGATCTGATCGATGAAGTACTGGCGTTCGGGACGGGGGCCTACCAGGGACATGTCGCCTTTCAGCACGGAATAGAACTGGGGGATTTCATCGAGGCGGACCTTGCGCAGAAAGCGCCCGATGGGAGTGATCCGGCTGTCGTGTGAGGACGAGAGCTGGGGGATGCCGTCGCGTTCCGCATCCAGGTACATGCTGCGGAACTTGTACATGGTGAAGGGGCGGCCCTTGTATCCGACGCGCTGCTGTGCATAAATCACGGGGCCTTTGCTCGTAAGGCGGATCATGAAGCCCACCGCAAGGTAGGCCGGAATCAGAATGATCATAAAAATGATGGAAGCGACCACGTCGATGAATCGCTTCATGTGCTGTTGCCATACCGGCATCAGGTCGGGGGAGACCTGGACGAGCGGGGTATGGAAGATGCTGCTCATCTTCACCGAGCCGAGGAGAAAGTCCTTGAGGTCGGGGATGATCTTGATCACCACAGAGGTATCCTCCAGCTTGCTGATGATGTTCTCCACCGTCCTGTGTTCGGAAGGCTCCACGGCGATGATCACTTCCTCCACTCCATGCTGCTCTACGATCTGCTTGAGGTTGCGGTAGTTGCCCAGGTAAGGCAGGTGTTCCCTCAGTTTGTTGACCTCGGTCTCCACCACATCCACAAAACCCACAAAGAGGTTGCCGGAGGGTTTGTCCTGGTGTTCCACTTCCTGATATGCGGCCACGGCCCTGCCGTTACTGCCCACGATGATGGTGGGGAAACCGATCTGCCGCCGGTGGATCCTCCGCACGGTCCTGGTGGTCAGGAGCAGCCGGAAGGCAAAGGTTAGCCCGAAGTGAAGGCAGAAAAGCAGGAGGAAAGAGGTGTAATAGCTGCGGTAAGTAATGATGATATCGTCGAGAATGAGGGCGAAGAAGATGATGGTAACCCCAATGAGGCTGATCATCAGGGTCTGGCCGAGTTCACGCAGTCTGGATTTTCGGTAGATGCGGCGGTAGGTGCCCATCATAAGGTAGAGCAGAAGCCAGAACAGGGGGATAAGAGTGATGCCAATGTACAGGTTACCATCGCTCAGGATTTCTTCCGGACGGTCCAGGATGCTGGGGTCGACCACCGATTTACGGTAGATGAAGAAGGCCCCCCAGGCGATGCAAGCCGCGAGGATGTCCAGAATGACGTACCGTGTAACCTGTAGCGTTTTATTCATCCGTCTTCCTAATAGTGCACCAGTTTGATGTTGTCGATAAGGATCTCCGCCTCATCCTTGCTGCTTTCGAGGCCGGCGCGGAAAAGGACGTTATAGTCCAGTATCCCGCTCTGCCGGCTGACGGTGGCCCCCAGGTTGATGTAAATCTTCTTCCATTCCTCTGCAGGGTTGACCACAAGGATCTCGAGCACTTCAACCGTGCCTATGCCGTTGGCGATAAGTCCTACGATGAACCGGCTATCGGCTTTGAAATTGAGTTCAAGGTAGCTGGGAGTAAGTCCACCGGGCAGGTCGAAGGCGTCCACGGAGGTGGCCTCGAAGTAGTCGTGGGCCTCATCCAGGCGGATAAGGCCCGAGAAGTCGCCCTCAAAGGCACCTTCCTTGTACTTGAGCATGAGGGTATCGCTGGAGGGGGTGGCTTGAAGGGACATGCCCGGATTCTCAAATCCCTCGATCCAGGCAAACCCGGCATCGTCCTGGTAGGAGGTCACTGGCTTCAGCGTATCCACCTTACCCGGGACAAGATCCAGGCTATATTCGGAAGAGGCGAAGAAGGGGTAATTGATGCGGGTACTGGCGATGCCATTGATTTTGATACCGGGTCTCAGGGTGATGGTATGCGTTCCGGAGGCCAGCACCGGGAAGGTAACCGGGAGCTCATAGACGCCCTGGATGTCCTGATCGACATACACCCAGGCATCGGTGATATTGTGGGATGCGGTCCCCTGATCGAAACCGGTGACCAGGCCATAGGCAGGGATATGGATGTAGGACGGGACCTCTTCATCGGGGTTGATGATCTCGCAGCCTGCGAAGGTGAACGCGAGCGCAGCAGCCATGAGCCACGGGAAGCGGCGGAGGGTCCGGGCCTGCTTCATGGAAGGTGTTTAGGGTCTTGGTGAGATGGGGAAAACGGCCTGAAAAGGGAGGTATTGCCCCGGTGGATAAATTTTACTGCTGCCCCATCTTTTCCAGGATGCGGTAGGCAATATCGAGGGCAGCATAGCCATCATCGATGGTGACGGCAGGTATGGTGTTGTTCTCGATGGCCTCGGCGAAGCGTTCCAGTTCGGTCTGAATGGCGTTGATCGGTCGAACCTCCGGATGGTGCATACTGATCTGGCGTGCGCCCTTGCCCTCGCCCAGGTCAAGTACCATGGCGAAGGGGTCTATCTGCTGAGGGTCCACATCCTTCATGGTAACCACCTCCACCTTCTTATCCAGGAAATCGACGGCAACATAGGCATCACGCTGGAAGAAGCGGCATTTGCGCATGTTTTTCAATGACATACGGCTTGCAGTAAGGTTGGCCACACATCCATTCTCGAACTCTATGCGTGCGTTGGCGATATCCGGTGTATCGCTCACTATGGCCACCCCGCTGGCGTGGATGCGGCGCACGTTGGAACGCACCACGCTGAGGACGATGTCCAGGTCATGGATCATCAGGTCGAGTACCACGGGAACATCGGTGCCGCGGGGATTGAACTGCGACAAGCGGTGGGCCTCGATGAACATCGGCTTGCCGATGTATTCCGAAGCCGCGAGGAAGGCCGGGTTGAATCGTTCCACATGCCCCACCTGCACTTTGACCCCAGCCTCGGAGGCGATCTTGATGAGTTCGAGGGCCTCGCCGGGGGTGGCCACTACCGGTTTCTCAATAAAGACATGACGGAAGGCCCTGAGGGAACGTTCGGCGCATTCGAAGTGCGATACTGTGGGCGTGACGATGTCCACCACCTCGGAAGCCTCGATGAGCGCATCGACGGAGGGAAAGGACGGCACGCCGAACTCCTTCTCCGCCTCGGCGGACTTCAGGGGATCGGGGTCGTGAAATCCTACCAGTCGGAAGCCTGGGATCATTTTAATGCATTTCAGATGGATGCGCCCGAGATGTCCGGCGCCCAGCACTCCAATTCGCAGCATTGACGAGGTTTTTTGCAAATGTAAAGTAATTTTGCGCCTTGTTCAGGCCAAGATAGGATGCACCAGAAGAAGCTCGAGGATACGTATCGCCATAAGGGACTGAGGAAGAAGCTCATGGAGGAGATCGCCGCCAAGGGGATCCGGGACCGGCGGGTACTCGGGGCCATGAACACGGTCCCCCGCCACTATTTCTTCGATTCTTCCTTCCTGGAATTTGCTTATGCCGATAAGCCCTTCCCCATTGGATCGGGGCAAACCATCAGTCAACCCTACACGGTGGCCTTCCAAACCGAGCTGCTGGGGCTTGAGGCGGGAATGAAGGTTCTGGAGGTGGGTACGGGTTCCGGATACCAGGCAGCGATACTGGCTGAGCTGGGGTGCAAGGTGTTTACCATTGAGCGTCAGCGTCTCCTCTATGACCGGACCCGGGAGTTCCTTCCCCGTCTGGGGTATGCTGCCATCAAAACCTTTTACGGGGACGGATACAAGGGTTTGCCCGCTTTTGCGCCCTTTGACGGCATCATCGTTACCGCGGGCGCACCTTATGTGCCGGACGAGTTGCTGCAGCAGCTCAAACCCGGGGCTGCGCTGGTGATCCCGGTGGGGGAAGAAATCCAGGAGATGAAACGTATCATCCGCGTATCGGACAAAGAGTTCAGGGAAGAGTCGCACGGCAACTTCCGCTTCGTGCCCCTGCTGAAAAGCAAGGCCAAGGACGAATAGACCTAATCCACTATGCGTGCGCTGGCCTCTCCAATGATCTGCAGGGCGGTGCTCAGGGTTTCTACATCCTTGTACAGGAGGCCATCGGTTCCGCTGTGATGGCTGCGGCCGGCCAGGCTAAGGCCTACTTTTTCGCCGGGCCGTGAAGGATCCAGCACAGCAGAATATACCACGGCAGGCTGTGAAGATGTTGCATAGGCCTCGTCGCCAGGGTATTTTGCATTCGTCCAGAACGTATTCCAATCCCAACTCTGGTTGATTTCAAGAAAGATGCGGACGGGGTGCTCCAAGGGCTGGTCGGCTTTTGCCTTGAGTCGGAACGCAGTCGTTGGCGTGGCTCCGGTATAGGCGTCGGGCACCGGCTGTGAAGGCTCAGGAAGATAGAGCCCATCGGAAGCCTGCAGCCCCCGCTGGTGGCCCCAGCGCGGCAGGGCAGCAGGCCGCCTTCTCTCTCCCGGTTCCCAATGGCCCTTCACCTGTTTCCCATGACGGAAGGTCCCGGTGGCGATGCTTTGGGCCACATAGAGGGTCTGCAGGTAGTTTCCACCCAGGTCTTCCAGCCAGACGGCCATCAGGGGATAATTCATCGAGGGTCCGGCAGGCACCTCGAGTATGACTGTCTGTCCGCGACCGTTAGGATTGGTCACCAGATCGCTAACGACATCCCCGGCGGGGGCCGTCCGGCGGCCCGGCCCACACTGCGTCAGCGGAAGCATCAGCAGCAGCAAGATCAAGGTCTTTATCCAATGCATGGCTTTAAAATTCGATCATGACGCCCAGAGTGGGCAATACGGTTCCGCTGGTGTTCTCCAGGTAGCGCAGCTGATATCGCTGCTCCTCCAGGGGAGCCCCGGGGTTGAGTACCACCGGCAACCCGTTCTCGTCCCGGTTGTAGAGTACCGCGGGCTGTTCCGCCTGGAAGTTGTAGAGGTTCTGGATATCAAGATACAGCATCAGGGACCAGCGGTCGAAGTAGAACTGTTTGTCAACCCTGATGTCGAGCTGGTGGAAGGTCCCCAGTCTGAGGGAATTGAACCTGGAATAGTCGAGGTATCCCATGCCGCGGGCATCCCAGGCCAGGCGACTGGCGGAACGTTCCTCATCGTATGGGGTGTAAGGTGAGCCCCCAACCAGGCGCCACTTTGCGCCGATGTCCCAGTTTCCTTTCAGGCTGCGGGTAAGCGTGAAGTTGAGCAGGTGACGATTGTCCCAGGCGGTAGGTACATAACTTCCGCTGATATCCTTGAACTCGCTCCGCACCAGGGTGTATGAGAGGATCACGTTGAAGCCCGCCAGGTCACGGTTACGGTAATAGAGCTCAGCCCCGAAAGCGCGCCCCTCTCCGCGCGAATCCACCGCTTCGTCCCCGAAAGTACCGAAATCGGCGCCCTTGGAGGCGATTGCCAGGCTGTCGCTGAGGGAGAAGGGGTATTGCGCGTAATCCTTATAAAATCCTTCCAGGGTGAGCCGGGAGTTCTTGTCGGGCATCAGTTCCACCCCGGCAACGAAATGGTCAGCCAGGATGTATTTCACCCCGGCTTCACGGTTCACCAGTGCCCCACTGGCGTCGCGGTAGCCCAGGGTGGTGTAGGGAGGCCGCTGATAATACCGCCCAAGGTTGGCATTGAGAAACAGCTTCTCGGTAAGGGCGTATGATGCGGAAGCCCTGGGGGAGAGCTGTTGCAGGGGATTGGACATGGCCTCGTCGTAGTTGCTGGCATCTGTGCGCAGGCCCGCCGAAACCGTCAGTCGCTCGTCAAGCCAGGATTGGCTCAGCTGGCCCTGAAGGTGGTAGGCGAAAAGTTCGAGACGGGTGGAATAGTCCAGGGTCTGCAATTCCCCAAAGGCGAATTGTGAGCGGCGGGTATCGTTTCCGTACTGTCCCAGCACGGCTCCGGCCCCATAGGTGATCTTGGTGTTCCCGATGCGCTGCAATCGCTCAAACCTTAGTTTGTTCTCGGCTTCGGAAGAAGCGTAATCAAAGGTGCGCGCGAGCCGGTCATCGTTATCAATGTATTTGTACGCGACATTATTAAGGTAGGAACGGCTGATCACCCAGGTGTCGAAGCCATTATTGCGGAAATGCTTGTAAACGGTTCCCAGAGTGTAGCTCCACTGTTCATTGGCCGGAAGGTAATCAAGGATATATTGCTGTTCCTCCGTGGGTTCGGTTATGCCCAGGTTGAGTTCGTTGACATCGTAGGCAGCCAGGCCGATAACCGAGAGCTCATTCTTCTGGTCGATCTTCAGCTTATACTTGAACTGCATGTCGTTGTAGGTCGGCAAAAAGGGAAGGCCAATCAGGTTGAAGAGGAACTGAAGGTAAGACCTCCGTACCGAGAAGATGAGGGAAGAGCGATCGCTGAGCGGTCCTTCGGCACTGAAGGCCAGGTCGGTGGCCCCGAGGGTGGTGCGGAAGTTGAACTTATCAGGGTTGCCATCCACCTGGTTCATCACCAATACCGAGCTCAGGGCATTGCCCCGTGAGGCCGGGAATGCCCCGGAATAGAGGTCGATCTCGCGGATGAAGTCAACATTAAGGATGCCCACGGGTCCCCCGCTGGCGCCCTGGGTGGAGAAATGGTTGATGTAAGGGATCTCGACCCCATCGAGGACGAAGCTGTTTTCGTTGGGTCCACCTCCCCTGACGATGACATCATTGCGAAAGGACACGGACTGGGCCACACCCGGCAGCGACTGGATCACCTTGGAGATGTCGCGGTTGGCCCCGGGATTCTTGTCGATCTCGTCTATTCCCAGGGTGCGCAACGATACAGGGCTCTCTTCCAGGCGGCGGAAAGGTGTGGCCTCCACCACCACCATCTCCAGGTCTACGCTGCGGGGCTTCATGGCGATCTGGACTGTGCTGGTCCTGGCATTGGTCACCAGTATGGCTTCAGTAATGATATCCTCGTAACCGATGGAAGTGGCCTTCAGCCGGATATACCCGGGCTTGAGTCCGGTGAAGCTGAAGTTCCCTTCCAGGTCGGAGGTACTGCCGATGGTGGGGTTGTCCCAGACCACGATATTGGTGAAGGGCAGAGGCTCGTTGGTCTCCGCATCGAATACCCGGCCTTTGATCACCCCGCTCTGCGCCGTGGTGAGGCCGGGAGCCAGCATTGAAGCCAGGAGCAGGCCAATGATAAATATCTTCCGCATGGTTTGCATTGTGGGTATGCGGAACAAACACGGATGCCGGAAAAAAGTTTGGGCTATTCCGTCATTCGATCCCGCTGAAATGCTTCATGAACTGCACACGCTCGTATGCGGCAGGGTTGTCGGCCTTGCGCACACTGAGTGCCCCGACGAAGTCATCGAGATGGGTGTATCCTTTGTCGTCCATCCAGGAAGAGAGGCCGTCCAGCATACGGGGGATAGCCCCGAAACCTTCCTTGTAGAGCACTGAGGCCAACTGCACCGCTTTCGCTCCGGCCAGAAGTTGCTTGATGACCGCATCGGAGTCATGGACCCCCGTGGATGCTGCCACATCGCAGTGCAGGCGGTCGCTGAGCATGGCAACCCAGCGGAGGGAGAGGGCGAGCTCATCCGGATGGCTGAACACATGCGAAGGAGTGACCTTCAGGTTCTGGATATCGATGTCGGGAGAGAAAAACCGGTTGAAGAGTACCATTCCGTCGATCCCGGTCCAACTCAGCTTCAGCGCGGTCTTGGCCAGTCCGGAGAAGTAGTGGCTGATCTTGAGTGCCACGGGGATCCTTACTTGCTTCTTGACCCGGCTGACGATATCGAAATAGATCTTTTCGTTCTCTTCTCCTCCCTGATAGGGATCAGAGGGCAGGATAAAGACATTAAGCTCCAGTCCGTGGGCCCCGGCTTCCTGGATGCGGCTGGCAAAGCCGGTCCATTCGGAAGCAGTGACGCAATTGATGCTGGCGATCACCGGGATATCCACACTGCGCCGGGCCTGACGGATGAGTTCGAGGTATTCGTCGATGGACCCTTCCTTCGAATAATTGTGGATATAGTCCTCCGCTTCGGAATAATACTGGCCGATGGACGACTCGGACAGGGTCAGGGAACTTTCATGCCGTATCTGTTCTTCGAACAGGGATTTGAGGACCACGGCGGCAGCGCCCTGTTTCTCCAGTTCCACGATGTTTTCTACCGAACGGGTCAGTCCGGAACTCCCGGCAATGATGGGGTTCTTCAGCGCAAGCCCCATGTATTTGGTAGAGAGGTCAGGCATAGGATAGGTATGAGGTGATTACGATGAGCGTTCAGTTATGGTATGCCAAAGGTATGGATACAATAGATACGAAGGGCGGCTGTGGCCCGGGGAATGGCTTCCCGGGGGCTCACTTTCCCAGTATCTCCCGCTGCATTCTGCTATCACTCAGCACCTCCACCGCTTTCAGCATGGCCGGGTCGGTTTTCAGTATCACCTGGAAATATGCGGAAACGTCGAAGAGGTTGCGTGCCACCAGGGCCTTAAGTTGAAGCAGGATCAACTCGCTGGAGCGACCAAGTTCTGCCGGGTCCACCGGATGGCCGTTTTCTTCAGCCATAGCTTTCAGCTCATCGATCCATGAATGTGGAGCCTGGAACCCCTGGATGTAGGCACCGATATCGGGATGGTGCGACAGCAGCTCCTTGCGGTGCTGTTCAGTATAGGCGAGTACCAGGTCGTTCATAAGCCCCTCCCCGGCCAGGTCGGCATACAGCTCGGTGTAGGCCGTGGAGTCCCAGGGGATAAAGAGGTCGGGCATGATGCCGCCCCCTCCATAGACTGTGCGCCCCCCGCGGGTGGAATACTTGAGCGAATCAGGAAACTGTATGGAGTCTGCATTGACATATTCTCCGTGTTCATAGCGTGAGACCAACTCCATCATGTACTCGTCCGAACCCGCTTCGTAAGGTTTTTGGATACAGCGGCCCGAAGGGGTAAAGTAGCGGGCAGTGGTGAGCCTTATCGCGGATCCATCAGTCAACGGAAACTGCTTCTGCACCAATCCTTTGCCAAATGAACGGCGGCCGATTACCACGCCCCGGTCCCAATCCTGCACCGCCCCGGCCACGATTTCGGACGCGCTGGCCGAACCTTCATCAATCAGCACACACACCTCGCCTTTCTCGAAACTTCCCAGCCAGGTGGCTTCCATTTCCTGACGGGGGCTGTTGATCCCCTCGGTGTACACGATGAGGCGGCCCGGGGCTAGAAACTGGTCAGCCAGTTCCACGGCGGCAAAGAGGTAACCCCCACTGTTGCCCCTCAGGTCGAGGATGATTTTCTGCAGGCCCTCCCGCTTCAGCTGGCGCACGGCATCCTGGTACTCGGCCATAGTGTTCTGCGCGAAACGGTTGAGCTTGATATACCCGATAGCGGGAGCGGCCATGAAGGCAGCGTCGAGGCTGGTAATGGGAATGTTGTCACGGATAAGGGTATATTCTGTGGGATTGGACCGGCCCTTCCGCAGTATCCCCACCCTGACCTTGCTCCCCTTCGGACCGCGCAGGTGCTTGAATACAAACTCATTGTCTACATGGCGGCCCGTAGCTTCCACCCCATCGATACTCACAATGCGGTCGCCAGCTATCAGTCCGGCCTTCTCCGAGGGCCCCCCGGTGATGGCCGAGATGATCAGGATGGTGTCGTGCCAGATCTGGAACTGGACGCCTATTCCTTCAAAGTTGCCGCTGAGCTCCTCGTTCGCATCTTTCAGATCCTCCTGGGAAAGATAAAAGGAATGGGGGTCGAGCGCCTCCAGCATGCCCACGATGGCCGTTTCGGTCAGGCGGTCAATGGAAGCGGTGTCCACATAGGTCATTTCGATATAGCTCAGCAGCGCTGACAGTTTGTCCCCGGCCTGACGGGGCGTCATATCCTGACCGAGGGCCGCATGCACTGCCGCAAGGAGCAGCAATGAGAGGGTAAACAGGGCTTTTCTCATCCAATTTCGGGGTAAAGCGGCCAAAGTTAGATAAATTAGGAACGGTTTTAGCCCAGGGGAAGGCCATGCATCCTGAGACACCTACCGAACGCCCGCGCATCCTTGCCAGCATACTCATCCCTGCTTTACTGCTATTATTGATGTGGGCAGTCAAGGCAGCCGAAACACTATCCGGTTTCGATCTGGGCCTTCTGGGGATATACCCCAGGGCCTGGAAGGGCCTGCCCGGCATCATCACAGCCCCATTCATCCATGGCGACTGGAGCCACCTGGGCGCCAACAGCGTGTCCCTTTTCGTGCTTACGGCTGCGCTGTTCTACTTCTACCGAGAGGTCGCGATGAAGGCTTTCCTCGGAATCTGGATCATCACCGGGCTCTGGGTGTGGATGGGCGCCAGGGAAGCCTGGCACATCGGGGCTTCGGGCCTGGTATACGGTAATGCCGCCTTCCTTTTCTTCAGCGGTCTCTTCCGCCGCGACACCCGCCTCAGCGCCCTGGCCCTCTTCGTGGTATTCTCCTATGGCAGCCTGATCTGGGGTATCTTCCCCCAGTTCTTCCCCGGCAAGAACATCAGCTGGGAAGGGCACCTGGCCGGATTGCTATCCGGCAGCATCCTGGCATTCTATTTTCGCCGGGAAGGACCAAAGGAGCCGAGGTATTCGTGGGAGTTTGAGGAGGAAGATGAGGACGAGGACGAGGACGAGGACGAGGACGAGGATGAGGATGAGGGAGAGGAAAAAACCAATCCCACTGCTACCGCAAACAGCTAACAGGGACTGCCGAGGGGGTGAGATAGAGTACATTCACCGGGGAATATTCCCCGCCCTGCCTATTTCCCCGGAGGCTTATCCCGCATCACCATGCGGTCGAACAACCACAGTAGGCCCGCCGTAGCCACGCCGATCGCAGTGAACAGCATCCAGATGTTCTGGGGATGATAGGTAGCCCAGAGGTGATCGGTCAACTGATGTGGCGTCATCCCCATCCGCTCCGCGGCCATCATGAAATAATCGTTGCTGGAAAATCCATCGCTTATGGGGGGAAGGTCGAGTCTCCGGATCTCCGCCTCCTCTCCCAGCAGGGTGATCTTGTCAGACATCCGGGCAAAAGGCCCTCCTGAAAGCAAACCGGCCAGGAAGTTGCCCCCGGCCAGGGGCAGGAAGGAGGCGCCCATGTATAGGGCTGTCTTATCCTGTGGAGCGATCCTGCCCACATATTCGGTAATCTTGGGGGAGCTGGCCATCTCCCCAATTCCAAAAATGAAGATGCTGACAAACAGGAACATCCCGTTCTGGAACATAAAGGAAAGCCCGATACCGAGCGCACTGACGAAGATCCCTGCCACCATGGCGTTGAGCGGTCGCATACGCATGACACCATAGGACACCAGGACCTGGAAGAGGATGATGTACATGGCGTCGATATTAGTCATCAGCTCGGCGGATATAGTCCCCTCCGGGGTACCCACGGCTTGTGCGAAACGGGGTGAGACGGCTTTCAGGGCGTCATACACCACCCCGGTATCCACCCACTGGTCGATGAAAACGGGCAGGGTGTAAAAGAGTTGCATATACATCGTCCAGAAACCCACCACAATAACAAGGAAGGTCAGGAACTTCCAGTCGCGAAGGGCGGTTCCCACGTGGCCCAGGGCCCGGGCGAGGTCAGGAAGGACACGTCCGGCGGCCTTCTCCCGGGCCGGCTCACGGAAAAGCAACAATAAGAGGACAAGGTTGACCAGGATGACGGCCGCACCCATGGTAAATACATGTTCCCAGCTGATCAGGCGAAGCCGGGAGGCGAAGATCGGGCCGATGAAAGCGCCGATGTTCACCATCATATAGTAAATCCCGAATCCTATGCTCGAGCTCTCCTCATCGGTGGTTTTGCTTACCGTAGCAGCAATGATGGGCTTGAACAGCGACGCCCCCAGGGCCAACCAGAGGAACACCGCATACATCATCGGATAAGACCTGACCTGACCCATGAGATAATAGCCAGAGGCCAGCATAACATAAGCCAGGATGAGGGTTCGCTTGTACCCGAACCGGTCGGCGAGGGCCCCGGTGACTACCGGCAGGAAATATAACAGGGCCACCACCGTGCCCATCAGCAATCCTTTCTGCTGCTGGCTGAATCCCAGGGCCCCGGTGTCGGTAGAACCCGTAAGGTAAAGGGCCAGCACCATGAACATGCCGTACCATGCCCATCGTTCGAGGAGTTCCATGGCGTTGGCCACCCAGAAGGTCCGCGGAAAGCGGCTGAAGACACGTTCGATCCTACGCATAAGCCTGTCCGTTTCCGGCACCATTACGTTAAAAGAATCTGCTCAATCCCGAATGCAGCGTACAGAAAATGCATTGACCTTCTGGAAGCCCCCCCGGTAGCTGCGGTCGTCCCCGGCATCCAGGTAGCGGGCCATGGCATCGGATGCCCCCGTAGCTTCCGAGGTCCAGAGCATGGCGCTGGTTCCCAGGGCAGCGAAGTTCGCACTCGCACCGTAGGCCCCTCCACCAGCCAGGGCCGTGAATCCATACAAGTCTGGGTTGCTGCCCCCGGCCGACCATGTGCTGCCCGACCGGAGCTGGCGCCCCGCATCATACCCACGGAAGCCCAGCGAGTCCCAAATTCCGGAAAGGGAATCGTACTGGCTGTCCACATGGCCTTCCAGGAGTTTCCATTCCGCATCGGAAGGGATATGCCAGCCCAGGGGGCATATGCCCTGGGGGGAGGAAGCGTACTTCATCGCCTCATCCCAGGTGTAAAGGCCCCCGAATATCTGGCAGTTTGACGACTGGTTTTCGTAACAGTACTTTTCCATGACCGCGTTGCCGGTTTGCCCGGTCGCAGTGCTTACCATAGTCCCTACATCAAGGTTCTCCCTAAGCCAGCACTGACTTCCGATTTTAACGGTAGTGTATTGCTTTCCGGCGTATACCACGGCAGGGAGGCCCGGGCAGGGCTGGAAGCCTGCAGCCACCGGCAGGACGGTGAGCGTCTTCGACACCGTATCGGTCAACTGGTCGGCATCCCTGACCTGCAGACGGATGCGATAGGTCCCAACGGAGGCATATTTCTGTGCCCCCAGGGTATCTGACTGGAAGGGAGTATCCCAACTGCCGTCCCCGTCCCAGTCCCAGCGGAAACGAAGATCGGAAAGGCTGCCGTCGGGGTCGTAGCTCGCTCCGGCATTGGCGAGGAAGGTCACGGCCGTCGTGCCGCTGGATGGATTCAGGGTGAATGCAGCCACAGGAGGGACACCACCCACCGTC
This sequence comes from Bacteroidota bacterium, assembly GCA_022710185.1. Classification (GTDB taxonomy): domain Bacteria; phylum Bacteroidota; class Bacteroidia; order Bacteroidales; family JAGNHN01; genus JAGNHN01. Next base: position 60,311 of record JAKLHK010000011.1, read on the forward strand.
ACCAATGCAGAGTCCCTGCCCACCAGTCCTTTGCTGTCCTTCACCTCAAGGTTTACCCAGTAGGCACCGGGCAGAGCATAGGTGTGTGTGGCCATGGGGTCGGCCGACCAGCCCAGGTCCCACTGTCCGTCCCCTTCCCAGTCCCAGCGAAAACGAAGGGCGGAAAGGGGATCTTCAGGATCAGATGAGGCGGAAGCATCGAAAGCAACAGCCTGATTGGGCATTACCGTCGACGGACTGAAGCTGAACTCCGCCAGTGGCGCGAAATTACCGGTCAGTACCAGGTCCATGCTGGCCGAGCCTTGCGCTCCCTCTTCATCCACCGCCTCTGCCTTCAAGCGATAACTCCCTGCTCCCAAACCCTCTGTGTCCCACACATACGTAAGATCAGAGGATTCCACTTCACGGAGTAGCGTGCTCCCCAGATAGAGCCTGAGATAGGCAATGCGGCCGTCATCGTCGGTGGCCCTGATACGTACCACCACCAGGGAATCTATGGCAATGGTGCTGCCGGACGCGGGTGACTGAAACGCTACCCCGGGCGGAAGGTTCTCGTCATCCTTGGTGCATGACCACATGATCAAGGACAAAAGGGCCAGGCAGGCCAGAATCAGCGTGCTCCATCTGCTCATAATACAAATGTAGGGAAACAGTTTCAGCTCCCTTGACTCAGGAGTGAGACCCCCATGATCAAGCAAACAGCAAATGAATAATCGAATAAGCTATTGATTATCAAGCCTTCTTGCATCCTGCCCTTCCCCCTCCGCCGAAGAAGATCATCACGCCCAGGAGGTAACCGAAATCATACCACCCTCCGGCATTGGGAAAGGCGTAGATGGAATAGTCGGTGAACAGGCTGCCGATGAAGCTGAATAGGATGATAAAGCCGTGAAGCAGTCCCCAGAGGAAGCCAGCCGGTTCCTCCACAGGCACAATGCTCTGCGTGGCACAGGAAGTCGACATTACCCCCAGGAGGATCACTGCGGCGATCCAGGGAAGAAGACGAGGAATACGTTTCATGAGGTTTGGGATTGGCCGCCCGAAGTTACGATAGAATCTGTAGCATCCATTGTCTCTTACAGCATGCCCAGCCAGTTTTGCATCATCCTCAATCCATCCTCGGTGATTACTGACTCCGGATGGTACTGCACCCCTTCGAGCGCCAGCTCGCGATGGCGCAGGCCCATCACCACCCCCCTGGCATCCCTGGCAGTGACGCAGAGCTCCCCGGGCAGGCCGTCCTCCTGTACCGCCCAGGAATGGTAGAGGCCGACGATGGTTCCCTCATTTATTCCCTCATACAAGGGGGAGGGCTGAGCCAGGGACAGCTGCGCAGCCTTGCCATGGCGTACCTGCTCAAGTCGGAAAAGGCTCCCGCCGAAGGCCACGGCCAAAGCCTGATGACCCAGGCAGACGCCGAGCAGCGGTAGCCTTCCTGCGGAGGACCGGATCAGCTGCATCATCAGGGGGAAGTCGCCGGGCAGGCCCGGGCCGGGGGAAAGGATGAGGCCGTCGACTCCGTCCAGGCAAGGGACGTCGTCCCTCAGGCTGGACCACACGATCACCTCCACTCGGCCTGAAGAACGCAGCAGCTCCACCAGGTTCCAGGTGAAGGAATCATTATTGTCGAGGATCAATACCTTTGTGGTGATGGTGCTGAGTATTTTACCGGAAGAAAGCAAAAGTACGCAGAAGGAATGGATGGTAGCCCGGATGAACGCCCTGGGTGCCCAGGGCCGGCCATTCTTCTTCATGGCGGACTTCTGCCTGACGGCCTTCTGCATCCTGCCGCTGGACGCGCTAGATGGGCTACCCCTTCGTTTCAGCGTGGGCGAAAGGTTGCATAACGACCTTGTAATGCCGGGAGGTGAGCCCGTACAGCTCAGGGCTTATCCCCTGCCCTTTTCCGACTACCTTCAACGCTTCAACACCGTTAAGCACCATCTGGGGCAAGGAGACACCTACCTCTGCAACCTCACCTGTGAGACACCTGTTCGCCTTTCCCATTCGCTGGAACACATCTATGCATTGAGCCAGGCCCCTTACCGTTTACTCCTGGGCGACAACCTCCTGGTGTTCTCCCCCGAGACTTTCGTGCAGATGCGTGAAGATCGGGTGTTTGCCCACCCCATGAAAGGTACCATCGACGCCGATCTTCCCGATGCCGCGGCCCGCATCATGGCCGATCCCAAGGAAAAAGCCGAGCATTACACCATTGTGGACCTGCTGCGCAACGACCTGAGCATCATTGCCCGCGATGTGCGCGTAGAGCGATTCCGCTATCTTCAGAAGGTGAAGGCACGGGGGCGTAGCCTGCTGCAGGTGAGCTCCGAGATCAGCGGTGTGCTTCCCCCAGACTGGCCATGCCGTCTGGGAAGCCTGCTCATGTCTTTGCTTCCCGCCGGTTCAGTGAGCGGGGCGCCCAAGGAACGCACCATGGAGATCATCCGGGCGGTGGAAGGCTACGAGCGGGGCTTCTACACCGGGGTGATGGGCGTGTTCGACGGCCGCTCGCTCGACAGCGGGGTAATGATACGCTATATCGAGCGCACGTCCCGCGGGTTGGTGTACCGCAGTGGGGGCGGCATCACCTGGGACAGCGACCCCGTTAGCGAGTATCAGGAAATGACCGATAAGATCTATGTCCCGGCTGTTTGAAACCCTGCGCATCGAAGCCGATGGGAGCATCCCCCTGCTGCCCTGGCACCTGGCCCGCATGGAACGCAGCTGTCGCGCACTATTTGGGCAAGCTCCTCCGAACCTCAATGAAATACTGCTACAACCTCCTGAAGACCTGAGAGGCATGCCTGTCCGTTGCCGCGTAGATTACGACAAGCAGATCAGGTCGGTGCAGCACCAAGGCTATGAGGCCCGATCAATCCAACGGCTCGCCCTGGTGGAGGCCGACGATATGGAATACCCCCATAAGTTCGCCGAGCGGGGACGTCTGGACGGCCTGAGGGTCAGGGCTAGTGCTGACGAGGTCATTATCCTGAAACGCGGTTTCCTCACCGACGCCAGCACAGCCAACATTGTGCTGCGCATCGAAGACAAGCTGCTCACCCCGGACACTCCCCTGCTGCCTGGCACCCGACGGGCCTTACTGTTGGAACAAGGGATCATCCACGAGGCCGCTCTCCGGGTTGAGGACATTCTACGCTGCCAGGAAGTATACCTCATCAACGCCCTGCGCCCACTGGGAAATCCTGTATCACCTTTATCCTTGTGGCAATGAAAATGGTCCCTTCCACCTGGACTTCCAGCATCATCAATTGCAGCAAAGGCCTTCTTCCCGCCCTTTTGATTGCTCTTCTCCCGAATATTATATCCTCCCAGGAGAGTGATTTCCCCTCGGCAGACGCAGCGGCTGAGGCAACGGCCAACATCGATACCCTGATCAGTGTGCTGGAGATCAACGGTAATTCACTTCTTGTTCGCCTCGGTTCTGACGCAATTACGGCTATAAATACGGAGAAAGGCCTCGTCGTGATCGATGCCGGAATATCCACCGGATTATCATTGAGATACAAGACCATCATTGAGCGCTACTTCCCAGGAAAGGCTGTGAAGTTTGTCATCAACACCCATGCACATCCGGACCATTATGGCGGCAATGCCGCGTTTTCCGATGCAACGGTTATCGGGCAGGAGAACGGTCCAGGGGAGATCGATAGTCATTGGAAGGATACAACCAGGGTCATCCGAAGGATACAAGGGATCATTAAGGAATATGAATTATTGATGCAGAATTACGAGGAGAACTCCGCTGACTGGAACCAGGCATTCATGGAGAAGCTGCGCTATCAATATGCCCTGGAAGATACCAAAGGCCCGGGATTCATCAGGAAACCCAGCCTGACATTCGCTGACAGCCTTCGTCTGGACCTGGAAGATATGGTGATAGAAATGAAGCATTTTGGAATATGCCACTCTAAAAGTGATCTCCTGATCTATGTTCCGGAACTGAAACTCCTTTTCACCGGAGACCTGTTCTTCAAGTATGGCCGACCCAGCATCAATTATGAGCAAAACCGGGACAAGGCACAATGGCTAAGCGCCGTCCAATGGATACAGGCGCGTACTTCGGATATTGAAACAATTATCGGTGGGCACGGGGAGTTGCTCAGCAAGGAAGACCTGACACGATTCACACAGCTCATCATAGAGGAGTAGGTCAGATCTCCGTTGAACCATGATTCCCCCGAGGTGTTATATGGGTGAATGATAGGTTATCTCAAATAAGTACTAACTGCCAGGATAAATGATGTCTGCCATGTCAACGCGGAGGCTCGTCATCGCTGCAGGGCTCTTCCTGCTGACCTTCAGCACAACCAGGGCACAGGTGAAGATGGAGAGGGAATACCGTCTGAAAGAAGGCCAGGTCCCTGCACCGGCCACGGATTTCATCTCTTCTCTTGGGGAGCTGACCAGGCTTCGGTGGTACCGGGAGGAAAGCTTGGACGGCATTTCGGTTGAGGCCAAGTTCCTGCTGGACGGCAGGAAATACAGTATAGAGTTCGACACCAGCGGCCGTTTACAGGATGTGGAATTTATCATACCGGCCGCCCGTATCCCCTCCCCAGCCCTGGAACGCCTGAAAACAGGCCTTGACAGCCACTTTTCAAACTGGAAGTTCAGCAAAGTCCAGCGGCAGCATCAGGGCGAACCTGACCTGCACCGTCTTTATATCATGGAGAATGTGCTTGCAAAGGGCCTGGAACTTTTCTATGAAGTGGAGTTACGAGGAGAAAAAAATGGTGTGGCCGGGTTGTACGAGGTTAAAGCAGATCGCGATGGCAGTATCCTTGCAGTGAAGCACATCCTTCCTAAAGCTGCCGAACACCTTGAATATTAAGGCCCTGATCCTGTATTTCCTGCTGGTATACTCAGCAGCGGATATCATGGCCCAGTCCTCGGGCCGCGCCGGTGTCTTGCCTTCCATTACTTACAGCCATAAACTGGGCAAGGCGTGGGATTACAGCGCCAAACTGGAATCACGTCACCGCCTTCTGCAATATGGGCCGGACTACCCTGAGGTTGTCCGTTATGAATACCTTCTCAGCGACCTCACCTTCCTTGCTGCGAGAAAGATAGGAGGCCGCGCCAAACTGGCCGGAGGCTTCCGGCTGCGACTTGAACCCGGAAGCAGCAATTTCCAAAGCATACAGCAGTTCATCTTCCGGACCGACGCGTCTGGCTTGCGGATCGCTCAGCGTTTGGCGGCCGACCAGACCTTTGCTACCGGCGAAGATGCCGAATTCAGGTTCAGGTACAGGGCGGCCCTCGAACTCCCGCTCAATGGGCAACAGGCTGACCCGGGAGAGTATTACCTTAAGTTCAGCAATGAATACCTCGGCATTACCCAGGGAGGGAAACAGGAGTTGGAAATTCGTGCCGTGGGCCTCATCGGTTACAGCTTTCTGAATGGCCACAAGCTTGAGGCCGGCATTGACCAGCGCGCGGACCGGCTGCTTCACGGGCCGGCCAGGCACTCGTCCTGGCTCTCGCTCAATTGGTATGTCAAGTGAGGACAGGAGGGAGGGAGGAAATATGAAACAAAAAACAAAAAACAAGGAACGAGAAACTGCACACGAAAAAACTACAGAAGTATCTATATCAAGACCTTACAAAGCGACACCTTGTATTGGGCAATATACAGGGTAATGACTTGTCGTAGCCGGTCAGTGGAATAGAACGATACGTAGGAAAAGAATACACTGATCCCTAAAGGGAAATTAACTACCGGGCCTTAGAAAATTCTTGCCCAGCGGTATTGCTTGCGGTCCTTCCAGTAGCCTTTGTGGTAAGCGTAACTCACGATGAGGGGCAACACGGTCGTGGCCTCAGCATAGACCATCTGTTCGTACACCGTATCCACCTTGCCCCAGGAGGAGGCCTCCTTGAGGGTTGAGCTGGAACAGGCGCCATCGCGCACATCGGCCACGGTGATCTGCACGGCGTACTTGTGCATGGGTGATTCCACACCCATCAGTTCGGCGCAAACCACGGTATCCTGGGCGAAATTCTTGGGTACCCCGCCCCCGATCATAAAGAGGCCGGTATCCCCGGCCTGGATCTTGATCTGGGTCAGCTCACGGAAGTCCTTGACGGAATCGATGGAGACGTGGCGCTCCGGATTGGCCACCTGGTGCAGTACCAGGCCAAAACCGGCTGAGCTGTCGCTGAAGGCGGGACAGAAAATAGGTACGTCATGCTCGAAGCACACCTGTACCAGGCTGTCCTTTTTCACGCTGTGCTGGGTGAGCCAGCGGCCCATCTCGCGGATAAACTCGCGCGAGCTGTATGGCCTTGGCTCCAGGCTGTCGGCGATCTCCCTCACCGTGCGGTCGCAGTGCTGGAGGTCCTCCTCGTCGATGAAGGTATCGTAAATGCGGTCGATGTAGTTGTCGCGCAGGTGGCGGTCATCGATGAAAGGGGTACCCCTGTAATGTTTGAAGCCCAAAGCTTCGAAGAAGTCCATGTCAACGATGGCCGCTCCTGTGGCTACAATGGCGTCGATCATATTGTTCTTCACCATATCCACGTATACCTGCATGCACCCTCCGGCGCTGGTGCTGCCGGCCAGGGTGAGGATGGTGGAGCAGCCCTTGTCGGCCAGCATGCGGTTGAAGATATCGGCGGCACTGGCCGTGTCCCGGCTGGAGAAGGACATCTCCCGCATAGCGTCGATGATGGGTGAGGCATCGAAGGAGGCGATGTCGATGTGCTGAATAGTCTGACGGAGCAGGTCTTTCTTTTCCATGATGTTCCGGGAGGTTAGCGGTTGAACTTATAACTGAGTAGTTTATACAGTAGCTTGGAGGCCAGGAAGTCGGGGGCCTTGTTGTTGGGATTGGGGCAAAGCTCCACCACGTCGAAGCCTACGATATTGGCGTTCTCGTTCACTTCGCGCAGCAGTCCGATCACCTGGTACCACAACAGCCCGCCTGGTTCCGGGGTCCCGGTGCTCGGCATAACGGAAGGGTCGAAGGCATCCAGGTCGATCGTGACGTAAACATTGCTGCTGAGGTTGTTGATCACCCGGCTGATCCAGTTTCGGCTCCGCTGTATTTCTTCGGCGAAGACCACCCGGCTGCGGTCCATATAGTCAAGCTCCTCCACATCCATACTGCGGATGCCCACTTGTACGAAAGGCAGGATATCGGCCACCCGTGACATCACGCAGGCGTGGTTGTTGGGACTGCCTTCATATTCGGGGCGAAGGTCGGAATGGGCGTCGATCTGCAGAACGGTCAGGTCAGGCCAGTGTTGGGCATAGGCCTGCACCGCGCCAATGGTCACGCTGTGCTCCCCGCCGAGGGTGACCACAAACTTTTTTTGCTGCAGCAAAGCGTCCACACGCTCGCGCACGGCTTCCACCATGGCCTCAGGGCTGGCATTGGCCGTTACCGGGGCGTCGGTATGTATACCGACCTTCCATACTTCGCTGTCGGTTTCGATGTCGTAGAGTTCCATATTGGCCGACGCGTGCAGCAGGGCTTCGGGGCCTTTGTCGGCGCCTTTCACCCAGGTGCTGGTACCGTCGTATGGAACCGGAAGGATAACGACAGGGGAAGTTTCGATGGCGGGGTTGCCCTCAGGGAAGCCTCCGTAGTGGATCATAGCAGTGCGTCTAGGGGGTTTTTCTGTGCCTGCAAAGATAAGGACAATGTTGGAGCATTGGGGTAGGGTATTGCATGTCGAGCGTTGAGCTTGGAGCATTGCCTTTCCTTATTTGCCAAATAGTCAGTTGCTTATAGGCTAACATGCCATAATGTCTTCTTTATCAAGAATAAAGCACAGGGCAGGGATTTTGATGAAGGGACGGGAACCTTATTTTTCATCTCTACCATACGATGAACTTCAACCAATATACCATCAAGGCGCAGGAGGCCCTGGGCAAGGCGCAGGAGACGGCCATGCGCATGGAGCACCAGGCTATCAGCAGCGAGCATCTGCTGCAAGGCATATTGCTGACAGACGAGCGCCTGGTAAGCGCCCTCTTCAACCGGTTGGGGGTGTCTTTGCCACCCCTGGTGCAAGCCTTGTCCAAACAGCTTGGCTCCATTCCCAGAGTGCAGGGTGGGGAGCAGTACTTTTCGCGGGAAGCCAGTGCTGCGTTGCAAAAGGCGCTCTCCTATCTTCCGGGTTTCAAGGACGAATACGTGAGCCTGGAACACTTGCTGCTGGCCCTGGCCGACGGTAGTGATGCCACGGCGCGTATGCTGAAGGATGCCGGCATTCGTCAGCAGGAGCTGCGTCAGGCCATACTGGAGCTGCGCAAGGGGGGCACCGTGAATTCGCCCGGGGCCGAGGACAGCCTGGATGCCCTCAACCGTTATGCCCGCAATCTTAATTCCCTGGCCAGGGACGGCAGGCTGGACCCAGTGATCGGCCGGGAGGACGAGATCCGGCGCATCCTGCAAATCCTTTCGCGGCGCACCAAGAACAATCCCATCCTTATCGGGGAGCCGGGCACAGGCAAAACAGCTATTGCCGAGGGGCTGGCGCACCGGATTATCAATGGGGATGTGCCGGAAAACCTGAAAGACAAGAAGATATACAGTCTGGACCTGGGCTCACTCATCGCCGGGGCGAAATACAAGGGGGAATTTGAAGAGAGGTTGAAGGCCGTTGTAAAGGAGGTGATCGGCAGCGAGGGGGAAATTCTGCTCTTCATTGACGAGATACACACCCTGGTGGGTGCCGGGGCCTCTGAAGGCGCCATGGATGCGGCCAACATCCTCAAACCGGCCCTGGCCCGGGGAGAGCTGAGGGCCATAGGCGCAACTACCCTTAAAGAATACCAGAAGTATTTCGAAAAGGACAAGGCCCTGGAGCGCCGTTTTCAGATCGTGATGGTGGATGAGCCCGACGCCGCATCGGCCATCTCCATTTTGCGAGGGCTCAAGGAACGCTATGAGGCCCATCATCAGGTAAGGATACTGGATGAGGCCATCGTGGCCGCCGTAGAGCTTTCGCAGCGCTACATTACTGACCGTTTCCTTCCTGACAAGGCCATCGACCTGATCGACGAGGCGGCGGCACGCCTGCGCCTCGAAATGAACTCCGTCCCCGAGGAGCTCGACGAGGTGGAGCGCCGGATCCGGCAGCTGGAGATTGAGCGTGAGGCCGTCAAGCGGGAGAAGGACCAGTCGCACATGGAACCCATCGTCAGGGAGCTGGCCGGCCTGAACGAGAAACGCAGCAGCCTCAGGGCGCGCTGGGATGCGGAGCGCCGCCTGGTATCGGCCATACAGCAGCACAAACAGCGCATAGAACAGTACCGCCATGAGGCTGAACGCGCCGAACGTGAGGGCGACTATGGCAAGGTGGCCGAGATACGCTACGGAAGCAGCGTGGAGGAGGAACGCCAGCTGCAGGAGGCCCGCGCCAGGCTCAGCGGGCTTCAGGGGAATGACCCCATGGTCAGGGAAGAAGTGAGCGCTGAGGAAGTGGCCGGCATCGTGGCCCGCTGGACTGGTATCCCGGTGAGCCGCATGCTCCAGAGTGAGCGGGAGAAGCTGCTGCATCTGGAAGAGGAGCTCCATCAGCGGGTGGTGGGACAGGACGAGGCCATCGCCGCCCTGGCCGATGCTATCCGCCGTAGCCGGGCGGGGCTGCAGGACAAGCGCCGCCCCCTGGGGTCATTCATCTTCCTGGGCACCACGGGCGTGGGCAAGACCGAGCTTGCCAAGGCCCTGGCGGCCTTCCTGTTCAACGACGAGAATGCTATGGTGCGCATCGACATGTCGGAATATCAGGAACGCCATGCCGTATCGCGCCTGGTGGGCGCCCCTCCGGGCTATGTAGGCTATGATGAGGGCGGACAGCTCACTGAGAAGGTCAGGAGGAAACCTTATAGCGTGGTGCTCCTTGATGAGATCGAGAAGGCCCACCCCGACGTGTTCAACATTCTGCTCCAGGTGCTGGACGACGGCCGGCTGACCGATAACAAGGGCCGCACGGCTGACTTCCGCAACAGCATCGTCATTATGACCTCCAACCTGGGATCTGATATCCTTCGCGACCGGCTGGAAGGACAGGATGGTGAAGCCGGCGAGGCAGCCTTCCGTGCAGCACGCGAGGAGGTGTTCGCCCTGATGAAGCGCAGTCTGAGACCGGAGTTCCTCAACCGCATCGACGAGATCATCATGTTCCGTCCCCTGAGCCGCGAGCAGATCCGTGAGATCGTAGGGATGCAGTTGCTGGAGCTTGGGCGTATGCTGAAGGAAAGCCGGATGCTCCTCAGCTGGAGCCCAGGGGCCCTTGACTTGCTGGCCCGGGAAGGCTACGACCCGCAATACGGGGCAAGGCCCTTGAAGCGGGTGGTGCAACGCCTGGTGATGAACCCGCTCTCCCGCCTCATCCTCGAAGGCCGTATGGGACTCGGGGAAGAGGCCTCCCTGGATTTGGAAGGCGACCGTTTGAGGATCCGTATTAGCAGGCTGGCGGTCGATGAGGGAACATCAGCCCCTTAAGCAAAAAAAAAGGACGGGGCGCTGGTGAATCAAAAAAATTCTTCATCTTTGCCGCTCATTTAATTCAATTTCAGAATGAACAGAGGTACCGTTAAGTTCTTTAATGACTCCAAAGGTTATGGATTCATCAGAGACGAAGAAAGTGGCAAAGAGTACTTTGTACATGCCAAAGGTCTGATCGACGAGATTCGTGACAACGATGAAGTTACGTTCGAGCTCGTGGACGGCCGCAAAGGGTTGAACGCCGTAAATGTGAAACTTGCATAGATTTCCCGTTTACCCGCATGATCTGGAAAGGGGGCTGTCTCATAAGTAGGCAGCCCCTTTCTTTTTGTTAATATCTTTCGTGTAATTATTTTCATATCTATCAGACAGTCAGGCACTAATGCGTATATTTAGTGTATGGCAAAGAACCAACGCACCCCGAGCTTCAAGGATTACCATCAGGGCCAGGCATTCCTTCTTCCTCCCACATTCGATGATCTGATTCCTCAGAACCATGCTGTTCGTGTGGTCAGTTCGATTCTCGATCGTGTTGATCTGGAAGCACTGCTTAAAAGCTACGATGGTGGGGGTGCATCAAGCTATCATCCCCGGATGCTGCTTAAGGTGCTGGTATATGGCTATCTATGTAACATATATTCCACCAGGAAATTAGAGGAAGCCACCTCCCAGAACATACATTTTATGTGGCTCTCCGGTATGAGCATCCCGGATCATAATACCATTGCCCGATTCAGGACTGGAAAGCTAAAGACAGTCTGCAAGCAGATCTTTACCCAGGTAGTACTAATGTTAGTCGAATCAGGGCATGTGGATCTGAAACAGGTATATACGGATGGTACCAAAATTGAATCGAGAGCCAACAGATATACTTTTGTTTGGGGTAAAGCGATCAAAACCAGCCGCAAACGCATTGCCAGCCAGTTGGAAGAGCTATGGAGCTATGCAGAGCAGATGGCGCAGGATGAGCTGAAAGAGTCACGTCCAGAAAGCTTCAGCAGCTTAACGCCAGAACAAGTTGATCAAACCCTGGATCGTATTCATAAAGCAATCAAAGACAAGCCGATAGACAGCAAGAAACGGCAGAAGGTGAACTATGCCAAGAAGAACTGGCCGGATAAACTTCGCGAGTACGATCAGAAGGAGGACATTCTGGGAGATCGTAATAGCTACTCCAAAACAGATCCGGATGCAACATTTATGCGGATGAAGGAAGATCATATGCTCAACGGGCAACTCAAACCTGGATATAACATACAGTTCACTACGGTAAAAGGGCAGTTCATCGCACATTACAGCATTCATCCTAACCCAACAGATACCCTGACCCTGATACCTCATCTTGAAGGGTTCAAACAAGCCTATGGTTATTATCCTCAAGCTGAGGTTGCAGATGCAGGTTACGGTTCAGAAGAGAATCTTAATTACTTGAATAACAATAATATTGATGCCTATGTGAAGCACAATTATTTTGACAGGGAGCAGAAGGAAGGGGTCAAGGCCTTAAGTGAGTATCATCCAGATAATTTGCCCTATGATGCAGATCAGGACTGTTTCCATTGTCCGGCCGGAAAGAAGTTGGTTTTCATTGGCTCCTCTATGCAAATCACAGCCAGTGGATATAAGAGAACGCTAAGTAAATATCAATCAATTGATTGTGGTGACTGCCCTTTACGGGCAAAGTGCCACAAAGGGAAGGGAAATCGCATTATTGAAGTGAGTCACCTTCTCCGGAACCTTCGCAAGAAAGCAACGGAAAGATTACTTACTGAAGAGGGAATAGAACATCGCAAACGAAGAGCTATCGACTCAGAAGGCACTTTCGGCAACATAAAAGCAAATCACCGCTTCAGACGATTCAATACGTGCGGGAAGGACAATGTGAGCGTTGAGGTCGGACTGCTTGCACTGGCTCAGAACCTGAGGAAATGGGCCAATCTATCATAAATAGGCCAATTCTTGCCGTTAAGCATAGAAAACGGGCTGCCACAGGCCCTGGATTTCACTCCTGATCCCCCTAATACCATCATTCCAAGATAGATTACTTAGGAATCCAAGGCTATCCTTCGAGAAATGCCGGTATGTGATCGAAAACGAAAAAGGGGCCATCTCCTATTGAGACAGCCCCCTTTTTTTTCGGGGGGTGAAGCCCGGCCACGCACTGAACGGCACCCACGTCCAACTCCCCGATTGGGTCGCCAACCGGCGGCACGAGTTGCTGCCGGGGGCTCAAGGGAGAATTCACGTGGGGCAGCCATGATGAATCCAACACCTACTTGACTCTGGTTCTTCTGTTGGTATCATTTAATTCTATCCTTTCTTTTGCTCACCCAAATGAAAGGATCAAAGAAAAGGGAGGCCTGGGTTTTCCGCGACCCACTGAGGGCTCGATCCCTGAAAAAGCCAAGCCGTTCGTCGTCCGCCAGCTGGCGGACTCCTCACTTCTCCGCCTTTTTCTACGGGATCTTCGTCCAGTGGGTACCCCGCGTCAAACCCAAAGGCAAAAAAGGCCGGTTCCTGGTCAGTTGACAGCTATTGCTTTAATACAGTTGCCGGGAGAGCGACCCTGGCTGGTGCGGTCCCGCGCAGCGGGATCCCGACCGAAGGGAGGGAAGCAGCAGGCGCAGTCGCGACCCGGCAACGAGGCCTGCTGGTCCCTGAGCGTAACGAGCGTAACGAGGAGCAGTCGAAGGGCCGGTCTGAGGGCAAAAAACGAAGAAGTGCAGCGCCTCTTTGCAGCAACACCAATAGTAAGCATCGTTGTATGCTAATCACTGCGTACTTTGGGGCACTGCGCGAAAGTGAGCTCCTGAATCCGTTGTGCGTAGGCTGTGCCTTCGCACGGTCCAGCCTGGAGCTGCTGCGAGAGATAAGCGGTAAAGATCCCTTTTTGTGCCCCATCTGCCTGAGGGGTCGTATGCTGCGCAATGAGGTGATCGAATCCACGGCCTGAGAGAAATCGCTTGCTGCGTTCTTTGACACCGCCACAGTCCCTCTCACCGCCCCGCAATGGGCGGCAGGGCATGGCTATGCCCGCCCTGAGCAAAGCCGATCATTGCGGCTATGGCAAACGGGCTTCCAGGGCCGAAAACCTTGTGCCTGTCCCTTAAGAAGCCCCCTGCGGTATGCTCCGGCAAGCTCCCAGGAGATTCCCAACCGAAGCATGGCCCATAGCGCCTTCGTTCAACTCCTGGTTCGCGTGCCCTTTTTTGTGTAATGGGTCCCTGAGCTTGTCGAAGGGTACTCCGTCGTTTTCCGCAAATCTTTGCTTGCATAGCTCAGCGACTTGCCGTACCTTAGCTTGTGCCCGGCCATCAGATAAATTACTTGTATGTTTACTATAAAGGCTAAGTGGCAAGAAAGAAGTATGAGAAAATTCAAACAACTACTTGTTTACATGTAAATTATTTGTTATGAAATCATTACAAAGAGTGCGAGTAGGCCTGAGTGTTAAGGTTCCTTACCAATTGATGGCTGCTATTATGCTTTGTCTTTTTTTGAAAATTCAGGGATATACCCAAACAATTCCAACCGTAACTAATCAAGGACCAATTGGGGTAGTTTCAAACTCTCCTCTCCGAGATGGAGAAACATTATACTTATATGCTCAAGGAGGCATTAGTTATGATTGGTCCGGCCCGAATGGGTTTACTTCAGATCAGGCTGTGGTAGAATTTGGTGGAATTTCACCCGCTGATACAGGTGTTTATTCTGTAACGGTTACCAGCCAGTACGTTGATAGTCTGGCTGTTTATAGTACGAATGTTTTCTTAAAAGCAGCTGTGCCAATTTGTCTGGAAGCAACAAATTATGAAGTGTGTATCAATTCTCCACTTGAATTGTACTCAAACACATATTCCCCTACATATACCTATGTTTGGTCGACCACCATTCCAAATGTAACTATCCCACAAGTTCCAAACCCAGGCCATGTTCAAATACCGAATGGTACAACCCAAGGGACCTACAACGTGTATCTTGCAATTTTTGACGGAACCACGCTAATATGTTCTGATTACATAACAATTAAGATTTATAATTGCTGTTTAGATCCAGGGAATGTTAATCCGGTTACTATTCTTTATAATGAGACAACTATTAATCAATCCTTGGTTTTTACGGACCATACAGTGATTCTTGGAACACTTATCGTTCCTGCGAACTTCAGTATACCGGGTAATGTTAATGAAGTTACATTGCTGCCTAATAGTAGCATATTTGTTCACGATGCCACTCTCTCCGCGGCCTATATTGATTTTCATGGTTGTGAAGACCTATGGAGGTCAATAGTATTGAATGAGTCCTCAAGTGTAGACTTCCTGGAATGTACGATCCGGGATGGGAAATGGGCTCTAAGTAACGTTTCGTCGAATCAATTAACTTCTCCAACTATATCATTAAACAGTTGTATTTTGAGAGATAATTATAATAGTATTGATGTATTTGACTGTTCACCAATACTTGATTTAAACGACAATAAATTCTATACAAAGGATAATCTGCTGCCGACATTAACCGATCCAGTAAATGTTGGAATTTGGATTGATAACTGTAATGGGAGTACACTATCAGGAAATGCAGTTAACGAGTTCTATGAAATGAACACTGGTATTGTAACATGGAATAGCGATTTGACAATTGCATCAGATGCAGCAATATTTTACAATTTTGTAGGTACGCCAACGTTAAAAACTGCTATCCTTGCGGTTAATCATAATAGTTCATTGCCATTGACATTGACGAAGCATGGAAACACAAATCAGACAGACTTTAATGTTTGTGATTATGGAATAGCGTTGATGAATTGTGCTTGCAATATTAGAGATAATAGCTTCGAAAGTGTTAGTTACGGAATAGCGTCAGTAGGAGCCATACATAGATCACTAAGAATGATTAATAACACTTTTGGATGTAGTGCTGGTGGAATCTATGCCAATTCATATGGGCCTTTGTATTCTCTCGATATCAATGAGAACACATTTTATCTTGCTCCATCAAGCACTTCACAAAATACTTTTGGGATTAATGTAAGTACGTACGGATACTACCCTGATAGTTATGCAAATATTGATAATAATTCTGTTAGCGTTTATGCGGGAGAGAATGGGATTATGCTAAATTCCTGTTATGGTGTTAGTGTTACTGAGAACTCAGTACAATTGAATGATTGTAATACAAATCTTTCAGGAATCAAGATTACAAGTGGAGGGGACAATTTTGTATTATGTAATAATGTTATTGGCCAAGATCCAGGTTGTCAGAACTCTACAACAACGCCAAACGGAATAAGTGTTATCGGTAGCCCTGATGGACACTATGGGTTTAACGAAACAGATCAAACATATATTGGTGTATTATTTGATGCATACAGTGGTAATACGGATATTTATGAACATAACTGTTATGATCATAGTTATGGTCTTTATTACACCTCTTCTGGATTAACAGGAGACCAATACCATAATGGTAATTCATGGCTAGCTTCATCGTATCCTTCATATGCTCTCTTTGAGGATAATAGTACGGCATGGGGTGGAGTTTACTACATAGGTACTAATGGTTCATTCCCCAATCCGTATTACCCATCGAATGTTGTTTATAATACTGGTCTTATAGAAGCAACAGGTGTTAGTCCATGTTCAGGAGGGGGAGGTGGTGGAGCCTCGGCAAGTGCAGCAATTGTTTTAAATGAATTTTCAAGCCTAGACTCCTCTGTTGTAACGGATCAATTGTCCTTTAGTTCATATTCATCTGCTTCTGTTTGGAATGCACAAAGGGTGTTAGTCAGCAAACTTATATCTGATTCTGTTCAGATCTATTCGAATTCCTTAATGTTTTCATATGTCGATAGTATAAAGTACGAATCACCTGGATTATTTCAGATTCTGGAAAACGACATATCTTCTTCGATGCAACTTTCATCCAATGAAGTTTCTCTCATTGATTCATTATTAGACTCTCTTGAGACTATTTCTCAGCAAATTTCGCTCCTGGATGCTGCAATCGTAAATAATTCTTCTGCGCTTCCCTCAATTAGTTTATTGAACTCCAGAAGCCAACTTATAGCACAATCATTGGATATCGAGGATAATATAAGGATAGTAATTAACAGCCATGACAGTATATTCTCAACACTCATCCCACAATTCTTAACTCTGAATAGTAAGCTTCCTGACACAGGGGTTTATGAGAATAACCAGAAAGTCTTGAATAATGTTTATCTACATTCAGTAGTGCCTGGCCTTGAGCTGACATCGAATCAGAAAAATGCGATTTTGGATATTGCCGAACAATGTCCAATTAGTGGCGGGAAAGCCGTGTACTTAGCCAGAACTCTTGTCGCTCTCTTTAAAGACACTACGTATTATGATACTGGCAAATGTATACCGATCGGGAATAGTAAAAGTCAGGCAGTTAATATTGAGGAACCCAGTTCTTTTACGTTTTATCCAAATCCGGCATCAAAAAGTATAACTGTTGAAAATGAAGGAAATCAGGAAGGTAAGGCATCAATTAGTATATTTGATTTAAGCGGGAAACTGGTAAGTTCATTGAATATACAATTAAACCATAAGTATACTGACATTGAAGTAGCTGCTCTACATAATGGAATGTATACAATCTCAATCCAGTATGAAGGGAAGCAATATAATCTTGGCAACCTGATAATTAATAATTAAATAATTCATCTATTTCAATGAGACTCTGCACTATATTACTGACACTGGTCCTATTGGGGCCGGTGTCAGTAATTTCTCAGGTCAATAATGATAGTAAACGGGATTACCAATGGATAAGCGGGTTTCCCCATTACAATTTTAGTAACTGCCGAATTTTTGACTTCAACATCGCTCCAATGGCGACATACAGCCATCCAAACACCATCAATTTAGGTAAAACAGTCACTAATATTTGTGATACCAATGGAGAACTACTATTTTTCACCAATGGCCTGCAAATATGTGATAAAAACGGAATGCTGATGCCGAATGGTGATTCGTTAAGCCCTGGTTTGTATGCCAATAGTAATATGGGGTTAACGGATGGATTAAATTGCCCTCAGGGAGCAATAATATTACCAATGCCTTATTATGGATCAAAATATGTTATTTTTCATGAGCTTTCTGCAGGTTCTTCCAATACTGCGATAGGACTCCTTTATTCCATTGTTGATATGTCACAGATGAATGGATTAGGGGATGTTATTAGTAAAAATAATCTTTTGATTAGTGATACCCTTTCGTCGGGTGGATTAACCGCGGTGCGACATAGTAATAATAGGGATTGGTGGTTACTCGTTCCTCAGGTAAATCATGCATCGTTTTATAGAATACTGGTTAACCCTGAAGGGGTTTGGCTAGATGGTGAGCAAGAGATCGGGGAGGTCCATTTGAACGGAGACTATAATGTCAGGTTTTCGCCGGACGGAACAAAATATGCCTATGTCTCATATTGCCCTGACTTGCTTATTAGTTTGCCAGTTATACATATCTCAGAACTATTCAATTTTGACAGATCAAGTGGTCTCTTAAGTGATCCGAAAGAATTCTCTTTCTATGACACGAATACTCATGTCTATCACATTGCTTTCTCCCCTAATTCTAACCTTCTCTATGCTTCATTGGGAAAAAGAATTTACCAATGGGACACGGAGTCAATGGATATGGACTCGTCAATGACAATTGTGGGGGAATGGGATGGATCTACCTGGGGCTGGGCCCCAACTTATTTTAACTATTGTCAATTAGCCCCGGATAATAAGATATATTTCAATTCTGCTCCAGCTGCGAACTATTTGCATGTAATTGACAAGCCTGACATCCCAGGGATAGGATGTAATGTTATACAACGTTATATCCATTTTTCTAATGATAAACCAATTACAGGAATGCCAAACTTTCCGGATTTCAGACTGGGAAGTGTGACGGCGATTCCAGAGCTGGAGGAATTGAAAGAAAACCTGAATTTCAGTCCAAATCCTGCCAGTGATTTTATCCAGTTCCAAGTTATCGGCAAAATATCTCACAATGTCACATTAGATGTTGAGATTATAGATAATCTTGGAAGGCAGCTTGCGAAAATTAATAGTATTCAGATTGATGAAAGTTATCGTGTATGCACTTCTTCATATCCACCTGGCTTGTATATTGCAAGAATAGTAAGTAATAATAAAACACTATTGTCTAAGAAATTCCTGGTTATTCACTAATAACTTTGGTAAGTTTAAATAAAAACATCGATCTGTATGAAGTACCTTACTGTATTCATCATATCTTGCTTTTTCGCAGTGGCAGTTAATGGGCAGGCAGTTGTTCGGTTTGGTACTCCCTCAACTACACTTGGAGTAACATCTGTGCCGATAATCTTTGACAGTATTCCCACTCCGCTGTCTACATTTTATCTCAAAGGAAATTATAACAATCTTATCTATGATTTCGCAAGCTCTATGCAGTCTGATAGCCTTACAATGGCTGGTGGCTTAGGAATAGTTAATATTGTGTGCCAACTTGGAAACATAGAAATTGCCTGGGCAAATCCATTTCATCCCACAGTACTAAATGACACTGTATTTATTCTTAAGTTCTCTAATACATTGAATGATTGTGATGATTTTATTTGGGATACCATCACTCCAGGCAGTCAATGCGGTCTTTCGAATACTACTCTTATTCCCACTACATTTGTGAGTTACCTGTGCAATACTACAGCGTCAGATGATGAATCCCAACTAAAGGGAAATTCGCTGGTCAACATTACTGCGAATAATAATACAGTATTTATTGAGAGCCAGGTTGAAGGCAAAGCATATTTGATTGACATCGCTGGTAGGGTGTTATTGGACCAGCCAATAGAAATTGGACGTAGCACTTTCTATATTAATAAGCCGGGCGTATACTTTGTGAACGTCCGGTCTTCAACATCGATTGTTAGGTCAATTAAATTGATGGTGTTGTAAACAATCCCAACGTAAGACTCCGGCCAACTGCATCTTGTGAGGGTTGGTGAAGGCGGTGATCCTGACGAAAAATACTACCGCTGAGTTCCCAAGAGTTCCAGCGCCTAATCTGCAGTTGGCCGAAAGCTATTCCCGCCATTAGGGCGTGCCCAGGGGAAACTGCCGGGCATCCACCTCGCGGTAGTTGTCGAGCCGGTAGATATTGAGCCAGGAATTCATATACCCGTTCCCCGATCCCCCGCGGAAACGGTAATGCGTCTGCAGCCCTTCGAAGGGATATTCCCTCAGGCACTGGCTGAAGTCTTCCCCGTAACGCATCATCGCGGAGAAAAAGAAACGCGCCAGGTCGTACCCCTGAAAGGCATAGGCATCGGGTTCCGCCTGGTAGGCTTTGCGGAAGCGCTCCACGAAGCGCACGGAGGCAGGGTCGGAATAGTCGACCCATGAATTGGCATAGAGGTGGAGGTTGAGCCCGATCAGGTAATCGGGATCCAGGGCGCTGAAGCCTTCCCAGGAAGGTAGCCCTATAACAATAAACTGATACTGGCCGCGCAGGGCATGCAGCTTGCGCAGCAGATTGGAGACGTAGACCTGGTCGGAGCTTAAGGTTACAAAGACATTGGGACGAACAGAGGAAAGCTTTCCGGACCATCCGGCAGGGTTGACCCCCGCGCCGCTGAGGTCGGTCCAGGCAGTGCTGTCCAGTCCATGCGCCTGCAGCGACTGCCGGATGCCCCGGTTGAACGCCCGGCGGAGGTGCTTCTCGCGGTCGGTCTCCTTACCGGCAAGGAATACCGGCGCCCCGGGGTAGGTGTCAAGCAGGAAATCTGCCAGCCCCCCCATGCGATCGTCTTCGGAAGGATAGGCCTTGAAGACATGGGGCCGTCCCAGCACCACCTCATCGCGGTTGGTGAAGGGATTGACGAGGGGGATACCGTAATGGGCCGCAAAGCGGCTGACTACCTGAAAGCTTCCCGAATACAGCGGACCGATGATCAGGTCCATGTTCTCCAGCCCTTCCCTGCGGAGGCTCTGTTCGAGACCCAGGGTATCCTCGGTCACATCCATTACCTTGAGGTCCATGCGCAAGCCTTCCTTCTCCAGGGTATCCAGGGCCATCAGCAGCCCTTCGTAGAACTGGATGAAGCGGAAGGAAGGGTATTCGGAAGGGTTCACCGCATGGACGGGATCGGTGGAGATGGTATCCCCGGCGGCTGCATAGAAGGGCAGCAGCAAGGCTACACGGTATGTCGGAAGGAGGTTGTGGGCGTCGGGGGTGCAGGGGGCCTTGCCTGATGGGACTGGCTGGGGCTGGAAGGCCTCTGCCATGGTTCTGGGGGACTCCTGCATAGATAGTTCGGCTGGGGCCGCATCCTTTGCAGAAGGAATGACGAGCTCGCTGCCCCGGGCCGGACCACTCAGTCCCTGCTCCAGGCCGGGATTGGCGGCCAGGAGGGTTTCCACGCTGATGCCGTATTGTGCGGCAATGGAGGCCAGGTCTTCGCCCTTGCGCACCTTATGCTTCACAGGGCCCTGCGGTGGCATAGCGGTTTGCGCAGGAAGCACGGGCACCCGGATCTGCATGCCTTCCTCCAGTCCCTGGCTGAGGGAGGGATTGAGAAGGTAGAGGTCGTCGACGGTCACCCCCAGGCGTTCCGCGATACCATACACCGTTTCTGCCTTGCGCACGGTGTACAGGGAATACTGACGCGGTCCTTCGGCCGAGATGGAAGGGCTTGCCTCGGCGGCGGCGCCCGGCACCAGGAGACGGTCTCCGGGATGCAGTCCCTGCGACAGGCCAGGGTTCAGGCCCTGGAGCACCTCGGCGCTGGTATTGTAAATGCGGGCAATGCCGTAAAGGGTTTCACCCTGACGAACCAGGTGGTAGATCCTGCCCTCTGCAGCCGCAGCGGATGCCTCGGCGGGCGCAGCCTGTGCCCTACCTGCCGGGATGAGCAGTACCTGGCCCAGCTTCAGTCCGGCATCGCTGCCTGGGTTGGCTTCCACGATGGCTTCCATGGAAGCCCCATAGGCCCTGGAGATGCTGTAGAGCGTCTGGCCTTTCTCCACCTTATGCTGAAAATAACTGATGCCCTGCAGCGTCAGCAATTCCTTGGAGCGCACCACTTCCACGGGTTGGGCCCTCAGGGCCAGGCTGGGGAGGATGAACAGGAAAAGAAGGATGCAATGCTTGAACATACCTGCGAATATTTCCAAAGATCAGGGATCTACTCCCACTCTATCGTGGCCGGGGGCTTGGAACTGATGTCGTAAACCACACGGTTCACACCCCTGACCTTATTGATGATATCGTTGCTTACACGGGCGAGGAACTCATGCGGAAGGTGGGCCCAGTCGGCTGTCATTCCATCGGTGGAGGTCACTGCCCGCAAGGCCACCACGTCCTCGTAGGTGCGTTCATCGCCCATGACCCCGACGGCCTGTACCGGCAGCAGGATGGTGGCGGCCTGCCACACCTGTCCGTACAGTCCTTCGCTGCGCAGGGCACCGATGAATATGGCATCAGCCTCCTGCAACACGCTGACACGTTCGGGCGTGACCTCACCCAGCACGCGTATCCCCAGGCCGGGGCCCGGGAAGGGATGACGTCCCAGGAGACTGGCCTTCATACCCAGAGACAGGCCTACCCGCCTCACCTCGTCCTTGAAGAGGCTCTTCAGGGGCTCTACCACCTTCAGTTTCATAAAATCCGGGAGACCGCCCACGTTATGATGGGATTTTATGGTGGCCGATGGACCTTTTACGGATACGGACTCGATCACGTCCGGATAAATCGTGCCTTGCCCCAACCATTTCACATCCTGTATGCGGTGCGCCTCCTCATCGAACACCTCGATGAATACCCTGCCAATGATCTTGCGCTTGGCTTCAGGTTCACTTACGCCACGCAAGGCATCAAGAAAACGATCGGATGCATCGACACCGGTAACGTTCAATCCCATATCCTGGTATGAATGCAGGACCTCCTCGAATTCCCCCTTGCGGAGCAGGCCGTTGTTGACAAAGATGCAATGCAGGCGTTCCCCTATGGCCTTATGCAGGAGAATGGCCGCAACAGAGGAGTCCACACCCCCGCTCAGGCCCAGCACGACCTGGTCGCCAGCCAACTGCTCCCTCAGCTCATGTACGGTAGTGTCCACGAAGGATGCGGGCGTCCATGACTGGCTGCAGCCGCAGATATCCACCACAAAGTTCTTTAGTAGTATCGCTCCTTCGGTGGTATGGTAAACTTCGGGATGGAACTGCAGTCCATAAACATGGCGCTCCCCTACCCTGAACCCCGCGATCTCCACGTCGCCTGAGGATGCGATGATGCGGAAGCCCGGAGGGATCCGCAGGATGGTATCGGCATGCGACATCCATACCTGGGTATCGGGCGACAGTCCCTTGAGCAGGGGGGTGCCCTGGTCGACGCGGGACAACCTGGCCCTGCCGTACTCGCGCACATGGGCCGGGGCCACCTCTCCCCCATGATCCTGGGCCAGCAACTGGGCGCCATAGCATACCCCGAGCAGCGGCATTTCCAGGCTCATCGCATCGATCTCCGGGCGTGGAGAACCGGGATCACGCACCGAAGCCGGGCTTCCCGAGTAGATGATGCCCCTGATGTGTGGCCCCAACGAAGGGATATGGTTGTAAGGATGGATCTCACAATACACGTTCAGTTCCCTTACCCTCCTGGCAATCAGCTGGGTATACTGGGAACCGAAATCAAGGATCAGGATGGTCTCGGTCATGCCTTCAAAGATACGGAATCCTCGTTCTCTATCGTGCAGCGCTGTGGCAATCCCCTTTCCCTTGCGCAGGCTGTATCTTTACTGACCTTGGTTCAGGAAGTAGGCAAGTCTCCCCTACCTTTGTTCCTATTGCGGTATGAGGAAGCTGTTCACTTTCGGACTGGTTTTTCTCACCTGGTTCGGCGCGGGTGGACAGAACCTTGTGCCCAATCCCAGCTTCGAGCAATTTACCATGTGCCCCCTCACCTATGGGGAGTTGGACAAGGCCATTCCCTGGAACCGCCCCAGTGCCGGCAGCACCGACTACTTCCATTCCTGTTCGGGACCGGGGTCCCCCGTCAATGTACCGGACCACTATGCCGGAGGTCACCAGTATGCCCGCACAGGGGAGGGATACGTCGGACTTACCACTTACAAATCCACCTATGTGGATTACCGGGAATACCTGCAGGCACCGCTGAACCAGTCCCTGCAGGCGTCGGCCTGCTACCTGGCCGAATTCTGGACCAATAAAAAGAATACGGCCCGCTACAGCAGTGACAATCTGGGGATCCATTTCCACAAAGGACCCAAGACCAGCCTGAACAGCACCTACCTCGACCTTCCGGTGCATGTAAGCAGTCCGATGGGATATTGCCTTGAAGACACCCTGGACTGGACGCTTATCAGTGGCTATTACGTTGCCCAGGGAGGGGAAGACCATATCCTTATCGGAAATTTCAAAGGCGACTTCCAGACCACCACGAATGTGCACATGCCGGCTTCGAACGAGCTTTACGCGTTCTACTACATTGAGGATGTCAGCCTCACCCCGGTAGATGACAGCATAGATCTGGGTCCGGACACACTCCTATGCGCCGGTCAGACCCTTAGTCTCGACATCCGCCTGCCCGGGGCTACCTATGCCTGGAGCGACGGGAACACGCAGGGCCTTCGCGTCATCAGCTCGCCCGGCAGGTATAGCGTGGAGGTCTTCATTGGTCAGTGCCAACCCCTGCGGGACTCCATCCTGGTGTCGTATATCCCTGCTCCGGAGGTCGACCTGGGGCAGGACACCAGCCTGTGCATCGGACGTCAGCATACCCTCGATGCGGGAGTCCCTTTCGGAAGCTACCTCTGGCAGGACGGCAGCACAGAGCCCACCTGCCTGGTCAGCAGTGCAGGGGCCTACAGCGTCAGGGCGGAGAACCAGTGCGGGGTGGACCAGGACACCCTGATGGTCGACTTCATGGTATGCGAAGGTTTGCTCTTCGCACCCAACGCCTTCAGTCCGAACGGGGACGGTATCAACGACCGCTTCATGCTCAGGGGAGCCGGGATAGAAAAGATGGAATTGCTCATCTACGACCGCTTGGGCGGCATGGTGTTCCGTTCAACGGATATCGACGCTTCCTGGGACGGCACTGCCTCCGGCCGCCAGCTGCCGGCCGGTATGTATGCATGGATGGCCACCTTCACCGGAGGCGGAACCACCCTTCTGGAAAAGGAAGGCCGGAAGCAGGGGATGGTGGTGCTCCTGAGGTAGCCGCATTCCGTGCTATCTTTGCTTCTCAAACCTAAGGATGAAAGATCAGTACAAGGCAGTTTCCCTGGCCCTGTTGGCTGTGCTGTTCTGGTCGACGGCAGGCTCCGCATTCAAGCTGACCCTGTCCCTCACCACACCGGTCGCCATGCTGCTGATCTCGGGCATGGTAGCGCTCATCGTGCTCGGTGCGATGGCCATAAAGGCCTATTCATGGCGTACAGTTTTCCGGCTGAGCCACCGGCAATGGCTGATGTCGGCGCTCATGGGTGCGCTGAACCCTTTCCTGTATTATGCCATCCTCTTCGTCGCCTATGACCGGCTGCTGGCCCAGGAAGCCCTGGTGCTCAACTACCTGTGGCCGGTCATCCTGGTTGCCCTCTCGGTTCCCCTGCTTGGCCAGTCCCTGCGATGGAACCAGGCCCTGGGCATCTTTGTCAGCTTCCTGGGTACCCTGGTCATCGCGACCCAGGGGAATCCCCAGAGTTTCCGGTTCACCGATGCCCCCGGTGTGGCCCTGGCGGCAGGCAGCGCCCTGATCTGGGCCCTGTACTGGATACTCAATATGAAGGACGGGCGGGACAGCCTGCCCAAGCTTTTCCTGAACTTCTGCTTCGGCACTGCTTATATCCTGATCTATTTCCTGATCAGCGGCACCCCATGGCCCGAGGACCCCCTGGCCTGGGCAGGTTCTGCCTATATCGGGCTGTTCGAAATGGGATTCACCTTTGCCCTTTGGATGGGTGCCCTGAAGCTCGCCCACAATACCGCCAGCGTAAGCAACCTCATCTTCCTCTCACCCTTGATTTCCTTGTTCTGGGTGCATCTCACCGTGGGAGAGCAAATCCTGGGCAGCACCTGGTGGGGACTGGTCCTGATCCTTGGTGGTATCGGATTGCAGCAGAAGCTGCGCAGGAAAGCAAGCGTGTACCAGGGAACAACCGGAAATTCACCAGGGATAGCGCAGAGCGGGGATGCGACCGATCGAAGCACCTGAACAACACCTATTCAGAACACATGACCCCCAGGATGATTAATCTGCGCGACCAGGAAGTGTTATTAACCGGCATGGCGGAAGCCGCGCAGGAGGCTGGAATCTACCTGATCGGGGAACAGCAGGGATTGGGGATGGAAGCGGTGGAGGTGAAGGGGCGCAACGACTTTGTGTCCTATGTGGATCGTGAGTCGGAGCGGCGCATTGTCCGCAGACTGAAGGCCCTGCTGCCCGGGGCCGGCTTTTGGGCGGAAGAGGAGGCCCGGATGGACGGAGATGGGGATGCCCGCTGGATCATCGATCCCTTGGATGGCACTACCAACTACATCCATGGCTTGCCCCTGTATGCGGTGAGCATTGCGCTGGAGAACCGGGGCCAGGTGGTGGCCGGGCTTGTCTACGAGCCGGTGCATGCGGAGATGTTTACCGCAGCCCTGGACATCCCGTCCTGCCTGAACGGTGTGCCGATACGCGTGAGCGGGCATGCCCGAATGGAAGAGGGCCTGCTGGCAACAGGCTTTCCCTATCACGACTTCAGTAAGCTGGAGGCCTACCTTGGGTTGCTCGACTTTGCCCTCAGGAACAGCCGGGGGGTGAGGCGCTGGGGTTCCGCGGCAGTGGACCTGTCCTATGTGGCCTGCGGCCGTTTTGACGGCTTCTTCGAATATGGGCTGAAACCCTGGGACGTGGCCGCAGGGGCTTTGATCGTGGGACAGGCTGGGGGATGGGTATGTGATTTCAAAGGCAAAGCGGACTATCTTTACGGCCAGGAAATCATCGCTTCCAACCCTGTCCTCGGACAGGTCCTGCAGCACAAGGCTGCCGAGTTTTTCACTACAGCAGACTGAGATCCATCGGATCGTAGTACCGCAAGAGCACGCGATATGTCGAATAAGGAATTCAATGAACCGATCCGCGAAGCGGAGAACATCAAGGACAGCCCGACGCGAAGCCTCGTGAAGGCGCTGAGCTACCGGCTCATGGCCCTATCCGCCACCTTCCTGATCGGGCTGGTCATCTTCCGTCAGTTCACCGACAAGACCCTCAACGAGTCGATGGAAGGGGCCGGCATGATCGCCGTGATGGATTTCGTGTTGAAGCTCATCATTTATTACCTGCACGAGCGGCTTTGGACCAACATCAGCTGGGGCAAGTACTGGCAGCGCGACTATTGGCAGGGCAAAGCCCGCAAGCGCACCTTCCGCCGGCTCCGCAAGAAGGTAGCCCGCCGGATGGAGATGGAAAAAATAAAACAACAGGCATGAGACCCTTTACCCTGCTCCTCCCCCCCTTGCTGATCCTATCGGCCCTGTTCTCGCTCCCGCTGGTCCAGGCGCAGGAGCGCCAGGCTGTCAAAGAGAAGGTGGTATACGTGTTCCCAATCCGTGATGAGATTGCGCCCCCCGTGCAGCGAATGACGGACAAAGCCCTGGAAGAGGCGCGGGAACTGGGGGCCGACCTCATCCTCATCCACATGAACACCTATGGCGGCATGCTGGAATCGGCCGATTCCATCCGCACCGCGATCCTGAACTCCGGTATCCCCTTTTGGGTTTTTATCGACAACAATGCTGCCTCGGCCGGGGCATTGATCTCCATCGCCTGTGACAGCATATACATGCGTAAGGGGGCCAGTATTGGCGCAGCCACCGTGGTGAACCAGACCGGGGAAGCCTTGCCTGACAAGTACCAGTCCTATATGCGGGCTATGATGCGGGCCACGGCCGAAGCCAAGGGACGCGACCCGGAAATCGCCCAGGCCATGGTGGACCCGAGAATCGTGATCCCCGGGATCGTCGACAGCGGCCGGGTGCTCACCTTCACCACCAGCGAAGCCATGGCCAACGGATACTGTGAAGGGGAAGCAGAAACGGTGGAGGAGGTCCTCGCACAGGCCGGGATCAGGGATTACCGCATCGTGCGACAGGAATTGAGCGGTATGGACAAGATCATCGGCTTCCTCATCAACCCTTTCATTTCAGGCATCCTGATCATGATCATTATCGGGGGCATATACTTCGAACTGCAGACACCCGGCATCGGCTTTCCTTCAGCCGCCGCCCTCCTGGCCGCCCTGATGTACTTTGCCCCGCTTTACCTGGAGGGACTGGCTGAACACTGGGAGATCCTGCTGTTTATCGGAGGCCTTATCCTGCTGGCGGTGGAGATCTTCGCCCTGCCCGGTTTCGGGGTGGCCGGCATCGGGGGCATCATCCTCATCGTCGGGGGCCTCACCCTGGCCATGATAGACAACATCGGTTTCGAACCGTCCACTTTCCCGTTGAAGGGAGTGGTAAGAGCCTTTTTCACTGTCATCATCTCCTCCTTCCTTGCCATCGTGCTGAGCTTCTGGTTGGGACAGAAGATGCTCACCTCACCCCGGTTTTTTGGACACCTGGCCCTTGATACAACCCAACAACGCAGCGAGGGCTACCTGGCTGTGGCAGAGGAATACCGCAGTCTGGTCGGGCGCAGCGGTACGGCGTACACCATACTCCGCCCGGCAGGCAAGGTAGAGGTTGATGGAGATATTCTGGATGCCACGGCAGAGACCGGCTACATCGACCAGGGGACCCCGGTAGAGGTGGTGGGCTACCTCAACGCCCAGCTCATCGTGCGCAAGCACAGGGGCTGATTCCCTTTACCCTGGCAGTAATCACCGCAGGGATAGCTGCGGCACATGATTCTCCCACCTTTGGCAGACCATCGATGCCAGGGACTGGGCCTGGTGCAGGGCCTGTTTAGCAAAATCTTCCAGAAGTAATACCCCTGTGGGGTTGCTGACCTGGGCCAAGGCCGCAAGCAAGCCCGCATTGAAGGCATCTCCTGCACCTATGGTGCTGAGCACATCGACCTCAGGGGCGGGGAACCGGAGTTCCCAATCAGAGGCGTACCAGGAGGCTCCCCGGGCACCCCGGGTATACGCCAGTGCCCGTGGCCCGATATTGCAGAGGTTATCCCAGGCTTCCCCTCCGCTGCTGAACCTGAACACCAGTTGCAGGTCCTCATCGGAAGCCTTCAACAGATGGGCACAGCGGATCAGGTCGAGGATACGGGGCTTGAGCCGTGGCAGCTCATGGAGGTGTGGACGACGGAAATTGGGGTCGTAGATCAGCATGACTCCACGTTCCCTGCAGGAGTGCAGCCAGGAGAGCAGGGTATGATGCACCTGATCATGGAGGGCATGATAGGACCCGTAGAGCAAGAGATCGCCCGGCC
>JAKLHK010000012.1 GCA_022710185.1 Bacteroidota bacterium
GTGGAGACTTGATGTTTCCAACTGGATTCCGGGCATCTACCTTGTCAGCCTGCGAACTGTCCACGGCGCATTCGGGCAGCGTCTGATCGTCCTATGATCAGGTATGATATTGAACTCAAGCTTCATTTCAGGTGTATTAAAGTCTTGTTTATGAAGAATATATGAAAAGAATAGGCTTATGGCTTGGGCCTGTTTTTGCCCTGGTCATCATGTTGGGATTCGACCTGTCTCCGGGTCATCCTGAAGTGACCATGATGGCCGCCCTGGCTCTGCTTATGGCCGTCTGGTGGATTACTGAGGCGCTGCCGCTGGCGGTCACCGCCCTGGTCCCGGTAGCTCTCTTTCCCCTTTTCGGTATTATGGATGGGAAAGCGGTGGCAGAGCAGTATTTCAATCATGTGATCTTCCTGTTTATGGGAGGCTTTTTGGTCGCCCTTGCGATGCAGCGCTGGAACCTGCACCAGCGGATTGCGCTTTTCATCCTGCTCCGCTTCAGCCACAAACCCGCCTTCATCCTGTTGGGTTTCATGGCCGCCACGGCCTTTCTATCCATGTGGATATCCAACACGGCCACAGCCATGATGATGGTGCCCATAGGCCTGAGCGTGATCATGAGCATCGAAGAACGTACTGAGGATAATTCCAGTTCCCGCGGCTTTGGGATAGCCCTGTTGCTTGGGATAGCCTACAGCGCCAGCATCGGAGGGATTGCCACCCTCGTTGGCACGCCTCCCAACCTCTCCTTCGCCAGAATTTACGCTATCAGTTTCCCTGAGGCCCAGGCGCCAGGCTTTGCCGACTGGTTCTTTTTCGCCTTTCCGGTGAGCGTGCTGCTGCTGTTGCTCAGCTGGGGCCTGCTCTGCCTGATGTGGCTCAAAGGGGCCCCGCAAACGGATAAGGCTCTGATCCGAAATCAATATCATGAATTGGGAAAGATGGGCAGGGAAGAGGGGCTCGTACTTACGGTCTTCACCCTTCTGGCGTTGATGTGGCTTACCCGGGCCGATATCGACCTGGGCTCCTTCACCTTACCGGGATGGGAACGTTTTCTGGCCCGCCCGGGCTGGCTGAACGATGGAGTGGTAGCCGTGTTTTTCGGCATACTGCTGTTCATCCTGCCCGCCCGCAAGGGTCAGCGCATTATGGACTGGGAGACGGCCGAGGGAATTCCCTGGGGCATAATCCTGCTGTTCGGCGGAGGGTTCGCCCTGGCCAGCGGCTTCATGCAGAGTGGATTATCCTCATGGATAGGGGGCGAGCTGAGCGGATTGGATCAGCTGCCATCCTGGGGCATAGTTGCCATCATTTCCGGAGCTATCACCTTCCTCACCGAGCTCACCTCCAATACGGCCACAGCCGAAATGATCCTGCCGATCCTGGCGGCACTGTCGACGGCCATAGGGGTTCACCCCATGCTGCTGATGGTACCTGCCACCCTGTCCAGCTCCTTCGCCTTCATGATGCCTGTAGCCACTCCGCCCAATGCAATTATTTTCGGCACCCGGCGAATACGGGTCATCGATATGGTGAAAACCGGGTTATGGCTCAACCTGATCGGGATAGTGCTGGTTACCCTGGCAATCTTCCTGTTAGGAGGGGTATTGTACTGATAACCAAAGCGAAGGATCAGCCAACAAAGGTGTAGGCCTTACCACTGCGGCCAGCGCGGCCGGTGCGGCCGATGCGGTGGATGTAGCGGTCGAAGGATAGGGGCACCTGGTAGTTGATCACATGGGTAATGTCGGAAACATCAATGCCGCGCGCCGCCACATCGGTAGCCACCAGCACCTGCACAGAACCTGCCTTGAAGCCGTCGAGGGCCTGCTGACGAGCATTCTGACTCTTGTTACCATGGATAACCGCCGCAGGGAAACCTGCAATGTTCAGGCGTTTTCCAAGCTTGTTGACCAGGTGCTTGGTCTCCTCGAACACCAGGACCTTGCGGAAACTACTATCGCTGATCAGGTCGCAAAGGAGATCGAACTTGTCCTGCCCCGGCTTGAGCCGGATAATGTCCTGATCAATGTGGTCTGCGGTGGATTCACCTGAACTGACCTTCACCATAACCGGCTTGCGCAGGATGGAAGCGATCAGCGATTCCTGGGTCGGGTCCAGGGTGGCGGAGAAGAGCATGGTATGCCGGCGCTGGGTCATGGCGGCGATGATCCGCTTGACGTCATGCACGAAGCCCATGTCCAGCATACGATCGAACTCGTCCAGGATAAGAGTATGAAATGCATTTAATGACAATGCATTACGACCTGCCAGATCAAGTAATCGTCCAGGGGTGGCAATGATGACGTGGGCGGGCCTGTTCAGGCGGCTGAGGTCGGTGTTGATATTGGTCCCCCCGATGAAACAATGGCTATACAGGCCAAGGCCTTTCACCATGCTGCGGTATTCATCTTCCACCTGCACCGCCAGTTCCCGGGTAGGGACCAGCACCAGGGCGTAGTGGTTACGCTTCTGCTTCATCAGGCTTTCGATGACCGGCACCATGAATGCGGCGGTCTTGCCGGTACCGGTCTGGGCGATTCCCAGCAGGTCACGGCCCTGCAGCAGGGTTTCCAGGGTACGGTCCTGGATTTCGGTCGGACGCTCGTACCCCTTGTCCATAAGTCGTTTGCGCAATTCAGGATGGACCGGAAGCTCATCGATCCTGCGTTCTGAAAGATAATCGATGGCTTCCACCAATTCAGCCTTGCGTACGAGCAGCTGGGGATCGAGGGTGGAGGGTTTATAGCCCCCGCCGGCATTGCGGCGACCATTGGAGGCCGGTGCAGGGGAGGATTTGCGTTGGTTCCTCCCAGCCCTGGGCCTGGAGGAGTTTTCGAAGGATTCTCTGTACATAGATAATAATGTGTTGGCCTGCCATGGCACTTTACATTTTTGTGTGCCTGCAGGGGGTTGCCCACCGCGTTGCGGTGCGCCGGACTTAGCCGATCCAGAATGAAAAGAGAGGAAACCCGGTATGGAGGGAAAGCTGTCTTGCCAGAATGTCAACTAAGATTCTGGGGCAAAGATAGGGTTAATTATTGGAACGGCGATGATTACTATATTTGGGTAAGAATAATGGTCTTAATTCGAACCACCAAACAGGTGTTTCGATCTGGACACAGAGCGGATATATCAGGGGAATCATTCATAGGTCAAGATATATGACGGTTAAGACTACCAGGCTCAAAATAGTTTCTGGGAGGTATATTTCTGAATATCAAAGGAAATGCACCGTATCATAATAGCCTTTTCAGAAAAAGATTGGTGAGCAAACAAGGAAGGAAGGGAAAGGAAGTCCTTGAGATCGAGCACCTGGCTGATGCCTAGTATTTCGCAAAGGATCAACAATTTACCAGGGAGAATTTTCTGAAGGCTCACGGTATCTTTTTCAGGACTCTATTGAAAGTCAAGGAGCGCGGGGAGATCCGTAAGGACCAGGTAGGAGTCTTTGATAATGTGACGTTGCGACCAGTATATATGGCCGTTGAACCGGAGTTTGTGAGCAGGGAGCTAACCCTTTTATTCAAGGATATTGAAGTCCTTTGGGATCATAGACCAGATTACTACAAAAATATTGACATAGGGTATAACTACTATGTGCTGCACTGGGAGCGTTGTATTCCGTTTCTGATGATGCTACCGATGGCATTAAAAGGCAGATAATTAACCATTTCACAAACCGGAACACTAAGAGTCACAATTTATTTATCGATACCCTTTACTCGCGATAGATTTCCGATAATTTATATTATGTTAACTAATATTTTGAGATATCCACCCTCACACTGATCTCCACCGCCAGTATAGTCTCTCAGCCATCACCTAAGGGATGCACCCAGCCCACCCTCCCACAGACATCCTTCGGAAATAATTATGGTGTCTATCCTTATATTTACGGATACTAATCACCCCCGCCATGCCCGGTCACCTTCCTTACCACCAACATCAGCGCATGCTTCGCCGCGTCTTTTTTGCCTTAGTTCTTCTTTTATCCCTACCGGCCCTCTCAACTCCTCATTACCTCGGCGGGGAGATCAGCTGGGACTGCCTTCCCAACGGGAACTACCGCTTCCGGGTCACACTCTATGATGACTGCGGACAAAGCAATTCCGGTGGCTACCTTCCTTCGCTCTTGCTGAATACCAACAGCAGCCCCAGCCAGATCCAACTGTATAAGTCTGAAGAACTGGAGATCACCCTGCCCTGCCATCCGGATACTGCCTTCAGTCGTATCGGCTGCGGTACCTCACAACCCGCCAACTCCGGATCCACCCTGATCATCCGTTATACCAGCGACAGTCTCTTTCCCAACGGAGTTGCTTTGACCGGGACTGTGCCGCTCACAGGACTGGTATTCACCGTGAATGCATGGTACCGCAATGTGGCCACCAACCTTCAGGGCCTGAATGCATTGAGTCTGTACCTTGAAGCAAAGCTTTACCCTGATACCACTGGCTCCGTCTCCCCCTGTTTCGAGAACTCACCCCGTTCCCTGGCTGCTCCCCAGCCCGTATTCTATGCCGGCTATCCCTCCCTCTATTATCAGCCCTATTTGGATCCTGACCACGATGAGCTGGATGTGGCCTGGGGCAGCCCTGCTACGGGCATCAATGGCCTGCCCATCATGACCTATGCCCCCAATTACTCTGCTGCCTCCCCCCTGCCCAATAAGTTCATTAATCCCCTGAACGAGGAGGCGGAACTTGATCCGGCCACAGGCAACTTTACTTTCTTGTCGCACACCCAGGGATCCTTTCTTTTCTCCCAGCGCGCGAAAGCCATGCGGAATGGCCTCCCCATCTCAGAAGTGGTCAGGGAGTTCCAGCTGAAAGTGGTTCAGCCCAATCCGTCCAACCTGCCGCCGGCGCTGATCTTCGATTATCAGAATGTAGACGACAGTATCCGCCGTATTGACATCGTGGCCCGGCCCGGCGACATGGTCGGTTTCAACCTTGCGGCCCTGCATTATCTCCCAAGCCAGCTTCCAAACGGAGACCCTGTAACCACTACACTTACCGCCTCCGGCTCCCAGTTCGGGCTCCATTATACCTATCCCGGTACAGGCTGTCCCTATCCGCCTTGCGCAACCCTTTCATCGGTACCCCCGCTCAGTGATACCGGGGAGGTCGGGCTCTATTTTTTCTGGCCCGTCGTTCTTGAACACGCCATTAATCCAGGAGGAAGCTGGAAAGGCCCAGACTGCCACTACGATTTTCATTTCCGCGCCATGGACAATTCCTGTCCCTTGCCCGGGGTGCGGAACCTGGTCTGCCGGGTCAACATCGACCTGTCGTGGTTGTTGGGCATACGTGATGAGCATTGCCTGTACCTCGATTCTTCTGGAACAGTCAGTCTGAGCTGGCAGCCCCCCCTGGATTCCCTGGGCTGCTTCTCCCATTACCGCATCTTGCGAAGCAATTTTCCAGAAGGTCCGTTCACACTCCTGGATACCCTGGGGAGCCTCAGCCAGGCCACATACACCTATGCTGCAGCCAACTATACCGATGCCCAGGGCTATTACCTGGTGGAAGCCGTGGCGGAACGCTGGGGCTATACCTTCCCGCTCAGGGTGTTCATGGACAGGACACCGCTCCAGGTAGCCAAGTTCACAGCGTGCCCTGATACCACCATATATATTAACCTGGTAAGCCTGACCGATGGCCAGCCCGTGGCTGGCTGGCTGGTCCCTGGAGCTACGGGTATTGATACCTCCAACCTGCCGATGTACCTCGGACTGACCTGGGACATTCCGGGTACCTACCCGCTATGGATTTGGTTACAGGATAGTTGCGGCATTTCCTGGGTGCTTGCAGAGATATTGGTCCATCAGCCAGTTGTCCCCGGATTCATCGGCGACCGCTATTTCTGTCCGGGCCATGCCTATGCGGTCACGGCCACCGGAGGAAGCAACTACCTCTGGAGTACCGGTCAAACCACTGCCCAGATCTGGTTCCCCAACCTTACGCATACCATTCCAATAGGCGTAACAATGACGGATCCCCAGGGTTGTCGTACCTCTACCACCTTGGTAATCCGCAAGATGCAGCCCTATGAAGATGAAAGGATCTGCATGGTCGATGTGAAGGAGGACCAGCATTTGGAAGTGATTTGGGAGAAAACTCCGGAGGTGGATATCAAAGGCTATATAATCCAGTACAGTTCCATGCAGCAAGCCGGGTTGTGGGCCCCGTTGGACACCATGGACTTTGGTTCCGGCGGACGGGTGACGGATTCTCTTCATGACCCGGGGACAACACAATACTTTTACCGGCTGCTGACTATCGATTCCTGCGACGCGCTCTCCTCCCCTTCTGCCCTGGCGGGCCAGCTGCACCTCAAGGCAGCGGTGGACAAGGGGCAGGTCATGCTGAGCTGGCTTCCCTATCAGGGACTGAATTACAACAAGGTTTTTGTCCTAAGATCTGCCGCAGGCAACGACTTCGTTCTCCTCGACAGTGTGAATGTTCCGGGGATCAATTACCTTGATGACGCTCCCCCCCAGGGAGCTCTTGCCTACATGCTGCAGATCAGGGATACAATATGCCAGCCTGATGTCCAATCAATTATTGATGTTATACAATCTAATGTATGTACTGTCAGTATTATAGGAATAGATGATAACGATGCAGAGTTGCCGGTGAATATTTTTTATGCTCAGGGTTCAGGCGTGCTGACCATTGAACTCAAGGCCGGGCTTCCTGCAGGCCTCTGCATGGATATTTATTCGCTGACCGGTCAGCGAATTATACATTCCAACCTTTCGCCAGTACCCCGTACCACCCTCTCCTTGCAGCATCTGGTCCCAGGGATGTATTTCTACTCCATCGGCCGCGGCGACCAACGGCTGGGAGGTGGTAAGTTCATCAGGGACTAAACGAAAACGGCCACCCCCAGGGATGGCCGTTATATTATTCAGGATCAGGAATTACTGTCCTTCGAGGGTGCGGATAGCCTCATTCACTTTCTTCAATTTCTCCAGTTGGCTGGTGCGGGCGTAGATTTCCTTTAGCGCCCCCAGCGTGGCCATGTCGTCGGGCTTGATCTCGCTGGCCTTTTCAAGGTAGGGCAATGCTGATGTCAGCTTGTTGTCAGCCTTGGCTTTCTCTGTATCGTATTTTGGATCGCCCAGGGGCAGCTGGTTTGCGGCTTCCAGTATAGCAGCGGCATCGTTGACAAAGAGTGCGCCCAGGTTGTAGTTGGCATCGAAGTAGGCGGGATCCAGTTCAATCGCCTTCTTGTAAGCCGATTCAGCCTTGTCCTTCTCCCCCATCTGATCGTAGGTAGTGCCTACGGCGAAGAAAATGGTGGGATTGGTATTGTCTATAGAAATGGCACGCTCCAGGTTGGCCTGGGCCTTTTTTACCTCACCATCAGAGAGGTAAAGATTGGTTTCTGCAATGATGAGGTTGTAGTCATTCGGATGGTTCTGGAGCCCACGGGTAAGGATGGCATAGGCTGCGGCAGTGTCCTTCTCTTCCTTATAAATATTGGCCAGTGAGCTGTATATCAGCGTCGAATTGTAGTTCAGCTCCACCAGTTTCAGGTAGTTCTCTTTGGCAATGGCCGCCTGGTTACTGAGTTCGGCACAGAGACCGGCATTGTACATGGCCAGGCTGTCCACCATTCCCATACCGAGGTTGATGTCGCGGGCACGGAGAAAGTTGCCCATGGCTGCTGTATAGTCCTTGGCGTTGTAACTAAGGACGCCCTGGTTGTAGTACTGTTCAGCGATGATGGGCAGCCGCTGCATGATCTCCGGTTTGTACTGGTCCTTGGCATCCAGCTCCAGGGCTTTGCGGTAGGATTCTTCCGAGATTTTAAGCGCGTTTTCCTTAAGGGCCTGGAATTCGGGTTCCTGGGCCAGTTGGATGGCGAGGTAGACGTTCCCACGATAAAACCAGGTTTTGGGATCGCCCATGGTTTTTTCATGGCTGATGGCCGGTTCTATGGCCTCCCTGGCTTTGTCGAGCTGGTTGTTGCGCAGGTAGTTGAAAGCGCTGACCACCTTGGCGCTCTGCGCGAATCCGGCGCTCATCATGAATGCCGCGGCCAGTACCAGTGCTGTTCTTTTCATTGTCGTGAGGTTGGGTTTATTGTGTTCGTGCTCTTCGGTAAACAAAATCTTTGCCAAGAGTTCTTCTGATGTTTATTCAGTGATTTCCGTTTCGGGTTCCCCGGGGGTGAGGGTGTGTCCGGACAGGCTTTCATCCACGTTGGCCACCCCATTTTCCCCAATATCGCCATTCTCTTCCCCTTCGGCTCCCTCCTCGGTTTCAACCTTGGCCACAGCAGCAATCACATCGTTGTCGCGAAGGTTAATGAGCTTCACGCCCTGGGTGGCCCTTCCCATCACCCGCAGTTCGGCCACGGAGATCCGGATGGTGAGCCCCGAGCGGTTGATGATCATCAGGTCATCTTTGTCGGTGACCGCCTTGATGGCGATGAGTGCTCCCGTCTTATCGGTGATATTGATGGTCTTCACCCCTTTACCACCCCGGTTGGTGATGCGGTAGTCCTCCACATCTGAGCGCTTGCCAAAGCCGTTCTCCGAAACCACCAGGATATCCTGGCTTCCATTCTCCAGGCATATCATGCCGATGACCTCATCCCGGGCATTTCCCAGGGTGATGCCCCGAACACCGGAGGCGTTGCGGCCCATGGGGCGCACGGTATTTTCCGGGAAGCGGATGGCGCGGCCGGAGCGCAGGGCCATCATGATGTGGTTTTCCCCGTTGGTGAGCCGGGCTTCCAGCAGCTGATCGTCTTCGCGGATAGTGATGGCATTGATGCCGTTCTGGCGGGGACGGCTGTAGGCTTCCAGGCTGGTCTTCTTTATTATGCCCTTCTTGGAACAGAGGATGATGTAGTTGTTGTTGATGTAGTCTTCATCCTTCAGGTTCCTGACATTGATGAAGGCCCTTACCTTATCGTCGGGCTCAATGTTGATCAGGTTCTGGATGGCCCTGCCTTTGGAGGCCTTTGTTCCTTCCGGGATTTCAAATACCCTCATCCAGAAGCACTTGCCTTTCTCAGTAAAGAAGAGCATATAGTTATGCATCGTGGCGATGAAGAGGTGTTCCAGGAAGTCCTCGTCGCGGATATTGGACCCTTTGGCTCCCCTGCCGCCGCGGTTCTGCCTGCGGTATTCGCTGAGCGGGGTACGTTTGATGTATCCCATATGGGAAATAGTGATCACCACTTCCTCATCGGCTATGGTATCCTCGATACGGAAGTCCTTGGCCGAATAAACGA
This sequence comes from Bacteroidota bacterium, assembly GCA_022710185.1. GTDB lineage: Bacteria > Bacteroidota > Bacteroidia > Bacteroidales > JAGNHN01 > JAGNHN01. The sequence goes on from JAKLHK010000012.1 coordinate 9,250, forward strand.
TCTCGGTGCGGGGCTCGTCCCCGTATTTGTCCCTGATTTCAGTGAGCTCGGTTTTGATGATCTCCATTCTCAGGCGCTCATCCTCCAGCACTTCCTGGTAATACTTGATTCTGGCCTGGAGCTCTTCGTATTCTTCGCGGATCTTGTCGCGTTCCAGCCCGGTCAGCTTCTGCAGCCTCATATCGAGAATGGCCCTGGCCTGCTCTTCGCTCAGCTGATAGCTGGCCATCAGTCCGTTGCGCGCGTCTTCCGGGGTACGGGAGGCCCGTATGAGGGCAATGATCTCGTCCAGGTGGTCCAGGGCGATCAACAGTCCTTCGAGAATATGGGCGCGCTTTTGGGCCTGGGCCAGTTCGTAGCGCGTACGCCGGACCACGACCTCATGCCGGTGGTTCACGAAATGCCGGATGAGGTCCTTCAGGTTAAGCAGCATCGGCCGGCCATCCACCAGGGCGATGTTGTTCACGCTGAAGGAAGTCTGCAGGGGTGTCAGCTGATAAAGCTTGTTCAGGACGACGTTGGTGATCACGTCCTTCTTCAGCTCATATACAATGCGCATGCCGTTGCGGTCCGATTCGTCCCTTATGTCGGAAATGCCCTCGATGCGTTTTTCATTGATCAGGTCGGCCGTCTTCTTGATGAGCTCGGCCTTGTTGACCTGATATGGGATAGAAGTGACGATGATGTTTTCCCGACCGTTATCTTCCTGCTCAATCTTCGTTTCCCCCCGCATCACGATCTTGCCGCGGCCGGTCTCATAGGCTTCCTTCACACCCTCATAGCCATAGATCAGTCCACCGGTCGGAAAATCCGGCGCCTTGATGTACTTCATCAGGCCGGGGATGTCAATATCATGGTCATCGATATAGGCGATGATGCCTTCGATCACTTCTTTGATATTGTGAGGGGCCATATTGGTGGCCATACCGACGGCGATGCCCGAAGCTCCGTTGATCAGGAGCTGGGGGATACGCGCCGGGAGCACGGTAGGCTCCTCCAGAGTATCGTCGAAGTTCAACTGGAAGTCCACGGTATCCTTGTCGATGTCCGACAGCATTTCCTCCGCGATCTTCTGCAGCCTGGCCTCGGTATAACGCATGGCGGCGGGGCTGTCCCCGTCGATGGATCCGAAGTTACCCTGTCCGTCGACCAGGGGGTAGCGCAGTGACCATTCCTGGGCCATGCGCACCATGGCATCGTAAACCGAGGAATCCCCATGAGGGTGGTACTTACCGAGCACTTCCCCGACTATCCTCGCCGATTTCTTGTAGGGACGATTGGACAGCACCCCCAGTTCAAGCATGCCGAAGAGCACGCGACGGTGTACCGGCTTCATGCCGTCCCTGACATCAGGCAGGGCACGTGACACAATGACCGACATCGAATAATCGATGTAGGCCGATTTCATCTGGGTCTCTATATTGACCGGAATGATCTTTTCTCCTTCGTACATCAAATTCCTTTCTCTTCAGTTCGCTGTGGGTAACGGATGTTAAAGGGTTTCTTCCTCAGTGCAGGCGTGCTCCGGGTTCCACAGGCCTTTCCGGCATGGCAAGCACCACCTCTCCCCTTTCGTTGGTAAACCCAGTGACAAGAAATTCGGAACGCAGGGGGCCGATCTGGCGTGGAGGGATGTTCACCAGACCGATGATCTCCCGCCCGATGAGCTCTTCCGGGTCATACAGGGCCGTAATCTGTGCGCTCGACTTAAGGATGCCGTAGTCATCCCCGAAATCTGCCCAGATTTTGTATGCCGGCTTGCTTGCCTCAGGGAACTCCTGCACGTCGACTATACGCCCAACCCTCAGTTCCACCGCCTCGAAATGCTCCCACGTGATCTTATCCATCCGTAATCCCGAAAATCTTTGATCAGGCTGTGATCCGATCTTGTAAGTAAATGAAAATCAATCAATACAATGAACGGAAACAGCGTTACGAAAGTACAAAAAATCTTCGAGGCCACCTCCGGATATTTTGAACACCGGGATGTTGAAAATTGCACGGGGGTGTTTAAAACATACACCTTTCTTCAGGGCTATTTTTGAAACCTCCGGGCCGGGCCTGGGGTATAAATTCATAAGACAAGCAACATTCATCAGGTTCAGGTGTTTACATGCATAATTACGCTTGGCCTGTTATTTGATAACGCGTCCATGGGCTATCGAACAGATCGGATAGCCACGCGGAACGAACAGCCAGCAGAAGAACTCTTTTTATGGAAGCAAAATTTTCACAACGCGTCAAGGACGTACTAACATACAGCCGGGAAGAAGCCCTTCGACTCGGCAACGACTATATCGGCGTGGAGCATCTCATCCTCGGCATGATCCGTGAAGGGGAAGGCATGGGGGTGCAGATCCTCACCTATCTGGGCGTGGAGCTGGATGACCTTCGCAAGGTTATTGAGAAGGCCATACGCAAGGAGACGGATAAGCCCAGGGTGCTGGAGAACATCCCGCTGGTAAAGCAGGCCGAGCGTGCCCTTAAGATCACCTACCTCGAAGCCAAGCTTTTTAACAGCGAGCTGATCGGTACGGAACACCTCCTGCTGGCGATATTAAAGGACGAGGACAACCTGGTCAGCCGCTCTTTGGGGCGTTATGGCGTAGATTACGATGCAGTGCGTGACGAGCTCCGCACCATGAACACCCGCTTTGAGGAACAGGGGGGTAAAAGGGCCAAAGACCCTTCAGGCGAACTTCCCGGAGGAACAGCCGATGATGAGGACGCCGAAGAGGGCGGCCGCAGCTTCGGCAACCAGATGAAGAAGACCGCCGACAGCAAGTCGCGCACCCCGGTGCTGGACAACTTCGGCAGGGACATCACCCGGGCGGCCGAGGAAGGCCGCCTCGACCCCATAGTTGGCCGGGAAAAGGAGCTGGAACGCATCGCCCAGATCCTCTCCAGGCGCAAAAAGAACAACCCCATCCTCATCGGGGAACCCGGGGTCGGGAAGTCGGCCATTGCCGAAGGCCTCGCCCTGCGCATTGTAAACAGGAAGGTCTCACGTGCCCTTTTCAACAAGAGAGTGTTCACCCTCGACCTGGCCTCCCTGGTGGCTGGCACCAAGTACCGTGGCCAGTTCGAGGAACGTATGAAGGCCGTTCTCAACGAGCTGGAAAAGAACCCGGACATCATCCTGTTCATCGATGAGATCCATACCATCGTGGGGGCCGGTAATGCCTCGGGATCCCTCGATGCATCCAATATGTTCAAACCCGCGCTCGCCCGGGGCGAAATCCAGTGCATCGGGGCTACCACGCTCGACGAATACCGGCAGTACATTGAAAAGGATGGAGCCCTGGAACGCCGCTTCCAGAAGGTCATGGTCGACCCCACCACTCCCGAAGAGACGGTGATCATCCTGAATAATATCAAGGAAAAATACGAGGACCACCACCTGGTTTCCTACACCCCTGAAGCCATTGAGGCCTGCGTATCCCTGACCATGCGCTACGTTACCGACCGCTACCTACCCGATAAGGCGATCGACGCCCTGGATGAAGCCGGGTCGAGGGTCCATATCACCAATATCAACGTCCCCAAGGAGATCGTAGATATTGAGGCGGAGATCGAACAAACCCGCGATCACAAGACACGGGCCATCAACAGTCAGAAATTCGAAGAAGCCGCCAAGTACCGCGATATCGAGCGGCAGTTGCAGGATGAGCTCGACAAGGCCAAGAAGCGCTGGGAAGAAGAGTCCAAAATCAACCGGGTCACAGTGACAGATGAGAATGTGGCCGAGGTAGTGGCCATGATGACCGGCATCCCCGTGCAGCGCATCGCGCAGAACGAGGGCGAGCGCCTGGTACGCATGGAGGATGAGCTGGAGAACAGCGTAATCGGACAGGCTGACGCCATCCGGAAAGTGACGCGGGCCATACGTCGCAACCGCGCCGGGCTCAAAGACCCCAATAAACCCATTGGCACCTTCATCTTCCTGGGCCCTACCGGGGTAGGAAAGACCCACCTGGCCAAGGTACTGGCCCGCTATCTCTTTGATTCAGAGGACACCCTGATCCGCGTGGATATGAGCGAGTACATGGAAAAGTTCGCGGTGTCCCGTCTGGTAGGCGCCCCTCCGGGATATGTGGGCTATGAAGAAGGCGGTCAGCTCACCGAAAAGGTGAGGCGCAAGCCCTATTCCATCGTCCTCCTCGATGAGATCGAGAAAGCCCACCCCGATGTCTTCCACCTTCTGCTCCAGGTGCTTGACGACGGTGTGCTCACCGACAGCTTCGGCCGCAGGGTGGATTTCAAGAACACCATCGTCATCATGACCTCCAACATCGGATCGCGACAGCTCAAGGACTTTGGTGCAGGCGTGGGATTCAGTACCACGGCCCGTCAGGCCGCCAGTGCCGACCATGCCCGCAGCGTGATCGAAGGGGCCCTGAAGAAGAGCTTCGCCCCCGAATTCCTCAACCGCATCGATGATATCGTCATCTTCAACAGCCTGGTGCGGGAAGACATCCACAAGATCATCGATATTGAGCTCGGGCAGCTGCTCAGACGGGTGCTCAAGCTGGGCTACACGCTTGAGGTAAGTGAAAAGGCCAAGGACTTCATCCTCGACAAGGGATGGGATGCCCAGTTCGGCGCCCGTCCATTGAAACGCGCCATCCAGAAATACATAGAAGATGCCCTGGCAGAAGAGATCATCCGCTCTACCCTGCACGAAAATGACCGCATCCTGGTGGAGCTCAATGAAGAAAAACAGGAGATTGCCATCCGCATCGAAAGGGGAGCCATCCCATCTGAAGCCTGACACAGGGAACCTGTATTACTCATAAAAAAAGGGACCGCTGAGCATTGCTCTCCGGTCCCTTTCGTTAGTATCCAGTCGGAATTACATTCTGAAATCCGACATGTCCCTGAAACTGAAGTGGTTGATATAACTCACCTTGCCCACATTATCGGCACGTCCCATACGGATGAAGACTTCAGCCGACCGCTGCATCGCTTCCTCCCTGTCGGCATCGAACATCAGCAGGTAGCCCATAATAATGTTTCCGGCCATCTCGACCAGGCGGCGGGCATGAAAATCGATAAGTTCTTCCTCCTCTTGTCCGCTCACCCGTTCTGCAGCCTTTTCAAATTGATCGGTCATGCGCACCAGGGTGGAATGGAGGTGCTCCAGGGCTGGCTTCACCTTGCGTTCCTCAAATTCACGCATAAGCTTGAGATAGGCCCCGTTGCCCACGCCCCGGATGGCCGCTACCACCTGGAGTTGTGACGTTCCTTCGTATATCGTGGTAATGCGGGCGTCACGGTAGATGCGTTCGATGGGGAAGTCCTTCATGAAGCCTGTACCCCCATGGATCTGCAGGGCATCGTAGGCTACCTGGTTGCTGTACTCACTGGAAACCAGCTTGAGCAAGGGCGTAAGGAAATCCGCATTGCGCTGGTAGTATTTCATCTCGTTCCGTTCCTCTGGGCTGAGCTTGCGCTCTTCGGCCAGGAAGCCGTAGCTCTTGTACATGTCGACATAACGCGCCGTTTCGTAGAGCAGGGTGCGCACCGCATCGGTCTTTACCTTCATCAGGGTGAGCATCTCGAACACGGCCGGATACTTGATGATGGATTTACCAAACTGCTCGCGTTCCATAGCATATTTGTGGGCCTCACGATAGGCCGCCTCGCAGATGCCGACAGACTGTGCACCCACGCCCAGTCGGGCGGAGTTCATCAGTGCCATTACATATTTAATTAGACCGAACTTACGATCCCCGATAAGCTTGGCCGGGGCATTGCGGAACACCAGCTCGCAGGTAGGCGATCCCTTGATCCCCAGCTTGTTTTCGATACGGCGGATGGTCACGGCCTTGCTGCTGCGGTCGTACACATAAAGGGACAGGCCACGGGCATCATTGGTGCCTTCTTCTGAGCGTGCCAGCACGAGTGACACATCGGCATCGCCGTTGGTGATGAAACGCTTGACCCCATTCAGGAACCAGGTACCCTTGGTTTCGTCAAAAGTGGCCTTGAGCTGCACCGCCTGAAGGTCGCTGCCGGCATCCGGTTCGGTGAGGTCCATTGCGGCGGTAGCTCCCTTGGGGAAAAGCGGAAGGAATTCTTCCTTGATCTCATCAGAGGCGAACTCGTGGATGGTCTCGGCACAGTCCTGCAAGCCCCAGATGTTGGCGAAGCCGGCATCGGCCCGCGAAACGATCTCGGCAGCCATCACATAGGGCACGAGCGAAAAGTTCAGTCCGCCGTATTTTCGTGGCAACGACATCCCGATCATTCCGGCCTTCACCAGGGCGTCGTAGTTCTCCTGGGTTCCCCGTGCATAGATTACCTCGTTGTTCTCGAGCCTGGGACCTTCCTTGTCCACCGATTCGGCATTCGGTGCAATGATCTCGCCACAGATCTCCCCTACGATTTCCAGCACCCGGTCGTAACTGTCGAGGGCATCCTCATAATCCATGGGCGCCTCATCATAGTGGTCCTTTTCAGTAAAGTCCTTTTCCTTCAGGCGGACGATCTTCTCCATGAGGGGATGACCGAGGTGGAACCTGAGGCTGGGCGTATCGCGGTAGAAGTTTTCCATTTCCTTGCTGGGCTTGATTAACGGATGTTTTTCTTGTAGAAGCGGATCATTTTTGGGATAACGTCCTCCACCCTGCCGTTGATGGTATAGTCGGCAATATGGTTGATAGGTGCGTGGGGGTCGGTGTTGATGGAAATGATCTGGGCCGATTGATCCATGCCGGCGCGGTGCTGCACCGCCCCGGAGATGCCGCAGGCGATGTAGAGTTTGGGCCTTACGGTAACCCCGGTCTGGCCGATCTGCCGCTCGTGTTCGGCGAAGCCGGCATCCACTGCGGCGCGGCTGGCGCCGACCTCTGCTCCAATGATCTCGGCCAGGTCGTGCAGCAATTTGAAGTTTTCTTTGGAGCCTACCCCGTAGCCCCCGGCGATGATGATCCCCGAATTCTTGATGTTGATGCGGCTTTGCTCCACATGACGCTCGATGATCTCGATAGCGGCTGTTTCCGGACTGATGATCCCTTCGAGGTCCAAATGGCGCACTTCGGCCTTATGCGCGGGGTCAACCACTTCTTTCTTCATCACGCCCTCTCTCACCGTAGCCATCTGTGGGCGGGTATCCGGATTGATGATGGTAGCAATGATATTGCCCCCGAAGGCGGGCCGGATCTGGTAGAGCAGGTCCTTGTATGTTGTCTCCGTCTTTTTCTCATGATGATCACCGATCTCCAGCGAGGTGCAGTCGGCGGTGAGCCCGCAGCGCAGCGCAGAGGCGATGCGCGGGGCCAGGTCGCGCCCCACGGGTGAGGCACCGAAGAGGGCGATCTCCGGCTTCTCCTGCCGGAAGATATGTTCCACTACCGCAGCATGCGGAAGGGTGCGGTAGGGGTACAACCCGGGTGAATCGGCCAGGTGAATCACATCGGCTCCGAAGGGCATGATCAGCGGGGCCAGGTCTTCGATACCATCGCCGAGCACCACGGCTTCCAGTTTGACGCCCAGCTGCTGTGCCAGCTTATGGCCCTTGGACAGTAGCTCGAGGCTCACATCCGCTATCGTGCGCTCCTCGTTGACTTCACAATATACAAATACGTTCTTCACGTTCTTCTGGCTTTGGGGTTATCCAATGACATGGCTTTCAATGAGCTGAACCATGAGCTGTTCTATATCCTGATCGCTGTCGCTGATCACGGTGGAATCCTTTTGGGCGAAAACCACGTTATCCACTTTCTTAACCTTGGTGGGACTGCCGGTGAGACCAATTTTTTCCGTATCGGCCTGGATGTCCTCTACTCCCCATTCCTCGATCAAAAGGTATGGACGTGCGTTGTACAGCTCCGTATAGTCCTTCGTCTCCTCCTGCAATTCGCTGAGCGTGCGGGCGTGCTTGTAGGTCATCACCCGTTTGGCAATGCGGGCCCGACAGTGAGGGGCCGAACTGTGCACCGTGATGGTCAACGGCAGCCGGCAGCGTACCGTTTCCACTCCGCGTTCCAACCTGCGCTTGATAACCAGGTGGTCAGGGGCTACCTCCAGTATCTCTTCGGCATAGGTTACCTGGGGCAGGGAAAGTTTCTCCGCCACCTGGGGGCCCACCTGGGCGGTATCCCCATCAATGGCCTGGCGACCAGCGATCACCAGGTGATAGGGCTCCAGCTTGCGTATGGCCTGGGAAAGCACATAGGATGTGGCCAGGGTATCGGACCCGGCGAACTTTCGGTCGGTGATGAGGTAGCCGCGATCGGCCCCACGATAGATGGCCTCCCGTATGACCTCGGCGGCACGCATGGGACCCATGGTAAGCACCACGATCTCGGTTCCGGGCACCTTGTCCTTGATGCGAAGGGCCAGCTCCAGGGCATGCAGGTCCTCAGGATTGAACACGGCCGGCAGGGCACCGCGGTTGACGGTTCCATCAGCCTTCATGGCATCCTTGCCCACATTGCGGGTATCCGGGACTTGCTTGGCCAGCAGGATGATTCTAAAGCTCATATATCCATATGTTTGAAGGAGGAAGGGGCAAAATTAAGACTTTCGGCGGATTTTCAAGCAGGGTCGTTGAGGCTATGGACACCTGATTGCGGCATCAGCCTGAGGATTTGTAGCTTTGTGCTGCCAAGAAAGCCAATGATATGAAGAGGGATGATGAGCGCCAGGGCCGGGACCGCCGGTTCATCGAATTGCCGGAGTATCCGGGCGGCAAGACAGCCTTTCAGGAGTTTATACGAAAGAACCTGCACTATCCGGAAGAAGCCCTCAGGAAAGGCATAGAAGGTTACGTCCAGCTTCAGTACTGGGTGGACGGCAATGGAAAGGTAGTCGAAGCCGAGGTCACCCGTGGCCTGGGACATGGCTGCGACGAAGAAGCCCTGAGGCTGGTCAGGCTGTTGCGCTATGGAAAAGCCAAGAACAGGGGCCTGAGGGTTAAAGCCTCCATGAGTACCCGCATCCACTTCAAACTCCCTCCGCGCCCGGCCATCACCTACGAGGTGAAACGCAGCACACCCCAACCCGCCGCGGGGGAACAGAAAACCCCAGCCGCCACCGAAGGGCACACCATCACCTGGACCCTGAACATCCCCGCTCCTGGGAATAAAAACTAGAGTAATGGATCAGCAATCCTCGCAGTCGTCGAGGCTCTGCTTGTAGACGTGCATGGCGCGTGCGCTCATACCCATGCTCGAGAAGCCCCCGTCGTTGAAAAGATTCTGCATGGTGATCTTACGCGTCAGGTCGGAAAAAAGGGTGATGCAATACAAGGCGCATTCATCGGCCGTGGCGTTGCCCAGGGGCGACATACGCTCAGTGAAGTCCATCAGCCCATCAATTCCCTTCACTCCGCTGCCGGCCGTGGTAAGTGTCGGCGATTGTGAGACCGTATTCACCCGGATCTTGCGGTCACGCCCATAGATGTATCCAAAGCTGCGGGCAATGGATTCCAGCGCAGCCTTGGCGTCGGCCATATCATTGTAACGGAACAGGGTACGTTGGGCGGCGATGTAGCTCAGGGCCACTACGGATCCCCATTCGTTGATGGCATCCAGCTTGCGAGCGGCCTGCAGCAATTTATGGAAGGAAAACGCCGAGATGTCCATGGTCTGCATGTAATACGCATAGTCCAGGTCATCATAGGGCCTGCCCTTACGCACATTGGGCGACATGCCGATAGAGTGAAGGATGAAGTCCACTTTGCCCCCGAGGATTTCCATGGACTGCTGGATCAGCGCGCTGAGGTCTTCGAACTTGGTCGCATCCGCCGGGATAACGGTGCTCCCGGTCGATTTGGCCAGTTGGTCAATGGTACCTAACCGGATGGATACCGGGGTGTTCGTCAGGGTGAAGGTCGCGCCTTCCTCATGGGCCCTCTCGGCCACTTTCCAGGCGATGGACATTTCATTGAGGGCCCCGAAGATGATGCCCTTCTTTCCTTTAAGCAGATTGTAAGCCATAGCTATTGTTGTTGTTTGTTTATACTCCTTAATGCTACTTCGTGGTCCTGGATCCAACCATCAGCTCCCTGGCGGTCTGCAGGGCGGCATCGGAAGGACGGTCGCCGCTGAGCATGCGGGCGATCTCCAGGGTACGGTCCTCGCTTTGGAGGGCATGAACCCGGGTGTAGGTTGACTGCTCATCCGTCTCTTTGAATACAAGATAGTGCTTTTCACCACGGGCTGCAATCTGGGGTAGATGGGTTATGGCAATCACCTGCAGGCGTTGCCCCATTTCTGCCATGATCTGGCCAGTTTTCTGGGCCATTTCCCCGGACACCCCAGTGTCTATTTCATCGAAGATTATGGTAGGCAATACATTACGCTGGGTTATGCAGGACTTGATCGCCAGCATCAGCCGGCTACGCTCCCCCCCAGAAGCGACATGTGAAAGCTCGGCCGCCTTCCCGCCCCTGTTGGCATTGAATAGGAAGCGGGCCCTTTCAGTGCCCTGCGGCCCCGGATGATCCAGGGCTTCAAGCTTAATTTCGAAACTGGCCTCGGGCATGCCCAGACGCTGGATGATACTCAGCAGATGGGCGCTCAGCTCGGCCTGATGCGCCTCTCTTCCCTTGTGCAGCCCATCCGCCTGCAGCAGCAGCAGTTCCTCCGTCTGCTTCAGCTCCTTTTCCAGGAGCCGCATCTCCTGTTGACGGTCGCTGCCCTCGGCAAGCAGCCTCCCGAGGTTCTCCATCAGTTCCAGTAAGGCATGTTCGTCTGCGGCACCATGCTTGCGCAGCAGCCGGTAGATGAGGTCCAGCCTTTCTTCATATCCTGCCAGGAGCGAAGGGTCAGGCCAGGCCATATCCCTGAGACGGACGAGTTCATCAGAGGCATCTCTTGCCTCGATGCGCAGGCTCTCCAGGCGCCCGGCCAATTCCCCGGCATCGGGCAGGTGCTTGCCCGCTTCATTCAGGCGGTGGATGACATCCCTTAGCTGCTGGTCTATGTTACCGTCTGCTTCCACCAGGGCGTTGACGCTGAAAAACAAGGCCTGCTGCAGGCTTTCGGCGTGGCGCATGCGGGCCAGTTCGTGCCCCAGCTCTTCCGACTCCCCTTCCTGCAGGGCGGCCGACTGCAGTTCATCGAAAAGGAATTGATGATAGTCCCTCTCCTGGGCAAAGCGAATCTCCTCCTGCCGCAGCAGTTCCAGGTTGCCGGTAAGCTTGCGGTACCTCTCCCAGGTCTGTGCGTAACCCTGCACCAGGTCTTCCTGGCCTGCATATTCGTCCAGCAGGGTCAGCTGTACGTCGGCAGCGTTGAGAGCCAGGGTGCGATGCTGGGAATGGATGTCAACCAGTTGCTCGCCCAGGTCTTTCATTTGCTGAAGGGTGACCGGACTGTCGTTGATAAAGGCCCGGGACTTGCCCGAGGGTAGTATCTCCCTCCTTAGGATGGTCTCTTCGGCATAGTCCAGGCCATTGGCCTCGAAGAATGCCTCGAGGCCGTATCCTGCAATACCGAATGTCCCTTCAATAACGCATTTGGTGCCGGGATCACGCATCACTTCGAAGGAGGCCCGCTGACCGAGGATCAGGGAGAGGGCCCCCAGCAAGATGGACTTCCCTGCCCCAGTCTCCCCGGTGATCACACTCAGGCCTGGCCCAAATCCGAGATGCAGGTTCTCGATGAGCACATAGTTCCTGATGTCGAGCGATCTGATCATGGGACAGAAAAAATAGTCAGCACAGGGCTGGCTGACTCAAAGATAACATTTACGGTACAATGCGTGCCCCACCACCAGGCTTCAGTTGGTGGTGGTCTGCATGATCTTGTCGTACTTGGCGTTGTTGGCCGGGTCGATCTCTTTCAGGGTGTTTACGGCCTTGGTCTTGTCCATAGGAGAGGCCTGGGAATAGACGTTGATCAGCTCATCCCGCTTGGCATCCATCATCAGCTGCAGCAGGAAGAGCCCGGGCTTCTCACGGCTGGCCTTGCGTAGGTACTCTATGCTTTGTGTGATTTCAGAACGGCCCATTTCCACATTTTCAGACATCTGGTCGAGGCCCATGCGGTGGTAGGAATACAGGAACTGCCGGATCGGGGAATACGAGGAGTTCATCAGGTTTTCCACCAGCCAATAACGGTTCTTGAGGCTCTCGAAGGCCTTCCATCCCCTTTCCGATGCGCTCTGGGCTGAGTTGACAATGCCCTGGGCCTTTTCGTAATAGGGCGTTCCCCCATTGGGAGAATAGCTGTCGAAATCCAGGCCAAGCATCACATAACAATAAAAGGCCACCACAGAAGTGAGGTTGGAGGTGAAGTTGTTCTCCTGGAATTCCAGGGTCTCGTACTCCACATACCGGAAGGTGAAGTCCTTGTCGATATAGTTCAGCAGCACCGAATTATAGGAAGTTTTGTAGATGGGGCGCCTCAGCTGCACGTTGATGGTCCCCTTGAACTCATCGGTACTGATGCGGTCCTGCACGGTAATCATCATGGTGCATTCAATGCGTTCCTCCACCTTGTAATCGTAGTTCGTCCACTTGCGCTGGTTGATGAACTCGTACAGGGCCGTTTGAAGGGTCTGGTAGATCCTGCGGTCGGTTCCTTCGATCTGTGGCGTGGATACACTAATGGTGCAGTTGAACTCCTGGGCCAGCGCGGTCCAGGTGCTGAAAATAAACAGGAGGCTTATGATGAATTTCCTTGGCATGGGCTGATAATGGCTTACTGCGGCCTATTGGGCCGGTCCCGAAAGGGCGCGGCGGATTTCGTTCACAATGTCGTTGGCCACTTCCTCCTTCGACTTCAGGGGGTAGGCCTTTTCCGTTCCATCCCGGCTGATGATGACCACTTTGTTGGTAGGCGTAGCAAAGCCAGCCCCTTTGTCCCGAAGGGAGTTGAGCACGATGAGGTCGGCATTTTTCTCCTGCAGCTTATGGCGGGCATTCTCCCTCTCCTTGTCGGTCTCCAACGCAAACCCGACCACCACCTGATCTGTACGTCGAGCCTTTCCAATCCCGGCCAGGATGTCTTCCGTGGCCTTGAGGGTGAGCTGCATCTCGAGGTTTCCCTGCTTCTTGATCTTGCTCCGGTGCACCGTGGCAGGACTGAAATCTGCGACCGCAGCGGCCATGATGATTACGGTATGCGCTGGGAGCTGGACCATGACCTCTTCCTGCATCTGGGCGGCAGTGACTACATCGATGCGGTGTATGCCGGGTCTATGCGTCGACAGGGCCGTAGGACCGGTGATCAGGGTAACCTGGGCACCCCGCATGGCCAGGTTCTCGGCCAGGGCAAAGCCCATTTTTCCGCTGCTATGATTGCCGAAGTAACGAACCGGATCCAGGGGTTCATGTGTGGGCCCGGCCGTCACCAGGGCATGAACACCTTCCATGTCCTTTGCGGTCAGGGCCAGCCGAATAACCTCGAGGATCATTTCCGGCTCCTCCATCCTCCCTGCGCCACAAAGCCCCGACGCCAGTTCTCCGGTCTGGGGCTCGATGAGGTGATGGCCCATGCGGGTCAGCCGGTGAATGTTCTCCTGGGTGGTGGGGTGACGGTACATGTCAAGGTCCATGGCCGGAGCAAAATACACAGGGCATTTGGCGGAAAGATAGACGGTCATCAGGAAATTGTCCGCGATGCCATGGGCCATTTTGGCCAGGGTGTTGGCCGAGGCCGGGGCGATCACAAAAAGGTCGGCCCAGCGGCCCAGGTCCACATGGCTGTTCCAGAGGCCGTCCCTGGGGTCGAAGGCCTCAGTCCAAACCGGCCTTTTCGAAAGCGTGGACAAGGTCAAGGGGGTAACGAAGTCATGGGCGGAAGGTGTCATCACCACCCGCACATTGGCCCCTTCCTTCATCAGCAGGCGCACCAGCAACGGTACCTTGTAGGCTGCGATGCTGCCGGTCACCCCGATCAGGATGTTCTTGTCCCTCAACATGCCCGCAAGGACTTAGGGATTGCTGTCCCGCATCTCCTTGATCGGATTACGGAAATAGATCTGATCCTCCAGGTATTCCTGAATGGCGAGCAGTGTGGGCTTGGGGAGCTTCTCGTAGTATTTGGCGATCTCGATCTGTTCCTTGTTCTCGAATACCTCTTCCAGGTTGTCAGAGGTCTGGGTGAACTCGGAGATTTTCTTGTTCAGCTCCTCCTTCAGGTCCATCCCAATCTGGTTGGCGCGTTTGGAGAGGATGACAATGGTTTCGTAGACATTATCGGTCCCGTTCACGAAATCGCGCATCCTGCGGGTGACGGCCTGATTGTCGGCTTTGATCCGTTTGTATTCCATATAGTGTGTAGTTATGAACCCAGGTTGGGATTGACTTTCAGGATGTTATCCCTGAGGTTGCGGGCATTCCTGAGGTAGGTGCTCTCCGGAAATTCCGCGGAAAAACTGTTGTATGCATCCAGGGCCTCGGCGTAGCGCTCGGCCTGACGGGCGGGTATGCTGCGGTTGGCGTAATAGTAGGCAGAACGGAAAATGTCCCTCAGTATGACCTCCCGCTGACTGGTGCCGGGAAACTCTTTGAGCACATTACGGTAGCTTGTGATGGCAGCCTTATAATCCTCCATGCGGAAATAGAGGTTGGCGATAGAAATGGCCTTGTCCTCCAGCTTTCCCCTGAGCTGGTCGATGAGCATATTACACTCCTCCACCCGTGTGCTGGCAGGATAGAGGTTGGTAAACAGCTGCAGTTCGTTGATGGCATCGTAGGTGCTGGTCTGGTCCAGGGATGCCCGGGGCGAGTCCATGAACATGCAGTAGGCGGCCATAAAGGCGCATTCCTCAGCATACTGGCTCTTGGGGAAATTTTTGGTGAAACGCTTGAAATAGTGGCTCGCCAGGATATATTGCTTCTGCTCGTAATAACCCTGGGCAGTATAGTAGTAAATCATCTCGGCCTTATCGGTGCCCCGGTATACAGGGATAAGCTGATCGAAGAGCTGCTCGGCCCGGTAGTAATCGCCTTTCTGGAAATAGGCCACCGCCTTTTCATACTTCAGTTCGTTGTCGTTGCCTTTCAGTAATTTCTGATAATCCCCGCAGGAAACCAGGGCCAGGGCAAACAACAAAGACAGCAGAAAGAAGGGTTTTCCAAACATGGCGCAAAAGTAAGCATTTTGGGCGTACGGCAGAACGCTGCCCGGTTCCAATTATTTTGTGCTCAGCTTCCTCGGGGGCTTCATGGGCGTGTTTTTCGGCTGATACTGCCGTAGGCTGTCAGGCAACGTACCCTGGCCTGGGCATGGTCAAGCATGGGCCGGGGATACCCGCTACGCCCGAACTCGGGCACCCAGCGCCGGATGTAGTCGGAATGCGGATCGAATTTCTGTTGCTGGGTCCAGGGATTGAAAATGCGAAAATAGGGTGCGGCATCGCATCCTGTACCTGCAGCCCACTGCCAGTTCCCGTTATTGGATGCCAGCTCGTAATCCAGGAGATGACGGGCAAACCAGGCCTCCCCTATCCTCCAGTCGATGAGCAGGTGCTTGCTAAGGAAGCTGGCGACAATCATGCGCACGCGGTTGTGCATGAACCCGGTGGCCAGCAGTTCGCGCATGCCGGCATCGACGATGGGGAAACCGGTGGTCCCTTCCATCCAGCGCTTCATATCCCCGGGATCGTTGATCCAGGGCAGGGCATCGTATTCGCTGCGGAAGGCCCCTTCGGTCACATGGGGAAAATGCCACATCACCTGCATAAAGAACTCACGCCATATCAGCTCGTTGAGCCAGGTCTCACTAAGGCCGAGGGCCAGGGAAACCGCTTCCCTCACTGGGATGGTGCCGAACCTAAGCAAGGCTCCGATACGGCTTGTTCCTGCCAGGTCCGGACGATCCCTGTGGTCTGCATATCCACTGATCAGGTCGGATACAGGGGGAAAGCTGCCCGTTTCATAGGCTGATGCCCGGAATCCGATCTCCTCCAGCGAAGGAAGTCGGGTAATGAAGGAGAGGAAGGGGCCGGCCGGGTCAGGAAGCGGCGATATGGCGCCGGGGTCGGATGCCAGGCGTTCCTTCCACCTACGGCTATATGGCGTGAAAACGGTATAGGGCTTGCCGTCAGGTTTAAGGACTTCGGCGGGGCCGAACACCACCTGGTCCTTGACGGCATGAAACGCTATCCCCTGGCGGCACAGGCCTTCGCTTATATGGTCATCTCGCCTGCGGGCATAGGGCTCGTAGTCCTCGGTGCAGAACACCTCCCTGATGTCGAGTGAGCGGGTCAGCCATTCCCAGGCCTGGGCCGGCCGGGCATGGATAACGTAGAGGGCGCTGTTTCTGCGGCCCAGATCTTCCTGCATACGCATCAAGGCGTCCATGATGAGGCTGAGCCGGCGGTCGTCACGGTCCTCCAGGGGTTCCAGGATGTCAGGATCGAAGATGAACAACGGCATCACGGGCAGTCCGGAAGCCATCGCCATAGCCAGTCCGCGGTGGTCCCGGAGCCGGAGGTCGCGCCTGAACCAGAATATATTGAGGGGCCCTTGAGTTGGGGGCAAGGGAGAAAAGGTCTTCAGCATAGGGGATCACATCAGTATGCCCGGGATGCGCCACCTGCGGCGCAGCAGGAAGAGGGAGATAAGGAAGATGGCCATGGCGGGGCCCAGGGCGAGGTAGATCGGTTGCCAGGGGGAACGGAAGGAAACCGGGGCCGTGTCGCCGATATTCACGAAACTCGACCAGAAGTAGGGGCTTGCGGCGAGTTCGCCGGCCTGAGTGATATAATCCAGTTTGGCACGCCTGAGGGCCTCGTCCTTGGGGAGCCCTTCCTTGAGGTAGGCATAGAACGACTCCATGATGGCGGCAGTGGAACGGTCCTCTACCTTCCACAGGCTGATCACGAGGCTGGGGACGCCGGAGTACATGAACCCCCGGGCAAGGGTCATGAGCCCCTCCCCTTTCACGTGCTGCCCATAGCCGGTATTGCAGGCGCTGAGCACGGCGAGCTCGGCGTTCAGCTTCATATTGAAAAGCTCATAAGTGTTGAGGTACCCATCTTCATCTGTGCCCTGTTCGGGGAAGAAGGCCAGGCGACTGTACATGGGCTGGTCGTTGTTCACCAGGCCGTGGGTGGCGATGTGCAGGATGCGGTAGCCCGAGGCCAGGGCCTTGAAGCGGGATTCTGTGGCTTCCTCCTGCATGAGTATCTTACCCTTCAATATCTTACCGATGGCGGCTACCTCGTAAAGGGTCTGGGGCAGGTTCATCAGCTCCCCTCCGCGCTCGGCAAAGCGGCTGGCGTTGAGGGCCAGGGGGGCGTCGGGGTTGAACACGGCAGGTGCGAATGCCAGCAGTTCTCCCCGGGCGTGGCCTTTGGGGCGTTCGAGGGCCTTGATGAGCAAGGCGGCGGAATAGCCGTAACTCACGCTGTGGTCGCGCAGCACATAATGTAGGTCGCGGTAATTGATGCGGTCGGTGCGCGAGGCCCGGGAGAGCAGTGACTCGAAAGAAATATATCCCAGCTGCCCGTCCGGGATGATGATGAGCTTGCGGTCTTGTATGAGCGCTTCAAAGGGGTGCAGCAGGATGGCATAGAGGGCATAGGCACTGTTCACATAGTCGCGGAACACTTCCCGGGGGGCGCTGACGAGTTGGCCGAGGTCCTGGCGGTTGGGCAGATGGGCGATCAGCGTTTCCAGGGGGGTGGTCAGCACCTGGTTCTCGATGCTGACGCCCATTGGGGTCACGCAGAATCCGACCAGGAAGGAGTCGGAGATGTAGTATTCGATCAGGGCCTCATCGGGCTGCAGGCGGTACTGGATCTCCCGCATGCTGTATATGCGGTTCTCGTACTTGTACTGGTAATATTCGGGGAAGTAGCGTTCGAAGCTGAGGGTAAGCTGGTCCTGTTGCGTTTGCAGTTGCAGGAGGCGCATCTCCCAGTTCGACATTTTCAGGGAATCGGGCTGGCTGAGCTGGCGTTCTTCGTAGATCAGCTTCTGGAAGGCGGCAATGTCGCGGCGCAGGCGGGCTTCTTTGGCCAGGAGGGAGTCGGGGATATCGGCAAACTGACGGGCATCACTTTCCCGGATCTGTTGGTACAGCAGGCTGGCCTTGGAGCGTTCGGCGATATTGAAGGCCCTTTCGGCATAGGCCATGCTGCCGGTGGCCTTGTATAGTTCAAGGGAGTAGGCCACGGCCTTCTCGTAAATCTTCTGATGGGAGGCCGTGATCTCCATTTTGCTGGAGTTACTCAGCTGCAGGGTCTTGGTCTTGTCGATCAGGTCGATGAGGTAGGCATAATGTTTCTGTACCTCCTGCAGGTGCTGCAGGCTGCGGTCGTACTTCAGGCGTTCTTCAAGGGCCCTGGATTTCTTCTGTACGATGCGGAAGAGTTCGATGGTTTGGAAGGAGTTGAGGCTGTTACTGCTAGATAACAGTGCGCTTGGCTGTTCTTTGTTTAATAGGATGCCTATGGCGTCATTATAAAATCTCAATGCTTTTTTTATATTCGAATAGGCATAAACATCAGCAAGATACTCATAACACCAAGCTGTATTATGACTTCTTGGGCCATAATTTCGTAAAGAATAGTCCAACGCGTGAGTAACATAAAATTCCGCATCCTTTCTCTTGCCAATCGAATTCAGAAATTCACTGTACAGAAGATATGTATTGTTAAAATTATCCCGATTAGTTACCCGATTATTAATGCTTAACTTTATAATTTCTTTGAAATATTTGTCAGCAGATGCATTATTTCCAGCGGCTGCATGAGCCATAGCAAGATTTTTTGTAATATCATTTTGAGAGTTAATGTTATTATCAGCAATAGTAGAATTTGCTAGATTGAAACTACTGATTGCTTCGTTGTATTGGTTGAATGAATAATATATATTTCCTTCTTCAAGCAAAACTTTTACCATCTCATTGCTAAGAATCGACTTATTTAGCAAAACAATCCTTTTGGCATTCTTTGTGTATTGTAGCGCTTTATCTTTGTCCCTAATATTCTTGTATATTCTTGACTTTGCCAAGTTTAAGGAAACTAGTGTTCTTGGACTGTTAATGTTTGGGTACAATGATTCATAGTGATTTAGCACCTTCAATCCTTCATCATATCGTCCTAGAATAATATACAGGCTTGACAAATTTGTTGCAGACAAAATAATTTTATCATCATCTTCTATACCAATCTTTGTCTTTATTTCAAGTGCTCTTAAATAATTTTGCAATGCTAGATCATAGTTTCCAAGCTTACGCTCAATTACCCCTATGTTATTGTGAATTGAGGCTAAAAGATAAGACTCCTTTGCACCAAAATAAATATTATGCAGAGATAAACTCTTAAATACAGACTCTTTAGCCTGATCAACAGAACCAAGAAGATATTCATTAGCAAAATTCAATGAATAAAATAGGATAAGCAGCGAATCATAATTAGCATCAACCCTATTTTCAATGATTTTGCAGTACATGCTGCTTATTTCCTTTGACTCACTATATTTTCCCGTATTATATAAAACCTTGGCCGTAAAATAATTATACCATAACTTAGCATAAAAATCATTAGGTGAGTCATCTAATACCCTATTAGCGACATGCGAAATTGACTCAAACTCAGTGACACCATCAATTTGGACCAGTGAAACCAAAGCCTTAAACAATTCCACGTTATACGGGTATCCCTGCTGTTTATATGCTGTTGCAAGAGCATAGTATTGAACAACAAGGCTATCTTGAAGAGCCCTCTCTTCGAAATAGGCAACCCTAGCATATATTGACTTAGAGGTTTGCTTAACTTTTTGTATATTTACCCCATTGGAAATAAGCAGTCTGCCAACTGCGTCATAACTTGATGACCTCTCAAGTTGTGCGTAAGTAGCTTCTGCACATATTGATCCTACGCCAAACAGGAACACTAGGATAACCTGGATACTGAGGCTTGGGATAATATAGCTTGTATGTCTGCCTGTCCTCTTCAAAACTTATGGAATGGGTAAATATACAAAACTTGTGTCATTTTCTAAAATATACGATCATGAGCATCAAAACGGAAGAAAATAATTCAACAATTTTTCAAACAACTCAGAACATGGAACTTATGAACACAATTGAAATGCTCTCAGTTCGAGGAGGGCGGCTTTCTTACGGTCCGAGAAAACTCTCAGAGGCTGATATTGAAGTGCCAGACCTTACCTATTCTGGACCAAAGACGACTTCTGAAAGCGATTTGGAGCAACCAGATCTTACTCAATCCCTCTCGAGGCGTCGTAAATCCTGCCTTCCTACCATATTCTGCTGGTAGAAAGAGGCCTTTCTTTTCTTACTTAACGACATAGTTCCCTAACGGGAACAAAATCAGTTGATTCAGAAATCTTAAAACAACAATAGTCATGGAAAATTCCAACATCTTTAGTAATGTTACTGTTTTGTCATTCGAAGAAATGATCTCAATTAAAGGTGGAAATGCTGGTCCTGGCGAAAAAGCTGGAGACAGTACATCAATTGACCAGCCTGATCTGACCTAGTCGGATAGTCTTCGTCCGCACTTTCTTTTTAGCTTTGCACCCAATTCACTGAGGTGTTAAGCTAAACTTGTGTATCGTGGACATTTTCAACAAGGTCGTTAACAATATGGGTCCGCTCGGACGGCACTCCGTCATGGCCCATGGGTATTTCACCTTCCCCAAGCTCGAGGGGGAGATCAGCAACCGCATGATGTTCCGGGGTAAGGAACGCCTGGTGTGGAGCCTCAACAACTACGCCGGGTTGGGCAACCACCCGGAGGTGCGTAAGGCCGATGCCGATGCAGCAGCCGAATGGGGCCTCGCCTACCCCATGGGCGCCCGCATGATGTCTGGTCAGACAAAATACCACGAACAACTGGAGCGTGAACTGGCCGCCTTCGAAAGCAAAGAGGACGCCTTCCTGCTCAACTACGGGTACCAGGGCATGGTATCCATCATCGATGCCATGGTGGATCGCAAGGACGTGATCGTTTACGACTCTGAAGCCCATGCCTGCATCATCGACGGGGTGCGGCTGCACATGGGCAAGCGCTACGTCTATCCACACAATAATATACAGAACTTCGAGAAAGAACTGCAACGCGCCCAGCGGCTTACCGAAGAGACGGGCGGGGGCATCCTGGTAATCACCGAAGGGGTTTACGGCATGTCGGGCGACCTGGGCAAGCTGCGGGAGATCGTGGCCCTGAAAAAGAAATACGCCTTCCGCCTTTTGGTCGACGACGCCCACGGCTTCGGCATTATGGGAGCCACCGGGGCCGGTACCGGGGAACACCTGGGGGTGCAGGATGAGATCGACCTCTACTTCGGCACGTTCGCCAAAGCCATGGCTGGCATCGGTGCCTTCGTGGCCGGCCCTGCCGACGTAATGCAGTACCTCAGGTACAATATGCGCTCCCAGACCTTCGCCAAGTCGCTCCCCATGCCCATGGTCATCGGCTCCCTGAAACGACTGGAAATGCTGCGCACCATGCCAGAGCTGCGGCAACAGTGCTGGACCATCGTAGACGCCCTGCAAAATGGCCTCAAGGCCGCCGGTTTCGACCTGGGCAATACCGAATCCCCGGTAACCCCGGTGATGCTCAAGGGTGGACTGGGTGAAGCCACCCACCTGACCTTCGATCTCCGGGAGAAGTTCAACATCTTCTGCTCCATCGTCACCTATCCGGTGGTACCCAAGGACGTCATCCTCATCCGTCTCATCCCCACCGCCATGCACACACTGGAGGACGTGGATTATACCATCAAGGCCTTTGTGGATGTCAAGGGTAAACTGGACTCCGGGGAATATGCCCGGCGCGAGATGATGGATGCTGCTGCCTTTATGCAGTAGACGCGCAACTTCATCGCGCTCCCGGCCCTGATACCATGGGCCCCGCAACCGGCCCATCAACTTTGCATCCCCGCAGCCATCGCCGGCTACGGGGATGCCCTGTTCAGGGGGAAAGGCATTTAACGATCAACTTCTGCCCCCCGGCCGTAAGGATATGGGCAAGGTATAACCCGCCCGGCAGCGCAGCCGGCAAAGAGAAGCTGTTCCCCATGCCCGAGCGCAGCACCAGGAGGCCCGCGCTGTTGTATATCTCGATCCGTGCCTGACCCTGAGATGAAGCATGCTCCTCGAGACCGATCTGCCGGGCCAGCGGGTCGAACCATGCCCGGACCACGGGCCCTGAAGGCCCGGTAACTCCATTGGACGTTGGCATCAGCTTGACATCCAATACAGTGGCCTGATCGTTGATAAGCCCAAGCCCGGCAATGGTGCGGCTGTGATAACCGGTAGCGCTGAATGTCAGGGTGTAGGTCCCGGCATGAAGATAGCGGTAGTAGTCCCCCAGCGGCAGCCTCGACCAGACATGGGAGCTGTCCGCATCATGGCCCTGGATGAAAACCCGGGCGTGGAGCGGCTGCCCGCTCAGGGAATCGCTCACGATACCCCTGAGCCCATAACGGGCCTGGTCCATATACCCGAGCAGCGAACGGAAGTTGGCATTCCAGAAAGTCGGAAGCTGAGTGGCCGCAGGGAATTTGGTGTTCGAGATCTCCAGGGTGAACTCCCGGCACTGATGAAAATAGTTCATGTAGTCCTGCCTCCCCCCACTGATGCTGTACCAGTCGTAGCCATTGGTGACCCCTGTCCCGAAGTCGTTGAAATATCCGGCAGGGCCATAGGCCTGGGCTGAATCGGCATACCTATGGCAGACATATTCCCACCAGAGATAGTCTGCCGGCAACTGTGACCAGGTGTCCCAGGGATAGTTGCATACTTCGGCCCCCCCGTGGATGTTGGCGCTCATGTTGAACTTCTTTGTAGTGGCCAGGGCCATGAAAGCCTGGGTCTCAGGCTGCCATGCATTGCCGTCAGGGTGGGGTCCATCCTGGGGATCTGGGAAATTGCGGTTGATGTCTACACTGTTGGCGTTGTACCTCCAGGCCCCATTCAGGGTATTGTTGCCATTCCGGAAGGTCCCATCAGGATTCGCCAGGGGATTGATCCATATCTCCAGGCCGTCCACGAGGGCAGTAGCCATGGGATCTATCCCGTATTTCCCAAGCAGGTGTTCGGCCAGG
The DNA here is from genome assembly GCA_022710185.1 of Bacteroidota bacterium. Lineage (GTDB taxonomy): Bacteria > Bacteroidota > Bacteroidia > Bacteroidales > JAGNHN01 > JAGNHN01. Next base: position 32,234 of record JAKLHK010000012.1, read on the forward strand.
CGCAGCAGAAGCACGTAGCCCACAAGCTCATCGCCATGCATGCTGCTGGTGTAGAGGAAACGGGGTTCGGCTTCCAGGCTGTCCACATGGTCGCTGATGACCAGGGCGAGCAGTCGCCGCCCGCTGCTCAGGGTATCCAGGGCCTCCAGCCGGCAAAGCCCGGGATGCAGTGCGGCGAACTGGGCCATCAGGGTTTCATAGGATGGGTAATTGGGATAGAAATCCCAGATAGTGTCAGGAAGGCTTGCAAGGCTATCTCCCCCACTACGGGCCTTTAACGGAGGGGAAGCGATGAGGAGGAGCAACATCAACAGGGGAACAAGCGGAACATTCCTGCACATTATAATATATTGTCTATGGCAAAGGGTCATGGGGTATGACTGGCATTGGCATCACCGGCACAGATCACCCGCAGCAAGACCTGGCTCTGGGGTTGCAGGTAAAGCAGCTGTTCCTCGCTGACCCAGTCGGGGCGGGCGAACTGGGCATCCAGGCCCACGAACCTGCGCTGGATCAGGAGGGCATCGGTACTATTCACGGAGCCGCTGAGGTTTACATCAGCGGCCAGGCGCGGTAAACCCGGAGCAAGGGTATCCAGCTGGGCGAAGTGGGTCATGGCCAGCAGGGCGTCGGCGGTATTCACCCCTCCCCAGGTCGGCAAAGGGCCGGCAACGAGGCGGTAGGTTCCCGGAGCGACCAGGCTGAGGCTGAAATAACCCAGGCTATCGGTCTGAAGGGAATCCAGCAGGACACCCAGGGTGTCCAGGAGGTATACTTTCCCTTCTCCGGCCGGACTGTACAAGGAATTATCGTAGACGACCTGACCGTTCACCGTGAATGCGTCAGGCCTCAAGGCAACATCGAGGCAATGGGCCTGTCCCTGGACCACAGAAATGCCGGTAACCGTCTTGCTTTGATAGCCTGCCGAAGAAAAGGTCAGGGCATAGGTTCCTGTGGGCAGGTAGCGGTAATAGTCGCCATGCAAGGCCCCGGAGAACACATGCGAACTGTCGGCATCGTGCCCGGTTATGAAGATCCTGACTTTCAGCGGCTGGCCTGTCAGGCTGTCGGTGACACAGCCATGCAGACCGTTCAGGCTCTGCTCCAGGTAGTTGAGAAGGCTGCGGTAATTGTAGTTCCAGAAATTGGGTAGCTGGGAAGCGGAGGGTAGCTTGGTGGCGGAGATCTCCAGGGTGAACTCCCGGCCCCGGTGGAAATAGGTCATGTAGTCCTGCCTTCCCCCATCAATGGAGTACCAGGTGGCCCCGTGGGTGACCCCGGTACCGAAATCGTCCATATATCCGCTGGGACTATAGAACTGGGCGGTGTCGGCATATTGGTTGCAGACATACTGCCACCACAGCTCATCGGGATGGAGTTTCTGGAAGGCATACCAGGTATCCCAGGGATAATTGCAAACCTCGGCGCCCCCATGGATGTTGCACGACATGCTAAATCGCCGGGCTGAGGCAAAGTTCATGAAGATCTGGGTCTCGGGTTGCCAGGCATTACCGTCTGGATGGGGCCCATCCTCTGGATCAGGATAGTTGCGGTTAAGGTCCACCCAGTTGGCATTGTAGCGGGTAGCCCCGAGTACGGATTGGTTTCCCGATCGGTAGGTACCGTCAGGATTGGCCAGGGGGTTGATCCAGATATCTATGCTATCGACCATCCGCTGGATGCGGGCATCGGTGGCGTAGTTGCTGAGAAGGTAATCGGCCAGGCGCAGCAGGAGCACATAGCCCACTATCTCATCACCATGCATGGAAGAGGTATAAAGGAAAGCCGGCTCGGCCTCTGCACTGTCCGGATGATCCGTAATTCTGAGGGCAAGAATTTTACGACCTGAGGCCAGGGTACCCAGGTTGTGCATGCGGCAGAGGTTAGGGTATTGCAGGGCAAAGTCAGCCATCATGCTTTCGTAGGTGGGGTATGTTGGATAGGTGTTCCACGACCAGGTGGTTTTCAGCATGCTGTCGTTGAACATGTCCACGGGATAGGATGGGCGCGAAGGCAATGGCAGCAGGGCATGGCTGATCTTGCGCTGCAGCAGTCCGAGGTACATCCGGGGGCTGAGGTAGGCATAGAGGGAATCCCCTTCGGCGCGGTCGGGTGTAAGCCAGCGTTGGAGAGAATCCATAGGCACGGCATTTCGGTGTATCCGGACATAGGCTCCGGCGCTATCCGGAGGGTAGACCTGTGCCTGGGCTGATGCTATGATCGTAATGGCGAAGAGCAGGATACCAAGCCTCACCCCTGCAGCCGTCTGTCTGATCATCATGCCAGTTGCGCCATACAACGTACCAGTTGCTGGTACACCCCATGAGTTACCTGGACCAGGGGCAGGCGGAGGTGGTTTCCGCAGATGCCCAGCACTTCGAGGGCCGCTTTGGCGCCTGAGGGGTTGCCATCGGCAAAGAGGAGTTCGATAAACTCCAACAGGCGGTAGTGTATGGCCCTTGCATCGGGTGTTTTTCCCTGGCGTTCCAGCCGTACCATTTCGCTGAATTGTCTGGGATAGGGGTTGGCCACGACGGAGATCACCCCATCGGCTCCCAGGGCTACCAGGGGCATGGTCAGCACGTCATCGCCGGAAAGCACCAGGAAGCCCTGGGGACGGTCACGCAGAATCTCCATGCACTGGACCATATTTCCGGAGGCCTCCTTTACCCCGATGATGCCGGGCACTTCCCTGGCCAGGCGCAGTGTGGTGCTGGCGCTGATGTTGGAGGAGGTCCTGGAAGGGACGTTATAAATGATGACCGGCAAAGGGCTGGCCTCGGCCACCGCCTTGAAATGCTGAAAGATGCCTTCCTGCTGTGGCTTATTGTAATAGGGGCTTACCGAGAGCACCGCGCTGATGCCTTTGGGATCCATGGCGTTCAGGGTCCTGACCACCTCTGAGGTGTTGTTCCCCCCTACGCCCAGTACTACCGGAAGACGGGAAGCGTTGACACCCAGGACATGTTCGGTCACTTCCCGTCGTTCTTCCGGACTGAGGGTCACACTCTCCCCAGTGGTCCCGAGTACCACCAGGAACTCCACGCCCCCTTCGGTAACATGCTGGACCAGACGGGTCAGGGAATCATAATCGATCCTGCCATCCGGATAGAATGGGGTGACCAGCGCTACACCGGTTCCGCTGAGCTGTATCATAGTGTTTCAGGCTTTGGGGTTAATCTGTTCGAGGTAATGCAGCATCTGGCTGAACACGATCCCGGGATCAGTGGCGCCTTCCATCCGTATCATCATGTCCGAGAGGGCCTCCCTCTTCCCGGAATGAAGGCTCAGCTTAAGTCCCGCTTTTGCCCCGGAAAGCACCCATAAAAGAGGGATATGCTCTTCAGTGCTCAGATCGAACAAGATATCATAATTATGTTCAAGAAAAGCTTCAACGGCACCAGCCTTGGGATGCAGGCGCCGGTCGGTCTCGTCCATCGAGAAAGACTGGTCATCCCTGAGCTCATCCTTGGGAGGTTTATACGGTTTGTATCCCAGGAATTTCACCTTGCGGCCCTTGAGCGGTGGCAGGGATGCCAGGCGGGTCACGTTTTCTTTGCCATCCGGGCCATAGCAGAAGATAATGCCGAGGGTTTTAGCCTCATCGAGGTGCAGCATACGGGCCTTTCCCTTGCGGGGCCCCGCCTCCCTGGTCAGGGCCCTGAGGGCCATCCTTTCCTTTATCTCTTGCAGTATTCTCACTTGGCTTGGCTGAATTGACTAAATTGGCCTGCTTTTAACAAAATTAGGAATAATCCGGTGCACATAACATTCCTGGGAACGGGGACCTCACTTGGAGTGCCGGTGATCGGTTGCTCCTGCAGTGTATGCACCTCTCCTGACCCACGTGATCAACGCCTGCGGTCCTCTCTTCTTATACGGACTGAAGGAATCAGTCTGGTAGTTGATGCGGGCCCCGACTTCAGGCAACAGATGTTGCGTGAAAGGGTAGACCGCCTGGATGCTGTATTGCTTACGCATGGGCACAAAGACCATACCGGTGGACTGGATGACATCCGGAGCTTTAATTTCCTGCAGCGGAGGTCAATGCCGGTATACGCGCGGGAGGAGGTGCTCCGTTCGGTCCGCCAGGAGTTCTCCTATGTTTTTCATGAAGATCCCTATCCGGGGGTACCCCAGCTAACCCTGCACGCACTGACGGGGGCCCCCTTCCGGGTTGGCCCTTTGGAGGTGCAGCCCGTACCTGTTCTGCACGGGGAAATGCCCGTAATGGGTTTCCGCATCGGTGATTTCACGTATGTCACTGATGCCAACCATATCCCTGAGGAGAGCATGGCGTTGATCCGGGGAACGAGGATACTGGTGCTCAATGCACTGCAGTTGAAAAAGCATTATTCCCATTTCTGTCTTGAAGAAGCCCTTGCGGTGATACAAGAGCTGGCACCTGAGCAGGCATACCTGACCCATGTGGGGCACCGCATGGGGATACACGAGGAGGTATGCCGTGGCCTACCCGACAACGTTAGCCTGGGTTGGGACGGACTGTCGTTTACGATCTGAGTTTACGGACGCGCTTCAGCTTCAGGCTGTTGATGGCATTGTTGCCCAATCCTTCCACCTCTTTCCGGGTAAATCGCAGTACTTCGTCGTAATACAACACGACGGCCGGGGCCTCGGCCATGGCCAGGCTGTCCATGCGATGATAGAGCTGGTGCCGGAGTTCCGGATTGGTCTCCTGCATGGCTTCCTGGTACAGTTCATCGAAGGCGGGGGAAGAGAAATGGAAATAGTTCGGTCCTTCAGGACAGTGATTTGCACTAAGGAAGAGCGACAGGTAATTCTCGGCATCGGGATAGTCCGCAATCCAGGAGCCCCTGAAAAAGGCCAGGCGGGCCTGGGCCTTGAGTTCTTTGAGGGCTGCCGGAGGGGTAACGTCGATACGGATCGTTATACCATGCTGCTCCAGTTCATGCTGTATGAACTTGCATAGGTCGAGGTATTCAGCCGTAGTGGAGAGCACCACCGGGGGCAGACCTTTTCCTCCTGGATGGCCGGCTTCGGCCAGCAATGCCGCGGTCCGGTCGGGATCATAATCGTAGCCTATGGTACCGCTGGTATCCGCAGCGGGAAGCCCGGCCGGGATAAAGCCCCCCGTGCCCGGGATCCCAATGTTGTTCCTGAGATAGCGGATCATCTTTTTTCGGTCGAAGCCGTAATTGATCGCCTGGCGGATGCGCCGGTCGGTGATGCTCTGCTGACCCTTGGGGAGGTTGGCGGCGTTGAGCATGAACCCGAGGTATTCAGTATTGAGATAGGGTTGTGTGCTGAGGCGCACACGGTCGGCGTAGACCGGATTCAGTTGCCCGTCGCGCGTCAGGAGCTCGTCCTGATAACTGGGGTCTATGCCTGACATGAAGTCCAGCTTGCCCTTGATGAACTCAAGGAAAGCCGCCTGTTTGTCGATGACGAAGGACACAGAGACCGCCTCGAGGTATGGAAGGCGGTTACCTTGCTCTGATTCGAAATACCAGGGGTTGCGGCGGAGTACCAGCTTGACGCCTTCCTTCCAGAACGCGATACGAAAGGGCCCTGTGCCTACGGGCCGCATCCGGAAGTCCTGGCCATGGGCTTCGACTGCTTCGGGCATGACCACCGTGCAGTAGGGCATGGTGAGGATGCCCAGGAAGGGAGGAAAGGGCTGGCGAAGCCTGATCTCCAATACAGTATCATTGGGTGCAGTAAGGTCAAGGGAGCCATCCGGCCTGCGTTGCACTTCGTTGAACACCCAGGCCCCCGGAGAGGAAACGGCGGGGTCCACGATACGCCGGAAACTGAAGATAAAATCCTCAGCGCGCACTGTCCTGCCTCTCTCTCCGCTCAGGGAGGGATCATGATGGAAGACGACGTCCTTTCTCAGGAAAAAACGATAGAGGCGCCCGTCCTCCAGCACCTCCCAATGGGTGGCGATGGAGGGGATGACCTGCATGTCATCGTCGAGTTCGACCAGGCCATTGAATATCTGGCTGACGGCCCAGATGTTGGACAAGTTGCGGGCGAAGGCGGGGTCCAGGGAGGAAATACCGGAGGGCTCATTGTACCGGAACACTTTTGCCGGGTCGGCCTGTCGCTCCGATCCGCATCCGGCCAGCAGCACGAACAGGGCCAGGGGTATGAGGCGTGCCCCGATCATATCTGCCGTTGTCCGAGGCGGCGCACTTTTTCGATCCAGCGCCTGCGCCGCTCCTCACTGGATACTTTCAGCGGACCGATGGTAGTGAAACGCACCGGATGGAAGCCGCAGAAGCCGAGGATTCCCTTACCCATAGCATGGTGCCCGGGGCTGCGCAGCACCCAGCGGTAATACCAGGGCGGGGTGTCCATGGTGACGATAACCCTGGCGGAGCGTCCTTTGAGCCGCTTCTCCCAGTTGAGGACACCTTTATTGTATTTGAATGCAAAGCCCGGGAGCAGGGTGCGGTCGATGAAACCCTTCATGAGCGCCGGGAAGGTGGACCACCAGTTCGGATAGATCAATACCAGGTGGTCGGCCTCGCGTATACTTTCCTGAGCCATTTTCAGGTCGGGTTCCAGCTCCTGGTGCCCGCGGTACCCGGAGCTGAAGTTCAGGTCGAAACGGAGGTCGCGCAGCCGGATGATCTCCACGCGGGCGCCGGTGGATTCCGCGGCATCTGTATAGGCTTCGAGCAGAGAGTTTGAAAAAGTATCGGCCACCGGGTGGCCCAGGATCACCAGGATGTTTTTCATTTCATTCAGTCTTTCCCTTCTGACTGGCCCTGACAGGAGCCAGAAGGTCAACGGGCTGGTCCACCTTGTCGTCCAGAAGTCCGGTAGCCAGCACGTCCATCATTTCGACCGCATAATGGAAGCTAAGGCCCTGGAGGTATTCAGCCTTGATATCGATCAGGTCTTTACGGTTTTCTGCCGGAAGGATGACCTCTTTCATCCCGGCCCGGCGGGCAGCCAGGAGCTTCTCCTTGATGCCCCCAACCGGCAGTACCTTTCCCCTCAGGGTGATCTCTCCGGTCATGGCCAGGCGGGACTTCACCTTCCGCTGGGTAAAGGCCGAGACCAGGGCGGTAAGCATGGTCACCCCGGCCGAGGGGCCGTCCTTGGGGGTGGCGCCTTCCGGAACGTGGATATGCACATTCCAGTGTTCAAAGATGCGGGGATCGAGCCTGAGGTCCTGGGAATGCGCGCGGATGAACTCAAAGGCGATGGCGGCGCTTTCCTTCATCACCTCGCCCAGGTTGCCGGTAATGGTAAGGTTGCCCTTGCCGGGGCTGAGGCTGACCTCTATGAAAAGGATCTCCCCTCCTACCTGCGTCCATGCCAGACCTGTGGCCACGCCCGCGATGCGGTTGGTAAAGGTCATCTCTTTCTTGAAGATGGGCGCACCGAGCATGCCCTGTAACTCTCCGATGTCCACCTTCTTTTCGTACGGCCGGTCCATGGCGATGTCGCGGGCCTTGCTGCGGATGACCTTGGCAACGGTCTTTTCCAGCTGCCGAACCCCTGATTCGCGGGTATAATCATCCACCAGCTGCTCGATCACCTTGCGGGAGAAGCTGATCTGGGATTTCCTGACCCCGTTTTCAGTCAGTTGACGGGGAATGAGATGACGGCGGGCGATTTCAACCTTTTCTTCAAGAAGGTAACCTGAGATATCGATCACTTCCATGCGGTCGCGCAAGGCCGGGTGCACATTCATCAGGCTATTGGCCGTGGCGATGAACATGATGTTCGAAAGGTCGAACTCCACTTCGAGGAAATTGTCGTAAAACGACACATTCTGTTCGGGGTCAAGCACTTCCAGCAAAGCAGCCGAAGGGTCCCCGCTCACGTTGTTCCCGCTGACCTTATCGATCTCGTCGAGTACAAAAACGGGGTTGGCCGATCGGGCCTTGCGCAGGCTCTGAATAATGCGACCGGGCATGGCCCCGATGTAAGTTTTACGGTGCCCCCTGATCTCCGCTTCATCGCGCAGGCCTCCGAGGCTCATGCGCACATAGCGCCTGCCCAGCGCACTGGCGATGGATTTGCCCAGTGAGGTCTTGCCTACTCCCGGAGGGCCGACAAGGCATACAATGGGGGACCTCAGGTTGTTCCTCAGCTTGAGGACGGCAAGGTGCTCAATGATCCTTTCCTTAACCTTTTCAAGTCCGAAATGATCGTTATCGAGGATCTTCTGGGCCCGGTCCAGGTCGAAATTATCCGTAGTGTACTCCCCCCAGGGCAAGTCCACCAACACCTCCAGGTAGTTGGTCTGAACGGAGTATTCGGCTGCGGCGGGATTCATCCGCTGCAATTTACCCAGCTCCCTTTCAAAGGTCTCCTTTACGTCCTTGTTCCATTTTTTCAGGGAGGCTTTTTTCTTCAGCTCCTCAATCTCCTGTTCCATGGGATTGCCCCCCAGCTCTTCCTGTATGGTCTTGAGCTGCTGGTTCAGGAAATAGTCGCGCTGCTGCTTGTCGATATCATTCTTTACCTTGCTCTGGATCTGATTACGGATTTCGAGCATCTGCAATTCGCGGGTGAGGAAGCCAAGCACCAGGCGTGCCCGCTCATGCAGGTCGGAAAGCTCGAGCAGGTGCTGTTTCTCTTCTATTGCATTATTCAGGTTGGAAGAGATGAAGTTAACCAGAAAGGCCGGGCTTTCGATGTTCTTTATAGCGAAAGAGGCGTCGGAAGGGATGTTGGGCGACAGCCGGATGATTTCCAGCGACAGTTCCTTCAGGCTCTGGAAAAGGGCCTCGGCTTCCCTTCCGGCATGGGCCACGTTATCCACGTCGGAGAAGGCCTGGACCTGAGCCAGCATATAGGGCTGTTCCTGGATGACCTGCCTGAGGTTGAAGCGGCGCTTCCCCTGGATGATGGCCGTAGTGTTGCCGTCGGGCATCTGCAGCAGCTTGATGATATGTGCCACCGTGCCGATGGAGTGAAGGTCGGCGGGCCCGGGATCCTCAATGTTGGGGTCCTGCTGGGCCACAACACCGATGATACGGTCTGCGGCATAGGAGTCGCGGATCAGGCGGATGGACTTGTCCCGTCCGACAGTGATGGGGATTACCACCCCGGGAAACAATACGGTATTGCGCAGGGGAAGGATGGGCAGCCGGTCCGGCACCTCCTCCTCGTGCATCTGTTTTTCTTCTTCGGTTGACATCAGCGGGATAAACTCCGTGTCTCCGCTGAGGATCTCGGACAAACCGATGATACCTGATTCCAAATGATCTTCCATATCTTCCCTTAACCCTTCAATCCGGGATTTGTTTCCGGCGCTATTTCCGGAACATCCGCATCCCCTGCTCATGCAGGAAGGCGAATATTCTCCGGTCCCCTTCATCAAACATCATGCCCCTGCGCTCCATGACGGCTGAGGCCACCTGCATGGATTTATTCAGATCGTAGGGCTGGAATCCCTGCGGTCCTCCCCAGCTGAAGCAGGGGATGAAATTCCGGTGGAAGCCTGAGCCGAAGAGGTTGCAGGACACCCCTACCACGGTCCCGGTATTGAACATGGTATTGATCCCGCACTTGGAATGGTCCCCCATGATCAATCCGCAGAACTGCAGGCCACTGCTGATGAAGGCTTCCTTACGGTAGCTCCACATTTTCACTGTATCGTAGGTGTTCTTCAGGTTGGAGTTGTTGGAATCCGCACCGATGTTGCACCATTCCCCGATGACAGCATTTCCCAGGAAGCCGTCGTGGGCTTTGTTGGAGTAACCGAGGATTAACACGTTGTTCAGTTCTCCTCCTACCTTGCTGTGCGGGCCTATGGTGGTGGGGCCATATATCTTCGCCCCCATCTTCAGGGTGGAGCCTTCGCCCAGGGCAAAAGGTCCCCGGATCATACAACCCTCCATCACTTCTGCTTCAGGGCCAATGTATACGGGCCCGTCGTGTGTGTTGAAGGTCGAGGCAGAAACGCGGGCCCCTTCTTCGATAAAGACAGGATAAGGACCCAGATGTAGGCAATGATCGGGTAGTTTCATCCCGTTCCGCTCTCGGGTAAGGAGCTCAAAATCGCGCATGAGCTCACTGCCATTTAGCCTGAACAAGTCCCATGGATAGCGGATCAAGACGGGCGTCCCAGGATAGGTAATCTGACGGGCGTCTTTTGCACTAAGCTCTGGCTCCTGAGGGAGATCAGGGCCGTACTGCCGGGCGATAACGCGGTCATCCCACACCAGGGCCTCACCTGGAAGCAATTCAGCGCAGGCAATGGCCAGCGTTTCATCGGGGCAGAAAGCACCGTTAATCAGGAGGTTGGACTCTCCCTGGAGCGTCGGGTACCTGAGGCTGAGGTATTCCGGCACCAGGGAGGAGGAGCCTGTTCCGAGGCGCATTTCCCATTTCCTGCGCAGGGTGAGGATGCCTACCCGCAAATCGGCGATGGGGCGGGTGAGGGCCAGGGGAAACAGGTCGACCCTGTTGGCGTCATCGGCAAAGACCAGGTTGATTGCCATGGTATGGGGGTTAAGTGCCGGAGCGTTCCGCGCATAACAAAAAAAGTCCTCAGCGAGGACTTTTCCAAATGATATATGAGGCCGGGACTATTTCTTGTCCTTGCCTTCGTAATGCTTCTGATAGCGGCTCTTGAACTTGTCGACGCGACCGGCGGTATCCACCAGCTTCATCTTTCCTGTAAAGAAAGGATGGGAGGTGTTGGAGATCTCCAGCTTTACCAGGGGATAATCTTTCCCGTCTTCCCATTTGACGGTTTCCTTGCTGCGGACGGTAGATTTGGTAAGGAAGGTGTACCCGTTCGACATGTCCTGGAAAACCACCAGTCTGTACTCCTTCGGATGAATGTCTTTCTTCATTTTTCTAACCCTCTGATTTCAGGTCGGCAAAGGTAGATCATTTTCCAGAGCTATGCAAAGCCTGGAGCAAATTTATTAACCGGCGGCGGTTGACAGGATAAGGTCGCGCAATTTCAGTATCCGAAGGGCCCAGGGATGAAGGCTCGGGAAGACCCGACGGACGGTAGGTGGTAGGCCGTCCTCCTCATGACATGCGATGACCTCATGCACGTTTTCCAAATTTAAATCTTTCATTATCTGCCACATGCGGGGTTGGGACTTAAGCTGGTAATGCACGGTACCGCCCAGGGGGGCCATCCCCTCCCCTTTCACGAAGCAGGCCCAGCCGTTGTCGAGAAAGGGAAGACCATTGATCAGGCGGATCGATTTGCGGTAGTCGTAGTTATTCATCCAGTGGGTGCGGTTAAGGGCCTGATTGTCGTTGTCCCTGTATGAAAGCCATTGCTTGAGCTCAGTTTCAGACGGAACGATCACCATGCCGGCTGACTCCGGGGCCTGGCCATGGAAGGCATGAATCCGTTGCAACAGCATGTTGGCAGTATGGTCTGTCAGCAACCCCCCGGACAGAAGCAAGGTGCGCGAGGGGGGCCAGGAGAGTACCCCGCGCTGCCCGAAATAGCCACCCCTGGCAGGGGAACTCTCCGCATGCCGGTCCATGACCATTAGCTGTGCATCGGGGACAGGGCCTTGTCTTACTTCCATACTGACGCCCCCGGGCAGCGCAGAGGCCAGCAGATGAAGGAGGTCCGGCGCCTGATCAAACTGGCGGATGAGTGCGGTCGCCCCTGTAATCCAACAGGCCATGACCACATCGAAGCCCTCGTGGGTGTAGGTTCCACGGTGCAGGCCGGCCACCCTGGTCCCCGTCGTCGCAGCGGGAGCCATTGTTGTTTCAGTCAACACCCTGCCCAGGTCCATGAGGGCTTCGGCCATGATGCCCAGGGAAGCGTTGCGGTCGGCGACCAAGGGGTCTTCCAGTTGCCACGGATCCTTATTCTGACCGGACATAGCCTGCAGGGCCTCTGCACAGGCCGTCAACATTTTGGTGCGATCCTTTCCCCCGGAAACCACTTTGGTTATCTTTGATCGCGGCAAAGATACGCGGCGGTTGCAGGACGCTGCCCCCGGAGTAAAAATAAGTCAACGCGGACCTTCGTTACCCCGCCCGGAAAACCATCCGACCGATGATGCGAATAGCCCCAATTCTGTTCACAGCCCTGACCCGATATGTCCGCAAGTCGTACATCCAATTTCAGTTTCAGTTAAACCACTTCCTCTCCCTCTTCCTCTTCCTCTTCCTGCAAACTGCTTATGCCCAGGACCTGCCCCAGCTGGAAGACAGCCTTGTGGCCCTGCATGCCAGGGTGTTGGGCGCATCAACCGAACCAGAGCGTCTGCAGGCCAATGAAGCCTTCAGCGACCTCCTGGACCAGGCCCTCGCCCTCGATCGTAAGCTGCGTTACCCCTTTGATTCCCTGAAGACCGTGAGCATCCTGCTTCCGGAAAACCGTTCCTTCCGCCTGCTGAGCTGGTATGTGCGTCACCAGAACGGAGAGTACACCTATTATGGAGTGATCCAGTCGTGGAACGAGCGGAGTGGACGGCACGAGGCTTTCTGGCTCAACGACCAGAGTCCAACCATATCCCGGCCGGAGGAAACCCAGCTCGATGCAGAGCATTGGTATGGGGCATTGTATTATGACCTGATTGAGCAGGGCAAAGGCGACCGAAAATATTACACCCTGCTGGGCTGGGACGGGAACAGCCCGCAGATGAAGCGGAGACTGATCGAGATCCTGACATTTCGTCAGAACGGAGCGCCGGTGTTTGGATATCCCCTGTTCAGGAATTACAACCGCAAGGCCCGCAGGATGATCTTTGAGCATTCGGCCCGGTCTACGATGACGCTTAGGTACGACTACCAGGGGTTCAAGGAAAAGGAAAGGAACCCGAAAACACGAAAAGTCAAAGTGAAGGAAGTGCAGGAGGACATGATCGTGTTCGACCGCTTGGTGCCCCTGGAGCCCTTGCTGGAGGGGCAGCATGCTTTCTACGTTCCGGAGAGCAACGTATATGACGCGCTGGTATGGCGGAACGGCCATTGGGAGCTTCTCCGGGACATCGATGCACGCAACCCTGCACCCTCCGGAAGGAAGTCGCCTCCGCGGCCGGTGCAGCAGGGGCTAATACAAAGATAAAGTACTTATTGTCAACTATATAACAACAGAAATGCCCTATAATTGCCGAATGGGCAATTTACTTACCTTTGCCTGTGCGTAATCGTTGTTCACGCAATAACAAAAGAGCACTTTTAAAACCATCTCGTCATGAGAAAGCACATTTTCAATGCAGGACCCTGCGTCCTGCCGCAGCAGGCCCTGGAGGCCACTGCCAAGGCTGTTGTGGATTTCAACGGTTCCGGTCAGTCCATCATGGAGGTCTCGCACCGGGGCAAGGAGTTTCAGGGGGTGATGGATGAGACCGTTGCCCTGATGAAGGAGCTGCTTAAAATCCCGGAAGGGTATTCCGTGCTCTTCCTCGGAGGAGGGGCCAGCACCCAGTTCCTGATGGTACCGTTCAACCTGTTCAACCGCAAGGCCGCCTACCTGAACACCGGCGTCTGGGCCAAGAAGGCCATCAAGGAAGCCAAGAGCTTCGGTGAAGTAGTAGTGGTGGCCAGTTCCGAGGACAGGAACTTCAACTACATCCCCAAGGATTTCGTCGTTCCGGCCGATGCCGATTATTTTCATATCACTACGAACAACACCATTTATGGTACAGAGCTCCGCAAGGATATTGACAGCCCTGTGCCCCTGGTGGCCGATATGTCGTCGGACATCATGAGTCGTCCGGTGGATGTGGCCAAATACGCCATGATTTATGGCGGTGCCCAGAAAAACCTGGGGCCGGCCGGGGTGACCTTTGTGATTATACGCGATGACATTCTGGGCAAGGTTGAGCGCAGCATCCCCACAATGATGAACTACAATACCCATATCGCTGAAGGATCCATGTTCAATACCCCTCCCTGCATCAACATCTTCGTTGTGCGCGAAGTACTGAAGTGGGTGAAGGCTGAAGGCGGAGTGGTGGAGATGGAGCGCAGGGCTATTGCCAAGGCCGACATGCTATACAAGGCCATGGAGGAGAGCAGCATGTTCGTGCCCACGGTTCCGGAGCCGGGCGACCGTTCCCTGATGAATATCACCTTTGTGATGACCGAGGCATACAAGGATAAGGAAGCCTTGTTCATCGACTTCGCCAAGGAAAGAGGATGCGTTGGGCTCAAGGGCCACCGCAGCGTAGGCGGTTTCCGTGCATCGTGCTACAACGCCCTGGATATTTCGAGCGTGGCCGTGCTGGTGCAGGCCATGAAAGACTTTGAAGCCATCCATGCCTGAGTGGAATCCAAGCCCATACTGCCATGAAAAAGATCCTGATCGCCACTGACAAACCTTTCGCCCCTGTAGCGGTGAAGGGGATACGTGACATCTTTTCCGAAGGGGGCTACGAGCTGGCCCTGCTCGAGAAGTACACCTCCCGTGAACAGTTGCTGGACGCTGTCAAGGACGTCCATGCCATCATCATCCGTTCCGACATCATAGATGCGGAGATAATGGATGCAGCCCCCGCCCTGGCCATCGTGGTGAGGGCCGGTGCAGGCTACGACAACGTGGACCTCCCCGCTGCAACCGCCCACAACGTAGTGGTCATGAATACCCCCGGACAGAACGCCAATGCCGTGGCCGAACTTGCCCTGGGTATGATGGTCTATCATGCCCGGAACTTATACAACGGAAGTTCCGGCACCGAGCTCCTCGGCAAGTCGCTGGGCATACATGCCTACGGTGCCGTAGGTCGCAGGGTGGGACAGATCGCACGCGGCTTCGGGATGGAGGTGTATGCTTTCGATCCCTTCATCCCGGGACAGAAAATGGAGGATGACGGGGTGAAACCGGTACGCAGCCGCGAAGAGCTTTACCGCAACTGTCAGTATATTTCGTTGCATATTCCGGCTACCGACAAGACCAAGCGATCGATCGGCCAGGAGTTGCTGAACTCGATGCCCGGACCTGCCGTGCTGGTGAATACCGCCCGCAAGGAAGTGATCGATGAGGAAGGCCTGAAGCAGGTGATGGCGGCGCGCAAGGATTTCGCCTACCTGAGCGACATCGCCCCGGACTGTGCCGCAGAACTCAGCGAAGCCTATCCCGGACGAGTATGGTTTACCCCCAAGAAAATGGGGGCACAGACCGCCGAGGCCAACATCAATGCCGGGCTGGCCGCCGCACGCCAGATCAGGGCATTCTTTGAGGAAGGCGACCGGACCTTCCAGGTCAACCGATAATCAGGACCCGGGGTGTGTTCTGCACCCCGGGTTGTTTTTTTTCCGGATCATCCCCGCTTCAAATTGTCTGGAATGGAACACGAGAACAAACCGCAGACCTTTTTCCGGTTCGAGGACCTGAGGGTATATCATAAAGCACTGGACTATGCCGCCTGGGTGCTGAGGACTACCGCGGCCCTGCCGGATACCGCCGGCCGTTCGTCCGCCCTGTTCCAGCAAGCCGCACTCAGCATACCGGTGCAGATCGCCGAAGGATCTGCGCGGAACAAGAGCCAGTTCGCCTACTACCTCAAAATGGCCAAAACATCGGTCAGGGAATGTCTGGTGTATACCACTACCCTGTCCCAGCTCGGACTGCTGGATGAAACCCATGAGGCGGACAGCCGCAACGAGCTGATGGAACTGACCAAGATGATCGGCGCCCTGATCGGGTCCCTGGTAAGGGCCGGCTCAGGCAACGATGAAGAGGATGAGGATGATTTCGGCAGTAATGCCGACGACCGTTTCAACCGATGATCCACATTAATTAACCTTATTCTACTCCAGCATGGCAATACTCAGAATGTTCAGGGGCTGGCGCCCACCGGCCCATCTGGCCGCCCAGGTGGCCTCCAGGCCCTATGATGTACTCAACTCCGACGAAGCACGGCAGGAAGCCGAAGGTAACCCCTACTCCCTGCTGCATATCATCAAGCCCGAGATCGACATGGACCCCGCTATTGATGTGCACGATGCATCGGTATACCAAAAAGCGGCCGAGAACTTTGGATTCTTCAAGCACCAGGGATGGCTGCAGCAGGATCCGGAAGCCTATCTCTACATCTATGCCCAGACGATGTTCGGAAAGACCCAGTACGGCATCGTGGGCTGCGCCTCGGTTGACGACTATCTCGACGGCATCATCCGCAAGCATGAGCTCACCCGTCCTGACAAGGAAGAAGACCGCATGAAGCATGTACGCATCAACAATGCCAACATGGAGCCGGTGTTCTTCAGCTACCCCGCAGTGCCCGAGATCGATGCCATCGTTCTGGATATCACCCGCAGGCAGAAACCTGAATACGATTTTGTGGCCGATGACGGTGTGGGCCACCATTTCTGGGTGATCAGGGACCAGGCAGTGAATGCCCGCATCATTGAACTGTTCTCGGCCATACCCTTCACCTATGTGGCCGACGGCCACCACCGCACTGCCGCGGCCGCCCTGGTTGGCAAAGAGAAACGCGAGCAACATCCAGACTATACCGGTGAAGAAGAATTCAATTTCTTCCTTGCCGTGCACTTCCCCGACGATCAGCTCACCATCATCGACTACAACCGGGTAGTTACCGACCTCAACGGCATGGATGCCCCTGCTTTCCTGCAGCGCCTGCAGGAGGGCTTTGTGGTGGAGGACAAGGGAACGGAGATATACAAGCCCTGCTGCCTGCACAACTTCTCCCTCTACCTTGAGGGTCGTTGGTACAGTCTTAGCGCCCGACCAGGAACCTTCGATGACGCAGACCCGATCGGGGTGCTGGATGTGACCATCCTTAGTCAGCAGGTTTTCGATAAGTTGCTGGAACTGGGCAACCTGCGTACCTCCAAACGGATTGACTTCGTGGGCGGTATCCGTGGCCTCGGGGAGCTGAAAAAGCGCGTGGACAGCGGGGAGATGAAAGCAGCCTTCGCACTGTATCCCGTATCCATGAACCAACTCATCGACATCGCTGACACCGGCAACATCATGCCTCCCAAGACCACCTGGTTCGAACCCAAGCTGCGTTCGGGACTGGTGGTCCACGAGCTGATATAATCTTCCCAGGCGTGTACCATTCAAGGCTCCTGAAGGAACAGGGGCCTTTTTTATGTCGGTGATGTCCCTCTCATGAATCTCTGCCACGGCCAGCCAGGGGCTATTCCACATTTTTCACATCCTCAGGTTCAGCATTAGCATGTATTGAAATATGTAGGGTCTTTGTTATCTTTGATAAAAATCTCACCCCATGAACAAAGAAGTATACATCCTGTCGGCCGTACGTACCCCTATCGGAAGTTTTGGGGGCAGTCTTTCCTCCCTCAGCGCCACCCGACTGGGAGCCGTGGCTATCCGCGCAGCCCTGGAAAGAGCAGGTATAGAACCTAAACTTGTAGATGAGGTGTATATGGGTAATGTGCTGTCTGCCAACCTTGGACAGGCCCCTGCCCGGCAGGCTGCCCTTTTTGCAGGCCTTCCCGAGTCGGTGCCCTGCACTACGGTGAACAAGGTGTGCTCTTCCGGACTGAAATCCGTAATCCTCGCAGCGCAGACCATTCTGGCCGGCGACAACGAAGTGGTAGTGGCCGGAGGTATGGAGAGCATGTCAAACGTACCCCACTATCTGCCGGGTATGCGCAATGGGATGAAGCTGGGGCATGACAAGGTTGTGGACGGAATGATCAAGGATGGTCTGTGGGATGTGTACAACGACTATCATATGGGGAATGCCGCAGAGGACACCGCCCGGGAGATGGGCATTACGCGGGAGGAGCAGGACGCCCTGGCTATCGCTTCTTACCAGCGTTCCCAGGCTGCCTGGGACGCCGGGTATTTTACTTCCGAGATCATCCCGGTGGAGGTCCCCGGCCGAAAAGGGGAAACCGTAGTGGTAGACCGGGACGAAGAGTACACCAAAGTCAGTTTTGAGAAGATCCCCTCACTCAAGCCTGTATTCATCAAGGATGGTACGATCACCGCGGCCAATGCCTCTACCATCAACGACGGGGCAGCCGCCCTGGTCCTCATGAGCCGGGAGAAGGCGGAGTCGCTGGGACTGAAACCTCTGGCGATTATCCGCGGATATGCCGATGCTGCCCAGGCCCCTGCCTGGTTTACCACGGCCCCTGCCATCGCCGTGCCCCTCGCTATTCAAAAGGCTGGCCTGCGTAAGGAAGACATTGCGTATTATGAAGTAAACGAAGCCTTTGCAGTTGTTTCCATTGCTGTGATGCGGGAGATGGGACTCGACCCTTCCGTGGTGAACATCCATGGCTCTGGTGTTTCCCTGGGACATCCCCTGGGTTCCACCGGGGCGCGTATCCTGGTGAGCCTGGTGCATATCTTACATCAGAAGGGCGCACGCTATGGCGCCGCGGGACTCTGCAATGGAGGTGGGGGCGCTTCGGCCATGGTGATCGAAAACCCCGGAGCCTGAGCTCCTGTCCTTCTTTTGCTGCGTATGCAGTAAGGGGGAGAGCTGCAGACCTTGCCCGGCATCTGTGGGCAAAATGAATTAAGTTTGCCCCTATACTTGATCGTATCGCCATGAGCATCGCATCCCGGCTGGATTCCATCCGGCGGCAGCTCCCAGAGGGAGTGCGCCTGGTGGCCGTCAGTAAAAACCAATCCATCCAGGCCATACAGGAGGCCTACGAAGCGGGGCAGCGTATCTTCGGGGAGAACAAGGCCCAGGAACTGCTGAGCAAAGCTCCCCTGCTGCCGGCCGACATCGAATGGCATTTCATCGGGCATCTCCAGCGCAACAAGGTAAGGTCCATCATTCCCTGGGTCAGCCTGATCCACAGTATTGACAGCCTGCGTCTGCTGCAGGAAGTTGATGATGAAGCCCATAAGGCAGGGCGCATCATCCCCTGTCTGCTTCAGTTCCACATCGCTGAAGAGGAGACCAAGTTCGGGCTTGACCTTGGTGAGGCAGAAGGGCTGATCGATAGTGGCGCGTTCCGGATGATGAACAATATACGTGTCCATGGTGTTATGGGCATGGCCACTTTCACGGATGACATTCAACAGCTCAGACGGGAGTTCGGTATGCTACGTACATCATTCAACGGACTGAGAAATAAATACTTCATCAGCTTTCCTGAGTTCCGGGAGCTATCGATGGGCATGAGCGATGATATGCTGGTGGCCATCGAAGAAGGGAGCACCCTGGTGCGCATCGGCACAGCCATCTTCGGAGCAAGAAACGGCACAACATAACTTATGACATACTTGCTATTCCTCCTTGGTTTCGGATTGCTCATCCTGGGCGCCGACTGGTTGGTGAAGGGAGCTTCGAGCATGGCCCGCAAGCTGAGCATCAGCGAGCTGGTCATTGGCCTCACCATTGTTGCATTTGGAACATCGACCCCTGAGCTGGTGGTGAGCGTGACGGCCAGCATCAGGCAGGCCCCTGAGCTGGCCATTGCCAATGTTGTGGGGAGCAATATCTTCAACATATTTATTATCATTGGCATAGCAGCTATGATCCGTCCGGTACCGGTTCTCGCATCGACCGTATGGAAAGAAATCCCCTTCAGCCTGCTGTCGGCGATAATACTGCTGGTGCTCTCGCTGGACCTGGTGCTTGACGGTCAGGGGCCCAACACCCTGGGTCGTACGGATGGG
The DNA here is from genome assembly GCA_022710185.1 of Bacteroidota bacterium. Classification (GTDB taxonomy): domain Bacteria; phylum Bacteroidota; class Bacteroidia; order Bacteroidales; family JAGNHN01; genus JAGNHN01. Next base: position 51,756 of record JAKLHK010000012.1, read on the forward strand.
CTGGTATTGCTGGCTTTCTTTCTTATCTTTCTTGTATATTCCTTTGACCTGGCACGTAAAGGGGAGATTCAACCCGATCACGATGTTCCTGCCCAGGTTTTTCCGGTATGGAAAAGCGTGCTCTTCTTTATGGGCGGGCTGGGCCTGCTGGTATTGGGCGGCCGTTGGGTCGTAAACGGGGCTTCAGCCATCGGGTTATTGCTGGGGATGAGCCAGGCCATGATCGGCCTGACGATTGTGGCCGCGGGCACCTCGCTGCCGGAGCTGGTAACTTCGGCGATGGCCGCATACCGGAACAAGCCGGAGATAGCCATTGGCAATGCCATCGGGTCCAACATCTACAATATATTTTTCATCCTGGGTACCAGCGCCACCATACACCCCTTGCCCTACGACACTGCCCAGATGTCGGACACCCTGGTGATGATGGCCGCCTATATCCTGTTGTTCCTTCTGGTGATCCTCGGCCGGCATTTCCGAACGGTCACCCGCTGGGAGGGTGCTGCGATGGTAGCAGCCTACATCGGGTTCATCACCGTTTCGGCTATTCTCAGGTAAGTTGGGACGCTGACCCAAGTTTCCTTAACTTTACGAACTCTCCGGCCTGCAGGGAGAGTTTTACCACATGCAGTAATCGCTGAACCCGGAATGAGTTACTTCGAGATCGGCATCCGTATCCTTACCCTCCTGGGGGCCCTGGGCGTTTTTCTATACGGCATGAAGCTGATGAGCGAGTCGTTGCAGAAACTTGCCGGCCAGCAGTTACGGGGTATCCTTTCGGCCATGACGGCCAACCGCTACTACGGCATCCTGGCCGGGTTCACCGTCACAGGAATTGTGCAGTCTTCTTCGGCTATTACGGTGATGATCGTGAGCTTCGTGAATGCCGGGCTGCTTAGTGTGAAAGGCAGCATTGCCATGATCATGGGGGCCAATATCGGAACCACGGTCACCGCCTGGCTGGTCTCCATCTTTGGCTTCGCATTCAGCATTAAGGCGATTGCCCTGCCCCTGATCGGGATCAGCCTCCCCTTCCTGTTCTCATCGCGCAGCCGTTGGCGCTCCTGGGGAGAGTTCGTCCTGGGGTTTTCGCTCCTGTTCACCGGCCTTGGGTTCATGAAGGATATCTTTCCCTTGGTGGAAGACCCACAGACGCGCTATGCATTTCTCAGTGCCTTTGGTTCGACTGGTTTCCTTACCAACCTGTATTTCGTTGGCATGGGCGTGATCATTACCGCCATAGTGCAGTCATCCAGTGCCACCATAACCCTGACTACCGTGCTTGCCTTTTCAGGCATCATCTCCCTTGAGCATGCCGCAGCCATGGTACTGGGGGAAAACATCGGCACGACCCTTACGGCCAACCTTGCCGCTACTGTGGCCAATACCCAGGCCAAGCGGGCGGCCCGAGCCCATTTTCTCATCAACCTCATTGGGGTGACCTGGATGCTCCCCATCCTTCCCTGGTTCCTTGTGGGACTGGACCGCCTCTTCAGCGGCGTCGCCGGGCATATGGTCCTCATCGACCAAGCGGGGTTGGCGGTAGAAGGCAGGGATCTGCTGCCCATGGCCCTGGCTGCATTCCACTCCCTGTTCAACCTGATCAACGTTTTACTTTTATCCTTTTTCATCCCGCACCTCTCGAGGCTGACACGAAAGCTTGTAAGGGAAGGCCAGGGCACTGCCACTCCTCTTAGCCCGGCCGTGAATACCGGGCTGGTTTCTTTCCCTGAGCTTAGCATGCTGGAGGCCAGGCAGGGCATACATCGGATGGGACAACTCTCGTTCCGGATGGTCAGGCAAACTGCCGCCCTGTTCAGGGAAAAGGATGAACTTCGTTCGATACAGCTGATCCATAAGCTGCAGGAGAAGTACGATCGCATGGAAAGCCTGGAGCGGAGAATGAAGCACCTGCTGACCGCACTCTCGGCCGAAGAGCTGAGCCCTGAAGCTTCGCGCTGGATTTCCGTTTACGGATGGATCGCGGCCAGGCACCGGGCTATTGCACGCCTGTGTGTGGAAGTAGAAGTCATCCTTGAGGGAAAGCGGGCTTCCCGCATCTGGTTCACCCAGGATCTGAGGGATAACCTCAATGCGGTGTTTGAGGCCCTGACAGAGGTGAGCCATGCCATTACCAAGCATACCGCCTTCTCTGAAAAGGGCCAGGCGCATCAGGCCCAGGAAAGAGTACTCTTGTCAGAAACCCTCGCGCATAAGTTCCTGCAAGAGCTTCAAGGCCTGAAGGCCACAGCGGACCATCTTCCTTCAGGATCCCTGGAAATATACCGTGACATACTCCTGGCATTGCAACGGATATCCGGTCAACTGGACGAACTGGTCAAGGCCTGGGCGCAACAACAGGTGGCTGATGTGCACCCGAAGCATTCTAAGAAAACTTAACAATAACTTAATATACGGGATAGCCTGTGACCCTGTCCGGCCAAGGCCAATCCCTGAGCATTCCCTAAGTTTGCACCACAATAACCCGCTATGGAAAACCTCTACCTCATCATGGTTATCGTGCTCTTCGCACTGGCCATCTCCGACCTGATCGTGGGCGTGAGCAACGACGCGGTGAACTTCCTGAACTCGGCCATTGGCGCCAAGGCGGCGAAGTACCGCACTGTGATGATCGTGGCAGCGCTCGGTGTGTTTGTTGGGGCAACCTTCTCCGATGGGATGATGGAGGTGGCCAGGAAGGGAATCTTTCACCCGGACCAGTTTGCTTTCTCGGAGATCATGATCATTTTTCTTGCGGTCATGATTACCGATGTGGTGCTGCTTGATCTCTTCAACACCTATGGTTTTCCTACCTCCACTACGGTTTCCCTCGTATTCGAACTGTTGGGCTCCGCGGTAGCGGTTGCGGTCTACAAAATTGCTTCAATTGAAGGCCAAAGCATTGGCGATCTGGGGCTTTACATCAATTCTGACAAGGCATTGGCCATCATATCGGGCATTCTGGTTTCAGTCGCGGTAGCCTTTACGTTCGGGGCACTCATACAATATATCGCCCGCATCCTGTTTTCCTTCAATTATCAGCGGCGCGTCAAATATTTCGGAGGAATTTTCGGCGGATTTGCGGTAGCCATGATTACCTATTTCATGCTGATTAAGGGCGCCAAAGGATCCTCGATCATCCCGGAAGAAACGACCCTGTGGATAGAGGAGCATGCTATGCTGGTACTTGCCATCACATTCGCCGGGTTTACCGTTCTCCTACAGCTGCTCAACTGGCTGTTCCGCTTCAATATCCTGAGGTTCGTGGTACTTCTGGGCACCTTCGGCCTGGCCCTGGCCTTTGCCGGCAACGACCTGGTGAACTTTATAGGGGTACCCATGGCCGGATATGAATCGTTCAAGGCTTATATGGCTACCCCCGGGGCTACTCCCGATGGCTTTATGATGGGTGTACTGAAGGAGCCGGTGGATACCAACAGCTGGTTCCTGCTGGCCGCCGGCCTGGTCATGGTAGTCACCCTATGGACCTCCAAGAAAGCCCGGACCGTAGTGGATACTACATTGAGCCTGGCCCGACAGGACAGCGGGGTGGAACGTTTTCAGTCCTCGCCCTCCTCCCGCTTCCTTGTCCGTGTAGCGGTGGGTGCCTCGAACAGCATCTCCATGGCGATCCCAAAAGGAGCCCGCAGTTTCCTCGCACGCCAGTTTGAGCGCAGTGAAGAGGTGGTCAGACGGGAAAAGGAAGAGGGCCTTTCCTTCGACATGATCCGGGCTTCCATCAATTTGGTGGTAGCCAGTGTGCTCATTGCCTTTGGTACTTCGCTCAAGTTACCCCTCTCTACTACCTATGTTACCTTTATGGTGGCCATGGGCACTTCCCTTGCCGACAAGGCCTGGGGAAGGGAGAGCGCGGTATACCGGATCTCAGGGGTGATGGCAGTGATCGGGGGCTGGTTCCTCACAGCGCTCATCGCCTTTGGAGCTTCCTTCCTCATGGCCACCATGATATACTGGGGTGGCATGATCGCCCTGGGACTACTCGTCCTTGCGGCTGTTTTCTTCGTGATACGCACCCATGCCATACACAAGCGCAGGGAAAACGACCGCAGGAAGGAGGAAGACAGCCTGAGCCTTATGTCCGACGACCCGGACAGCATGGTCCATACCTTCGTGAGCAAGGTGAACGATATCCTGGAACAGACCGCGGATGCCCTATCCTTCATGATTGAGGGCTTCAGGGACGAGAAACTCAAAGACCTCAAGCGGGCGAGAAAGACAGTGCAAGAAATCAACCAGGAGTCGAAGTTGCTGAAGAATGGGATCAGCCAGGCCATTCTCGGGCTGAGGGAAAATGCCCTGGATGCCGGCCCCTATTATGTCCAGGTGGTGGACTACCTGCGCGAGGTGACGCATAGTGCGAACTTCATGATCGAGCCGGTATACCAGCATATCAGCAATAACCACAAGGGACTGAGCGATGAGCAAGCGGTTGAGCTGACTCACCTGCACAAGGATGTCAGGATCCTGATAGACCGGATCAAGAGCTGCATGCTCAAGGGCGAATACGAGGAAGTGTCTGCCCTGATCGAACGGCAGGGAGCCCTGCTCCAGGAAATCCAGGGCCTGAGGAAGAAGCAGGTTAAGCGGATCAAAGAGGACAAGGCAACAACGAAAGGCAGCGTGATCTATCTCGACCTGCTCTCCGAGTCCAAGAACCTGCTGCTCTACACGGTGAATATCCTGAAGTCTATGCGGGACCTGCATCAGGCGCTAAGGTCCTGAGGCCCCCTTGCGGCTTAACAATTTCTTAATATACTGATAATACTGGCTTAACACCAGGCCTGTCCGATGGTTGTAGTTTTGCTTCAGTAAACTGCATACCATGAAAAGCATCAGTATCCTTCTCTTCAGTTTTGTGTTCAGCCTCAGCCTTATGGCAGGCGCCAATCCTACCGGAACTTCTGCACCTGCCGGTACCGCGGCCCTGAACGGCTACGTGCTCGACCGCCTTTCCGGAGAAGCCCTGGGCGGCGTAGAGATCACCATTGAAGGGACCGATCAGCACTTTTATACCGATTTCGACGGGAAGTTCGAGATCCAGGGCCTGGCCCCGGGTTCCTACAACCTGATCGTTTCCTACATCTCCTATGAGAAAAGCCTGCTGGAAAGCATCCCGGTAAAAGCGGGTGACGAGAACTCCCTCGATATCCGGCTGGTCGCCACCAAGTAAACACTACTCCTCTACATCCAATGGATAGACAGCGCCCTGGCGGCGCTGTTTCTGTTTAAAACCTGATCTCGGCCACCAGCTCCACCACCGTTTCCCTGTGCCCTTCCGGGTCGTACACATCGGCATTGATCAGGACCTTCTGTCCGTGGAGAAAGTGGTAGCAAAACCCCGCTATGGTGCGTCGGCCATCTTCCCAGGTATCCCCTGACCTGGCACTGAACAGGTCATAGCGGCCGATCAGGCTGAAATGCCGGGCAAAGGTGTACTCTCCGAAGAGCGAGTAGCCTCGCAATGGGCGCGGCAGCATGTTCTCGTCAACCAGTGAGCCGAAGGAGTTGCCAGTCCCATCCACATACTGTATCATCGATCGGAAGGCCGGAACGGCATAGGAAAGCGAAGCCAGGTGAAGGCGCCAATCCGGGCCTTCAGGTATGTTTCCCTCTCCGAGGGCAAGGGAATAAGTAAGCTGAAGACCTGGAAGTTGAACCGGCAGTGGTCTCAGGCTTAACCGGCCTTCAAGGGTCTTGCCGTTGTTCTTCTCCAGGGCGTAATAGCCTCCACCATTGTATACTCCGAGCGACACGCTCCCGTATTTTCCTGGAAAGGCATCGTTGACGGATTTTACATATGACTCGTCAAGTTTTCCTCCGAGCAGGGTCACGAAGGTGAGCCCGAAGTCGGCCGAGTTCATAATGCCCACGCGCTCGGCATACATCGTTCCCTGCAGGCGGTAGCGGTTGATCTTCTCCTCAAAATCCAGCCAGGGCCGGGATACCATGCCGAAATCCAGATAAGCCTGTCCTAAACCAGGCATACCCTTAGTTTTCAATCGGATATAAAGATATTTGAGGCGCATCTCTATATTGCCCGCATCGCTGCCTTCCCGGTCAGTGATGATGTCCTGTGTAAAACGGACGGATATCAGGTCATTGAACTTCTTGCCAAAGGTTACATACCCTCTTCGAAGGAAGAACTGATTGGAATGCTGCCCCTCTTCCTCCACGTTTTGATATGCCACAAACCATTGACCGCTGATGTCGATCCCCATGGGCGGGCGCTGGGCATTCAAACTATCCTGGGCTGTCAGGGCCACAGCGATAAGGAAAAGGGAACAAAACAGGGCAAGAGGCAAGCGGCTCATGTCATGTGCAATTGAGAGCAGGGATCAACAACTGGGTTGCTGCCTTTCCCCGGATTAGGCCGCAAAAATAGAAAAGTATGGAAACAAGAGAGGCCGGAACCTCTGGTCCGGCCTCAGGAATCAAGCTTGTTAATGAAACTAATACTCCCTTTTGTTCACGAGTTCACCCTGCTCGTTCCACATATACCAGGTTCCTGCCTTGCGCCCTTCCAGATAGTTCATTTCATAACGCTTGACCCCGTTATGATCCCATACATACCAATTGCCGTGCTTCTGGTCGTCCTTGTATGAAGCTTCAGCAATCTTCACCCCATCCTCAGACCAGCTGATCCATGTCCCCTCCTTCCGGCCCATGGAGTAGTTGCGTTCCTCGTTCTTCTGGCCATTGGAATGGAACAGGATGACCTTGCCATGCTCAGAACCATCCTTGATGTTGCGGATGACCCGGGGATTGCCGTTCTCGTAGTATTCGGTGTGGGTGCCGGTATACAGCATGCCGTCCTTGAAATAATACCCATCCCTGTATTCCAGTTGCTGCGCAAAGAGTGAGCCCAGGCTGGTCAGCAGGAACACCGTTATTATGAAGGCCCTTGTTCTCATGAAGTGTTCTTTTGATAGTGATTAAAGGTACATTGGATATTCAGCCCTTCGTGAACATTAAGCAATATTAACTCAGATCCGCAGGCTGAACCCCAGGCTGAAGGAGCGTCCCGGGTTTATCAGGCTGTAGTTCATATCCTCCGTCTCGTAGGCGCGGTAAACGCTGCGCACCTCCTCGTCGAGCAGGTTGGCCATTTTAAGATCGAGACTGGCCTTTCGCTCCTTTCCGAACTTCTTGCTGATGCTGAAGTTCAGGCTGCGGAACGGCTCGATATAGATATCCGGGAAAAGCCCGCCGCCTACAATGGTCAGGGTGCTGCCCTTGACATTGTAGAACAGCCCGGCGTCGAGGCCATGCTTATAATTTCCATAGGTGATCCCGGCGTTCACGACATAGGGCGATTGTCCGGCCATTTCGCGGCTGCGGTCGATGGATTCCCCGCTCTTCTGAAAGGCCGTGCGAGAGTTGAACTCTGAATCCGTCATGTCGATGGACGAACGAACCAGGGTATAGTTAGCATTGAGGCTCAGGTTTTTCCAGGATGGAGCCAGGAAATCCAGGTCCTTCTTGAACTCGAATTCCAAACCGTACAACTGGCCGTCACCCATGTTCCTGGGTTGGTACTCGGTGCTGGTCTGCTGCTCCGGGATACGCACCAGTTCTATCGGATCGCTGAAACTTTTGTAGAAGCCGCTGAGTGAAATGATCTGTCCGTTATTCATGAACAGCTCCCAACGCAGGTCGAGGTTGCTGATGCGGGTCTCGCTGAGCTTTCCATCCCAGTCACCATAGGTAAATAAACTCCCGTTGAAGATCCTGTTCGATATAGGGTCGAGGATTTGGGCAAAGGACAGTTCCTTGAAAGAGGGCCGGGCGATAGTCCTGGACCAGGTCAGCCTAAGGTTTTGTTTCTCGGTCAGGCTGTAAATGAAGTTGACCGAAGGGAACAGGTCCAGGGACTCCAGTACCTTCTCGTTTTCCAGGTTCTTACCGTTCACTTCATCCCCGCTCGCATACTGCTGATCACGGCCAGTATGCCGCTGCACATAGTTCTCGACCCTGAGCCCGAGGATCGTTTTGAGGTCCCGGAAGGGGGTGAACTCATTGGAGACGTAGAGTGCCGTGTTATTCACGCTGGAAGCGTAGGCGTTGGGGTTGGGATCGCTGTTTCCGGACTGGTAATAGATGCTATTGGGCTTGTTCGGGTAGAGGTTTTCCTCATCCAGCACCAGGGCCGGGTCTGGGTCAGGCCATGATTGGGTCCCTCCCCAGAACTGAACATCGAAGAAAAGGATTTCGTAATCCCTTTGCTTATAGGTGTGACTGGCACCGAAGCGCAGACGGGCCGCATTGCCCAGGAAGTCGTACTTGCGCGTGAGGTCAATCTTGGAACTGATGTTTACTTCATCCAGGTAGCGCCAGATGCGGGTGGGGTTCCCCCCTGCCCCGGCGCTGAATGCGTAAGTTCCTGAGCTCGTTTGGGTAAAAGCCGTCTTGCGGATATCGGGATCGTCAGATACCGAGAACGTGGGCGAAATGCGCCAATCGATCTCCCATTGGCCTTCGTTCAGCAGATGGGTACCCTGCAGCAGGATATTACGCAGGGAACGTTGGTTGTATTCCAGGTTGTGCGAGAAGGCCGAATAGCCGGATTGCCCTACGGCTTCACCGTCATTGAGGATAGTGAAGCGGGCTGCCCTGCTCTCTCCGTTCTGCAGCAGCAAAGCCGTGAGCCTGAGCTTTGTATATTGATTCTTGTAGGCCACACCGGCCAACAAACCACCCAGAACGTTGTGCTCGCCAATCTCGCCCTGCTGCAGCGTGGCATAGCGCATGGCATAGGTGCCGGGGTCGATGGAGCGCTGGTACTCGCTGTTCTCCACCTGACTATAATACTTGTAATCCGATTTATAGGAGAGCGAAACGATATAACCCAGGCTGGCGCCCTTCTCTCCTTCGGCCCTGTTCTTCAGTTTCTTCTGATCGCCATAGGAAAACCCGAGACTGTAGTCCACCAGGCTCTTCTCCCTCCGGGCCTCCAGGGTGTTGCTGAAACTGCGGATGAAGTCGGACACCTCCTGTTTGCCGGCCCCACTGATGGGTGTCGGGATACTGGATTGATCGGCACCCTCCGGCAAGGCCCTGGTTCCATCATCAAAACCGAGGAAATCCGTGGCCCCACCCTCATAGCCCAGGAAATCGGAATTCAGGTGCATGTCCGGGTTGAAGCCTGCACTGAAGGAAACGCTCATCATCCGCTTGTCGGGGAAATCCTTGGTCTCCACATTCATGATCCCGCCCGTGAAATCGGCTGGCATGTCTGCCGTGAAGCTTTTATGGACCATGATGTTATCGATCAGGTTGGTAGGAAAGATGTCCATCTGGAGGCTGTTCTTGTCGGGGTCAAGGCCGGGAATGTCCACCTGGTTAAGGGTGGTCTTGGAATAGCGGTCACCCAATCCCCGGACGTAAACATACTTCCCTCCTTCAATGGAAACCCCGGTCACGCGTTTGGCAGCCTCCACTGCGGTGCCGTCCCCGGTGAGCTGCATGCGGGCAGAAGAAATGCCGTCCATGATCACCGCCGATTTCATTTTCAGGGTATTGACCGCGGCTTCGGTAGTGCGGACCATCTCCGCCTTCACTACCACTTCCCCCAACTCGAGGCTGCTTTCCTTCAACCGCATATCATTCAGGAGCTTCACTTCCCCGGCTTTCACCTGGAGGTCTTCGATGGTGATGGTCTGGTAGGAGATATACGAGATCTGCAGGTCATAGGTGCCGGGCTCAATGTCCAGGGAGAATTTTCCGTCGAGGTCGGTAATACAGCCCCTCAGCGTTCCCTTGATCAGGATGGATACCCCGACCAGGGATTCCCCGGTGCCGTCATCGAACACGGAGCCGCGTATGGTGCCCCGCTGGGCCATAGCCAGGGTGCTGAAAAGGAGCAGGGCAATAATTGATAATTTGCGCATAAATGGGTGATTCTTATAACAGGAAACAGACGTGGAGGTTTTCTCCACGTCTGTTCCATGCATTGTTGCTTGGATTATTCAACGCTGGTTCATCGCATGGTTGAAGTGATGAATGCAGTCCGGGGATCAAAGGCCGGTCAGCTGTCCGGCCTGGGCAGCCCAGGTCCAGCTGAAAACGGAGGTGTTAGCCTGAGGATTTCCCCCTGCAGTAACGCCTGCCGGTACGGCACCGTTCACATGGTTGGCCAGACTGTCGGCAGGAACATCCAGTGTGATATTGGTGAAGGTCACGCCTGCGGCGGTAACCCGGTTGATCTTCTGGCCGTCAGCAATGCCGGTGAAGTGAAGGCCCTGCAGGTCAACGATAGAGTTGGCATCCACGTTGATCAGGTCCTCCGACTGGCGGTCCTCATTGGAGGCCACGATGGTACCGGTCTTGATGGTATGGCCACCCTGGTAGGAACCTTCGGGGCCGTCCAGCTCGAAGCAATGCCCGGCCGGGGTCACGACAACGAAGTTCTCAAGGGTGCCACTCCACGACTGGTCGGTGTCGATGGCATCGTCACCGACATTCCAGACCACCACGTTTTTCACATTGACGGCACCACCAAACCATTCGATGCCATCATCCTGATTGGAGACCACTTCCACGTTCTCGATCACGGTACCCGAGCCTACACCACCCAGGGTGAGGCCGTTGATTTCGTTGCCGGAACCTATGTTGGAACCACCGTGACGGATGGAAATGTACTTAATTATGCCAGAATCGTCGGCATCGTCATTTCCACCGTAAAGGCCATTGGCGTCTGAGGTGGGGATACCTTCGATCTGCACTTCGGTAAGGTCACCACTGGTATTGGAGGCGCTGATGCGGGCTTTGCCCAGGATGATAAGGCCGCCCCACAGCCCGTTGATATCGGGATCAAGGTTAGGTGAGCCGAAATTGCCGGCAGCGATGTCTTCGGGGGAGATCTCATCCGCCACCGAAGTGAAAATGATGGGGGCATCGGCCGTTCCTTCTGCAATCAGGCGTCCGCCACGGGCGATCAGCAGAGCTGTAGCATTGGCACCCGTACCCGCTTCACCTTTAATAATAGTACCTGCCTCAATCGTCAGGGTTGCCCCGCTAACAACAGCGATCCTGCCCGCCAGCTGGTATACCTTATCGCTGGTCCAGGTAGTGTTGGAAGTGATATTCTGGTTCACAATCACGTTACCGGTGACGATTGGATCATTATCTACAGGATCGTCATCGTTACAGGATACCAAGGCAAAGCTAAGGCTAAGGCCGATCAAGGGAAGAATTAGGATGTTCTTGCTTTTCATTTCAACGCGCATGTTAATTTTGTTTGATTACGCACTGCAAAAAAACACCTGCAATGTAAATTGGACATTAACACTGCGTTAAGTTTCCGTTAAGCTGAGGGGAATGTTAACGACAGATGAACTTTCATCCGCACAAAAGGGAGGCCTTCAGAAAACGTATGCGCCCCCGGAAATCCCTGGCCAGGCCAACATTCAGATAACCTGCAGCAGTGAATATGCTGGCCGTTTCATCTCCCAGGGCCTCGTTGAGTTCAGCCAGAACCATTCCTCCGGGAACCAGCAGCTGTTTGCCCCATAGTGCCAGAGAGCGGTAGAAGGCCAGGGGGTCCTCATCCGGAGCGAAGAGCGCGCTATGGGGTTCCCATTCCAGCACATTAGGCTGCATCAACTGGTGTTCTTCCCACCTGACATAGGGAGGATTGGAGAGGATAAGATGAAGGTTTCCCTGAACCCCAGGAGGAGGCGGACGCAATAGGTCGGCATGTACAAACTTGACATCCAAACCGTTGCGCAGGGCATTCTCCCCTGCGAGCGTCAGGGCTTCCTCACTGAGGTCGGTACCCGTGACCTTTGCTCCCGGAAACCACCGTTTCATAGCCAGGGCCAGGCAGCCGGAACCTGTGGCAGCATCGAGGATACGAGGGGCTGGCAGCCAGGTAGTCCTTTCCCTGAGGATATCCCTGGCCATGCATGCCATCTCCTCGGTTTCCGGGCGGGGAATGAGTACGGCAGGACATACCTTCAGCTGAAGACCGGCGAAATCCACCTCGCCAAGGATATATTGCCAGGGCTCATGCCCCAGCGCCCGTTGTACCATCTCCCCTACCTTGGCCACGACATCCGGGCCGAAGCTGGGCCTTCGTGTGATGAGACCCAACCAGTCCTCCCCGCTGGCATGGCCTATAAAGAGGCGTGCAAGGGTGTCAGCCGCTTCAGTAGAATGCAGGGGCAGAAGGTCATTAGTCACCCGGGTGCGCAGGTCCTGAAATTCAACGGAACCTTGATACTCGGGCAAACGGGGCCGGAAGTCCTCCATGGAACGAAGGTATAAAAAAGGTAAATTTGCCTGATGAGCTACCCCGCCACCTATATGAGGCGCTGCCTCGAACTGGCATCCAAGGGTCTCGGCCGGGTGGCCCCAAATCCCCTGGTCGGCTGTGTGGTGGTTCATAATGACCGCGTCATTGGTGAAGGTTACCACTTCCGCTATGGCGGCTCCCATGCCGAAGTGATTGCCGTGGAGGCTGTGCACGACAAGTCATTGCTGCGTGAGGCCACACTCTATGTGAACCTTGAACCCTGCTCCCATCACGGAAAAACGCCACCTTGTGCCGATCTTATCATCGCCCTGGGCATACCCCATGTGGTCATCGGCACTGAAGATCCCTACCCGGTTGTGGCGGGCAAGGGCATACAGCGCCTGAAGGATGCAGGCGTTCAGGTTGAATGTGGGCTCCTTGCCGCGGAGTGCCACTGGCTGAACCGCAGGTTCTTCAGTTTCCATAGGCTGGGAAGGCCGTATGTGGTCCTGAAATGGGCCGTTACCGACGATGGCTTTATGGCCCCTGCGGAGCGGGGCCCGGGACGGAGGGAACAGGGCTGGATCAGCGGGAACACAACCCGGGTAATCACCCACCGCTGGAGAAGCGAAGAGGATGCGGTGATGGTTGGAAGCCGGACACTTCAATTCGATGACCCTGAACTGAATGTCAGGCACTATGCAGGACGCAACCCAGTGAGGGTATTGCTGGACATGCGGCTGGAGGCGGGGAAAGCTATGAAAGCCATGCAAAGCGATGCGCGGGTGATCGTAATAAACGGTGTTCGTGAGGGTACCGAAGGGCATCTGGAATATCGCCGCATTGCGGGTGGAAGCACCATGGTGAACGAGGTACTCCATCTGCTGCATTCCCTGGAAATTCAAAGTCTCATCGTGGAAGGCGGTGCGCAGATACTCTCCCAGTTCATTGCCCAGGGACTATGGGATGAAGCCCGGGTGATCAGGGGCAATAAGCATTTCGGGCAGGGCCTTCCGGCCCCTGTCCTGGGGCAGGCGTCAGTGACTTCACTGCATGCGGGTGACGACACCATCGACACATACTATAATATGTCCGGCCCCTTCTTCCCCAAAAAACCCAAATCCTAAGGAATGTCAGGAAAGGAAAGGTCCGCCACCTTGCTTAAGGCTGCGTTCATCGGAATCGGAGGAAATGCCTTCCTGGCCGCGTTTAAGATATTTGCCGGATTCTATGCCGGATCCTATGCCGTGGTCGGTGACGGGATCGATTCCACAGCCGATGTCGCCTCCTTCTTTCTTACCCTATTTACCGCCCGGCTGATCGCCCGTCCGGCTACCCTCAAGTTTCCCTACGGATTCAGCAAGGCCGAGAATATCGCAACCAAGGCACTCTCCTTCCTGCTTTTCTTTGCCGGCTTCCAGTTCATGCTCTCCGCCCTGCTCAGGCTCATTGATCCAGGGGTACATGAAGTACCCGGGAACCTGGCCATGGTGGCCACCGGGGTCAGTATCGCCGGAAAGCTCTTGCTTGCCGCATACCAGGCCCGACTGGGCAGGCGGATCAACAGCGACCTGCTCATCGCCAATGCCCGCAATATGCAAGGGGACGTGCTCATCTCCGTCGGAGTGCTGCTCGGCCTCATCCTGACCGTGGTCTTCCAGGCCCCCCTGCTCGACCTCATCGTTGCGCTGCTTGTGGGTGCCTGGATCATCCGCATCGCCTTTCGCATCTTCATGGAATCCAACGTTGAGCTGATGGACGGAGTCAATGACCCTGAAGTCTTCCTGAAGATATTCCAGGCTGTAGACAGTGTGGAACATGCCCATAATCCGCACAGGATCAGGACAAGACAAATCGGGGGACGATATATTATCGCCCTTGACATCGAAGTGGAGCCCAGCCTTAGGGTGGATGAAGCCCATCATATCGCCCGTGAGGTGGAACATGCCATCCGCAGCCAGATCGACCAGGTCTTCGATATCCTGGTTCATGTGGAGCCCCTGGGCAATGCCGAAGAAGAGGTCACAGGAATCACCCGCCAGGGGGTTAAAGAGGCCTATCCCCAATGGGCGAACGACACTTCAGAGAAGGATGAGGAATAGCATCTGTATACTGCTGGTTCTGTGCGGGATGCTGCTATGTGGCATCAGAGGCCATGGCCAGGACATCAGACTATGGGTAGCCGCCAGCAGCGATGTCCATGGGGCCATCTTTCCCTATGACCTGGGCACGGGTCGCTCCCTCCCATACAGCCTGGCCCATTTGAGCACCTTCCTGAAGCAACTCAGAAGTAAGGCCGGGGAAAACCTCGTATTGCTTGATAATGGGGACCTGATCCAGGGGGACCCGGCTTCCTATCATGCCAATTTCGTGGCTGCAGAGGACACCCATCTGTTTGTCAGGGCGATGAACTACCTCGGGTACGATGCGGCCACGGTAGGTAACCACGACATAGAGGCCGGACATGCGGTATATGACCGCTTCCGAGACCAACTGGGCATTCCCTGGATGGCGGCCAATGCAGTGCACACAGGCAAGGACCAACCCTGGTTCCGTCCGTATCATATCGTGGAGCGCCAGGGTATCCGGATAGCAATACTCGGTCTGGTCACGCCCAGCATTCCCGAGTGGCTTCCCCCGGTTTTATGGGAGGGTATGGAATTCAAGGACATGGCCTCAGAGGCCAGCAGATGGATGGACACTATCCAGCTTAGGGAATCCCCTGATCTGGTCATCGGACTTTTTCACAGTGGAGCCGACACCAGCTGGATGAAACAGGGCTTTCAGGCACCGGGTCATGAAAATGCCGCCGCCTGGGTAGCGCACAGCGTAAAGGGCTTCGATGTAATCTTCTGCGGCCATGACCATCAGGGATGGAACATGAAGGTGGCTGGACCTGGAGGGGATAGCGTCCTTATTCTAGGGACCACCAGCCGGGCCAGGGATGTCGCCCTGGCAGAAATTGTGTTGACCAAGGATGTGCAAGGGAGTCTCACCAAGCAGATCCGGGGAAACCTGGTCCTCTTGTCGGACTATCCCCCAGATGCGGATTTCCTTAGCCGGTTTTCAACAGATATTCATAGTATCAGGGAGTTCGTGGCGGATACCCTGGGCTGGTTAGACACGACCCTGATCGCTGCTGAAGCGGTGTTTGGCCCCTGCCCCTTCACCGACCTTATTCACCGGGCCCAGATGGACCTCAGCGGAGCGGATATCTCCTTCACCGCTCCCCTGTCCACCCGCTCCCGCCTTCTTCCCGGGCCCATGACCACGGGAATGCTCTTCGACTTGTACCGTTATGAGAACTACCTGTATGTGATGGAACTCCAGGGGAAAGAGATCGACGGCTTTCTGGAACACGCCGTAAAGGGCTGGTTCTCAATGATGCGGATTCCTGAAGACGCGTTGCTGGACTACGAGCGGGAGCCGGATGGCAGGATCCGCGTCCGTTACGGGCAGCCTCAAACCAAGGGGATCTTCTACCACTTCTCCAGTGCTGCCGGGCTGCGCTACACCCTGGACCTGTGCGGCCCTCCCGGGGACAGGGTTCAAATCCTGGGCATGAGCAATGGCCAGGACTTCCATGCTGATTCGGTTTACCGGGTAGCCGTTAACTCCTACCGGGGCAGTGGAGGGGGCGGGCATCTTACCATGGGAGCAGGCATCGCCCGCGACAGCCTGGCATCACGGGTCATATGGACTTCCGATCATGACCTGAGGTATCACCTGATGGATTGGTTCCGGCAGCACAGCCCGGTCCAGCATAAAAAAGTTACCGAATGGGGCCTGGTCCCTGAAGGATGGTATAGGGAGGCGGTGCTCAGAGAGCGCCCTTTATGGGGCCTCCCCTGATCAGAAAAGGAAGAACACACTAACCCCGGCGACCGCAAGAGCGGCGCCAAGCATTTCCCTCCACCGTATCCTTTCATGCAGGATCAGCCAGGCAAAGGGAATAATCAGGACAGGAACGATGGCCATGATGGTGGAAGCGATTCCCGTGCTTGTGTGGCGAATTGAGATGAGCGAAAAAGACACCCCGAGGAATGGCCCGAAAAAGGCGCCGATCAGTATAAATCGCAGGGCCTGAGGGTCATGCAATACTGCCCGGGCCTTCGACCATCGCTTCAGCAGGGAAAACAGTAGCAGAAACCCTCCCAGTCCGGCGATGACGCGGATCTGGCTCGAAGCAAAGGCATCATAGCTACCCATTCCGAGCTTGCTCAACACCAGTCCCACCCCCTGCCCTGCCGCCCCCAGAAAGGCGAAGAACAGGCCTTGGGGGTGATGGACCAGCCGGGCCGACTGTCCTTCCGCAATGGGCGTACTTCTGTCCCTTTCCATTACCACCAGCACTATGCCTGTAAGGGTAATGACCATCCCGGCCAGGCCGGAAGGCCGCAGGTGCTCCCCCAGGATGGCCCAGCCGGTAAGGGCAGCAATGGGAGGTGCCAGAGCCATGACCAGCATACTGATGCGGGCACCTACAATGGCGAAAGCCCGGAAAAGGAAATAGTCACCGATGACGAAGCCCACCAGGCCCGACAGACTGAGCCAGGCCCATGCCTGCGGGCTGGCATCCAGGGGCAGGGCCTGCGACCGTATCCCCTGCGACAACAGGGAATAGAAAAGGAGGGCCAGAAGCAAGCGATAGAGGTTTACCGCCAGTGAGCCCACCCTGCGGCTGGCCTGCTCGAAGGCAAGTGAGGTAAAGGTCCAGAAGAAGGCGGTGGCCAGGGCGGCAAGTTCCCCTGTATGGCCTGTAATGTTCATGGGCGGATGAATTGCGCAAAGGTAGAAAAGCCCTGCGTATGCCTATTCCCTAACTTTGCCGCTGATGGAACCTTCATCCGCCGACCGGTACCACAGCATTGCCAAACCCAGCGAGGGCCTGTATAAAGAAAAGGGCAGCCGCTTCATCGCCCTGGCCTATCCGATACGGTCCGAAAGCGAGGTGCAGCCCCTGCTTGAGGAGGTCCGGCGCACCTACCATGATGCCCGCCACCACTGCTATGCCTGGAGGCTGGGGATCCATGGGGAGCCCTATCGCGTGAACGATGACGGGGAGCCTTCAGGAAGCGCAGGCCGGCCCATCCTTGGCCAGATGATGTCGATGGAGCTGAGCGATCTGCTGGTGATCGTAGTGAGGTACTTCGGCGGCGTGAAGCTGGGCGTTGGCGGCCTGGTCCAGGCCTATCGTGCGGCCACCCGCGAAGCGTTGGATGCCGCAACCTTGAGCGATAAGGAGATCCGCATGCGGTTCGCTGTCGTTTTTGAATACCCCAGGATGAATGAGGTGATGCGCTTCGTTCGTGAAAGCGGACTGGAGATCGAGTCAACAGACTTTGCCGTCCAATGCAGCCTGACAGCGAGCATCAGGGAATCCCGGGCCGGAGAGGTCAGGACCAAAGCGGCATCCCTCTTTGGCTTCAGCCTGGAGACCATGGATAAGTTCGTTTATTCCCCGAAATAGGGCAGGAAGAGCTTAAGGAACCATTGCGGAGGGCGTACCGGACGGTTGTCGGCCACCCTGGTGAAGACCAGGTCAGTGCTTCCCCGGTTCAGGAGGAACCCTGCCTCATTCTCCACCTCGTACTCGAAGTGCATGCGGACTCCCGGCATCTCCCTGATAATGGTACGTATGGTAAGCATCTCATCGTAGCGGGCTGGAGCCAGGTATTCCACCTGCAGATTACGTACCGGCATCTGTATCCCGGTATCCTCAAGGTGTTTATACGAAGTTCCCAGCTCTCGCAAGGCTTCCGTGCGGCCAACCTCGTAATAGGCAGGGTAATTGCCGTAATAAAGGAAGCCCATCTTGTCTGTCTCCCCATAAATCACCCTGCGTTTTGTCGTGCTGATCAGCATATCCTGGAAATAAGTGGTACGAAGATGGGGAAGATCAGAGAATTTTCAGGAATATCTGTTCCAGGCATTGAAATGGTGAATAAAATTGTATAATTTTCGTCCACAGCTTTGCCGCATTTTCTCTGTTGTCAAGCGCTTAATAATGAAGACCATGTCGGGTAGGTCGTGCCCCCCATGGAAGGAAGGGGCGCTTGGATCCGGAGCATGAAGGGAGGAAGGCCGATACGAGCCCACTGGCAGCCCGGTAAATCGTCCCCAAAAAGGCAGTAAGGCGGAATGCCTTGACAGACAAGCAGAACAAGGGCACAGTGGCTTTCAGGTGTAAGACAATTTTTCTTGAAAGTCAAGCATGGAAGACCTTTTTTTTCCACTTTTTTGCCTGGATATTTGTCAATGAGTTCCTCTGCCTCACCTGGCCTGTGGATGGCAGGCTGGCCCCGCAAGATCAGTTGATCTGCATTGTAGCTGTTTAATTAACACGGATAACGCTCTATCGGATGGATAAGGATTTTATTGGAGTGTGGGATCGGTGTCTGCATATCATAAAGGACAACATCAGCCACCAGAAGTTCAAGACCTGGTTCGAGCCCATCAAACCAATCAAGATCGAGGATCATGTACTTACGATTCAGGTTCCCAGCCAGTTTTTCTATGAATGGCTTGAGGAGCACTATATCAATTTGCTGAAGAAGACCATCCGCCAGGAACTCGGGGCCGACGGCCGCCTGGAGTATAGTATTGTAATGGACAGCGCCTTCGCCGGAGAAGACCCGCTGACCATCAACCTGCCCACGTCCAACAAGCGCTCCGTAAAAAACGATCCCGTTTCCATGCCCCTTGACCTGAACAAGGGTAACTCCAAAGAAATCCCGAACCCCTTCATCATCCCAGGCCTCAAAAAACTCAAGATCCACTCCCAGCTCAACGACAGCTATTCCTTCGAGAACTTTGTGGAAGGCGACTGCAACCGACTGGCCCGGTCGGCAGGATATGCCGTGGCCAACAACCCGGGCAAGACCGCCTTCAACCCCCTGTTCATCTATAGCAATACCGGACTGGGTAAAACCCACCTGGCGCATGCCATCGGTCTGCAGGTCAAGGAGAACTTCCCCGACAAGACCGTGCTCTACCTGGCCGCCGAACAGTTTATCCAGCAGTTCGTGGAGTCGGTGCGTAACAACACCCAGAACGACTTCGTCCATTTTTATCAGATGATCGACGTGCTGATCATCGATGATATCCAGTTCCTGGCCAGTAAGGAAAAGACCCAGAATGTCTTCTTCCATATCTTCAACCATTTGCACCAGAACGGCAAACAACTGGTCATCACTTCCGACAAGGCGCCTGTGGAGCTCAAGGGGATGGAGACCCGCCTGCTCTCCCGCTTCAAATGGGGATTGGCCGCCGACCTGCAGGTGCCCGATATCGAGACCCGGATCGCCATCCTGGAGAAGAAGCTATACAATGACGGCATTACCATGCCGAAGGATGTGGTGGAATACCTCGCCTACTGCATCACAACCAATATCCGCGAACTGGAAGGCGCGCTCATCTCCATCATGGCGCAGTCGTCGCTCAATAAGAAGGAGATCACGCTCGACCTGGCCAAGCAGATGATCGACAAGTTCGTGAAGAACACCTCGCGCGAGATATCCATCGACTATATTCAGAAGGTGGTGTGCGATTACTTCAGCCTGCCGATCGACCAGATGAACTCCAAGACCCGCAAGCGGGAGATCGTACAGGCCCGCCAACTGGCCATGTATTTCTCAAAGAAGCACACCAAAGCCTCCCTGGCGACCATAGGGCTGCACTGCGGCAACAAGGACCACGCTACCGTGCTCCATGCCTGCCGTACAGTGAACAACCTTATCGAAACCGACAAGCAGTTCAGGATCTACGTGGAAGAGCTCGAAAAGAAGATCAAGATCTGATCCGGCTTGCATTCCTGACAAGGAATGCGTAATTTTCCCATAAATCCAATAGCCATGAACGTGCTCTTCGTTTGCCTGGGTAACATCTGCCGTTCCCCCATGGCCCACGGCATCCTTCGCAAATTGTTCACTGAACGCGGAATTCAGGGCAGCGTCGACAGCGCCGGTTTCGAATCCTATCATATCAACGACCCGCCCGATGACCGTGCCATCGAAACCGCGGAAGCCCATGGAATCGATATCCGCGACAAACGGGCCAGGCTGTTCTCTGTCAAAGACTTCGACCGCTTCGACCGCATCTACGTGATGGACGGAAACAACCATAACGATGTGATGTACTTTGCCCGGAACGAAAAGGACAAAGCCAAGGTCGATTACCTGATGAACATTCTCCACCCTGGGCGCAACCTTCCTGTCCCCGATCCATATTACCGTGACATCGGGGCCTGCGAAGAAGTGTTCAAACTGATGGAACAGGCGTGTGAGCGCATTGCCCACCAGGCCACAGTCAAATAGCTGTCCATGGACCATCTCCCCCTGAAGGATGACATCCTGGAGGCACACCTTCGGATACGCCCCTGGATCAATCACACTCCAGTGTTCACTTCCGCATACCTCAATGCCTTAAGCGGCAGTGAGTTGTTCTTCAAATGTGAGAACCTTCAGAAAGTTGGCGCCTTTAAATCCAGGGGAGCCGTAAATGCCGTCTTCAGTCTGCAGGAAGAGGCCCTGGCAGGCGTTTGTACACATTCTTCGGGTAACCACGCCCAGGCCCTGGCCCGCGCCGCGGCGTTGCGAGGTATCCCCGCCTACATCGTGATGCCCGACAACGCACCGCGAGTTAAAGTCGATGCGGTAAAATCCTATGGGGGACGGATTACCTTCTGTGAACCAACACTTCAGGCAAGGGAGTCTACCTTGCTCGAAGTCAGCAAGAAAACAGGAGCCATCGAAATTCATCCCTACAACGATTACCGGGTAATCACGGGGCAGGCTACGGCAGCCATGGAGTTGCTGGAACAGGTACCCGGCCTCCAGATCATCATGCCCCCGGTCGGTGGCGGTGGCCTGCTGAGCGGTACCGCACTTTCAAACCGCTATTTCAACCCGGGGGGCAGGACACTGGCCGCCGAACCCGAAGGGGCCGATGATGCATTCCGTTCCCTGCAAGCCGGTCATATTATCCCTTCCATTGGGCCCAGGACGATAGCTGATGGCCTGCTGACCTCCCTGGGAAGCCGTACCTTCCCCATCATCCGTGACCATGTAGAACGCATCCTAACGGTGAGCGAAGCAAACATTCTGAAATCCATGCGGTTGATATGGGAACGCATGAAACTGGTGATCGAACCTTCTGCAGCCTTGCCCCTGGGGGCCGTGCTGCAATACCCTGAGATCTTCCAGGGTGTCCGTACCGGATTGATACTCAGTGGAGGGAATGTCGACCTCGACCGCTTCTCCTGGTCCAAGCCCTGATCGTGGCATGAAAAGTCCCCTCCCTGCCATACTTTACCTCCTTCCATCTCCCCTGGGAGGGGATGAGGTGCAATCCGTGCTCCCTGAACTCAACCTTCAAATAATCAGAAGGCTGCGTAGGTTCATCGTGGAGGATGTGCGCAGTGCCAGGCGATTTTTGCGGAAAGCAGGCGTAGAGGGACCACTGGATGACGAACTTTTTTTGCTGCTCAACGAGCATACACGGGATGAGGAGATCCCGGAACTTCTGACGCCCCTGCGGCAAGGGATGGACACCGGCTTAATGTCGGAGGCTGGATTACCTTGTGTTGCGGACCCCGGCCATCGTGTGGTGCAGGAAGCGCATCGCCTCAATATCCGCGTAACACCCCTCACCGGCCCCTCATCGCTGATGCTGGCCCTGATGGCCTCCGGGCTGAACGGACAGTCATTTCACTTCCATGGTTACCTTCCGGTAAAACCCGCGGAGCGTAAGGCATACCTTAAAAAACTTGAGAAGGAGGTACAAGCCTCCGGGGCAACGCAGATCTTCATCGAAACGCCTTATCGCAATGGGCGTATGCTGGAGGACATCCTGACTACGGTTCATCCTGCCACGATGCTGTGCATCGCCACAGACCTCACGTTGCCCGGTGAGTCCATAAAAACGCTCACCATCGCGGAATGGAAGGGAAAGAAGCCCGGGCCGGACAAACGCAATACCGTCTTCCTGCTCGGGCGATGAAAGAAGCTTTGCGGATCAGCCTCAGTGGTGGTGTCCGCCTGCCCCGTGGACATGGCGGTGGGACATTTCTTCCTCGGATGCTGCACGCACTTCCAGGATCTCCCCGCTGAAATGCAGGTCCTTGCCTGCCAGGGGATGATTGAAGTCCATGGTCACATACTCCTCGTCCACTGCGGCTACCTTACCATGAAGGAGGTTTCCTTCCGAGTCGCGCATGGGGAGCATATTGCCCAGCTCCAGCATTTCCATATCGAGCTGTCCGTCTACCTCAAAGGCCTGCAGAGGGATCTCAACGATGGCATCCTCTTCTACCATGCCATAGCCTTCCGTTGAAGTGAGGCCGAATGAGAAGGCGTCGCCGACAACCAGACCGTCCAGGTTCTGCTCAAACTTGTCCAGCAGGTTCCCCGCACCCAGCAGAAACACAGCCGGGTTTTCCTTCTGAACCAATTCAACAATCTCCCCTTCTACATTGTCTAAGCGCAGGGTATAGGTCAGGGTAACCACGGTATTCTTTCCGGTTTTCATCGTCTGTATATGGTATTTAGCGTTTGATCAGTGACATACTGGGCGTTCCGCAGCGAAATTACGCAAAACAATCCAGTGCTGTCGCAATTATCCCCAGCCTGGCACAGGTATTGTTACATTTGTTGGAGCAATCTTCCGATATGAAAAGGATATCCACCCTGTTCGTTGTCCTGGCTCTCAGCCTGATGAGCTGTATTGCCCAGCCTCGGCTCTACCTGCCCTACTTCGGTATCATGGGCATGCACCCGGATTATCAGCTTTCGCTGACCCGCTTGTTCAAATCCTATGTGGAATCCAATGCCAGGTACAGCGTGGTACTCGGACTCCAGCCTGAAATGGTGGGCGCCTTGCCCGAGGCAAGCCTCCTGATTGCTGACGCCAAAGCCGCCGGAGCTGCCTATATGATGACCGGGGAGATGAACCGCCTGGGCGAAGTGCTCATCGTCTCCTTCGCCATGTACGAGGTAACCAGCGGTTCCATCGTATGGAGCGATGTGCTGCGGGCCTACAACCCGGACGACCTTGACCCTATACTGCAGAAGGTGGCCCGGGCCATGGGTACAGACCAGAAAGCGGCTAAAGCCGGGGATATCTATACGGTCACCGAATACGACTCCCGTGAGCTGAAGCAGCAGAAGGCCCATTATTCCTTCGGGCTCAGCGTTGGCGCGGTATATCCTTTCTTCCAGCATGTGGAGGATCTCACCACAGCCGGTTTCGGGGTTATGGCGACCTACGACAGCCGCAATATCATTCTCGATATGAAGGGGGAAACCTATTTCACCGGAGACCCGAAAGTATACTTCATCAGCCTTGATGCCCTTTATCCCCTTAATGACGAGAACGCTACGCCCTTCCTGTTGGGCGGTCTGGGCCTGGGTGGCATGAACATCCCCTGGTACCAGGACGACAACCACCTCTACTGGTACGATAACCACCGCAATGGTGGCCTCATGTTGTTTTTTGGCGGGGGCTACCTGATCAACCGTCACAGCGATGTCAACCTTCGCCTTGGGGCCAGGGGAATGATCCCCTTCTTTGAAGTGGATGACCAGCTGGCCCCGGGCATTCTCCTCAATGCCACCATTAATTTTGGAAGGCGATGAGGGTTACCGTCTTGCTGCTCTTTCTGCTGATCGTCCTTGGGTTAAGTTCCTGCGGATACACGCAGATCATTTCGGAGGCACCGGATGCAGAGATCTATGCCGACGGCTACTACCTGGGCCGGGGTACGGCCAGTATCACCCGCACGGGGTTTCCAGAGCGCACACACCTGGAGGCCCGCCGCAACGGTCAGGTGATCGGGAATGCCAGCATAAGGCGGAGCTTCAGGCTCATCACAGCGATTGGCGGGCTCTATACTTATGGCCTGGGCTTTATACTCTTCTGGAAATACCCCCGGGAAGTAATCATCCCCGTCCCCTATCGATGGGACGAGTCCCGGCCGCCCAGCATCTGGGAACTACCTCCTGGCAGCGTCCGTTGATTCCTCAGGCATACCCCATCAGCCTGTAGGCCAACATCCCCACTATTTCGTGTGTCAGGATGCGCCATTTCAGCAGGCTGTCGAGGGAAGGCACCAGGAGATGCTCCGGATCGCGACGGCGTTCCCCGGTAAGCTGATCCGTTACATAGGGAATAAAGGGTATTCCGGTCTCCTGGAAACAGGCCCTCGCCCTGCGCATATGGCTGGCAGAAGTAACCAGCAGCACCTCCCCTTCTATTCCGTTTTCCTTGAGAATGCGGCTGGTTTCCACGGCATTTTCGCGTGTATTCCTCGAAAGGGTGTCGATGAGGATATCCTCAGCCGCTACCCCGACCTCCCGGAGGTAGGCGGAAAGATACGCGGCTTCCCGCTCCTGCTGGCGCAGGGGATGGCCAGGGCCGGCCGAAAGGATGATGCGCTTCACCTGACCCCGGGCGTACAGCGCATGCGCCTGCAGGACGCGGTCGGTATGGTCGCGGAAGATATACCGCTGGTGGGCCTTATCCCAACTGACCATATGCCCTCCCAACACCACGGCCGCTTCGTACACCTTATCCTGCTCCTCGAGTTCGTTCATCGGGAGCTCCCATCTTCGCAGCACTTCATCGGCAAGAAAGGGATTCATCAGCAGATAGGCCAGGACCAGCGCGGCAATGCCCCGCCGCTTCATTACCAGCGGCTTGCGGGCCACCAACGGCCATAAGAGCAGCAGCAGCAGCCAGAGGGCCGGTGAAAGCAGGTAACCCGTGATCTTGGACAGGTAATAGAACATAGCGCTGAGGTAATTCAGGTAAAGTCCAGGGCCTAATATGACCCCAACCAACGCCGGATGAACCATTCAAGGGTCAGCAGGGCCAGCAGGGCAAAGAACACCCATTTAAGGTGGATAAGCTCCGCATAGGTCTTCTTTTCATACACCACGGTCCGGATATTCTCCTTCTGACGGATCCACTCCGCAACCTCGGCCATCTCCTGCCGGGCAAACACCTCTCCCCCGCTCAATCCGGCCAGTCGATACAGGCTGGAATGATCGGCGCGGGTGTTGATCATTTCGGCCACCACGGGTGTAACCGTGAATTTTCCACTGCGCTGGAAGGCCTCCTCTCCCAGCTGCACCGATGCATTATAGGAATAAGGTCCGGGAGGCAGTACCCCGGCATCCAGGGTATAGGCCATGCCCTTGCGGGTGAACGCAAAGGGGAAGGACTTGCCCCCGGCATCGGTGATTACCATGCGGGCATCTGGTTCGTTGACCAGCTCAAAGGCTTCGTTGTATAGTTCTGCTCCGATGTTCACCGCGATATTTTCAGGGTACTCATATTCGGCCATTACGCGGAAGCGGCTCCGGTCAGCACGGACCGAGAGGTACTGTACCATCTTGTTCACCATCAGGTCGAAGGTGACATGGCTGCCCCTGAGCAGGTATTCCTGCATCCTCCATCGCCATATTCCTTCCCCCAGCACCACCCCACTTTTTCGCTGCTGGTCCTGACTGAAGACTACCAGGGGATAATCGGTACTTACGGAACCCAGCTTCTGGTTGAACAGGGGAAAGGCTGAGCGGGTGAGATTGATGTCGGCGAAGGGCACACGCAGGGGGGGCCACTCACGCGTCAGGTCCCTGAGGTTGTGCGGAATCGTAAAAAGGCCGAAACGTTCCTGGGCCAGGGGCTGTGCCTCGTTCCAACCATTACGGATGGCGTTGAACTCCACCCCGGCATCCAGGGCATTGAACAGCCGCAGATCCGTGCTCTGGCTCAGCAGGAAAAGTGTAGGGAAAGCCTCACGGCTGACCTGGTCGAGCAGCTCACGGCCCGGGTACTTCACCGAAGGCAAGCCATGCAGCATCAGGAGGTTGAATCCATCAAGATCATCAACCTCTGCAGGGGCCATGCGGACCTCTACTTCATAGTTCTGGTTCCCTTCTATGGCTTGCCGAAGGGCCGAAAGGTCCGGATGGGGTGCCGCGGCATAGATCAGGACTTTCTGGCGTGCGTCCAGCACCTCGATGTAGGCAGTCTGGACATTGTTCTGACGGTTTTCTTCACCGGGCCGGGGCACCAGGCTGAAGTTCAGCGTGGTTATACCAGGCTTATCTGCCGGAAAAACGAGCTGGAGTGTAGTGCTGAAGTCAGGGGTCGGAACACGAACCGGCACCTGCCGTATGCCACGCCCATCCTGCAGCACCTGCAGCATCAAAGTTTCTCCGGCATAACCGCTGGCCTGCACCACCACTTCCATCGGGAACTCATTGCCCAGGTAGGTGATCCGGTTATAGAAAAGGCGGCTGATTCGCACATCCTTCTGGGCTGAGGTGTCACCCAGGGCCACCCCCACCACCGGCCACTGCCCGGCCCCCGGATCATGGGCCGGATTGCGCCCGCGGTTGAAGAGCCCATCAGTGGCCAGTACGACCGCCCCCAGGTTGCGGTTGGTGAAGCGGGTGCGAATCTCCTCCATCAATTGGGAGGCATCGGTATACTTTTCGGAAAAATCGGCCTGCAGGCCCGGATTCACCTGGTCCCCGAACAGCAGAGGACGGACATCATAGTCGTCGGCCAGCTCCTGGGCCAGGGATTCCCACGCTGCGGTCAGTGCCGAACTGTCTTCGCCCTGGATCACCGACAGGGAATTGTCCATGGCCATCACGATCAGGGGCTTCTCCTTGCTGGTGCGAAGCATGCGCACCAGGGGGGCCAGCAGAAGGAAGGCTATGAAAGTGACGGCAGTAAAACGGGCGAGGGCCAGTAACCATCGGGTGAGCGGCAGAAATGAATCTGTGCGGTCCCGGTAATACAACAAGGCAGCATACAGTGCCCCTGCAGCTACGCAAAGTACTGCATGCCACCAGGGATGGTCTGTGAGTATGCTTAGCACCGGTAATGTGGATTAGGGCCGGGTAATGCCGGTGAGGAGGCTGTAGGACGTCAGTTTGCCGCTCTTGGAATAGGTGGCGGTTTTCACCACCCCGGTCCCTTCGGCAATCCACTCCTCCCCTTTCGAGCTGACCTTAAGCATCACCTTCGACTCCACATCATAGGTCAGCTTGTAGCAATCGAAACTGCCCGCGGGAGTGGTGACATTTTCCCTGGCCGAGATCTGCCGATTGAACACTTTCACCGACATGGTCATCATGGCCATGCCCTGGTTCATCACCTTCATGATGATCTCGCCATCGTCCAGAGTCTGGCCAACGCTTAGCCGCTGGGGCAGTTCCAGCTCATCTCCGGTGACCTCGAACTCCATACCTTCCAGTGAGCCCATCATTTCCGGGCTGATGTACTGGTTCATTTCCACTTTCAGCACTCCGTCGCTGCACTTCACCGTGTACTCTGACTCAAAGTGCTCATCCTTCTTCTCCCCGGTGCTCTCGATCTTGATCCTCGCCTCAAACCCGTTACCGGATTGATTGATCGAGAGGACCGATTGCCGGGATGTGCCCGTGACCTTGTCCTTGCCATCATAATGCGTCATTTCGATCACGGTGCCCTGCTTGAAGGGGAACCAGGTCTCGCAGGATTGACTGTAGAGAGAAGACGACCCTGAGACCATGATCATCAGGAAGATAAGTGAAATAAGGCGGGTCTTCATGGATGGAATGATTTTTGGAATAATTTGCTCCAAATATACGATTTTCGCTCCCTTGGCGCTTTAGCGTGGCAACCGCCCACTCCGGCATTTCGCCGGAGCAAGGGGAACGGACTAAATTCCAGCGGCCTATGAAACGTATTTCACTGATGCTTTTGTTCATTGGCATGATGTGGCCTGCTCTGGCCCAGACTCCGCAGTTTGTATTGAGCGGATATGCCTCCGAAGCGGGCAGCAAGGAGCTGCTCATCGGGGTGAATGTCTACATCCCGGCCCTGGGCAAAGGGACCACCACCAACCGCTATGGTTTCTATTCCATTCCCTTGCCCCAGGGAAAGCATACCTTGATATATTCCTTCATCGGATACAAGAAGGTAGAAAGAGTGGTGGAGCTGAACGCCAGCAGAGTGATCGACATCGCCCTGGAGCCCAGCCTTGAACTGGAGGGGGTGGAAATAAAGGCTGAACGCATGGAACGCATCAGCGAAGTGGTGCAGATGAGCAGCATCGACCTCCCGGTTCAGCAGGTGCGCAACCTTCCTGCCCTATTAGGGGAAAAGGACGTGTTTAAAACCCTGCAGCTTATGCCCGGGGTGCAGTCGGGCTCTGAAGGGAGCAGCGGGCTCTATGTGCGGGGCGGGGGCCCCGACCAGAACCTCATCATTCTCGATGATGCCACCGTATACAACGCCAATCACCTGTTTGGTTTCTTTTCCCTGTTCAACGGTGATGCGCTTAAAAGCATCGAGCTCATCAAGGGGGGCTTTCCTGCCCGCTACGGGGGCAGGCTCAGCTCGGTAGTGGACATGAACATGAAGGACGGCAACAAGCAGGAGCTCCACGGTGCCGGCGGTATCGGCCTGATCAGCTCCCGACTCGTGCTGGAAGGGCCTCTGAAGAAAGATACCTCGAGCTTCCTGGTATCGGGTCGAAGGACCTATATCGATGCCCTTACCCGACCCTTCATGCCGAAAGAGGAGAAGGTGGGCTACTACTTCTATGACGTGACCGCCAAGGTCAATTATGACTTTGGCCCCAGAAACAAGGTATATGCCAGTGCTTACCTGGGCAGGGACAAGTTCAGCTACCTCGACCGCTACGCATCGGGTGAGGACAGGGCGGGCCTTTACTGGGAGAACGCTACCGCGACTTTTCGCTGGAATCATTTGTATTCCAATAAGTTATTCAGCAACACCTCCCTTATTTACAGCAACTACGACCTGAACATTTACAATGAGGAGCGCTGGGAAGACAGTGAGTTCGAGCTAAGGTACCGATCGGGCATCCGTGACCTCAGCATCAAGCACGACCTGGATTATTTCCTCAATGCCGACCACCAGATCCGGGCAGGGATACAGTCCACCTTGCACAAATTCAGCCCCAGCGCCTTCGTCATCAAGGATTCCGATGCCAATCAGTATGAAGAAAGCGTAAACGATATATACACGGTGGAATCGGGCCTGTACATTGAGGATGAGGCCCGGCTGAACTCCTGGCTGAAGATGAACGCCGGCATCCGTCTCAGCCATTTCACCCACGGTGCCGTAACCACCTTCAGGCCTGAGCCCAGGGCCTCCCTGGCCTTCAGGCTGGATAAGAACATGAGCGCCAAGGCCTCCTTCGCCATGATGAATCAGTATGTGCACCTCCTCAGCAATACCGGTATCGGATTGCCTACCGACCTTTGGGTGCCTTCTACCGAGAACATCGGCCCCCAGCAATCCATGCAGCTGGCTGCCGGCCTGGCGCGCGACATCCCCGAATACGACCTGGGCCTGTCTATTGAAGGCTATTACAAGTGGTCGGATGATATCCTGGGATATCGTGAAGGTGCCAGCTTCCTGCTGATCGATGACCCGACGGATGCCGATGAATTTTCCTGGGAAGAGAACATCACCATCGGCCAAAGCTGGTCCTACGGAACCGAAGTGCTGATCCAGAAGAAGCAGGGCAAGCTGAGCGGATGGATCGGATACACCCTCAGCTGGACATGGAAACAGTTCGATGAGCTCAATTTCGGGAAGAAATTCTTCGCCAAGCACGACCGCAGGCACGATGTAAGCGTAGTCGCCATATACAAACTGAGTGACGACATCACCCTGAGCGGAACCTGGGTGTACGGTACCGGAAATGCCATTACACTCCCCCTGGCCGAATACTATGCCATCATGCATTACCCGGGTTCCATCGAGCCGGGGACCATGAGCTGGTTCATGTACGACTACCGCTATGTCAGTGACTATGGGGAGAAAAACAGCTACCGTATGGCCCCCTACCACCGCATGGACATCGGCATCCAGTTCCACAAGCAGATGCGAAGGCACAAAAGGACCTGGGAGCTCAGCCTTTACAATGCCTACAACCGCAAGAACCCCTTCTATTATTACATCGATACCGACTGGGAGAACCAGGGGCAGCGAATTTTGAAACAGGTGTCACTCTTCCCCGTCATCCCCTCTATTTCCTACAGTTTCGAATTTTAAGTCAGCACCCCATGAAAACGCAATATCTGTCAGCCCTGCTTCTGTCTTCACTGCTGCTTCTCGCCGGTTGCGAGAAGATGGTAACCGACGTGGATATTCCCGAATATGAGCCCAAGCTGGTCGTGCACAGTTTTATCTCTTCTGACGAGGCCCATATCAATGTCTACGTTTCCGAGTCCATCCCGGTATTTGGCAAACCCAGTTCAGATGTAGCCTCTGAACCCATTGCAAATGCCACGGTGGTACTGAGACGGAATGGGCAATCGATCACCCTGCCCTACGAAGGGTATACCGCTGGTTACAGCATCCCGGTGGTTGATGCAGGACTTCAACCCGGAAGGACCTACACTTTGGAAGTCAGTGTTCCGGATGGTCGTCAGGTCACCGGAGAATGTACCATCCCTTCGCACCGGAACGAGACCCTGGAGATCACCTCAGTAATCAAGGAAGCGGGGGAATTCGACAGCCTTTATACCTTTCAGTTCCGTTTCCGTGACGATCAGGCGGGGGAAGGAAACCACTACCGCGTGTTTGCCTACCTGAAGGTGCGCTTCGATCCTCAAAGCGAACCCTATGTGCAGGAGCTCAGCTTCGACAAGGGGGAAGTCTACGTTTCAGACGAGAACAGGGACTTATCCACCTTCACCTACCGTGCCAGTGCCTATGCCTACAAGCTGGAGGAAGTGACGTTCAAGCTGTTGACCACGGACGAAGACTATTACACCTATCATCGCTCTGTAAACTTCCACAGCGATGGGGACCCCTTCTCCGAGCCCACCCTGGTATTTACCAACATCAGGGACGGATTGGGGATATTCAGCGGTTACCGGGTATATACGGTAACCCAGACCTTCTGATTGCCCGACGGCCTCACCGCATCAAACAAAAACGGGCGGCCCGCAATGGACCGCCCGTTCAGTTTATGCTGAATTGAACGGATGCTATTCCACCACGTCCATCAGTTCCACCTCAAAGATCAGCGTAGACATGGGCGGGATGCTGCCGGAAGGGCGATCGCCGTATCCCATATCGAAGGGAATAATGAGCATGGCCTTTCCACCTTCCTTCAGCTCGGCTATGCCCTTTTCCCAGCCCTGGATCACCTGGTTTCCACCCAGTTTGAAGCTGATGGGCTGACCGCGGTCATAGCTGGCGTCGAACACGGTACCATCCAGCAGGTAGCCTTTGTAATGTACGCTGACCATCTTTCCGGCCACGGCCTGGGTACCCTGGCCAGGCAGGGTATGCACTATCCTCAGCCCTCCGGCCAGTTCCTGGGCGTCCAGTTTACGGTCGGTGATGAAACGGGCGATGTCCCCCTTTTCCTTTTCCCTGGCCTTCACCTTTTGCTCTTCGCGTTCGGCGTACATCTTCTGCTGTTCCTGGATATAGGCTTCGCGCGACTGCACCTGGTTGAGCACGATGTGGAAGTGTAGCTTGTCGCCCTGCTTGAAGGGCTCGGGCATCTGCTGTGACTGCACGGTCTTCAGGAAGAAATCCGCGGCATCGATGATGAAGCTTGCGCTGTCGCCCACATGGAGCATGGCCAGGGCCTCATTGAGGTCACCGGGATAGGAGGAAGGCATCAGCTCCAGCTGCACCGGCATATTGTTGGCGCGGCTGTCATAGAACACCGTCTCCCCGTTGATCACATACAACATATCCATGTACAGGATATCTCCCAGATTGGCTTTGGGAGCCTGTTCATTGACCCGGTGCAGCTTGTACTGAAGGCCGGTTTGGGAGGTCTTGAAGCCGTCCTGTGCGTTGGTGTACAGGGCGGACAGGCCAAGGGCCATTAGGAGGATCGATATGTTTAAAAACCTCATAATCAAATGCTTGGTTCAGGATTATTCACCTACCTTGATGAGTTCCACATCGAATACCAACGTAGAATACGGCTTTATCGTGCCCATATCGCGGTTTCCATAGCCCAGCTTGCTGGGGATAATGAACTGGGCCTTTCCGCCTTCGCGCATCAGGGCGATGCCCTCATCCCAGCCCGGAATCACCTGGCCCTGGCCAAGAACGAACTCGAAGGGCTGGCCACGGTCGACGGAGGAGTCGAACTTGGTGCCATCGAGCAGGGTTCCGGTGTAATGCACCTGCACTTTCTTTCCGGCCATGGCCTGGGCGCCTTTTCCGGCGGTTCTTTCAATGTAGATAAGCCCGGAGGCCTGGGGGGCGGTGGTGATCTTCTTATCCTTGAGATAGGCCTCCATAGCGGGGCCTTCATTTTCACGGGCAGCGGCGAGCTCTGGGTTGGCGGCTTCGGCCTGGGCCATCATCTCAGCTTCGAACTCCTCGCGGCTCTGGATCTTCAGGATTTTGAAGTCAAGAATGGCCATACAACCACTGTCCACCCACTCGGGCAAGGCACCGGTCTGGAAGGTGCGGAGGAAAAGGGAATCGGCGGGAATGGCGAAGGATGCGCTGTCGCCCAGGCCCATCAGTTTCAGGCCTTCGAAGATATCTCCCTTGTGGGAAGAAGGCATGATGGGAAATGCGTAGGGATTGGGGTTCTGGCGGCTGTCGAAGAACACAGTGTCCTGCCCGTTGTGCTTCACAGTAAAGATGCCGATGCAGGTGATAAAATCATTTTCGATTGGTTTGCGGGCATCGGGGTTCTGCACATGGAACTTGTAATACAGCCCGGACTCGGTCTGGTCGAAGCCGGAAAGTCCGCCTTTTTTGGCGCAACTGGTGGAAAAGAGCAGGGCCACTGCAGCACCTGCGATAAGGGTGATCCTTGTGATGGTTTTCATAACAGATGGTTGAGTTTGTGTTATTGATCAGTGAAGAGTATCCATTGCTGAAGGGATGCCGCGCATACCCTGGATCTGACGGGCCAGCTCGATGCGGTGCTCGCGGCTGCTGCGGATATCCCGGATGACCATAAGGATATCGATGGAGTCGCCGGGAGCAACCGAGGGGGGGAGCATAACCATGCCGGTGGTCCGGATGAAAAATGAGTCAGCCAGCAGACGAAAGGTAACCGAGTCACCCTCCCCCACCAGCGCCAGGCCCTCGAAGAGGTCCCCGGGATACTGGGAATCCCTCATACGCAACGGAGCCATCTTTCCGCTGGACCAGGTGTCCAGAAACAGGGTATCCGGCGTTCCATACCTCAGGTCGGCAAGTACATACATACCAGGCCGCGCACGGGCGGTATCGCCTGCACTGTGGTGAAGCTTGTACCTCAGCCCGTTCGCACTTTGGTGCCAACCGGTCTGCACAGGCTCACTGGTGCAGGAAAACAGCACCATTAGCAAAAGCATGAGCAGGCTTATTCTGGGGAAAACGTTCACGCAGGCTTAGTTTTCAATGCTTTTCACGTACAGATCGTAGATCAGTGTGGCCCTGGGCGGGATACGGTCCTGGTCGCCAAGCAAGCCATAACCGAGGTGCGAAGGTATAATTATTTTCGCCCTGTCCCCTTGCCGCAGCAATAAAACGGCCTCGTCCAGGCCCCGCGGCACTTCCGCCTTGCCTTGTGTGAAGGTCAGCAGGCCTTCCGCGCCCGAGTTGCGGATCACCTGGCCATTGAGCAGACGCAGCTCATAGGCCAGGCTCAACCGGCTCCCACGCGCTACTGCCGGACCACTGCCCTGGCTGTATACCTGATAGCGCAAACCACTGCCGGTAACCTTCATCTCCCAGCCGTAACGTGATATAAAGTCACCGATCATGTCTTCCTCTGATTCGTTGAGATGACGGTTCGCCTTCATCAATGGCTCACGCATCTGTTGCTCGGTAAGCGCCGGCTTGTCCCTGGGCTCAGGGTCTGAGCAAGCCCACGGCACGGTACCCAGCAGGGCAGGGAGAAGTGAAAACAGTAGGATACGGTTAACCCTTGCCATTGGCATGCAGTGATTCCTTGTATAACGGAAGGAGGGACTCGAACTTATCCAGGGTTTCATTCATCGTGAGATAGGAATTCCCTCCGGCGGCATTGCGGTGCCCACCCCCTTCGAAATGCTCCCTTACCAGGGTATTTACGGAGAACATGCCTTTGGACCTCAACGACATGCGGATATGGTCCGTCTTCTCGGTGAACAGCACGCTCAGGCATATCCCGTCGATGGACAAAGGGTAGTTCACCAGGCCTTCCGTGTCTCCGATGCGAAACCGGAAATCTTCCAGGTCCTGGAGCGTCAGATAGATATATGCAGTATGCAGCTCGGGGAGCACTTTCATGCGTTCGCTCAGGCTGAAGCCGAGCAGGCGCATGCGGTCTTCGGAATAGGTATCGTATACTTTGCGGTGCACCCATTCCGGATCCACCCCACGGGCCACCAGGTCGGCAGCGATGTGAAAGGTCTGAGGGTGACCGCAGGCATAACTGAACGAGCCTGTATCGGTCATGATGCCGACAAAGAGGTTGATCGCCATTTCCCTGTCGATGAGCCCCTGCTCGCCCAGGCTGGTGATGAGCTGGTAGACCAGCTCCGAAGTAGAGGAGACCGCCGTTTCGGAAAATACCAGGTCAAACTCAGCTGCGGGGGAAATATGGTGGTCGATGAGCACCTTCACGGCAGTTGAGGACTGCACCTGCGTTCCCAGGCCGTCGAGACGGTTCAGGGCGTTGAAATCCATGCAGAAGATCATTCCTGCCTCACGGGTCAGTGCAGCGCAATCTTTTGCGTCATCCTCCCAGTTAAGCACTTCGCCGATTCCCGGCATCCACGACAGGAAACCGGGAAAGGCATTCGGCACCATGACCGCCGCGCGGATCCCCTTCCTTTGGAGGAAACGGGCCATGGCAAGGGCAGACCCCAGGGCATCCCCATCGGGGTTGGTATGCGCTACGATCACAGCATCCCTTTGGCTGTCAATCAGTTCTTTCAGTCGGTGAATTTCTGCGATGGGCACGCTGCTGGGGGCTTATACCGGAGCAAAATTATCAAAATAGGCTGAAAGCCAAGGCATCCGAGGCAATATATCTATCTTTGCGCATTCGAAAAGTCCATCAACCATGTCAGGAAACATAAGCTTTACCATGATTAAGCCCAGCGCGGTGAGCGCCGGTTACTCCGGGGGCATTCTTAAGATGATAGAAGAAGGCGGCTTCCGCATCAAAGCCTTGCGCATGCACCACCTCACCGAGGCCCAGGCCATGAAATTCTATGCGGTACATGCGGAACGGCCTTTCTACCACGACCTGGTCCGGTTCATGAGCTCCGGGCCCGTGGTGGCGGCCATCCTGGAGAAGGCGGATGCCGTATCGGCCTTCCGTGCCCTCATCGGATCCACTAATCCGGCCGATGCCGCTGAAGGGACGGTGCGTAAACACTACGGAAAAAGTGTCCAGGAGAATGCAGTCCACGGCTCCGACAGCGATGAAAATGCCCTGATAGAGGCCTCTTTCTTCTTCTCCGGCTTCGAACAATACTAAGCCTCCGTCCTCAGGTATTCCCTGAAGGTTCCGTCGCTGTAAAACCAGACAATACGGTCAACCTTAACCCTGG
>JAKLHK010000013.1 GCA_022710185.1 Bacteroidota bacterium
GCAGTGTGGTACTTTACTCAACCAGCAATTCCTATACGCAGAGCCTTAGTGCTGCTAACAGTACAACATTTAATAATGTACCCAATGGCACGTACGCCGCTGAAGTGTACCACAATCCTCCAACTACCACAAGCATCTTTGGGTCTGAGTTTTGGGGTGGGGCCCAAAACAAAGTGGTCAACTCAAACTCACAAACCGTTTCTATCATCCGGGATATGCCATATGGGCTTGACCTTAAAGTATTCGCCAACGGCCAGGATGTCACTGGTGGATCTGTTGCGGTTGGCACCCCACTGGAAATTCGCGCAACGATCAAGAATCCTATTAACTATATCCAAAATGTAAAAGCCCGTGTCGTTCTGGATCGAAGCAAGAGCTCTGGATGGGATTACGACCAGGAATCAACTCCTCAACCAGCCCTGGCAAACTCTAACGTTGTTTGCACCTCATACTGGACACCCACAACAACAGGAGACTACTTTTCCTGTTTCGGCACAAAGACAAACGTTAATACATACATTATTACAGATGGATGGGCATGGAGTGCATCCAAACTCATTTCTATTGTACCTGCAACAGGGTCATTACCAATAATTACCTCAACATTACCAACTGGAGGAAGCACATCTGTGCCAACGAACACGGTTATCAAGGTCTACTTCGATCAACCGATGAATGCAACCACAGTGGAGAATCAGGCTAACTTCTTTGTCAGTGATCAATCAGCGTGTATTCAGGGAAACATCACGTATTATCCAGCAGATAATCACGCTGAGTTTGTTCCAACAGGGGGGATGCAAACCGGCACTTCATATACTGTTACGTTGACGTCTTCAATATCAAGCTCCAGCGGCATGCCATTGGATGGGAATGGGAATGGTACAGCTGATGGAAATGACATATATTCCTTCATTTTTACAACCCAAACAAGTCCCCCAACGCAAAATAATTTCCTCGATCTATGGGTTTGGCTTGCGAATCAGAATGGACAGGAAGGTGATATACCAACGCAATATGCTAACAAGAAAAAGAGTCTTTTTTACATATCAGGAACTTTGTCGATTCCAATTATAAAAAGCAAGACTGATTCAACAATTCAAATGGCCAAGGATACACTTAACTACGATACAACCAAATACAAGCTAATTAACCTTGACTTAACGGCAACTGTCTTTATTGATCTTGCTGACTACTATGCGGCCAAGACGGGAAATGCAAACGTATCTGGCGAGGGTGCTGGACCAGATCATTGGATTACTGTTTGGATTGATGCCGCTGTTGGAGCATCCTTAGGTGCTGAAATTGGAATTGATGGGAGTTTTGGACTTGCTCCCCCCTATGAATTTACTTTACCACAAAGTGATGGAAACCGTGGATTTTCGTTTTCTGCACTAAACCTATCGGCTCCTTTCCTGAATTTCTCGGCTGTAAGCTATGATGCTTCTTCCGGATGGGGTGGATTGCAGTATTCTAGCCCACCAAATGTCAGTTTACCTTCTTTAGGATTAGTGGAGTTTGGATATAACGTAGCTAGATTTGAAATAAAGAAAGAAGCCCTGGATTTGATAATAAACACCGCATTAATGACCTCAGTTGCTCAATATCTTGCTCCGCCGCTAATTCCACCTATACTGCTAGTCCAGTTTCTTGAACTTGATGGCTGGAAGGTTCGCCCAGCTTCAGCTCTCAACAATAGCATACGCCGTGTTACCTACTCAGACTTATTGAATCCGCCCCCACTCGTGACCGGTAATCTGAACTCATTAAGAGGTGGAAAGGATATCAATAATGATGGAATGCCTGACAATTTCTTTCATGAAACGCCATACACGTTCTTTGGTTTACCCATAACATACGAATTGTTCGATATTTCGTTTGAGAATACAAGTCTGATTGCAACGGACTATTACATAAAGCTCACTGGCATCCCCAGTGGATGGTATTTCGGTCATACTCAGTTATTAAACGGGAACCCTGTATGGTCAACACTATTAAATGATCACAAGCTCAATTTTAATAATGTCGCGCCAAACACTAATTGGAACACAATAGGGAACATTGGCTCTTGGGCCGTAGCTGCTTTCCCAAATGCGCCTGATACTGCGATAGTCAAATTTGAACTTTATTGGAACAGGGATATCTTCCATCAGGATGTTTTACTGGATAGTGTTACTGATACGTTGTTTAAATACTTGCTGAATGGCAACACCAGCCCCAATATATCTATCTACACCCCAGCCTCAGGATTATCGACTACACTTGGTGATACGTTAACGGTGTCGTTCGGTGATTCGGATCCCGATGATAACGCGTTGGTCTCCATCGCTATCGACCCGGATCTGAACTCAACTCCCTGGACAGGCAGCCCTAACCAAACGTTTATTGAGACAAACCACAGTGAAGATCCGGATGGAATCAATGATATACTGAAGTGGCGTATAAACGGCTTATCCCCCGGACAGTATTCCATCTGGGGAAGTATATATGATGGAGCTAATCCGCGGGAATACGATCGTGCAGCTGGAATACTCACAATCGTGGATGACAACACTCCACCGTCAGCCATATACAATAGTCTGGAGAACCAGTGGTTCAATCAGAACCCTGTCCTGGACATTGACTTTGTGGACAATTACTCCATCTTCAGTGTGGCCTGCCAGATCGATAACAATGCCACAAACGGCAACTGGATCCCTATTACCATTGATGGCAGCAATTCAATACAAAAGGGCCAGCTGGGTGGTTCATCCTATACAGGAAATTGGAAGCTCAGGGACAGCGACTGGAATGCCCTGGGACTGACCAGTCAGTATGGTGCGAAGCACTACCTCTATTTCAAAGTCACCGACAATGCCGGCAACAACTTTATAACACCAAACCAGTCGGCCGCCTTTGAGCTCAACAAGGATGTCCTTCCCCCAAACATTCATTTCACCTATCCCTCGAACACCCTCGTTATCAACACCAACGCACTGCAGCTAACCTGGTACG
This sequence comes from Bacteroidota bacterium, assembly GCA_022710185.1. GTDB lineage: Bacteria > Bacteroidota > Bacteroidia > Bacteroidales > JAGNHN01 > JAGNHN01. Next base: position 2,992 of record JAKLHK010000013.1, read on the forward strand.
CCTCAGATGGCGCCTACGGACTGGCAATGAGTGGCCTGGACTCAGTATACCTCGCGCTTGACCAGCAATCTACCTGGATGAGGTTTACTTCATCCCAGACTTCATATACCTGGCAAGGTCTCACCAATGGAAGCACGCACACAGCATATATCAAGGCCAAAGACAAGGTTGGCAATTTCTCAATGGCAACTCAGGTGTCATTCAGCGTTAATCTGAATATCAATCCTCCCACTACCTTTGCACTTGTTTCGCCGGCCAGCGGAACCATCCTCACAAATCTCCAACCCAGCCTGGATTGGAATAACTCGACAGATCCGGATGGTGGGAGCATAAGTTACGAGCTCTGGATCGACGATGAGCCTTCATTTCAGGGATGCATTCCCATTGGAAATCTGACGAGTTCCAGTTTCAGTCCACCATCCGCACTTGCGGATAACACCACATATTACTGGAAGGTTAAGGCGACAGACAGCAACGGACAACAGCGATGGAGCACCCAGCAAAACTGGGATTTCACCCTCAATGCTGCAAATGACGCCCCTGGAACTTTTACCCTTATTTCTCCAGCGGCAGGAGCCTTACTATCCTATCTGAACCCAATCTTTGAATGGACATCCAGCATCGATCCTGATCCATTCTCCAATGTATCTTATACCTTATACATTGATAAGCAGAACTCATTTTCAAGTCCAGACCTGCTGACTATCTCAAGTCTTACGACATCATTCTACCAGCATATGCAGGGACTTGCACCAAACACGACCTATTTCTGGAAGGTTAAGGCCACCGACAACCTCGGCTTATCAACCTGGGCATCACCTGCAATCTCGAGTTTTACGACCTCTAACTCCTCACCAATCCTTAATTATTCCGGCGTAGCTAACTATATCTCTGATGGCGTTCATCCTGATGCCGGAGAACCCTCAGTCCAGTTCAATTTCAGGGTGAACTATTCTGATGCCGATAACGATGCACCACTTGCCGGATCTCCAAAGATCCATATCCTGAAGGGAGGAGTTGACATCGCCGGCAGTCCGTTCGCATTGACTGAATTGAGCGGCTCAAGTTATTCAACAGGTAAAGATTACGGTATCACTCTCAGCGGATTCAGCGATGGATTCGATTATGCATACTATTTCGAAGGCAGGGATATTCACAATTCAGCAGCCACAGGCACTGCGACACAAAATCGAAATGGTCCTTTTGTCAATACTACCCTATCCTCACAATTCTCGCCACTGAACAGCAGTGTTCAGGTTGGTCACAACCTCTCCTTCCAGGATCAGTCAACAGGGAATCCAATTTTTTGGAAGTGGGAATTCAAAGGAGGCACCCCTATATTCTCCTATGATCAGAACCCTTCCAACATTACCTATAACGCGACTGGGATTTATGACATACAATTGATCACCGGCAATGGTTATATGTTTGACACTCTCCTGGTACAGAATGCGGTCACCATTACCCCAGGTGTATCCTATTGCTGCGATACCCTCACCGACACCCGTGACGGGCAGAAGTATCCCACCGTACTTATAGGGAATCAGTGCTGGATGAAGGAAAATATGAACATCGGTCAGCGTATCGATGGGACCCAGAATCAAACAAGCAATAGTATCATAGAAAAGTACTGCCAGAATAATGACACCCTCCAGTGTGCCATTTTTGGCGGCTTGTATCAGTGGAATGAGGCAATGCAAAACGCCACTGCTGCCGGAGCGAAGGGAATCTGCCCGGACGGATGGCATATTCCTACCGATGCCGAGTTCTGCACCCTCACCCAATACCTGGATCCAAGTGTGAATTGCAGTGCCTCCGGGGCCAGTGGCACCAACGCTGCATCCAAGATGAAGGAGGTTGGAACCCTTTACTGGAGTCCCCCCAATGCCGGGGCAACCAACGAGAGTGGGTTCAGTGCCCGGGGTGCCGGTTACAGATACAGCGATGGCACCTTCGGTGGATCTCCCTCCAACGCAGATTTCTGGTCCTCTACTTCGGCATCAGGCCAGGCATATACCCGGACGTTGTACTTTAATGAAGCCCGGGTTCACCGATTCGCATTGAGCAAAGTCTTTGGGTATCCGGTTCGCTGCATTGCCGACAGCACCATCCTCTGCTCCCCACAACCTGACCAGGCCAATGCCGGGCCGGACCAGTGGAACATTGCGACGACCAGTACTCTACTGGCCGCCAATACACCAGTCCATGGGACTGGGCAATGGTCCATCCTATCCGGCACTAACGGCAGCCTTGCCAACCCTGCAGCCGCCAACAGCAGTTTCAGCGGTGTGCCATCAACAACCTATAGCCTGATTTGGACCATTACCACCCTCTGTGGCAGTAGTTCAGATACGGTCACTATTAATTTCGGGTCTCCTGGATCGGTTTGGGAACCATTCAACGGCACACAACTCGACACGAGCCGGTGGGCTATTTTCGATAACACCTTTGTTCACGAATCAGGGATAGACTTGTGGATCAATGATTCCCTGTTCATTAAACGCGGAGTTTCGAACAACAACAATGGTTACTATGGTATCAGAACAACAGTGGATGTTTCCTCCGCTGATGTATTTGAGGTGAACTGCTGGTTAGACGCATTACATAATTGGCAAGACCTTTCTGCTGTGTTCCTGACCCCTTTTGGGGAGATGTTCTATTACAATTACGATGCAGCCTGGAAAATCGGCTATATTAACAGCAGCGGAACATGGAGCTATTCCATACTTAAAAGCAGCTATTCTGCTGACACACTCTACAAACTCAGAATTTCAAAAGCCCAGGACAGCATCCATTTTGAGCTATTCGAGGGCAATGGTTATCATACAACCTTTGTGCATCCCTATTTCGGCCCAGCGGCACACACATCGTTCCCGGGTGTTGATGGAGTGGCCCTTCTCTCATCAGATAAAGGGCTCACAAAATTTGACAACCTGGATATTCGCTCAAGCGTGGCTCCTTGCTCTCCTCAGCCCGACCAGGCCACTGCCGGGCCGGATCAGCTCAACCTCCCGGGAAATTCCACCCAGCTTGCCGGAAATGTCCCAGTTGCTGGTTCAGGATCATGGACGATCATCAGCGGTTCAGGTGGGATGATCGGCAGCCAGGGAGCAGCTCTTTCGCTCTTTGGTGGGGTACCCGGACAAAGCTACCAGTTGGCATGGACGATCTCCAATGCCTGCGGCTGGACCGCGGACACGCTTACCGTGAGCTTTGCCCCGGACTACTCCAATCCTGCATTGCAAGTTACGCCGCAGCTGCCTTGCAGCTATGAAGCGATCAACCTGGTCAATTCCTGGCAGATGGGCACGCCCTGCTATCATGTCAGTTCCACCCACCAGGTCAACGGCAACCAGATCGACATCTCGATCACTACGGTGCAGGTTCCGGGAATATGCCTGCAGGTGGTCACCACATTTCTCGATACGACAACAATAGGCCCCCTGGCCGCCGGGACCTATCACGTCAACGTGAGCCTGAACGGCAACCCCGTGGTCAGCAACCAGGCGTTCACTGTGCAAAGTTGCAGCTGTCCGGTACCGGGGGCCCTCAGCGCTACGGAGGCGGGGTATGACGTTCATCTGGATTGGAACTCCAATGCCGTCGGCTCTACTTATGAAGTCCGGTACAGGGTTCTCCCGGAGACCCAATGGACGATCCTCCCCACGGTACAGGAAAACCTTGACCTTGACACTGTGGATTGCGATGCCCTTTATGTCTGGCAGGTGCGATCGGTATGTGCTGCCGGGATCTATAGCGCATGGTCTGTGGCAGACACCTTCAGTACCATCCCCTGTTGCGGAGCACTCCCGGCACCTCAGATCAGTGTACAGCATCTATCTTGTGATCAGGTAGTGGTCTGGGTGAGCGGTCAAAAAATTCCCGGAGGCAGTTCCGGTGGATTTTTCAGCGCCGCATTCCGGGGCCCTCTGGATACGGCCTGGACCCCGCTTGACAGTAACCCCGATACCCTCAGTGGTTTGGTGGGCCAGACAACCTACGAGCTTAGCGCCATACATTATTACCCGACAATCGCGCCCCCTCCCATCCTGAGCTGCCCGGACACGGTCACGTTCACAACGATGCCTTGTGTGGCGATTGACACCATGTATACCGATCCTGTATCGCCCTGTGAAGGGGACAGCCTCGGAATCGTCATCCGCTGGCAGATGGGAAGCCCGTGCTATACCGTGTCTTCGTCTTATCAGGTCATCGGTAACAATATCCAGGTTTCACTTGGTGTGGCCCCTTCCACTCCCGGAGCTGTGTGCATCCAGGTGGTGACCCCATTTACCGAATTCATTAATCTCGGAATGCTACCCAGTGGAAATTACGACCTGAGTCTGACCGTCAATGGTTCCCCATCAGGCAACTTAGCATTCCATATTTGCCCGCCTGCTACTTCCACTGTTACTTTAAGCCTGGACACTTTGTCGCAATGCACAGACACCTTCCTGGTTCCCGTCCATGCAGCCGGCTTTGATGAGGTGGCCGGGCTATCCTTCACCCTGGGGATAGACACCAGCCAGTTCCAATTCCTGGGGCTCATGAACATCCACCCGCAACTCACAGGGATTGGGCCTCTCTGCAGCATGCTGGGCCAGGAGATCAAAATCTCGTGGCTGTCAACGACTCCCCTTTCCCTGGGCAATGTTGATCTTTTCCAATTGCGGCTGGTGGCCAAAGGACCTGGTTCTACAAACCTGATATGGAACCTCTCCATACCAGATCTGAACCAGGTCAATAATGGACAAGGGGGCAGTATTCCATCCCAATACCTCAATGGGCGTCTTCTAAGGAACAATTGCCATGTCGTGCAAGGGAAAGTGGCATACCGGAATGCGGCACACACTCCCATAACCAACGCATTGGTGGTGCTGAAACAGAATGCTGGCATTGTAGGCCAGAACCATTCAAACAGTAGCGGATCTTTCAGCATCGAAGCCCCATCCTCAGGAAACTACACCTTGTCGGCTTCCACCACCAAGACCTGGGGGGGAGGGAATGCCTCCGATGCCGTCCTGATCGCTCAGGAATTCGTGAACCCCGCAACCCTGTGCTGTCTGAGCGATACGGCTGCGGATGTTAACCTCAGCGGGTATGTAAATACTGCGGATGCCTTGCTCGTCCTGAAGCGTTTTGTCAATCAGGTCAGTTCCTTTGCCTCCGGGGACTGGGCTTTTTCAACCCCGGCTGTCACAGTAGGGGCAAACCAGTCCTACGTCAACATTGACGCCCTATGCTATGGCGACGTCAATGGATCCTACACCCCTGCCATGAAAGACATCCCCGTGATGGATACTTACGGTCAGCTTTCCTATCGCCCGGAGACGGCTATGGACATTCCCCTTCAGATCCAGTCCCAGGGGCCTGTCCATGCAGTTTCCCTGGTCCTCGGGTACGATGCCCGGAGGGTTCACCCAGAAGCCATTACCTCCGCCCTGGATCATGGAGAATTCCTATACGCCATCGGGGATGACGAGATCCGCATCGCCTGGTTCAGCATGGAAGGGATGAACGCCGGAGAGCTATCCACCATCTGCACCATCAAGGTCAGGGTTAACGAAGGAGCTTCGGATGCCTTCCTGCCCTTCCAGCCTCTACTTGGGAGCACCGTGGGAGATGCCCTCGGCCAATCCCTGGACAGCAGGCTGATCCTCCCACGGCTTAGCCCGATGGAAGAAGTGAAGGAAGGAGTGGAGCTACAAGTCTTCCCCAACCCTGCCATGGATTTATTGACACTTACCGTGAAGGCCGAAAGCCGGGGGACCCTCGCCCTTCGCTTCGAGAATTTGCTGGGCCAAACGGTGTTTACATCAGAAGGCATGCCCTGCGAACCCGGCCAATGCAGCCATAGGGTAAGCACGGCACTGCTGCCTCCCGGGGTCTATCTGGTCAGGGCAGAGTATCATCCGGAATCCGGGGGGACGGAAACGCTGTTCCAGCGCTTGCTGATCCAACGCTAGGATAAACTGCAGGATCGACAAAGAGCATAGTGTCAAAAAGCAATAGGAATGGGTCGGCCTATGGCTGGCCCATTTTCTTTTTAGGGGACCAGGGACCAGAGGATGGTTGATGGTTGATTTTTGATATTGATTTTTCATTTTTCAGAACGCTGGTCGCGGGAGGAAACCGACCCATCGTCTGCAATGATAAATCACCCATCCAAATGACAAATCAACCATCAACCATCAAAAATCAATCGGAGCACTGAGAAATGCGAATCGAAATTCCTTCGTCACTCGTCAATCGCCCTCGTCAATCATCAATCTATTTCAGATATCAGATATCAGATATCAGATATCAGATATTATTTCTCCCCGGCTCCTTCACAAATAACCACAGCACGGCGCTCATGCTCAGCGAGAGGGCGCTGATGAGGAAGATCAGGCTTTTATCGGCCGCCTCCTTGATGAAGTATCCGATCACCAGGCTGGCAATGAGCTGGGGGATGACTACGCTGAGGTTGAAGATGCCCATGAAGAAACCCATGCGGTCCTTGTTCACTTTCTCGGTCATGATGGCAAAGGGCAGGCTTACCAGGGACGACCAGCCGAAGCTGAGCACGACCATCAGGCCGTAAAATATGGCCTCGCTGCGGGCCAGGAAGGTGATGCCGAAATAACCCAGGGCCATTATGCTGATCATCAGGAAATGGGTGCGCACCCTCCCCAGGCGCCGGGCCATGGGCTCGAGGAGGATGATGGGGATGAAGGCGCCCACGGCGTTGAGCAGGAAGAAGGACCAGCCGATGATCTGACCGGTGTGGATGTCGGAGGTGGGATGGAGCTCCTGCTGGATGAAGGCGATGGCATATACAAACATCACCTGCACGCCCAGCCAGGTAAAGCCGTGGGCGATGTACAGGCGCATCAGCTCACCCCAGGGAGTCGAGTGAGAGTGAGGTTTGAGTGCGGAGTTTGAAACCGTTGCCTGATCCTTCAACCTGATTCCCTCTTCCTCTTCCTCTTCCTCTTCCTCCTTTAGCTTCCTTGGCTCTTCAATGAAGAACATAGGTACGATGGAGAACAGCAGGATGAGTACGATGCCGACCTGGATAAGGAAGTAATTGTCGATGAGGGCACCGATAAGGTAGGCCACGCTGCCGAAGAAGTTGGAGATGCTCTGCATCCAGGTGTAGCCCTTGGTGCGGGCGGGACCCTGGGGGGTGACGTCGGCAATGATGGAACGCGTGGGGTTGAAGCTGATATTGATGCTGAGATCGAGCGTAAGGGCGACGGTGACTGCCACGGCCATCAGGCTGCCGATGCCGAAGAGGTCGTTGATCTGGTCGATCCGCGGCAGGGCGAAGATCATCAGGGCCGCCAGGATGCCGCCGATAAGGATGAACGGACGCCTTCGGCCACCCCAGAACCAGACCCGGTCGCTGATCAGGCCCACGATCACCTGGCCGAGGATGCCGGCGATGGGCCCCGCCGCCCACACCAAACCCACCTCATGGATGTCGAGGCCGTATTTGGTGGTGAGTATCCAGCTCAGCACGGCTATCTGCACCGACAGGCCAAAGCCCATGGCGGTGGCGGGAAGGCCGAGGAGCACGTAAAAGGAATTGGTCAGACGTTTCTGGAAGGGTAGCATAAGGATTGTGAGTTGGAAAATCTGATATCTGATATCTGATAGTTACAGTTACAATCTGATATCTGATATGAATGGTTCATTAGACTTTCTGAATTACATAAAACATTCAACATACAACATCAAACATCAAACATCAAACATCAAACATCAGATATCAGATATCAGATATCAGATATCAGATCTCCTATCCCTTCACGCGATAATCCCGGTCAACGATGATTTCCGCTTTGGGTTTAAGGGCGGTCACTACTTCATGCTCACGCTGGAGCACGGAGGCGCGGTATTCGTTCTGGGGCTCCTTGCCGCGGCGCAGCTGGGCCTTCTTTGTTTCGTGATAGGTGATATCAATGAACACGCGCACATCCACGTCCGCCGCCTGAATGGCGTATAGCCCGTCCACGATAAGGGTATCCACCTCGCCGAAGTCGGTGATGAGGCGGTCCACCTGCTCGGTAACAATATCAACACAAGGCATCTCGGCCCTCAGGCCCTTGCGGAACTCATCGAGGTTGCGGTTGATGGTGGGCCAGTCGTATTCCTCCAGCCCCACATGCTCTATGCCATGCTGCATGCGCCACTGGGTACGTTCCAGGGGATGGATGCGGTAATAATTATCGATATGCAGGGGCTTGGCCCGGCGGCCGTTCTCCTTGAACACCTTGGCCAGCATGTGGGTCAGCTCCGACTTCCCGGAACCTGACTCCCCGGATATGGCGATCACAAAACGCTCTGTCAAACGATCTTGGATCAATGCAAATATCTCACGTGCAGCGCTTTCGTGCTTGTCTTCCAGCAGCAATACGTCTCCCAGCATCGTCAGTGTCTTTAAAGGTGATAGATTTCCAGGGCGGTGTTGAGGTCTATAAAGATATCGGCATTCTTCTTGAGTTCCAACACCACTTTCTGTTCCCGTCTCAGGACCTGCAACCGGAAGCCGTCGATGACCTCCTTCTGGCTCTCCCGTTGGCGGTCCATGGTCTCGGGCCAGGTCATCTCCATATACACCCTCAGGTCGGCGCCCGGGATATGGAGGGAATACAGGCCGTGGATGATGAGCACCTCCACCCCGCTGAACTCTGTTTCGTGGGTGTCCACCTTATCAGTGATGAGGTCCACGTCGGGGTAGCGGGAAGGCCGGTTGTTGCGGTAATCGTCGATGACCTTGTAGAGCAGGTTCCAGTTGATCTCCCCAATGCCCACGCTCTCCAGGCCGTTCTCCAGGCGCCACGACCGGCGCTCGGTGGGCGGGATGCGGTAGAAATCGTCGAGGTCGATGAGCTTGGCGCGAACCCCTTCCTGTTTCAGCAGGCGGGCGAGGCAGAGGCTGACGGGGGACTTGCCCGAGGCTACCTCACCCGAGACCGTGACCAGGGTCTTGCCCGAGGGGCTCATGCGCTCCCGCAGCCGTTCCAGCAGGGTGCGGGCGCTGTCTTCGTGTATCTTCTGTATGTTGAAGGCGTTGTTCTGCATAGTCTATGATGTTAAGTTCACCCAATGCTCTTCCCCTCCGGATATTTCCAGGCGCTGCCCGGCGACCAGGATCACAGCCCCGGGTTCTCCGGAGCGAAGGCAGACCCTTGCCCTGCCGTGTTCCAGCAGGAAATCCCAAACCCTGCCCCTGAGCGTAACCGTGAATTCCAGGCTTTCCCATTCCGGCGGCAGGGAGGGGTGCAGGGCAGGAACCGCTGCACGGAAGTCGAGGCCGGCATAGGCGGTAAGGGCGATCATCAGGGTGCCGGCCATCACCCCTGCATGAATCCCCTCGCCGGTGGTCCCGCCCTGGATGTCTTGGTAATCAGAGCCCAAGGCATCTCGGTAGAGGTCCCAGGCCAACCCATCTTTTCCGGCCAGGCGGGCCAGATAGGCGTGCACCACCCGGCTGAGGGTGGAGCCATGGGAGGTACGGGCCAGGTAGTACTCCAGGTTGCGCTGCAGGAAATCTTCAGGAAGGGAGTAGCCCATATCGCCGATGAGCCCTTCCACGGTGGCTGGGGCCAGGTTGTAGAAGGTCATCAGGGTATCCGCCTGCTTGGCCACCTTGTAAGCATCGGGGGAGCGCCCTTCGGCCTTGAGCAGGCGGTCCATGCGGTAGATGTTGCCGTATCGCCGGCGGTAGTCTTCCCAGTCCAGCTCCAGGAGGTCGAAGTACCCGTCGTACTGGGCGAGGATGCCGTCCTCCGAAAGGACCAGCCTGAGCGAGGAGGCGAGCTCCTGCCATTGGGCCAGGAGCTTTTCCCCCACCCCGGTGACCCCGCTCAACCTGGCGCGTGTCTCCTGGCTTAGCATTTGCCAGAGGCCGGAGGCCTGGCGGAGCATCCAGGCGGTCATGAGGTTGGAGTAAGCGTTGTCACTCAGCCCTCCCTCATCTGTACCAGGGAGCTTCTCGTGGAACTCGTCGGGGCCCATGACCCCGTGGATGGACCAGCGTCCGGTGCCCTCGCTGGGCCGGGCTTTGGCAGCCCAGAAGCGGCAGACCTCATAGAACATCTCGGCCCCGTACTCCTCAAGGAAGGCGGTATCGCCCGAGGTGTGGACGTAATCCCAAACGTTGTAGGCTATGGCCAGGGACACATGGCGTTGGAGGGAGCTGTGGTCGGCGCCCCAAGTGCCGGAAAGGGGGTTGAGGTGGACCACCTGGGTCTCTTCCCTACCGTCGCTGCCGCTCTGCCAGGGGAACATGGCCCCTGGAAGGCCTTCGGCCGCAGCCAGGCGCCGGGCGGCGCCGAGGCGGCGGTAGCGATAGAGGAGCAGGGAGCGGGAGATCTCCGGGAAATGGAGGGTATACCACGGCAGGATGAAAATCTCGTCCCAGAAGACGTGGCCACGGTAGGCCTCCCCATGCAGTCCGCGGGCCGTGATGCCGGCGTCGAAGGTTTGGTTGTGGGGAGAGGCCGAGGCATAGAGGTGGTAGGTATGCATGCGAAGGAGAAAGCGGGCCTCCCGATCCCCGCGCACTTCGAGCCGGGAGCGCTCCCATAGCGAATCCCAGGCCTTGAGGTGGCGTTCTTTCAGGCTGGTGTAGCTGAACAGGCGGGCGTTGTGCTCCATGGCTGCACGCCAGGGGTCCTCGCTTTCGAGGCTGGTAAACAGGCTGACCATTTTCTCGACTTCCAGCACTTCCCCCGGCAGCAGGGTGAGATTCATCTCCCAGGCGGCGATGGCCGGGCTGCTGGTCCCGGCAGGAAGGGCCTGTACTTCTTCCCCCCCGGCCAGGATGCGGTGGCGGGCCACCATGGCGATGTGGGTACCGCTTTGGTTCGTCTGGGCGAGGAGCCGGAGGCTGCGGCCTTTAGCCGAGGCCTCCACGGCTTTCAGGTGGAGGGATGCCAGGCTGCGGTAGCGTTCCACCCCGGCATTGATCACGCTGGCGTCGAGGGCCGAGCGGATACGCAGGGCTGGGGTACCAGGGGCCACCTCGATACGATAGCGCAAGGCCCCGTAGTGGGGGACGTCCATCCCGGCGAAGCGCTCCACGCTGACCCGGGCCTCATGGCCCTGGGGATCGGTGACGCGCATCTCACGGTAAAGGACCCCTTCGCGCAGGTCGAGGCTGCGGTGGAAGGAATGCAGGGTCCAGGATCCCGGATCGAACCAGGGTCCGGATCCGAAGGCAAAGGTCAGGGGCAGCCAGTTGGGGGCATTTACAAAGTCCTCATTCTCTACATCCCTATCGCCCACCCTGGATTTCAGGCGGTTATACAAGCCTGCGATATAGGTCCCGGGATAGTGGGCTCCCCCGGCCGCCAGCTCCTCCAGGCACCCCCGGGTGCCGAAGTATCCATTGCCGGTGGTGAGCAGGGCTTCGCGGGAAGCTTCCTTGAGGGGGTCGAGCCCGTGATAACTGAGCCTCCATGTTCGGGCTTCCTGCCCGGATCCGAGTTCTTCGGTGAGCCGGTCAAGGGTAATCTCCCCCAGGTCATTCACCACGATATCAGCCCCGGCCGCAAGAAGCTCTTCCCGATTGTCCTCCCGGGCCACGCCCACCACCAGGCCGAACCCTCCGGCCTTGCCCGCGGCCACACCGCTCACAGCATCCTCGAAGATCATGCTTTGCCAGGGCTTGCCATTGATCCTGCGGCAGGCTTCCAGGAAGATATCCGGCTCCGGCTTGCCGTTCAGACCGATCTCAGCCGAGACCACCCCATCCACGCGCGCTTCGAAGAGACCGGACAGTCCGGCACGCTCCAGCACCTGGGCGCAGTTCTTGCTGGAACTGGCCACGGCAGTGCGCATTCCGGCGCCATGCATGGCACGGATGAGTTCCACGGTGCTCTGGTATACCTCCACCCCTTCCTCCTGCAGCACCTGGTTGAAAAAATCGTTCTTGCGGTTGCCCAGCCCGCATACCGTCTCCGCTTCCGGTCCATCGTCCGGATGCCCATAGTCCAGGGTGATCCCACGGCTTTCAAGGAAGGAGCGGACCCCTTCATAGCGGGGCTTGCCGTCCACATAAGGCAAATAGTCGTCCTGGTGGGTGAATTCCCGGAAGGCGACATCCAGCCGAAGGCTGCGTTCGCGGAGGTAGGCGTCGAACATGCGTTTCCAGGCCCGGCCGTGGACTGTGGCCGTGCGGGTGATGATGCCGTCGAGGTCGAAGATGCAGTGCATTTTAGTGGCTAGTGGCTAGTGGCTAGTGGCTAGTGAAAAAGGTAAGTTTTTCGCTCCGAAGGGATGTTTTTTCTGGCGGACATGACGGTTATTTCCATAGCCAGTGAATCTCGTAGGGGGCGAGTTGGGCTGCAGGGCCGGGGGAAAAGGGCAGATCTGAGGCCAGGAGGTCGCGGTAACCCTCAAAGGGAGTCAGGTCGCAGGTTATGGGCTGTGGGCCCATGTTTTGGATTACGATGACCTCGTCGTTCTCCAATGTTCTCCGGTAGGCCAGCACCTCCGGAAGGGGTATGCCGGACGGGTTGCTGATTTCCATCCATTCCAGGCTGCCGCGCCCGAAGGCTGGGTGACCGGAGCGCACATGGATCATTTCCTTCAGTGTTTGGAAGACCTGACTGCCCAGGCTGGAGGGGTCAGCGAGCAAAGCTTCCGTTTCGTTCCAGCGAATGGGGCCGCGCACAAAATACCGGGTGTCGTTATAGCCGGTGAGGGCCTTCACCTCTTCGTAATACCGCTCGTCGTTGCCACGGGCAAACTCATCCCCATAATAAATGATGGGTGTACCTGGAAGGGTGAACATGATAGAATAAGCCAGCCGGATGCGCCTCATGTCGAATTCCAACAGCTCGGCCAGGCGGGCGGAGATGCCCTCTCCCACCCTGAAATCCCATCGCGGATCGCGACAGTAATGGCCATGGATGATGGCGCGGTCCTCCGGGCTCACCATTTCCAGGGTCAGCTCATCGTGCAGGCGGAGGAACATGAACCATTGGTTGCCGGGGGCGATGTCCGGGGTGACCTCCGGGCTGAGGGTCGCTTTCACCGGCAGGGCGGAACCCAGGGCCAGGGCCTTGAAGATCTGGGGCATGATAGGAAAATGGTAACCGGCATGGCATTCATCCCCTTCGCCGAAATACTTCACGACTTCATTCGGGGGCTGGCAGGCCTCCGCGAGGAGCAGGGTGCCCGGACAGACCAGGTCCACCACGCTGCGGAAGAACTTGACGATCAGATGGGTCTCCGGCAGGTTCTCGCAATTCGTGCCTTCTTCTTTCCAGAGATAAGGAATGGCATCGACCCGGAAGCCGTCGACCCCGCTGGCCAGCCAGTGCAGCAGTACCCGGCTGATCTCCACCAGCACCCTGGGATCGCGGTAGTTGAGGTCGGGCTGAAACTCGAAAAAGCGGTGAAAAAAGTATCCCTCCCCGTCCTTCTCCCAGTTGCTGGGGCACATCCCCTTGAACAGCAGACGGGCCCCGGAGTATTTACTGTCGTCGTGGTTCCAGATATAATAGGATCGAAACGGATTATCCTCGCTGCTGCGCGACTGCTGAAACCAGGGATGTTCTTCAGAGGTGTGGTTCATGGCCACATCGAAGATGACCCTGATGCCGAGGGTGTGGGCTGCCTTCAGAAAATCAGTGAAGCGGCCATGGATGAGGACATCGTCAGCATCCTCCGGCAGGCTGAAAAGGGAGGGCCGGATGCGGTCGTAGCGCCGGATATCGAAGCCGGCATCGCGCATGGGGCTGTCGAGGATGGGGAGCAGCCACAGGCAGTTGACCCCAAGGTCCCGGAGGTAGGGCAGCTTAGCTTCCAGTCCGGCAAAGTCCTGGTTGAAAAGGTCGACATAAAGGGAGTACACCACAGCATCCTTGTACCAGTCGCCGTTTTCCGGCGCCCGGTCAAGGGAAATGCGGCGGATTCGGACCTCCCGGAAGAGTTCCTCAAGCAGCCGGCCGTCATCGCCGGGATACAGGCTGGCCCATAAGAGGCGCATCCTGTCGGTGATCTCTCGCTCCATCATCATCGGACATCAGTTGAAACCTGAGCAAAATTAACAACAAAACCCTTGAGGGATTTTTGGGTATTTTTACCCACGATAGCGGTTCTTATGAAGAAAAGAGGAAGTTTGGACGGCACTACGGTCCTCGTGACCGGCGCAAGCCAGGGGATAGGGAGGGCCATCGCCCTGACGCTGGCAGCGGAAGGCGCGGCGCTGATGCTCAATGCCAGGGACGGCGAGGCCCTGACGGAGCTGGTGAACCATATCTCGGATCGCGATGGGAATGCGGTACATTGTGCCGCGGATCTTACCACCGGTGAAGGCCTGCAGGAACTGGTTGAGTTTACAGGGCTCATTTATCCCTCCCTGGACATTATTGTACACAATGCCGGTATGGGAGTGTTCAAACTGGGGGATGAGCTGAGTGCTGACGACTGGGAACGGCAGATGGCCCTGAACGCCACGGCCATCTTCAGGCTGACCCAGGCCATGGAGCCCATGCTTAGTCGCAGCAGCGCCCCCTTGCTCATTGGCATCCTCAGCGATGCGGCCACCCGTTTCTTTCCATACGGCTCGGCCTACAGTGCTTCCAAGGCCGCGGCCCATGCCTTTCTGGGCTCACTGCGCAAGGAATGGCAGGCACAGGGCCGTCGGGTGAGTGCCATCTATCCAGGGCTGGTGGCAACTGCCTTCGATGGACAGGATGCCATGCAGAACTACAAACTGGACTGGCTTGACCCGGAGGACGTGGCTGAGGCCGTGCTCTATATATGCAGGCAAGCCCCGCACGTGCTGGTGGATGAGATCGTCCTGCACCCCATATCCCAGGAGTATTGATATGCGACCCAGGATGATGTCACGACTGCTTACCCTGCTGCTGTTGATCCTGATGGGGCAAGGGGCATGGGCCCAGGTGAAGGTCTGGCCCCCTTCCTGGTGGGTGGGTATGCGCAACCCCCGGCTGCAGCTGATGTTCCATGCCCCCGGCATTGGCCAGGCCAGGGTGAGCTGTGAACCCGCTGGAGCCTTGATCATTGGCGTTTATCCCGCCGATGACGGGGATTACCTCTTCGTAGACCTGGATCTGAGCGATCTGGCCCACGCAAACGAACTGACCTTCAGGTTTACCTTGCAGGGCAGAAGGGCCCTGAGCTGCAGCTACACCCTTTCCGAGCGCCCTCCGGTCTGGGAGCAGGGACGGGGCTTCGGACCTGCCGATGTCATCTATATGGCCTTTCCGGACCGCTTTACCAACGGGGACCCCACCAACGATTCCATACCGGGCATGCTGCAGGGCAGCCGTCGACAAGACCCTGACCACCGCCATGGCGGAGACCTGCAAGGGGTGATCGACCATCTGGATTACCTGGAAGGAATGGGCTTCACTGCCCTCTGGCTTACGCCTGTTCAGGAGAACAATATGCCGGCATGGTCATACCACGGCTATGCCATCACCGATGCTTACCAGGTCGATCCCCGCCTGGGTAACAATGCGCTATACCGCGCCCTGGCGGATAGCGCCCATGCCCGGGGCATACGCCTGATCATGGATGTGGTGCTGAACCACTGGGGCGACCGGAACGCATTGGTGCAGAAGCCTCCCTTCCCAGCATGGATCAATGCCTGGCCGGAATTCACCCGCACTACCTACCGTTCTGTGACCCTCACCGATCCCCATGCCTCCGTGGCCGACCGGGAGCGGTTCCAGCGCGGATGGTTCGACCGCCATATGCCGGACCTCAACCTTGATGACCCCTTCCTGCTTACTTTCATGGTGCAGCACACGATTTGGTGGATCGAATATGCCGGGCTGGACGGGCTGCGCCTCGACACCCAACCCTATGCTGGCCTGGAGGGAGTGGCCGCCTGGGCCACCCGGGTGAAGGCCGAATATCCTGAGCTGGATATCGTGGGCGAAGCCTGGCTGGACTATCCGGCCTATACCGCCTTCTATCAAGGGGGAAAAAACTACCCGGACGAGTATAATTCCGGCATGAACTCGGTCACCGATTTCCCCCTGCACTATGCCCTGCGCGATGCCTTTACCCAGGAGGATGGATGGAACGAGGGCACCCTTCGCATCTATCAAACGCTGGCCCAGGATTTCCTATACGTGGATCCCGGCTCCATCCTCACCTTCGCCGACAACCACGACGTCGGCCGCATCTTCAGTTCAGTGAACGAAGACCCTGCCCTGCTGCGCATGGCCCTGGGCACGCTGCTGACCACCCGGGGCACCCCCATGATCTATTATGGCACCGAAGTGCTCATGCCAGGCAAAGAGTCGGAAGGTCACGGACCTATGCGCAAGGACTTTCCTGGGGGCTGGCCCGGGGATAGCGTCGACGCCTTCACGGGGCGCGGGCTGAGCCCAGCCCAGGCCGAAATGCAGGAAATGTTGCGAAAGCTCCTGAACTACCGCAAGGGTGCTAAGGCGCTGCACACCGGCCGGCTTCTCCATTATCTCCCGGAGGACGGGGTATACACTTATTTCCGCCTGCATGAGCATCAGCGGGTGATGGTCATCGTGAACAATGCCCGGCAGACCGTCCGATGGATGCCCGAACGCTTTGCCGAAGGACTGGGGAGTGCCACCCGCGGCATTGAAGTGGTGAGCGGCCAGATGCTCATATTTGACCAGGGAATGGACCTCGCCCCAAAATCGATCATGATCCTTGAACTCCAATGAACATGAGAAGGATATCCACATTCACCGGAACACTGATGCTGGGCCTGCTCCTGATAGGCCTGGATGCATGCCAGCCTTCCCGCCCTGCGGGCGAAGAGCCTATCCTCGGCCTGGCCGGGCCCCTGCGCCTGGTGCATGGCAATAACCTCATCGTGTTGGGCGACTTTTTTCAGGATCCCTTGCTCATCGACTCTATCCAGGCCCCGGAAGGCAGTTGGGCCGGGCTGGAAGACAGTGGCCGGGTCCTCCGCCTCATCCCGCCTGAGAAGATGCACGGAGTGGATGCCCTGAGATTCCGGCTGAAGGGCGAATGGTATGACATCCCGGTATATGCCCCCTCGGCTTTGTGGGTCGGGCTGAGGTTCGACCCTCAGGGCAAGCAGTACTCCGAGGTGACCGTGGTTGGGGAAATGAATGCCTGGGATCCGCGGGCCACCCCCATGGAATGGTCGGGCAGGGCCTGGGAAGTCATGCTGATGCTGGAGCCGGGGCAGTACCAGTACCAATTTGTGGCTGACGGGCAGTGGGTCCTTGATCCTGCGGCAGTGAAGCAGGTTCCCAACGGGATCGGCGGCACCAATTCACAGATGGAGGTGGGCGATGTATGCGGACAGCTTACTCCTCACCTGAAGACCCAGGAGCTGCAGGGGAGGAAGGTTGTGCTTAGCGCAAACAACGGACCGGTGGGGGCCGTCGCCTTCTGGCAGAACCACCAGATCAGGGGCACTGAGCTACGCCAGGGTCAGGTCGTGCTGAACATCCCGAAGGAAGCTGCCAGGATGAAGCGCAGCTGGATCCGCGTCTATGCATGGAATGCCTACGGCCGCTCCAACGATGTGCTCATTCCCCTCGAAAAAGGCGTACCGGTGCTGGACCCATCCCAGCTCACAGAAGATGACCCCCAGCGCAAGATCATCTATAACGTATTCATAGACCGCTTCTTCAACGGGGACAGCACCAACGACCGTCCGCTCCGCACCCCGGAAGTACACCCTCGTGCCGATTATCATGGGGGCGACCTGGCCGGGGTAAGAAAGAAGGTACAGGACGGTTACTTCAAGTCCTTGGGTATTAATACCCTATGGATCAGTCCAGTAGTTCGTAACCCGGAAGGGCCTTACGGGCAGTGGCCCGATCCTCAAACCCGTTTTTCAGGATATCACGGCTACTGGCCGGTATCCTTCACCCAGGTCGATCCCCGTTTCGGCAAGGCGGATGAACTGCGGGGTCTTGTGGATGAAGCCCATGGGCAGGGATTGGGCGTACTGCTGGACTTCGTGGCCAACCATGTGCATGAGGAGCACCCCTTCTACAGGGCACACCCTGAGGTCGCCACCTCCCTGTACCTTCCCGATGGCAGCCTGAACACCGAACGCTGGGATGAGTACCGCCTTACCACCTGGTTTGATGTATTCCTCCCCACGCTCGATCTGGAACGCGAGCCCGTGCGTGAAATGCTCAGTGATTCTGCCTTGTTCTGGCTGAAGGAATTCAACCTGGACGGGTTCCGTCACGATGCCACCAAACATATTCCTGAGTCCTTCTGGAGGTTGTTGACGCGTAAGATCAAGGATAGCATCCTCGTTAAGGACCATGAACGCAGCATCTACCAGATCGGGGAGACCTACGGCAGCCCGCAGCTGATCTCGAGCTATGTAGGACCTGGGATGCTTGATGCACAATTCGACTTCAATCTCTACGATGCCCTGGCCAATGCGGCAGGGCAGAAGGAAGGCAGCTTTGAGAAGGTCCGCAGTGTACAGTGCCAGAGCCTGCGCTGGTATGGACATCACCACCTTATGGGCAACATCAGCGGCAACCAGGACAGGGGCCGCTTCATCTCCTACGCCGGTGGCGCCCTGGCCTTCGGGGAAGATGCCAAGAAAGCGGGATGGACCCGGGAAATCGGCGTGGGCGATCCTCGGGCCTACGACCGGTTGATGCTGGTACATGCTTTCAATTTCACGGTTCCCGGACTGCCGGTAATCTTCTATGGGGATGAAATCGGCATGCCCGGGGGCAACGACCCCGACAATCGCAGGATGATGCGCTTTGAGGGCCTCAGTCCGCAGGAACTGGAGGTAAAGCAGTGCGTGTCGGATCTGGCCGGTCTGCGTTCGCACAGCCTTGCGCTGCTGTATGGCGACATGGAGCTGGTCTACCTGGACCAGGACCTCTATGTATACCGAAGAACCTATTTCAACGAGAGTATGATCATCCTGCTCAACCGCTCCGAATCCCCGCGTGAGCTGAACATCCCGGCCGGCACCGTGGGTCCTTACCAACTGTTGGGGACCATGAACGGTCATCCGGCCACCCTGGGCGGCGCTGGCCTCGAGGTCCGCCTGCGTCCCCTTTCCTTTGAGATCATCACCCTGAAAAAATCCCTGTGACCTATGAGATCCCTGACACAATGTACCGTATTCGCCACGATCACCGGACTGGCCCTGATCCTTCTTTCCTGCGGAGGCAATAAAACCGCTGCAGATAAGGCCTTTACCATGGATCCTCCCGAATGGTCGCGCAATGCGGTCATTTATGAGGTCAACCTCCGTCAGTTCACCCCGGAGGGAACCTTGGCGGCATTCAGGGAGCACCTTCCACGGCTTAAGGAACTGGGCGTGGACATCCTATGGTTGATGCCTATCCATCCGATCGGTGAGATCAACCGCAAAGGCAGCCTGGGAAGTTACTATTCCGTTAAGGATTACAAGGCAATGGATCCCGCCTATGGAACGATGGAAGAGTTCCGCGCCATGGTGGAAGAGGCCCACTCCCTGGGGATGTATGTCATTCTGGATTGGGTGGCCAACCATACCGCCTGGGACAACCCGCTGATGGAGGAGCACCCGGAGTGGTACCTGCGCGACTCCACTGGCAAGGTGCTAAGCCCCTATGATTGGACCGACGTGGCTGAGCTTGACTTTGAGCAACAGGGGCTTTGGGACTATATGGCCGGAGCCATGGAGTTCTGGGTAAGGGACTACGGCGTGGACGGATTCCGCTGCGATGTGGCCATGATGGTGCCCCAGGACTTCTGGCCCTATGCCATCACCCGCTTGCAGCAGGTGCACAACGTCTTCATGCTGGCAGAGGCGGAGGAGGTTTACCTGCATGATTCCGCCTTCCACATGACCTACGCCTGGAACCTCCACCACCTTTTCAACAGGATCGCCAGGGGGGAGTCAGACGCCGACAGCCTGCGAAAGTTCGTGGCAAGGGACCTTTCAAAGTTCCCGCCGGATGCCTACCGCATGAACTTCACCAGCAATCACGACGAGAACTCATGGAACGGCACCGAGTATGAGCGCCTGGGCGATGCGGTGGAAGTGATGACCGTGCTGAGCTATACCCTGCCGGGTATGCCGCTGATCTATTCAGGGCAGGAGGCCGGGCTGAACCGCAGGCTCAGCTTTTTCGACAAAGACAGCATCGAATGGAAGGAGCATCCAATGCGGCAGTTATATACTGATCTTGGCCAGCTCAAGCACCGCCATCCTGCCCTGAGAAATGGTGCTGAAGGAGGGGAATGCGAGTTTGTGGAAGGGGATGCCGGAGCGAGGTATGTTGCCTTTTTAAGAAAAAAAGAGGGTAGAGAAGTTTTGGTCGTGGCCAATCTTAGCCCTGAACCGGTTCCCTATCAACTTTCCTTCACCTGCAAGGAGCGATGGGCGCCCCTGGGGGATGAGCAGGACATCTTGCTCGAACAGTTGCCGGCCACGCTGGGTCCCTGGCAGTATTATGTTTTGGAGAAGAAGTAAGCGAGCATGGTTTGTGGCATAAGGGGTGGGGGGAGATCTGGAGGATGCAGCCTGTCTTCGCGATCAAACACCAACCGTTAACAACGGCTGCAAATCGTTAGAAACGGTTGGTAACGGATATTAACGGTTCGGTTTCGAGAACTTTTTATACCTGGCAACCGCATCACCTCAACCTAATCCTCCCTGAGGCATCCCCTGTCACTGACGCAAGCTATCCCAATAACCAAGCAGATGCATGTGTCAGCTATTCCCGATGACCAAGTCTGCCGTAAATCTCGGTAAGTTCCTGTATCCTTTTCGTCAGATCATTTCCAAGCTGAGCCTCCGAACAGCGCCAGGTCCAATTGCCGCCCAGTGTACCGGGGGCGTTCATCCGCGAAGATGAATCCAGGCCCAGCCAATCCTGAAAGGGGACGATGCAAAGTTCAGCCACTGAGGCCAGGGCGGCACGGAGCACGGCATTGCCCAGGGAATGCTCCGCGCACCCAAAGTAATCCTTCAGCCAATGCATCGTCTCCGGAGCCAAGGAAGCCAGCCATCCATTGAGGGTATCGTTGTCGTGGGTGCCGGTATAGGCCAGACTGTTTCGGCGGTGCAGGTATGGGAGGTGGATGTTCCTGCGGTTACCGTCGAAGGCAAACTGCATCACCACCATCCCCGGAAGCTCGAAATCATCACGCAGGGCGTACACTTCCTCGGAGATGTCCCCCAGGTCCTCTGCAATAAGGGGCACCGTTCCCAGGGCTTCCCTTACGGCTTCCAGCATTTTTCGCCCCCTGGCAGGCAGCCACTGTCCATTCACTGCGGTCTCCTCCCCGAAAGGAACGGCCCAATAGGCCTCCAGACCGCGGAAGTGGTCAATCCTGATCAGGTCCGCCATCCTCAGGTTACGCCTTATCCTTTCAATCCACCAGGCATAGCCGCTATGCTCAAGGTAATCCCAGTCGAACACAGGGTTTCCCCAGAGCTGTCCCGTGGCACTGAAATAATCCGGCGGCACTCCGGCCACCTGGGTAGGATGCATCGCTTCATCGAAAAGAAAAACCTCCGGACCGGCCCAGGCATCGGCGCTGTCGCGGGCAACATAGAGAGGGATGTCGCCAATGATGCGGATCCCTGATTCCTGTGCTTTCTCGCGCAATGCTTCCCACTGCCGGAAGAAGACATACTGAAGGAAGGCATGAAAGTCGACCTCTTCCTGCAGGCTTGCCTGGGCTGACCTCAGTGCCTCAGGGTCGCGCAGGCGAAGCTGCTCCGGCCATTCGTACCAGGGGCGCTGATCGAACTTCAGCTTCAAGGCCATGAACAAGCTGAAGTCGTGAAGCCAGGAAGACTCGGTATAAATGAATGACTCCAGTGCCTCGCGGTCCGTCGCTCCGGCTGATGCTTTGAACCCGGCCCAGGCCTTGCGGAGCCTTTCCATCTTCCAGGGGATCAACTGCCCGAAATCCACCTTGTGCCCCTCTCCGGGGGCTCCATGAAGAAGGGCTGGATCCAACCATCCCGCACTGGCCAGCTCCGAAAGATCAATAAGGTAGGGATTGCCGGCAGCGGAAGAGAAACACTGGTATGGGCTATCCCCATATCCGGTCGGCCCCAGCGGCAGAACCTGCCAAAAGCGTTGTCCTGATTCCTTGAGAAAGCGGAGGAAGTTCCGTGAGGGCTCCCCCAGGGTCCCTATCCCCTCATTCCCTGGTAGGGAGGAGGGATGCATCAGGATGCCGGCAGAACGTCCGGTTGCGGACAAAGGGCTGTGACTGCCTTTACGCATAGGTTTCAGTGGATTGAAAGGATGAGGAATCTTATAATAGACGAGGCCTGTCGGAATACAGAAGCCCTGGCTCAGAGCTTGATCCCTGCACCCAGGGTAAGCATACGGGAACGTACATTTTCCTGTTGTTCAAGGACTTCGGACAGCCCATATCCATAGCGCAGATCGAACGTAAGAAACCAGAGGTCCAGGCCCAGTCCGGCCTCCACCGCCAGTGTGGCCGGGTTATAATCCTTGGTACGGAGGTCATAGGCATTATCATCGGCACGAAGGAGCAGCTCAAAAACGGGTCCGGCCATGACCCGCACCGAGGATGTACCGTCAGCGGACCTGAATACCTTATATCCCAGGAGAACCGGCAGTTGCAGGGAGGTAAACCCGAGCCGTTGGTTAGGCTCATCCTCAAAAACCACTCCATCCAGGCTAACCTCTGTCGCTTTGCGCAGGTAGTTCAGTTCGGGCTGGACATAGAGGTCATCCCCATAACGAAGAAAGGCGCCAAAGAGGACCCCCAGTTCTACATTGGTTTCCGTGAAGCCTTGTTCCTCAGTGAGGCGGAACGCCGTTAGCCCTGCTTTAGCCCCAAAATCGAGCTGGGCCTGGGCTGTTGCAAGGAGCATCACGAAAAGGATGGCAGCAAGGATTCGGATTTTCATCGGTAATTTTTTCTGTAAAGATAAAACTATGGTCACACAACGATCACCGCTTGTTCATACCAGACCGCCTGCGATGCACCTATTGCTTAACCTTTTCATAACCCTGACTTAACACCGGGACAGGGTATAAGCCTCACCTTTGTGACAGATTTCTTTCCCCCCTCCATCCCCCCATCCTTCCCTCGTTCTCCGCGAACCCCCGGTCCCGGGGGTTCCGCCATTTATGGAGACAGGTCTCGGCGCTCCTGCTTCTTTCTTACCTTTGAAGTGCCAATCCACCGGCCAGGATAATGCACCCCATAAGTCTCGAGAATATTATCAGCCTCATCCGTCGATGGAAAAGGGTTTTTCTGCTCACCACCCTGGGTGCGGTGATGCTGTCCCTGGCCTTTTCACTTCCATGGATGATCCCGCCACGCTACCGCTCCACCGTAGTGATGTACCCTACCTCCACCTCCTCCCTCTCCTCCTCTATGCTGAGCGATCTGCAGTGGTCTGAGGAGGATCTCCTGGAGTTCGGGGAAAGGGAGGAGGCGAACCAACTCAAGCAGATATTGGTGTCGGAACCGATACGTGACCACCTGATCGTTAGATACCGGCTTTTTGAGCATTACCAGATCGACACTACCGATGCACACCCCCTGACGCGACTATGGAAGGAGTACGAACGCAATGTGGAGGTACGCATCAACGAGTATGGGGCCGTGGAGCTTACTGTTTATGATACGGATGCCCAGCTGGCCGCGGATATGGCCAACAAGATGGCGCAGCTCCTGGATTCGGTTACCCATCAGATGCAGCAGGGCCGTGCCCTGGGTGCGGAGCATGTAGCGCTGACCGCCTACGAAGACCAGCAGCGGTATATACACCTCCTGGAAGACTCCCTCAGCCGGATTATGGCCAGGGGGGTGCACGACTACGAATCCCAGGCCCAGGTAATCTATGAAGAACTGGCCATTCAGCTCGGGCGCGGCAATGTGAGGGCAGCCCAGGCACTGGAGGACAAGCTGCAGGGGCTTGGACGGGACGGCGGTGCTTACATTGCCCTGCAGGAGGAACTTAAGCTGGAGAAGGAGAGGCTGAGCATTCTGAAATCGAAATGGGAGAAGGCAGGGATGGACTCTCGCCAGGACCTGCCCCAGAAGTTCATTGTAAACGATGCCTACCGGGCAGAACGCAAGGCTTATCCCATGCAGCTTGCCATAATAGCCGGAAGCGGGATCTCCAGCTTTATGTTCACCCTGCTGGTACTGATCGCATTGCAGCGTTTCGAGCACATCGCCGGCCGTATCCGGAACCAGGAGAAGGTGTGAACATTGTGCCGGGTATGAAAAGCGGCATCCGTGCAGCGGGAAGGTCAGTCGCGGGAGGTACCTAAGGTGATAAGATCAAGGTAATTTCCGTTGCGGAATGCCTGTCGCAAGATCATCCGGGCATCCCGGTCATGGTCCTGGGGCGCTACCAGAGAGGGCAATTCCTCCCGATGCGTGGCGATGAATTCCTGCGAAAAATAGCCATAGCCCTTGTATTCCCCACCCTGTACAACCATCACACTGCGTTCATCTTCATGCCTTCCCAGGTCAACCAGGGCGAAATCGTTCACCTGGAAGCGGTAGCGGTCGAGGGCCGCGTTCACCCTCGCATTGTACGATTCCGGGTGCTCCCGGCCCACGCAGGCCCCGTGGCATTTCCCGATGGTATGATAGAAACATGATTCAGAAGACTTATACATGCCACAGAGCTTCTGGCAAAGGTCAAACTCTTCCCAAAGCCTTACCATGAACGCACGGGCTTCTGCCTTGGTGCTGAAGGTATGTACAGGGCATTTGCGTTTACCCAGGGCCAATATGCTGAGATGGAGATATCCCTGCTCATCGGAGGCATGGAAGAGGCCGTAGGTGGTCCCTTTTCTTCTTCCCTGTTTGTTGAACACCGGCATCATACGCTTGATCTCTGCAGATTCGCGGAGCAGTGCCAGGGTTTCCGAGCCGGTGAGCTCCCAGCTGACATCGGCGATGCGGTCCTTCATGGCCGCACCTTTCACCGTCTTGTCGTTGGCAAAATGCGAAACCACCCTTTTCCGGATGTCGTTGCTCTTCCCAACATAAATCACCTTGCCTGAATCATCATGAAAGAAATAGACTCCTGGTGCCTCCGGCAGTCGTGCCAGTATCTCCCGTCGTATGCGGGTATCCACCAGCGCTTTCCCTTCCTCCAGTATCGCAGGGTGTTCGCTAAGGATAAGATGCAGCAGCTCCATGGTTGCCAGGGCATCTCCCGAAGCGCGGTGACGGTTGTTCACCTCTATATTCAGCGAACGGCATAAACGGCCCAGGCTGTATGAAGGCAGGCCGGGGAAGACCCGGCGGCTCATCCTGAGCGTACACAGGGTGTCCCTTTTATAATGATATCCGAGCCTGCGAAAATTCTCGCGGATGAAACTGTAGTCGAAGCTGACGTTATGCCCCACCAGGGTGCAGCCCTCTGTCATTTCCACGATCCTTCGCGCTACCATGGGGAAGCTTGGGGCGTTGCGGACCATCTCGTTGGTGATCCCGGTGATCCGGCTCACTTCTATCGGAATGCTCTTCCCGGGATTGAGCAGGCTGGACCAGGAGTCGATCAGCCGCTGTCCGTCAGTGATCAATACGGCCACTTCCGTCATGGCTTCCTTGTGGAAGTTGCCCCCGGTGGTTTCAATGTCGATGACAGCGTACATGGCTAGTGGCTAGTAGCTAGTGAAAAGTGGGTAGTGAAAAGTGGGTACTGCAAGTAATACGGGCTGATGGTAACTGCTTACAACATAGAACATAGAACATAGAACATAGAACATAGAACCTACAACATACCCCTTCCGGCGCCCATACGCATGCTCCACGCACGACCTCACCTGGTCATTCCTCCGTATCCTGCCACGTTCTGCTTGCCGTCTCAAAATTAGCTTCTCCCGGAACATTAAAAATATTCCAGGGCAATTTTGCAGTTTCAAATTAAGTGTATCTTTGCAGTCCGTTTGCCCAGGTGGCGGAAATGGTAGACGCGCATGGTTGAGGGCCATGTTCCTGTTCGGGAGTGCAAGTTCGATTCTTGTCCTGGGCACTGCAAGCGGAAAAGTTCTTTGCCCAGATGGCGGAATTGGTAGACGCGCTGGTTTCAGGGACCAGTGATCGCAAGGTCGTGCAGGTTCGAGTCCTGTTCTGGGCACATTATCCGCCAAATCACCGGCTGCTTCAAACGAGGCAGCCGTTCTTGTTTTCAGCCCTCCCCTATTTAATGCAACGCCAGCCCAATGCCGCGAACACGGTACCCAGCCTTGCCACGACAGACCATAAAAGGGTCGGGTGAGCAAAAGAAAGTGAAGCAAGAAAAACAATGCCTTCAGCTGAACCTGAATCAAGAACCCGTTGGGATCCTCATGGTCACCCGCATGAATTCCCCATTGTGCCGTTTTAACCTACTTTTGCCTCCATGCGTCCAGCCTGGATAAGATACATTTTTTCTCTGCTGTGCCTTGTACTGAGCAGCCCCGGCCTGAACGCCCAGACATCCCTGGTGTTGTGTGCAGCAACAGACCGCGGCGAACTGGTCAGCAGCATCGCCAGAACCGGAGTGCACCAGCAGAAAGCCCTCGACAGCCTGATAAATTTGCCCGAACGGTGGTGCTTCACCCTGCGCGAAAAGGGTAATCCCGGCAGCAGCGACCACCACCTGGAAATCGCAGGCCCTGTTACCCATGGAAAGGCCACATACCGGGGCATCGACCTCAGCGTACGCTGGTGGCCCGACCGCATACTCATCCGAGAGGCAAGCCGACCCTACGCCCCGGGCGTCACACTGCAACGGGAACAGACCGACCCGGTCGGGTATGCCCACAGCCCGCATCCCGGCTTCCGTTTGACCCAGCCCGAGGCCTTGTTGGTCACCCTGGCCTTCCAGCCTGCACAGATGGCAGAGGATATCCGGGTGATCGACCACTGGATGGACCACACCGACAGCCTGCCGGAGATACTCCGTGAATTCTCCTCAGTGTCCACCTACCCTGAAGATCCGGTGGAACGTCTGCTGATGCTCAACCGATGCGAAGCCGCCACCCGTCTGGCGCAGGATATCCTGAACTACCTCAATGCTTTCGCCCTGGCAGGCGATACAGCAGCCCCCTTAGCCCAGGCCCGGGCCATACTTCAGGAAACAGCACGCATCAACGAACTGGGGAGGAGCACGAAACTGCCTCTGGCCGAAGGCTATTACCGGACTGCGGTCAAACACCTCACCCGGGGTGACACGGCCAGTGCGATGGAAGCCCTGCACCGTTCGGTCGCGGCCGATCCCATGCACTGCGGGGCCCTGGAGGCCCTGGCCGGCACCGCCCTGAAGAGGCAGCAGCCGGTCATCGCATTGAATGCCGCCCGCAGCCTCTCCCTTGCCAACCCATCCGATGCCAGGCCGGCCCTGCGCCGTCTCCTCCCTGACTTCGTAGCTACATTTGACCGCCTGTTCGTGGCCGAGGACCATCCCTCCCTGCTCGAGATGGCAGACAGCCTTATACAGTATTACATCCATGCCGGCGAAGACACAGTCGTACTGACATCCCAACGGGAGCGCTCCCGTGCCGCCACGGTGGAAGCCTATCAGCGCGTCGCTGACAAGGCACGTGCAGAAGGGCGGCGCCCGCTGGCCGCACGCTATCAGGCGATGGCAGAGGAACACCGCCGGCAGTGGGGATTGCCGGTACCAGCAGCCCACTCAGCGCGTTCGAGGGAAGAACGGGGGATCAGCGAGCCCCCACCTTCTGAAGCGGTGCTGGCCAGGGATACTGCCCTTGCGATGCCTGCCGAAATACGAACAACAGGGGAGGATAACCTGCGAAACACCCATGTGGAAGGCGAGGAAAGCAAGAACAGTGGACAGGAGCTGCTCTATGCCAGGGGTTTGCCCACATCTGCACACGGCCTGCAAATCCAGGATGCGCAAGACACGAACAAGCTGATCCTACTGGACGCTAAGCTGTTGCAATACGTCAATGACTGGATCTCCGATCGGGGAGTCGGGGCCCGGTTCAGGGTCTGGCAGGGTGACCTCCATGCTGCTCAGGGAATTGCCGACACCCTGGCGGCATTATCATTGCTCAGTGACCCCCAGGTCGCACGGACAGCATCCGATGCCCTGATGATGCTGAACCAGGAAATCCGCGCCGCACGTTGCCGAAAGGGTTCCTGCGGCTCGCATACCCTGTTGTACCGGCTCCGCAGGGCCGCGGCAGAAAACCACTGGACCGAAGCCGCCGGGTTACAGGACTCACTGCTGCGCCTGAATGCCACCTGCGAGGGCTGTGAAGGCCTCGCATGGCCTGAACGCTCGGAACGCGAACGCATCCAGGATGCGGCAGAATATTTAAGCCTCCACGAACAAGCAGGAACAGTACTGAAACTTCGTGATTATGTTCTGGCCGACAGCTTGCTTGACAGAGCCGACCAGAAATATGCCCACTCCTTCCGGCTTCAGGAGGTCATGATTCGTCAGGACCGGGTGGGATGGGCGGCTGCAAGGCAGGATACCGCCTACCTCCGCCATCTGGCTATGGATTATGCAAGTCATGGCCTCCCCGACCCCTCATGGCGCAGCCTTCAGGCATTGAATCGTCTGGAGGTCGCGGCGGTATGTACCATTGCGGCCCAGCAAATGCTGGGTGCACTCTGGGCCTCCCTCGATAAAGCTTCCAGCCCCCTGACCAACCCCAGGACCCTGCTGGCCCGGCGCATCCCTGCGGACCCCTGGTTCGACACGCTGCAGAAGGCCTACCTAAAGCGGTTCCGGCAGGGCTGAAACCCGGGAACGAAGCGCAGATTGGTTACCTTTGCATCGGACGATACGATCAACACCATCCATAATGAGACTTCTACTGATCAGCAACTCGACAAACGCCGGCGAAGCCTACCTCGGCTGGCCACGCCCACACATCCAGTCCTTTATGCAAGGCACAGGGGTTAAGGACATATTGTTCATTCCTTATGCCGGAGTAGGGCTCACGACAGAAGGTGACCAGGCCTCCTTCGATCGGTATGAGGTACGGGTCCAGGCCGTGTTTTCGGAGCTGGGACTGAATATCCGGTCCATACACCATGAACCAGATCCGGTGGGGGCCGTGCGGGAAGCCGCCGCAATCGCCGTGGGTGGGGGCAACACCTTTTACCTCGTCAAGCGCTTGCAGGAGTTGGGGATCATGGAGGCCATCCGCGAACGGGTGCTCCAGGGTGCACATTACATGGGATGGAGCGCCGGGTCCAATGTGGCGTGCCCCAGCCTGAGGACCACCAACGACATGCCCATCGTCGAGCCGCCCAGCTTCCACTGCATGGGGCTCATCCCCTTCCAGATCAACCCCCACTATCTTGACGCCAACCCCGAAGGACATGGAGGAGAAACACGGCAGCAGCGCATCGAGGAATTCCTCATCGCCAACAGGGAAATGAAGGTGGCCGGCCTGCGCGAAGCCACTTTCCTGCAACTGGAAGGTAACCGGCTCAGCCTCGGGGGTTCCCGTCCCATGCGCCTGTTCCAGTTTGGCCAGGAGCCCCGGGAACTCATGCCCGGCGATGACCTGCAGTTTCTTATGGGCTGATCAAAGTTCAGTTGAAACATCCTGAATTTCAGCACCGGATGTAGAACAATAACGATAGGGACCGTGCAATAAGATGAACAGTCTTATGGCATAGAATTTGACAGGATAAGAATAAGCAAGCCCAATCCCCGTTACGGGACCAAAACCATCCATCCTTTATGCTGACCAAAGAAGATCTCCACCTGCTGCGAAAGAAGGGAATTACCGAAGAGAAGATTAACGCTCAGCTGGAACAGTTCAGGCATGGCTTTCCCTACATGAGGCTCGACCGACCGGCCACCCCAGGGGACGGCATCATCCGGCTCGAGTCGAAGAGGGCGCAGGATCTGGCCCGATTCTATGACGAGCATAAAGGACGCTACCAGTTGGTGAAGTTCGTGCCAGCCTCGGGGGCTGCGAGCAGGATGTTCAAACACCTCCATGCCTTTCTGTCCGATCATACGGACCAGTCCGCAATGGAGGATGCACTTCAGAGGGACAAAGGGCCCCAGAGTGTGCAGGCCGTGTTGCGCAACCTGAGCCTTTTTGCCTTCTTCGACGACCTCAAGGAGGCCCTGAAGCGCGACGGCAAGGAGGTACGTCAGCTCCTCGACAAACAGGACTACCGCAGCCTGCTTGAGTACCTTATGGACGAGAAAGGGCTGAACTATGCCTCCCTGCCCAAGGCCCTGCTCAAGTTCCACCGCTACGACGGGTACAACCGTACGGCTATGGAGGAGCACATGGTGGAAGGAAATTATTATGTGCGGCAGGAAGATGGCTCCGTGCCCCTGCACTTCACTATTTCGCCCGAGCATGAGGAGGCCTTCCGCAAGCGCTTGGAAAAGGTGACACCCCTGTTCGAACAACGGTTCAGCGTAAAATACGACATCAGCTTTTCCAACCAGAAACCTTCCACCGACACCATCGCCGTGGACATGGACAACCAACCCCTGCGCGATGCCGACGGTCAGCTGGTGTTCCGGCCGGGCGGACACGGGGCGCTGCTGGAGAACCTCAACGACCTCGGTGCAGATATTGTGTTCATCAAGAATATCGATAATGTAGTCCCTGACCGCCTGAAGCAGGAAACCTACCTGTACAAGAAAGTCCTGGGCGGATACCTGATCCGGCTGAGAAGGCAGGTCTCCGATTATTTGCGCATCCTGGAACAGGGCATGGCCGGGGAAGAGCTGTGCCAGGAAATCATGGGCTTCGCTACCCAGGAGCTGAACATCCGTTTCCCGGACGATTTTCATTTCCTTTCGGAAAAAGATAAAGCCAACCTGTTGTTCCGTGCCCTACACCGCCCGATCAGGGTATGTGGCATGGTGCGCAACGAGGGGGAACCCGGGGGAGGGCCTTTCTGGGTCAGGGACCATGAAGGCGGCGTATCGCTGCAGATCGTGGAATCTTCACAGATCGACCACAGCGACCCCCAGCAGCATGAGTTGATGGGCCGGGCCACCCATTTCAACCCGGTAGACCTTGCCTGCTCTACCACGGATTACAAAGGGGAGCATTTTGACCTGGACGAGTTCACCGACCCGGAAACAGGCTTCATTTCCACCAAGTCGGTGGGCGGCAAGCAAGTGAAGGCCCTGGAGCTGCCCGGGCTTTGGAACGGCGCTATGGCCAAGTGGATCACCGCTTTCATCGAGGTGCCCATCATCACCTTCAACCCGGTGAAGACCATCAACGACCTGCTACGTAAGGAACATCAGTAGTCCTTACTATAAACCTGAGAGGGTTCTGTATCGGCCAGACACGGGAAAGAAGCTTCGGGCCGGACGTTCTCCACTGTTCCACAGATTTCTTACTTTTAAGCCCTGAAGCCAGCCGGTATGGTGCGCATTGCACTCCTTTTTTTAGGGCTGATCATGCTTCTGCATGGTCCCTCACATTCACAACCCTCCGGAAACTCCTTAATACTCAATGGAGTTAATGACTATATCCTGATCCCTAACAACAGCAACCTGAACCAGGACTCGAGCATGTCGGTGGAAGCATGGATCTATCCCTGCAAGGTGCTGGGTCAGAACTTCATCCTCAACAAGGACTGGTGCGGGGGGAGTGGAAATAATGCCTATAATTTCAGGGTCCTCAATGGCAAACTGCATTGGAAGTGGGACACTGATGGCTGCGGGAATGGTGCTCACGCTTATGAATCCTTACTACCTGCTATTCAAGCCAATCAATGGCAACATGTCGTAGCTGTTCATACCACCACCTCCGTGACGCTATACCTGAATGGGGTGGCCCTACCTGGCCAGCTCATCAGTGGATCCTACAGTCCGATAATGCAAAGTCCAGAACCTATGCGGATTGGGACCTACCGCGACATCAACAGCAACTACTGGGGTTACTTAAAAGGTCGCATTGACGAGGTCAGGGTGTGGAACTACGCCCTGAGCGCTGCTGAGGTATATGCCCGCTACGACACCGTGCTGGTGGGCAACGAGGCCGGGCTGGTAGCCTATTACCCCATGGACAATTCCGGCAGCGGTGCCGGAACGTTGATCCCCAACCAGGCTACCCTGACCGGGATCGCCATCAATGGAAGCGCCGTGGGAACCACAAGTACTCCCTACCTTCAGTCCAATGCCCAGCCCCTGGTGGCCGTGGACCTGGGCAACGACACCACCCTCTGCCCCGGTCAACAGATCAACCTCAATGTCAGCCTCAGCGGAGCCTCCTACCTGTGGAACAACGGCACCACCCTGCCCACCTTTTCCATTACCCAGCCCGGGGCCTACTGGGTCCAGGTCAGCCAGGGCGATTGCGCCAGTACGGACACCCTGGTGGTACAGGATGAGGTCCTTCCCCTTGACCTGGGGCCGGACACCGCGCTCTGTATCGGGGATACTCTCTTCCTCAATGCCGGCCTGACAGGGGCTGCCTACCTCTGGGACGACGGCACCACCAATGCGGTCCGGGCGGTCACCCAGTCAGGTATCTATTGGGTCAGCGTGAGCCGCAATGGCTGCAGCATCACCGACACCATCCAGGTTACCTTTATCAGTATCCCTGTTGTCAACCTGGGAATAGATACCATGCTTTGCGAAGGGACTCCCATCACCTTATCCCCCGGAGCAGTCCCGCTCAACGCGTCCCTCCTCTGGTCCACCGGGGCCACTGGGTTCTCCATATCGCCCCTCTTCAGCGGGACCTACTGGCTCAGGGTAGGCGTAGGCTCGTGCGAGGTCAGCGATACCGTAAATGTCCAGTTCAAACCCATCCCCCAGGTGCACCTGGGAGCGGACACCACCCTGTGCGAGGGGCAAGCCCTGCAGCTACAGTCCAACTGGCCCGGAGATCAGTACCTGTGGAGCGATGGGTCCACCGCTGCGACGCTGACGGTTTCCCAGGCCGGCATTTACGGCCTCACCGTTTCGGATGATGGCTGTTCGGGACAGGACGAGATCGGGGTGGACACCCAGCCCCTTCCGCACACCTACCTGGGCGAGGACACCACGATTTGCCAGGGCAACGAGCTGCTGCTGCATGCCGGCAACGGTTTCGACCATTATCTCTGGAGTACCGGGGCCACCTCCAATGTCATCGGGCTCACCGAAGCCGGCAAGCATTGGGTGAGGGTGGAAAACGAATGCGGCACAGCATCCGATTCACTGGTGCTGACCATTGAGGATTGCGAATTCACGATGTTCATCCCTAATGCCTTTACCCCCTGGAGACCCGACGGGATCAACGACGAGTTCCTGGTCAAGGCCACACGGATCGCGGAATATTCCATCATCATCTTCAACCGCTGGGGCGGACTGATCTTTGAGTCGCATTCCCTGGATGATCCCTGGGACGGCACCTACCACGGGAAGTTGTGTCCTTCCTCAGTGTATTACTATCGCATCGATTTCAGACCGGTGTATACCCACCATAAATACACCCGGCAGGGCTGCATCACCCTGCTGTGATCCGGTCCTTCCTGACGACTCAGCTTCTGGCAATTCCCTTCTTCCTGAATTCCAGGCGCTTCTCTTCCCCCCTCAGCAGGCGGCGGATGTTCTTGTGATGGGTGGCAGGAATGGCAATGGCCACGACGAAGGCAAAGACCACCGATGGCCAGGGCTCCTGGAAGGCGAGGATGGCGAACATGGGCATGGTGAAGGCGCTGACGATGCTTCCCAGCGACACCCAGCGGGTGAGGAGGAAGATCAGCAGGAAGATGCCTATAGCACAGAGGAATGTGAGCGGAAAGATGGCGAAGGCCGTGCCCATGAAGGTGGCTACCCCTTTCCCTCCGCGGAATCCGGCGAAGACCGGGAACACATGCCCCAGCACTGCAGTGAATGCAAGGATTACACGGAACAGGTCAGGATTGGTTCCCGGACCGAGCAGTGCGGGAAAAAATCCGACCAGGGATACGGCCAGCAAGCCTTTCAGCATGTCGATGAGTAAAACGGCCATCCCCACCCAGGTCCCCAGTACCCGGATGACGTTGGTAGCCCCGGCATTGCCGGAACCGTGCTGGCGCACATCGACACCGAAGAAAACACGCCCTGTCCATACCGCGGTGGGTATGGATCCGATGAAATAGGCCAGGACGATCAGAAGGATGCTGCTCATGTTCATGGGTTATTCTTCTGTTTCCTCACCGGTAGCCTCACCCTGCAGGAATTTTCGCAGGAAATCCCTGCGCTTGCGTTCCGTACTGATGATGTAGCGGAACGACTGTTCCCCCTTCTTGACGTCCTGGGTGCGGTCATCGGGTTTTTCCTCCCGGATGATGGTATTGAAGGCATTGTCGGCCGCCAGGGCCTGCATGAGGTTGCGGCTGTAGCTGAAGAAGTACCAGTTGCGTTCTCCGGCCTCGAGGCAAAGGGTGACGATATCCCCCGATCGTTTTCTTTCTATAACGAGCTTTCCGGGAAGGCTGCGGTGAAGCTGTTTGCCGGCTACCGAGGCGAGGCCAAGGTCGCCCTGGGAGACCCAGGCTTTCAGCGTCTCGCTCCAGGCCATGGTTACGTCGCTCAGCACCAAGGTCTGCTTCATGGCATCCGGTACTTTTTGCAGGGAGCCATACATACTGATCTCCGCCATAGCTTCTTCCGCTTTCTCCCTGCCCATCAGGTCGGTGAGGGCGGCGCGGTAATATCCCTGCTCAAGGTCGCTCGGCTCAAGGTTAGACCCGTCGAGGTCTGTGCTCATGGCTTCGAGGGCCGCCGCCGAGAAGAAGAAGTTCAGGGCCAGGCTGATACGTATCCAGGTGGAGTCAGGTACCATGAGGTGGTGCACGGCTCCGTAGGCTGTGGCCCCCCCCTGCCCGAACTCGAGTTTCATATCCACTTTGCCTGCACCGAGGGCCGAACAGCCCTTACGGCTGAGGCTGAGGTAGCTGCCGAAGGCTTCGGGATCCCGGAGCCTTTCCGGCGAGGCGATGCGGTATTCCTGGGAAGGACGGTCGTACAGAATGGCCCCTCCTGAGCTTACCAGGACCTCGTCGCTGTATACGGCCTTACGCTGCAGGAAGGCAGGGTAAATCCCACGTGGGCCCTGGCTGAACAGTATGCCTGACTCGATATCCCGGTTATTGATGTCTTTCAGGGCCGGGGCCAGGGGCAGGATAACGGTATCCGGGTTGACTCTTCCTTCAAAGCGAACCCAGGGCCGGGGCAGGGTATCGCAGTCGTGTGCAATGCGGAAGGCCCCGTCGAAATTCAGAAAGCGTTCCGGGGCATCCATGCGGGCCTTCCCCTGATAGGCAAAGGCCGGGCTAAGGAAGACCCCGGCGCTGTCGCTGATACTGGCCTCACCGAAGCTCACCCCATCCCTGGCCCCGATCTGCTGCAGGGGGAGCAGGGTAAGCGTACCTGCCTCATCCTTATAAGGATACATGGCCTTGCCACCGTAGCCGTTCCGGGAATGGACGTTCACTGAAGCGCTTTCCAGCAGGTGATATTTGGTACTCACATCGGCCAGCACCCTGGAGTTTTCCAGGGTCCCCATTTCTGCCTTACGGTAGATTGTCACTTTTTTGTCGTGCGGGAAAATGGCCGCATCCGCAACGCGGATAAACTGCACACCCTCGGTATGAATTACGCTCTCCTTCAAATCGAACACGCCCCGCTCCGCG
This sequence comes from Bacteroidota bacterium, assembly GCA_022710185.1. Taxonomy (GTDB): domain Bacteria; phylum Bacteroidota; class Bacteroidia; order Bacteroidales; family JAGNHN01; genus JAGNHN01. The sequence goes on from JAKLHK010000013.1 coordinate 38,551, forward strand.
AAGAAGCGCAGGGAATCCTGGGCCGGGTGGACAGAGACGAATTCAGAGCCTACGATGCGGGCGTCCACCAGTTGGCGTGGATCCAGACCACTGTAATCCTGTCCCCCCACCGTGGTATTGCGCAGGGAGATCTTGTCGTTGTCCATCAGCCAGATGCATTCATCCATGAAGGTGATGTAATCGTTCAGCAAGAACTCCACACGGGCTACCCCCCCGTTCGAATGGAACTCACCCCTGCGCTTTTCAAGGTCCACATGTGCCCGGTAGTCCTTGACCACGAATGCGAGCTCGCTCAGATCGAATGACTTCAGGCTGAAGTCAGCCGTATCTGCTTTGAATTCATGATGCAGGAAGGCGTATCGTCCGGAAGTCATATAGGCCTTCTCGAAGTCGAGCCTCCCCGATCCCTGCAGTCCATCCGGGCGCAACGACAGCCTCCCGTCGAGTCGGGCTTCCCGGGCATACATCAACATGGGATCCCTGGTGTTCTTCAGTGTCATGACGTCCTGATAGGGGTGCCAGTTCATCTTCAGCTGTTCCCCACTGACTTGCGGATACTGGGTACCGGCCAGCTGCTCCTTGAGGGCAAAACGTTCATATTGGGCCCGGGCTGAGTCAGGAAAGAACAGGAAGTCCCCGGATTCACCCAGGGAGCCCAGGTATTGCAGGCTCCCCTTCCCTCTGAGTCCCTGATTGTTCAGGTCGATGGTGGAGAAATAGGTGCCCTTTCCACCATAGACGGGAAAGCCGGAGGCAGGGGTCTCGGTTACGAAACCCAGAGAGTAATCGGGGCGCACCTTGAGTGGTACGTGAAGATCAGGGAAGATTCCCCCGGAATTAAGATAGCCCTTGAACTCCAGGCCAGCGGTACTCAGGTTGTCGAGGCTGTCGATGGTGAAGGGGCTGATGCGGTAATTGAATCGGTCGCGGGCATAGACACCCCCGTGTATCGCCTTGCTGTCGTAATAGGCATAGGCTTCTGAGCTGGCCCTGAAGATGGGGTACTCGGGATTGGCGTCTTTGCCAGACTTGTTGTTCGGCATATCGATCTGTATCTCACCACTCAGGTCGGAGAGTACCGTTTGAACCGGTTCCAGCGTATAGAACCCGCTGGCATCCGGCTCGAAGCTCTGCACCCTGAACACCATGCGGTCGATCACAGGCATGTCGATGCGGAACTTTTCGTAGTCGAAATGGCTTTCCCTGGTATGGAACATAAAATTCCCCGCCTGAACACGGCCGCTGAAGCGGAAGCTGCGGTTCTTCTGCATCAGGATCTCCTGTTCGGCCGGGAAGATCACCACCTGCTGGGAATCGCTGAGGTATACCGCAGGTACGCCGCGGATCTTCAGGTCGAAGCTGGTCAGGCTGAGGGTGGCATTGGGCAGGGCCGAGATGGTGGACCTCAGCTGCATCACATCATAATCGGCCCGTCCGGACCTGGCCCTGAGGTATTTGAACAGCCTCTCCTTAACCTGGATATGATCATTGTCGAGGTCGTAATTAAGGAAGCCGTGGTTAGCCATATCCAGCAGTACGGCTTTCACCTGGTCGGGGGGCCTGCGCACGAAATTGACGTATTCTTCCAGGAAGAACTCTTCCCTGTAGTTCCGCTTGCAATAATTGCTGATCAGGTCCAGGGGATTGAAATCGTCGATGCCCTGCAAAAGGTCGTAGCGCTCACGGGAATAGTAGTCCATGGATTCGAAGAAGGCCCGTCCTTCGGTATTCAAGCCCCGGATATCCTGAAAGTCAATGGATTCTTTGTCCATTTTCCAGTAAAGGGCCTCGAAATACATATCCAGCCCATGCCAGGTGTCCATATAGGGGCTCTGTCCCAGGCCATCGTCGGGGCGCAGCAGGCTGAGCTCGCGGTCGGCATGCAGGTAGCGCATGCGCAGGCCGGGATGGAAAATACTGTCCCCGTCATGATATATGGCCACAGAAGCCCGCTGGGCGGAGATGCGGTCGGGGCTGATAGCGAAGGCAGAGGAGCGGAGACGGATGAAAAGGACATTGTTCCGTCGGAAATCAAGAACCGCCTTTGATCCTCCTACGGCCCGGCCAAGCACCCTCTTCCCTTCCAGGCTGAAGCCGCCGCTATAGTCGATACCCGGGAATATATCCCTGAGAACCAGTTCGCCAAGGTAGGAATTGAAGCGGGGATAGGAGGCGGAGGAAGTATCGACCTGCATCATCAGCTTCTCCTGCAGTTGTCCCAGCAAGGGGCGTTCCAGATAGTCGGGGTAGCTGAACACCACGGAGTCGATGCTGAAGCTTGTAGACCGGAGGTCGAGGGTATAGCCAGGAAAGACGGCCCTGACCTGCTCAGGGTCCAGACCTACCCTTTCCCATCCCAGGGAGCCGCCGATACCGGTCCATCGCTCCGCAAGGATGTCCCAGCGCCCTGCTGTGGAAGCGATCATCGTAGAGTCTCCCTTCACCCTTCCCTTGAGGGTTGCTTGCCCCACCTTCACCGCCAGGGTGCTGTCGAAAACCAGCTCCATCCCTTCAGCATCCACCAGTTGCCACTGGAGGCTCCGGCTATGGTAAATGGAGAAATCACGAAAAAAGGCCAGGGAGGCATCGAGGAAGGGGACGAAGCCCCGGGAGCGCCGGCCTTGCAGCAGGTCGGCCGAAAAGCGGAGCCAGGTCTTCAGTCCGGCATCGGTAAAGACATGATAAGGGAATTGCTGCAATACGTCGAGATAGGTAAGGATGGCGGGATCGAGCCGCAGCTTGCGGTCCCACATCTTTTGAACCAGGGCCGCTGCCTGGCGCGACAGGCTGTCATCCATCGGGGCATTCTGCCACCATACATCAAAGGCCTCAATGCGTTGCTCTGCTTCCTTTTGCTTCTCCTTGAGCGGAAGCTCCCCGGCCAGGGCTTGTAGTTCCGAGCTAAAGGTGACCGGGTTGCCGGTAACCACCCGCTGGGCCATCCCGGATATGGGGATGAACAGGAGGATCATGGAGAGAATCCCCAGCAACTGAAGGAATGTGGGCCTACTGCAGGATTTCTGTTGAACCAGGAATGAGGGTAGCGGGGAATGCTTCATGACCGAAAGACTTACATGGTTTCGGAAGCAGCCGGGAGGCTGAAATGGGCGGCTACCCATTGTTCCGAGTCGGTATAACGCAGCAGCCGCATCCCTGTTGCCTCTGCGGCCTCCCGAATGGCACCCAGGTCGGACAGGTAGAATCCGCTCATCATCAGGGAGCCCCCGGCTACCAGGCAGTCCCGGTAAACAGGGATATCCCGCAACAGGATATTTCGGTTGATGTTGGCCAGGATCAGGTCAAACATTCGTCCACCCAGCGTTTGTGCATCCCCAAGGACCACTTCAACCCCGGCACCAGCATTGCGGGCCACATTCTCCATTCCGTTCCTCCAGGCCCATTCGTCATTGTCCACGGCCATTACCAGCGATGCTCCGCGTAATGATGCCAGGATGGCAAGCACCGCTGTCCCTGAGCCCATGTCCAGCACCCGTTGGCCTTCCACCGGCACTTCCAGGAGCAGGGCCAGCATCTGACGTGTGGTAGGATGGTGGGCGGTACCGAAGGACATCTTGGGCTCGATCACCAACTCGTAGGCATAGGCATCGGATGGCTTGTGGAATGGAGCCCTTACCCGCAGTATGCGGCCAATCGTAACATCCTCGTAACTCTGCTCCCAGAGCGCGTTCCAGTTCTGGTCCGGGATCACGGCTGTCGCGCTGCTGTATCCGAATGTCTGTCGGATCTCTTCCTGTATCTCTGCCGGAGACATCCCGTCTTCCCCCTGCTCACGATAGGCCAGGAGACATTCTTCTTCTTCCATGAAACCGTCGAAGCCCTTCATCCCCAGAAATCCGATGAGGCGTTCCCGTTCACGCTCGGTGGAGGGTACGAACACCTTCAGCTCAAGATACTCCATAGTGCGGAGAGGATAGGCTCAGAGACTGCGTACGATGCTGATGAAATCGTCGGCTTTCAAAGAAGCCCCGCCGATGAGCCCCCCATCCACGTCAGGCTGGGCGAACAGCTCGGCCGCGTTGGCAGGGTTGCAGCTGCCCCCATAGAGGATCGTCATATCCTGGGCCAGGGCCTGTCCGTAGCGTTCCTGCACCAGTTCACGGATCATGGCGTGCATTTCCTGGGCCTGGGCCGCGCTGGCGTTCACGCCGGTGCCTATGGCCCACACCGGTTCGTAGGCAATCACCACCTCCTTCATGTCTTCGTCGCTCAGGTGGAACAGGCCTTTCTCCAACTGGGCCTGCACCACTTCGCGATGGCGCCCGGCCTCCCGCTCCTCCAGCTGTTCCCCGCAACAAAATATGGGACTGAGATCCTGCAACAGGGCCTGGTTCACCTTGGCGGACAGCACCTCATCGGTCTCCCCGAAATACTTCCTCCGCTCTGAATGCCCGATAATCACGAAGTCAACATCCATGGAACGCAGCATTTCCGCAGAAATCTCCCCGGTATAGGCCCCGGTGCTGAACTGGCTCACATTCTGGGCCCCTATGCGCACAGGGTGCTCGGCAGCAACATCCGTCGCCATTTCCATGTAGGGGAATGGCGGACAGAGGATCACCTCCATTCCTTCCAGCTTCAGGCTTTGCAGTCCGTCCACGATCCCGAACAAGAGGTCGTCGGCTTCCTCAAAGGTCTTGTTCATCTTCCAGTTTCCGGCAACCATGCGCGTTCTCATAGGTATAGGGGTTTGATTGACACAATATTGACAACGGGGGCAAAGGTAGGCAATTGCTGGCTATGCCCTGCGGCCAGGCCGGGGCCGCCCTATTGGAGCCTGACCCTGGGATCGAGCCAGGCGTAGAGTATGTCTACCAGGATATTGACCGCCACCAGGATGACCGCGATGAAGAGCACCGCTCCCATCACCACCGGGAAATCGTACTTCTCCAGGGCATCGACGATGACCACCCCGACCCCCTTCCAGTCGAAGACATATTCCACAAAGACCGCCCCCGCCATAAGAGAGGCGAACCACCCGGAAATAGCGGTAAGGACCGGATTGAGCGCATTTCGCAGGGCGTGACGGAAGACCACTCGGGTCTGACTGAGACCTTTGGCATAGGCTGTGCGGATATAGTCCTGGGAGAAGACCTCCAGCAGGCTGCTTCTGGTAAGCTCCACAATAATCGCCAATGGCCTGATGCCGAGGGTGATGGCAGGCAAGATGAGGTTGCGAAGGCTGAGGTATTCCCCCCCTCCCATGTCATCCACGCTGTAGAGACTGCCCACCATGGACAGTCCGGTGAGGTCGGCCAGAAGGAAAGCGAAGACCCAGGCCATGAGGATGGCTGCGAAAAAGGACGGTAAAGACATGCCCAGGACCGAGAGAAAAAGGATGAGCCGGTCAAGCCATGAATCGCGGAACAAAGCGGCCAGCACGCCCAGTAGCAGGCCGAGCAGGGTAGCGAGCAGCATGGCCGCCCCGGCCAGCAGCAGGGTCATGGGAAATGCCCCTGCCAGGATATCTGAAACCGGGCGCTGCGATTGATAGGACCTGCGGAGATAGGGCGCCTTGAGCACCATTACCTGGCCTTCGCCCCAGCGGAGCAGGCGGACAGGGGATCCGTACTTGCCTGGATCAAGGTAAAAGAAGCTTTCAGTATCACTGAGCGTATGGAAAGAAAGAGGGGAAACATCATTGATGAAACCAGAAAACTGCACTCCGGCGGGGCGGTCGAGCCCCAATTCATGGCGCAGCGTCTCCACGCTGGCCAGGTCGGCCCGCTGACCCATCATCATTCTGGCCGGATCCCCCGGTAGGATAGTGAAGAGCGAAAAAACCAGGATGGTGACCCCTGCCAGCACCAGCAGTCCGTAGAAGATCCTTCGTGCGAGAAAGCGGAGCATGGTGCAGGGCTTAGCGAGTCAGATCAGAAGTCAGTCCCCCTGGCCCAGGAACAGCGCATCAAGCACTTCCGGGTCAGGGAAATCGTTGTAATGCCATTTCTTCACCACCACCCCATCGTGCAGCAGCACCAGGCCTGGGTTGGAGCGGACCACCGATTTCAGCGCCGTCTCATCCACATTGTACCAGTCATAGTCCCCGCCCACCTCGCGACGGAACTGTTCGGCGCGATCAAGAGAGGAACCCGTGAGTGCGATGAAGGAATAGCCTCCGGCCTGAGCCGCACCAGCGATGAGGTTGGCACGTTCAAAGGCGCTTCGTGAGGTCTTGTCAACACTAGATACGATCAGCAGGAACTGATAATCGGGGTTCCCGATGAAATCCGCAGTATGGTCGTTATGTTCTGCGTCATTGATCTCGAAATCATGGATGGGCGCATCCTGGAACTCCTGGATGACCTCCTTGCGCTGATCCACAAACTCCAGCCGGGCCATCAGCACACTGTCCTGCCAGGGCAGCGTGGCGCTGGTGTATTCCACCATTTCGCCGCTTTCCTTGTCGCGGTATTGCAGATAGATCTCCGATATCTCAGGTACGGGTACCACCTGATCAGCAATGCGGTTGCCTTCCTTCCACGGCAGAAAATCAATGAGGGGAAGGTGACGGTAAGAATAAACAGAGGTCCCGAGCAGTACCGCGGCCCCCAGTCCCAGCACCAGGGCCTGTCCCTTGCGGGAGTAAGGCTCTGAATAACGGTGCCTGCCGAAGAATACGATCAGTGTGGGGACCATGAGCACCACATTCTTATAGAAGGTCTCCCAGTTGGTCATCTTGATGGCGTCGCCGAAGCAACCACAGTCCGACACTGGATTGGCGATGGCCAGGTAGAGGGTAAGGAAGAGGAAATAAGTCATGAAGACCATGAGGGCCCAGGCGAAGAAGCGCATGCGGGTACCGAACAGCAAACCCACGCCGATCATAAATTCCGCCAGGCAGAGGGCCACCCCCAGGGGCAGCGCCAGTCCGGTGAGCCATTCCATGTGGAAGGCCGTGAAGTAATCGTGGAACTTATAGGCCGAGCCCCAGGGGTCGACGGCCTTGACAAAACCGGAGAAGATGAACACTGCGCCGAGGAAGATCCTGCTGATGGTCCTTATCGCTTTCATGGATTGAAATGGTATGGTTCAGCCTACACCTTCAGCGTCTGTGCTGTCGGCCAGCCCCAGCTTGATCAGGGCAAAGACGGAGTAGTTGATGATGTCGGCATAGCTGCCTTCCGTTCCTTCCGACACCTCGGTACGCCCTTCATTGTCCTCTATCTGCTTGATCCGGTGAAGCTTCATTAATATTATATCCGTAAGGGAGCTCACCCGCATCTGCCGCCAGGCCTCCCCATAGTCGTGGTTCTTGGCTTCCATGAGGCCCTGGGCCTGCCCTGCCATGGCATCGAACCACTGCATTGCACCCCGCGGGTCCAGGTCCGGCTCCTCAGCGGCTCCCAACCGCAACTGAACAAGGGCCATGATGGAATAGTTCACCATCCCGATGAATTCCGGCACGATACCTTCCTTCACCCGCTGTTCCCCCTTGGTTTCTATGCTGCGGATACGGCTGGCCTTGATGTAGATCTGATCGGTCAGGGAAGACGGACGGAGCACCCTCCAGGCCAGTCCGTAGTCGCTCATCTTACGGGAAAACACTTCCCTGCATCTGTTGATCACCTGCTGGTATTCCCGGGAGGTTCCTTCCATCCTTCGTAACTTTGGAGCGAAAATGCCTGTGTTGTGTTGGACGGCGATAAAGTTACCACATTTTCCCCTTTCCAAAGCCTCAGCCTGGGTGGCCGGCTCCTTCCCCTGGACCCTCCCGTGGTCATGGGCATCCTCAACCTAACCCCAGACTCGTTTTATGACGGAGGCTCCTATCCAGACGAGGCCAGCCGTATCCAGCAGGTCGGGCGTATGCTGCAGGAAGGGGCCGCAATAATCGACCTGGGCGCTATGTCCACCCGTCCCGGCGCCCCGGAGATCAGCGAAGCCGAAGAGCTCGCGCGCCTCCTCCCTATGCTGCGGAAACTGGTGGAGCACTTCCCCGGTATCTGCATATCCGTGGACACCTACCGCGCCAGGGTAGCCGAAAAGGCCCTGGCCGAGGGGGCCATGATGGTGAACGATATATCCGGGGGAACCTTCGACCCTGAGATGATCCCTTTCATTGCCGGGGCCCGCGTTCCCTATGTGCTTATGCATATCCAGGGAAAGCCGCGCAGCATGCAGGAAGCGCCACAATACCAGGATGTGGTGACCGAGGTCATGCAGCACTTTGGCCATCGGCTCGGGGAACTGTTTCGCCGGGGAGCCACGGATGTCGTCCTCGACCCGGGTTTCGGCTTCGGGAAAGACATCGTGCACAACTACAGCCTCCTGCGCTCCCTGCCCCTACTAACCTCCCTGGGCCTACCCGTGATGGCGGGTGTTTCGCGCAAGTCCATGATCAACAAGGTCCTGGGGACCACCCCCTCCACCGCCCTCAACGGCAGCACAGCCGTCCATATGCTCGCCCTGATGGGTGGGGCCTCCCTGCTGCGGGTGCACGATGTGAAGGAAGCCATGGAGGCCATCCGCATCTTTCAGGCCTATCGGGGCCATTTCCCAGGACCAGCAGCAGGGGAATGACTACCTTTGTCGCGAAACCCCTACGGCAAGGATGCTGCTCCAGCTGACAGAAATATTCACGGACATGCGTATCCTGGACGCGATAGACCTCATCCTGGTGGCCTATCTGCTCTACGAGTTCTACCGCCTGATGCGGGGTACCAGCACCATCAACATCTTTTTCGGGATCATCAGCATCTACCTGCTGTACAAGCTGGTGAACTATCTCGACATGGCCCTGCTTTCGGAGATCCTCGGGGCCTTCATCAGCGTGGGGGTCATCGCGCTCATCGTGGTGTTCCAGCCCGAGATACGGAAGTTCCTCCTCATGCTGGGCACACCCGGCTATATCCGCAAGAACTCCCGCCGGTTTCTGTTCTGGCGGATCACCTACTCCTCGGTGCCTGAACTCGACACCCAGGCCGTGCTCCAGGCCTGCGAAGACATGGCGGCCACCTTCACCGGCAGCCTCATCGTGATTGAGCGGGGCAATGAGCTGGGCCAGTTCGCGGAAAGCGGCACCCGTCTCGATGCCTCCCTTAGCCCCACCCTCATTGCCAGCATCTTCTTCCATAACGCACCATTACATGACGGCGCGATGATCATCGCGCGCAACCGCATCCAGGCCGCCGGCTGTATCCTCCCCGTTTCGGCCAACCCCCATCTGCCGCCCCATCTCGGGCTCAGGCACCGCGCCGCCATCGGCATCACCGAACAAAGCGACGCCCTGGCCATCGTGGTTTCGGAAGAAACAGGCAAGATCTCCCTGGCCGAACATGGGCAGCTCAAGGAGGATCTCAGTATGGAGGAGCTCACCGCCATGCTGCAGGAGCAGTTCCCCGGACAGGAAAACAAGCATTAAAGCATGTTCTGCCTTATGCCCCGGCGACTGGATCACGCCTGGGTGGAGGAAGCTTCGGGCAGCATCTGTCCAGGCTATCGAATGCCCTATAACAGCTCAACGGAGAATTCATGTGGGGTAGACTTGATTGATCCATCGGGCTAATGATTCTGATTCACCTGAACGGATGGTTTTTTCTTTACTTTCTTTTACTCACCCAAAAGAAAGTAGCAAAGAAAAGGGTGGCCTGGGTTTTCCGTAGGAAAACAAGCCTGAGGATGATTGGAGTGAAGTACAAGGTTTTGAGAATGGAGCGATCCGCGAGCTCAGGCTTGGGAGTACCACGCGAGTAGTCCCGCAGCGGCCCGGATCGCGACTCCCATCTGAAGGCGTAGTTTTCAAGGAAATCCAACGCAGTCCTGATCTTTTACTCGCAAAGTGTTCATTAATAAGGTGCTCGTGAGCTCAGGAAGCGCAAGCGCTTCCTTCGGTTGGTACTTTTCTATCAAGAGAAAAGAACTGAAAACTCTTTCAGATCAGACCAGGCATCATGTCTATGGGGTCCATAATTGTTGGCCAGATCATCAAGTGATCTCTTACCGCCCCACCCGAATGCTGCGGTGATCCTTTATACCGGCCCAGCTGAGCTGTCGGCTGCCGCTTCAAACTCCCGGATGATCTCTTCCGGGGATTTTCCCAGGTTGCGGATGCAGGCTTCGGCATCGTCGGCGAAATCGCTGGAAGGATAAAGCCGAAGGAACTCCCCATACAGCATGCGGGCCCTGCCCAGGTCACCCAGCTGGTTCTCCGCAATAAAGGCCTGCATGAACAGGGCCTCATCGGCCTTACCATGCTCAGGGTAGTCCCTGCAGAGGCGTTCGAACTGGGTCAGCGCCCCTTCGGATTGTCCCAGGGTCATCATGAGCTCGCCTGCCCCGAAGAGGAAGCCGGGGACCAGGGTATCCCTGGGGTGCTCGTGAATGAATGCCATGAAGGCGCGGGTCAACTCATCGGCCGCCTGGGCATCGAAGGCGCGACTTTCCTCTGAAATAACGCGTCCGCGCAAATCCTCGATCTCATCCAGGGCCTTCTGGCGGGAGTCCTGACAAGAAAACAGGGTGAGGGTGAGGAGGAGGAAGAGGGAATGGGGTGCAAACGGTGTGATGATCCTGGGCATGGTCATGGGAATTGTTGGGACAAAAATACGCCATGACGGTTAAAGCATAACGCCATACATTACAACATCTTATACATTTCACGCCCAGCTCTGCCCAATCTGCGGGGCATACAGTGCCCCGCAATGGTACAATTAGGGCGAAACCGAGCTATCTTTGCACTTTAACCCCAAATCTCTATTCTTATGAAAAGAACGATCATGATCATGGCTGCGATCAGCCTGATGGCGCTGGGCGCCCGGACCCAGGATGCATCCTGGTACTTCATGACGGGCCCTCACTTTGTGGATTATTATGCCCCGGACGGGGGTGGTTACCTGGCCACCGATAACTGGAACGGTGACGCCATGCCCAAGCAGTTCTATGTCGGCCGCTCCCTGATTTATGGCCTGGAGCTCGGGACCTCCCTCTCGCTGCTGCAGATCCAGGACTTCCCGGATGAGCTGGTGAACAAGAACTTCCTCGACTGGGACCTGATGCTTTCCTACAAGCCCCTGTACAAGAAGGTGATCAACGAGAACCATTGGTTCGATCCCTACCTGTGGATCGGCGGAGGCCTCACCCGCATCAATGAGGAGACCAACCCCCTGGTTAACGTGGGTGCCGGCATCGACTTCTGGCTGAACGAATGGGCTGCGTTCAATGTACATACCGCTTACGATGCCGCCATGGGCGACGGCAAGGCCTACACCCACCATGGCGTGGGCGTAAAGTTCCGCATCAAGGGCAACAAGGGCGATCGTGGAGCGATTGAGCCCATGGACCTGAGCACCGAAAAGAAGCAGGAGATCAACGACCAGATCCGCTTCGCCGCCAAGAACATCCAGTTCGAAACCTCCAGCGATGTGATCCGTCAGGAATCATACAAGGACCTCGACAACATCGTGAGCATCATGAAGAACTTCCCCAATACGAAGTTTGACATCCACGGCCACACCGACAATACCGGCGATGATGCCATGAACCTCGACCTCAGCAAGCGCCGTTCCGCCTCCGTGAAGAAATACTTTATGGATAAAGGCATCGATGGCAGCCGCCTGTTCCCTGAAGGCTATGGCGAAACCAAGCCCATCGCCACCAACGACACCCCCGAAGGCCGCGCCCAGAACCGCCGCGTAGAGATCAAGCTGCGCTAAGCTAACCCTCGGTTTATTCAGCATAGGAAAGCCGCTCCCGTGATGGGGCGGCTTTTTTATCAACTGAATCTGCGGAAATTGCTGGTAAGTGTTAACAAGGATCAAGAAACAAGAAATATCGCAAATCAACATCAACCATCAACAATCATTCTGCTCTTCCGCCAGCAGGCTATACACCTCCAGGTCGATGAAGCCCTGATCCGGCAGCCATTCACCAGCCCTTTCAATCCCTTCAAAATGAAACCCCAGACGCCGTGGAATCCCGATGCTGGGGCGGTTCCCTGCTCCGCAGCGTATCTGCACCCGGTTCATCCCCATCTCCCCGAATGCGTAGCCCCAACGAACGGGAGCCAACGGCCCAAATATTCGCGCTGGGAGTCAATCACCTGAAAGATCTCTTCGGCATCGCTCAGCGCTATTTGATGCAGGCTAAGCTGGCCGGTAACCTGGATATGGTTCATTCAGAAATATTTTATAAAACTCATTCCCCTTTTCTGGTCCTTCGCCCAGGTCACGGACAGTCCACTTTCCTTGATCACCTGCTGATGGATTGATGCTTATGAATCAGCATCCGGGTCACTGAAATATTCCTTGCCATAGGCAAACAGCATGGATTGGGCACAGTTGAAGCCCGATTCAAAAATCATCCGCGCTGATTCAGCACTGCTCATAACGAAATGCATTTGCTACAAATCTACGCGATCTGCATATTCGGGAGAAAGGGAGAAGAAATAAAGTACAAGTAATAAAGGATTGATTGTGGAGGAAGAGGAAGAGGAAGAGGAAGAGGGTGAAGAATATCGAACGGCAGCATCCGATGTCCATTCACTCAAGGTACTCCCAACACCAAGTAACCTAACTCTTTCAACTATAGGCACTTTAGCTCACTTTAGTTCACTTTTGGCAGTTGCTCCTCTGTGGAAATCGGGGTAATCTGCGGTGAACAAGGAAAATCATCCATCAACCACTTGTGCTGAGCTTGTCGAAGCATCAACCCTCAATCATCCCCGCTTCCTGCTCTTTTTCTGGCGGGCGAACACCATACGGTAATCGGCATCTACGTGGCCTTCGGAAATCTCTTTCAGCTTGCGGCCCAGCAGGGTGCGGCGCAGCGTGCTGATACGGTCGATGAACACCACACCTTCCACGTGGTCGTACTCGTGCTGGATGATGCGGGCCAGGATACCGGAGTATTCTTCTTCATGAAAGTTCCACTGCTCATCGTAATACTGTATCCTCACGCTTTCCGGCCGTTCCACCACTTCACGCAGTCCGGGAAAACTGAGGCAGCCTTCCTCGAAGGGCACCTTGCCCCCTTCATAAGCCACGATATGCGGGTTGACGAAGGCCTTGCGGAAACCTTCGGCATCGGCACCATCCTCTGCAAAGGGGGTAGCATCGATAACAAAGATGCGGCCGGTCACCCCGACCTGCTGTCCGGCCAGTCCCACCCCGCTGGAGGCGTACATGGTCTCGAACATATCTTCGATGAGGCGGGCCACGGCAGGATCACCCTGGGGGAAGTCCTCCCCCACCTGCTTCAGCACGGGATGCCCATGGGCAACAATTGGTAGTATCATGATCTGTAAGCTTTCGATTCCATAAATGACTGGAGGATAATGGTAGCGCTGACCTTGTCGATGAGGTCTTTACGCTGGCGGTCCTTCTTCTTCGCCCCGGCCTCCAGAATGGCCCGGCTGGCCATGCCCGAGGTAAAGCGCTCGTCGATACGCTCCACCGGGACCGTTGGAAAGAGCTTGCGGAGCTTCTTCACAAAAGGCTCGGTAAACACCTGGGCCTCAGACGGCGTATTGTCGAGACGGGTAGGCTTGCCTACCACGAAGAGGTCAACGTTCTCCCTGGAAAGGTAGTCCCGGAGGTAGTCGAAGATGGTGTGGGCTGGGACGGTATCCAGGCCGGTAGCGATCAGCTGCAGTTCGTCGGTGACCGCCAGGCCAACCCTTTTCCGCCCATAATCGATGGCCATGATCCTTCCCATAATATAATCCCCTGAAGAACAGCAAAATTACGAATATGTTCCGGAAGCGGGGCAAAAAGGGTAGTTTTGTACAAAGGCACAGCGATGGAACGATGGAAGGAACTGACTGAGGCTGCGTGGCTTGACCGCAGTTTACTGCGCGATCCCGTGACGGAGGGCGCGATAATGGAAGTGGTGGAAGCCCTGGACCAGGGGCAGCTCCGGGTGGCCGAACCGGAAGGGGATGGCTGGAAGGTCAATGAATGGGTAAAGAAGGCCGTTATCCTATACTTCCCCCTGCGCGCTATGGAGGTTACGGAGGCCGGGGCCCTGGAATTTCACGACAAGGTCCCGCTGAAGCGCGGTTACGCGCAGAAAGGGATACGGGTGGTTCCCCATGCGGTGGCCCGTTACGGGGCGTATATCAGTCCCGGCGTAGTGCTGATGCCCTCTTATGTGAATATCGGGGCCTGGATAGGCGAAGGGACCATGGTGGACACCTGGGCCACGGTCGGCTCCTGCGCCCAGATCGGGAGCCGTGTGCACCTGAGCGGGGGCGTAGGCATTGGCGGGGTACTGGAACCGGTACAGGCTGCACCTGTAATTGTTGAGGACGATGCCTTCATCGGTTCGCGCTGTATACTGGTAGAGGGGGTGCACATCGGAAGGGAAGCCGTGCTGGGCGCCAATGTGGTGATCACCGGGACCACCCGCATCATCGATGTCACCGGACCGGAGCCGTTGGAAGTAAGAGGATATGTGCCCCCGCGTTCAGTGGTGATCCCCGGCACCTACCCCAAGGCCTTTCCGGCCGGCACATACCATGTTCCATGCGCCCTGATCATCGGGGAGCGGAAAGCCTCCACCGACCGTAAAACGAGCCTCAACGACGCACTGAGGGATTTCAATGTCAGCATCTGAGGAGCTCATGCCGACCTTTGGGAATCCATCACACCGACTCCCCCGCCCTAAGAGCCTGACCCTCACCCCATGACCCGAGCCCGCACTCTCCTTTATGGCCTCCTTGCCCTGACCATGGCCTATGTCAGCGTGCAGCAGCATGTAATCTCCAATGTACCCTGGAACCTGCTGCCCCTTTACACCCTGAACAAGGCTTTGGCATGGACCGGCCTGCTGCTGCTGGCCTTCATCTTCAGCCTGAGAGCCCTGAGCATACGGGGATGGCTTACCGAAGTATGGATGCAGGAAAGACGCGCGCTGGGCAAGTCCGCGTTCAACCTGTTGGGGCTGCATGCCCTGTTCACCCTGCTGCTTTTCCGCACGGAATATGGCATGGCGTTTCTTTGGAAAGAGGGGAACATCCGTGTGGAAGGCATCGTGAGTATCGTGCTGGGTAGCCTGGCCCTGGGCTTGCTGGCCTGGTACAGCAAGGCCGCGGGCTCCACGGCCGGCCGGCCCGTCCTTTTCCAGAGGCTTCCTCACCTCTTGCTGCTCCTCGCCCTGATGCATACCACCAGCTGGGGACTGGGGTCGTGGTTCACATCAGCAGCCTGGGAAGGCGCGCTGCCCCCGGTATCGCTGATGGGAGCGCTCACAGCCCTTGCCGGATTGTGGATGAGGCGTTTGCGTTAATTGCAGCCATTGAGAGGGCCGTTGGCGGTTTGAAGGGAAGAAAAATCTTTTGCCCACCACTAAAGGAACCCATACTGTTCCTAAATTAACAGTCCTATTCCTGCCCCTGTGATGCCGCATCCCACAGGCAGGCCGGTATCACGGATTTCTTGATCTAAACTCTTCCTAATCATGAGAAAAGCCCTCATTCTGTGCTTATTCCTCGGACTGTACCTTTTTGTTGACGGGCAGAACGCCACCGTACGTCTGAAAGTATTTCTCCAGGGAGCATATGCCGGCAATGGTACGATGAACAACCTGCTGAACGCGGGGAACAGGTTGCCCCTGGCTCAACCGTACAACACTCCGATCTGGAACTATGACGGCAGCGAGAACCTCAGCAGTATCCCCGCACAAATGGTGGACTGGGTGCTGGTGGACCTGAGAACGGCCCCCGACACCGCCATCGCCCGTAAGGCCCTGGTGTTGTACACCGATGGAACGATCAGGGACCTGCAGGGCGATACCGACCTGAGCTTCAGTGTGCCCCCGGGCAGTTATTATGTGGCGGTGATGCACCGTTCCCACCTCAGCGTTATGACGGCATCGAAGGTCAGCACCTCATCCGCAGGGCTGATCGACTTCACGGATACTGCATCCACACCCGTGTATGGGCGCTGCCTGATGCAATTGGCCGGAGGGGCCGAGGGCATGATTGCCGGGGACATCAACCACGATAAAACGATCAAATACAGCGGTTCGGGCAACGACCGCGTACTTATCCTGCAGCGCATCATGAGCGTGCTGGGCGGGGGTTCCATCACGAGCATCATCAACGGGTATTACAAGGAAGACCTGCGCATGGACGGCAACGTGAAGTACAGCGGGGGTGGGAACGACCCTTCCCTGATCATACAGAACCTTATCGGGTTGACGGGCAGCTCCGCCATCACGGTCACTTTCACCGGCCCAGTGCCCCATGCCGTGTTCGTGCCCTATGTCAATCCGGGATTCCAGAACTGCGGCGATCTTCTGACCGACTCCAGGGACGGACAGCAATACCCTACGGTGCTGATTGGTAACCAGTGCTGGATGGCAAGTAACCTCAACGTCGGTGATATGGTCAACAGCCAGTATACGGCACAATCACATTCCGAACTCACCAACAATGGAACCCCGGAGAAATACTGCTACAACAACGACTCAGTGATGTGCACTCAATATGGAGGGCTCTATGGTTGGGATGAGCTTATGGACTATGGACTAACCGCGGGGGCAAAAGGGATTTGTCCCGACGGCTGGCATGTTCCGACAGACGATGAGTGGAAACTCCTGGAAGGCAACACTGATACGCAGTTCGGCGTTGGGAATGCCGTATGGAACAATACCGTGTGGAGAGGTTTCGACGCAGGCAAGCGATTGAAAAAAGCCGGGAGTACTCACTGGTCGGCCAGCAATAATGGGACGGATGCCCTGGGTTTCACAGCAGTGGGTGGAGGGGACCGGGCCCCTACCGGCAGTTTTGAGATGCTCAACAGTTATGGACACTACTGGACCTCCAGCCCGGGAACTGGCAGTACTGCCTGGGTTAGGAGTATGTACAGCAGTTACGGGGAAATTTACCGTGGAACGGCTAACCGACTGGATGCCTATTCCGTTCGTTGCCTCATGGACACCATTCCATGCTCCCCCCTCCCCGACCAGGCGAATGCCGGAGCAGACACCTTCAATGTTCCCGCAACAAGCGTTCAGCTTCAGGCCAATGCTCCCAGCGCCGGCAGCGGCAGCTGGACGATCGTCAGCGGGACGGGAGGGAGCTTCGCCGACAGCACCGGCGCTACCACCCTGTTCACCGGATCGGCAGGGGAGTCTTACATTCTGGCATGGACCATCACCACCCTATGCGGCAGCAGCAGCGACAGCCTCGCGATCAGCTTGGCCCCTCCAGTGGTATGCGACGATACGCTGACAGACATCCGCGATGGACAGAAATACCCCATAGTACAAATCGGGAACCAGTGTTGGATGGGGAAGAACTTGAACTATGGATTGAAGATTGACAGCGAATACCTTGGATACAGCCACAGTCTGCAGTCGAACAACATGGTTCCGGAGAAGTACTGCTATAACAATGATGAGGCCTTATGTACGATCTACGGTGGGTTGTATGAATGGGGGGAAGCCATGGATTATCAGACTACACCGGGTAGCAGGGGATTATGCCCGGAAGGCTGGCGTGTCCCAACTGACCAGGAATGGGATATCCTGACCGATTTTCTTGGGGGGGCCTCCGTGGCCGGCGGCAAGCTTAAGGACACGGGCCTGACCTACTGGAACAGCCCAAATACCGGGGCCACCAACATCACCGGTTTCAGCGCAAGAGGGGCCGCTTACCGCATGTACAACGGCAGCTTCAACAATCTGAAGAACTATACCTATTTCTACACTTCGAACGATACCAATGGAATGGGGATCACCCGAACCCTTTATTCTTTCAACGAAATCATCCACCGCAATATCAACAACAAGAGCAACGGGTTGTCTGTGCGCTGTATACAGGATTTTACGCCGGGATGTGCCCCCCAGCCCGATCCGGCCCATGCCGGCACGGACACTTTTAATGTTCCTGCTGCCAGCATTTTACTGCAAGGCAACCTCCCCATTGAAGGCCAAGGTCATTGGATCATTGTCAGCGGCAATGGCGGTATCCTGGCCGACAGCACCCAACCCAACACCCTATTTAGTGGGATTCCAGGGGAGGAGTATTTGCTTGCTTGGATTATCTCCAATGCCTGCGGGTACAATACTTCTATTGTGAGGATCAGCTTCGCCACGGCCATGCCTTTCACTTGCGGGGATACTTTGACAGACCTCCGCGATGGCCGGCATTACCCCACCACCCAGATCGGGAACCAGTGCTGGATGGCCGCCAATCTGGACATTGGCACTATGGTTCCAGGCTCCTCTGACCAGCAGAACAATGGAGTAGTGGAAAAGTATTGCTATGCGGACCTCACCGCAAACTGCGCTACTTATGGAGGACTATACCAGTGGGGAGAGCTCATGACCTACGATTCGGCCAACGGGGGTCGCGGACTATGCCCGGAAGGCTGGCATGTGCCCACGGACCACGAATGGACCGCCATGACCCTGATCCTGGACCCGGGCGTCGATTCCCTGATTCTGGGCTACAGCGGGACCGATGCCGGCGGCAAAATGAAGGCAACAGGTTCGGCCCATTGGACCGCCCCCAATTTCGGGGCGACCAATTACAGCGGGTTCAGTGCCTACGGCAGCGGAGTGCGCAACCAGAACAGCGCTTTTGAACATCTGAATAACTTTACGTTCTTCTGGTCATCTTCCCTGGACAACGGCACCTATCCCATCACCCGGTACCTGTATTACAACTATGCCTATGTGGGCCGGGGCCTCGACAACTACTTCAATCTGGGCTTCTCGGTGCGCTGCGTGCACGACAGCGCATTCGTCTGCACTCCCCAGCCGGATCAGGCCAACGCCGGCCCCGACACCGTACTGAGCACTGGGAACACATACGCCCTTCAAGGCAATCCACCGGTAGCGGGTTTAGGGCGCTGGACCATCACCGGGGGCGCCGGGGGGCATTTTGCCGACAGCAGCCAATACAATACCCTGTTCACCGGCCAGGCCGGTCAGAGCTATACCCTGGCCTGGAGCATTTCCAACCTGTGCGGCCGCAGCCTTGACCTGGTCAACCTCAGCTTCAGCGGTGCTCAGCCCTTCCAGCAGTGCGGAGATACGCTTATCGATGCCCGCGACCTGCAGCAGTATCCAACCGTGCAGGTCGGCACCCAGTGCTGGATGGCTAAAAACCTGAATGTCGGGAATATGATCCTGGGGCTTTCCGATCCAGGCAACAACAGCCTGATTGAAAAGTACTGCTTTGTGAACAACACCGCCAATTGCACGGAGCATGGCGGCCTCTACCAATGGGGCGAGATGATGGCCTATACCACGGTGGAAGGCAGCCAGGGGATCTGCCCTGAAGGTTGGAAACTGCCCAACGTGGCCGACTGGCAGGCGCTGATCGGATTTGCCGGAGGAACGGCAGTGGCCGGGGGAAACCTGAAAGAGACAGGAACCGCACACTGGCAGAGTCCCAATACCGGGGCTTCCAATTCCTTCAGTTTCACTGCACTCCCGGGTGGCCGGAGGGAATCGAAAGGGGGATTCAACTTCCTCGACAGCGAGGGTAATTTCTGGACATCCAGCCTGAACGGTTCTTCAGCCAAAGCATTCACGATCTATCATAACTCCGCGGGCATCAGTGAACTGAGCTTCGCCCAGACCCTGGGGCATTCCGTCCGCTGCATACAGGATACCGTCCTGCCCTGCATCCCCCCTCCCGATCAGGCGAATGCCGGACCTGATACATTCAACATTCCCGGAACCACGTTGGCACTTCAAGCCAATGCTCCCAGCGCCGGAACAGGTAAGTGGATGATCGTCAGCGGTACAGGCGGCTCCTTTGCCGACAGTTCCAACGCTACTACCCTCTTCACCGGACTGGCCGGCAGCGCCTATGAGCTGTCCTGGACCATCACCACCCCCTGCGGCAGCAGCAGCGACAGTGTAAAGATCAGTTTCGCCCTCCCACCCATCCTCTGCGGGGATACCCTGACCGATGCCCGGGATGGCCAGAAATATCCGATCGTGCAAATCGGCAACCAGTGCTGGATGGGACGCAACCTGAATATCGGGGTGAAAGTTAACAGCAGCAACCTGGGTTACATCCACTCGGATGTGGCCGATAATCTGGTCGTTGAGAAGTACTGCTATGGGAATGATGAAGCCAACTGCGATATCTACGGAGGCCTGTACGATTGGAATGAGGCTATGGATTACCAGACCATACAGGGCAGCAAGGGGATTTGTCCAGCAGGGTGGCATATCCCTTCCGATGCGGAATGGACCGTACTATCAGATTTTCTCGGCGGGGAACAGGTAGCCGGGGGCAAGATGAAAGAAGCCGGGACCGCACACTGGACATCTCCCAATGAAATGGCCAGCAACAGCAGCGGCTTCACAGGATTGGGTGCCGGCTATCGCTATTACTACAACGGCACATTTCAAAACCTCCTGTCTTTCGCCTATTTCTGGACATCAAGTATTGACACCAGCGGACTTCTACTGACCCGCACACTGATCCATTTCTGGGAACCCCTGGTACGCAACACAAACGATGCAAGCGCTGGCAATTCTGTGCGCTGCCTGATGGATACCCATCCGGCCTGCGCCCCCCAGCCCGATCCGGCTGATGCCGGGCCTGATCAGCTGCAGTTACAAGGTACCAGCGCCATGCTGGCAGCCAACCAGCCAGTAAACGGCAGCGGACATTGGCAAATATATAGTGGCCAGGGAGGCAGCATCTCCGACAGTTCGTTGAATACATCGGTTTTCACCGGCACCGCGGGGGAGACCTATCAACTTGCCTGGATTATCCAGAATGCCTGCGGATACACCAGTGACCTGGTGAACATCAGTTTTGCCCCCCCGGCCCTATTCCCCTGCGGAGATACGCTGAGCGATAGCCGGGACGGACAATACTACCCCACGACCCAGATCGGTGTACGCTGCTGGATGGCAAAGAACCTGAATATCGGAAGCTACACCTATAGTCAGCATACCGGGAATTTACACAGCGATGTAAGCGATAACGGAACCATTGAAAAGTATTGTTACCAGAATATCCCGGACAACTGCCAGGCCTACGGAGGGTTGTATGACTGGAACGAAGCGATGGCCTACACCACCCTGGAAGGAACCCAGGGGATCTGTCCTCCCGGCTGGCATATCCCCACAGACAGCGAATGGTCCGAAGCGGAAGCTGTACTTGGCGGTGCCGACATCGCCGGAGGCCACCTGAAGGAAACGGGGACCAGCCATTGGGCAGGTCCCAATACCGGCGCCAGCAACCTGAGCGGGTTCACCGCCCTGCCCGGGGGCTACCGCTACTTCGACGGGAGCTTCTCCGAACTGGGCTCCTATGGCGATCACATCTCCTCCACCCTGTATTCGTCTGACTATTTCTACCACCGGGGCCTGTACGAGGACAACGACGACTTGTACCGTGGGCTCGAATTCCTCTCCAACGGGGTCAGCATCCGCTGCATAGCCGATAGTTCATACCCTTGCAACGATGCCCCGGATCCGGCCGATGCCGGTCCCGACAGCCTGAATATTACCGGAGGGACCATCACCCTTCAGGCCAGCACGCCTGCACAGGGGGTGGGTCGATGGACCGTGATTTCAGGTCAGGGTGGTAGCTTCGCCGACCACACCCTCCCGGGCACCCTTTTCACCGGTCAGGCAGGAAAATCCTATTCCCTGGCATGGACCGTAAGCACCCCCTGCGGAAGCGATTCAGATAGTGTGGAGATCAGCTTTGCCACTCCCCCTTCCTTGTGCGCCGACAGCCTCACTGATGTCCGTGATGGACAAGTGTACCCTGTGGTGGAGATCGGAGGCCGCTGCTGGATGGGCCGTAACCTCAACTACGGGGTCATGGCCACCAGCATATATACGGGAACCGTCCATAAGGATGTGGCCAACGACGGGATCATCGAGAAATACTGCTACAATAACGATCCTGCCCAATGCGAGATATACGGGGGGCTCTACGACTGGGACGAAGCCATGGCATACCTCTGGACGGAGGGCGTACAGGGCGCCTGTCCGGCCGGATGGCATCTGCCGTCCTTTGACGAATGGTCCGGCCTGGTCAATGTAGCCGGGGGGGAGACCCGTGCCGGGGGAATACTGAAGGAGAACGGATTCGCCCATTGGCTGAGTCCGAATGCCGGGGCAACCGATAGCCTGGGCTTCGCTGCGCTCCCGGGCAGTGCCCGCTATGCCGATGGGATATTCAGTGTGCCCTATGCCCAAGGGCTCTTCTGGTCATCCACCCAACCAATTGATCAGCAGCCCTATATGCTACTTATGATCTACGACGACAGCATAGCCGCCATATTCGGCTATGGTCGCGAGAACGGATTAAGTGTACGCTGTGTCCAGGATACCCTTCCGGCCTGCACCCCCCTGCCTGATCCTGCCAACGCCGGTCCGGACCAGATCAACATACCGGGAACAAGCATGCACCTGCAAGGGAATGCCCCCAGCCAGGGAAGTGGGGTCTGGCGCATCGTGTCCGGAACGGGCGGCAGCCTGGCCGACAGCACCTCGCCTGGCAGCCTGTTCACCGGGGTAGCCAACGAATGGTACGAGCTCACCTGGACCACCTTTACCTCCTGTGCGTACAGCAGGGACAAGGTCTACCTCAACTTCAGCGGAGCATTACCGTTCAGCTGCGGCGACAGCCTGACAGATACCCGGGACGGCCAGGTATACTCTACGGTACAGATCGGCAGCCAGTGCTGGATGGCCAGGAACCTGAACATCGGCAGCCTGGTACCTTCCACCATCACCTATTCCACGCATACTGACGTAAGCAACAACGGGGTCATCGAGAAGTACTGCTACGAAAACGCCGATAGCAATTGTCTCGTTTTCGGAGGGTTGTATGACTGGAACGAAATGATGGGCTATGACACTACCCCCGGCGTCCAGGGCATCTGCCCGGATGGCTGGCACGTGCCCACGGTACCGGACTGGGACCTGCTGAGCCTCTACCTTGGAGGGGATGCCATGGCCGGCGGGATGCTGAAAGACACGGGCACCGCGCTCTGGACCACTCCGAACCAGGATGCCACCAACAGCTATGGATTCTCAGCTATCCCCGGGGGCAACCGGGATCCCGGCGGGTTCTTCAGTAACCAGGGCTACAATACCACCTTCTGGGTAGCCAAGGAAGCCGCCGCGCTCTATGCCGGATACCGTGACATCGGTTTCAACAGCGGATGGCTTGTCAGCAGCACCCATCCCAAAGAGTATGGGTTCAGCGTGCGATGCATCAGCAATAACACCCTGCCTTGCAGCCCACAGCCCGACCAGGCCAATGCCGGTACGGACACCTTCAACATCCCCGGGACCTCCTTCAGCCTGCAGGCCAGCACGCCATCGAATGGCAGCGGACAGTGGTCGATCCTGATTGGCCAGGGAGCTAGCTTCACCGACGACAGCCAGCCCAATGCCACGTTCTCCGGGAACGCCGGGGAGGCCTATACCCTGGTTTGGACCGTGAGCACCGGCTGCGGATCCACCGTGGACACCCTCAACCTCAGTTTCGCCGCACCAGCATTCAACTGCGGGGATAACTTCACGGATGCCCGCGACAGTCAGGTATATCCAACCGTAGTGGTTGGAAGCCAATGCTGGATGGCGAAGAATCTCAATGTCGGAACACAGATCGCATCCATTATCGGACAAAGTGACAACGGGACTGCAGAAAAGTACTGCTATCAGAACAATGCCTCACATTGTGATGTATACGGCGGGCTGTACGAATGGAACGAGATGATGAATTACTCCAGCAACGAAGGGGCTCAGGGCCTGTGCCCCGTCGGTTGGCATGTGCCCTCCGATGCGGAATGGAGCACCCTGGAATCCTCCCTGGGCGGAGTGAGCGTCGCCGGGGGAAGACTGAAGGAAATGGGAACAGCCCATTGGCTATCCCCAAATACAAATGCCAGCAATTCCGTGGGAATGACCATGTTGCCGGGCGGTTATGAATACAATAGCAGTTTCGGCAATCTGGGGAACCGCTCCTATGTATGGACATCCACCTCCTACGATTCGGTGACTTCCTGGATGCGCAGTCAGTACTTCAATTTTGCCACCAGCGGCAGGAATACCGGAAACCGGGGAAGTGGCTTCAGCGTGCGCTGCCTTAAGAACTGACCGGCATTGTCCCATTTTAACGATCTTTGGCCGGGTGGACGAATTTTCACACCCGGCCATTTTTTATGACAAACTCTGTAGATCAATATATTGCAGCCCAGACTAATGAAGCGCAAGCGCTCCTGGAACGGGTGCGTGGACTGGTTAAAGGGCTGGCTGCGGACGCTGAGGAAACGATCAGCTATGGAATGCCAGCCTTCAAACTGAATGGGCGCATCCTCCTGTATTACGCGGCACACAGCCGTCACATCGGGCTCTACCCCAGCGGTTCGGGCATCCTCCGCTTCAGTGCCCGCTTCGACGCCCTGGGGCTGAAATGGTCGAAAGGCGCTGTGCAGCTGCCGCTGGAACGCCCCATTCCGGAGGACCTGGTGAGCGAACTGATCCTGTTCAGGGCGGAGGAAAACCGGATGAAGCCTACCCCTGGACGAAAACCCCGAAGGACAGGATGAACCTTCATGGCAAAGCCGCTCGTCCTGCCGACAGCAATGCGTCGATAGCCCATACAACCCTCCCCGCGGTGT
This sequence comes from Bacteroidota bacterium, assembly GCA_022710185.1. Lineage (GTDB taxonomy): Bacteria > Bacteroidota > Bacteroidia > Bacteroidales > JAGNHN01 > JAGNHN01. The sequence continues at coordinate 63,132 of JAKLHK010000013.1, forward strand.
GGATGAAGGCTGCAGTGCTCGGAGCCAACTGGGCTGCCTCGGAAATCATCCTCGGCAGCTTCCTGCACAACCTTCATGTCCCTTTCAAGGGAAGCCTGCTGACAGCCATAGGCCTGGTGCTGCTGATCGCGGCGGCCCACCGCTGGAAGGATAGCGGCATCTTCTGGAGGGCAGGACTGGTGTGCGCCCTGATGAAGACCATGTCGCCCAGCGCCGTGATCTTCGGCCCCATGGTGGCCATCTTCATGGAGGCCCTGCTGTTCGGGGCGGCCGTGCGCCTGCTCGGACGTAACTTCCTGGGCTTCCTCACCGGCTCTACCCTGGCCATGACCTGGATCCTGGCACAGAAGATATTCAACTATGTTCTGTACTATGGCTTCAGCATCGTAGGGATTTACAGTGATCTGGTAGTTTACGCTGAGCGCCAGCTGCGGTTGGGCACTCCCCTGTTCTGGCTGCCCCTGTTCCTCCTGCTGTCGGTTTACCTTCTCGCTGGTCTGCTGGCAACGATAGCAGGCATGCGCATCGGCCAGAAGTCGGAAGGCTTTTCCATCCCGCCGGAGTGGCAGGAACCCATAAAGCGGGAATGGTCGAAGGAAGCCCCTCAGCGCAGCTTCCCTTACTCCCTGGGTTGGTTGCTGTTCAGCTTCCTGGCCCTGATCGGCACCCTGGTCCTCATCAATAATAGCCCCCTATGGATATGGGTCCCCCTGACCACCCTGCTGGTAGCCGTGTGGGTGAGGCGCTACCGTCGCGGATTGCGCCAGATCACCCGTCCACGCTTCTGGATTTTCTTCTTGCTGCTCACCACCCTCTCCGCCCTGCTCATATCTGGGCTGGACCATAAGGGCGGCACATGGCTCGACGGGCTGCTCATCGGGCTGCAGATGAACTTCAGGGCAGCGGCTGTGGTCACAGGCTTTGCCGTGCTGGGAACCGAGCTGTACAACCCCCGCATCAGGGAGTACCTGTCACGGACCATGTTCCGCCAGCTTCCCGTGGCGATGGAACTCGCCTTCGATTCCCTGCCCGGCATCATCGCCAAGCTTCCTGCTGCCTCCTGGTTCCTCCGCCGGCCCTTCGATATCGTACGCATGCTCATCCATGATGCCGATACGCGTATTCAACAGCTTAGCCAGCCCGCCCAAGGGGTTGTGCTGGTCACAGGGGAAGCAGGACAAGGTAAAACGACCTTTCTCCTTCAGCTTTTCACCATTCTCCGGAAGGAAGGGATCAAAACGCAAGGACTGGTGCTGAAGCGAATCCTGGACGGCAACCAGGTACAAGGGTATGACCTCCTCCTCCTGGGCTCTGAGCGAAGCCTGCCATTCCTTCGAGTGGCCACTGAGGGCCAGACCGCCGATATCGGGAGGTTCAGGATAGCGACCGAGGGGCTGGAAACCGGCCTTGAGCACCTGCGTTCAACCCCTTGCAGGAATGCGGAGATATTGATCATGGATGAAATCGGCCGGCTCGAAATGCGAGGTGGAGGCTGGGATCCGGTCCTGCAGCAATTCCCGATGACCGGAGGCCCTTTGCTCGTGGCCAGCGTTCGCGATACCTTCCTGGAAGAGATCACCTCACACTATTCCTTAAGTCCTTCATATATTGTTAACGCCGGAAAGGAAGACCCCGGCCCTCTCGCCATGAAACTGGCACAATGGTGCAGGAATGAGGAAGCGGGATAAATTGACACAGTCCTCCTGCCCTGTTGCAACAGAACAAAACGCGGCACGATTGTAGCTATTTTTGTGACATGGATACCGGGAACACCAAAGTGCTCATCATCCAGACTGCGTCCATAGGGGATGTCATCCTGAGCACGGCCTTGGCGGAGAGCCTGAACGCACTGCAGCCTGCGCCAGAGATTCATGTTGTGGTCAAACAGGGGATGCAGGGGCTGTTCGAGGGACATCCGTTCATCCGCAAGGTATGGGTCTGGGACAAGCGTTCCCGCAAATACCTGCAACTGCTTCGCCTGATCGTCGGTATCCGGAAGGAAGGCTATGACAGGGTGGTCAATGTGCAGCGTTTTTTCAGTTCCGGGCTCCTCACCCTGCTCTCGGGTGCCCGGCAACGCTCGGGGTTCAGCAAGAACCCCCTCTCCTTCGGGTTCACCCGGCGCGTGGTACATGAGATCGGAAACGGAATGCATGAAACGGAGCGCAACTACCGCCTCCTGGAAGATTTCAAAGGAGCCCCGTTCCGGCGACCGGCCCTGTACCCCGGGCCCGACGAGATGGAAGCCGTCCGTGCCTACCTGAAAGAACCCTTCATCACGGTGGCCCCCGCATCCCTTTGGTACACCAAGCAGTTTCCGCCCGATCGCTGGGTGGAGTTCCTGCATAATGTACCCTCAGAGCTTCATATCCTGCTGCTGGGCGGCCCACCCGATACCCCCTTGTGCCGGCAGATCATGAAGGAGCTCCCTGAACTGAGGATCACCGATCTCAGCGGCAGGCTCGGCCTGCTGGAATCGGCCGCCCTGATGAAACATGCGCGCATGAATTACGTAAACGATTCCGCGCCGCTTCACCTGGCCTCGGCGGTCAATGCCCCGGTGAGGGCCATCTTTTGCTCCACGGTGCCGGACTTCGGGTTCGGGCCCCTGTCGGACGATGGTAAAGTTGTGGAAACGGAAGTTGCGCTGGAATGCCGGCCCTGTGGGCTGCACGGACTGGAACGCTGTCCGGAGGGGCATTTCCGGTGCGCAAACACCATAGATCTGAATAAACTCTGGACTGAATTATGATCATGATGCAGGAAGAAATAAGGATCGCAGTGGAGGTCCTTAAAAAGGGAGGTGTCATCCTGTATCCTACGGATACCATATGGGGGCTGGGTTGCGACGCCACCAGCCGCAAGGCTGTCTCCCGCCTTCATGGAATCAAGAAGCGGGCGGATCGCAAGAGTTATATTATCCTGCTGGACCAGCAGGAGCGCATCCCCGAGTATGTGCATCAGGTGCCGGTGAAGGCCTGGGAGCTCCTGGAGCAGATCACCACTCCCCTCACCATAGTATACCCCGGGGCACGCAACCTGGCCAGGAATGTCATCAACGAAGATGGCAGTGTGGGTATCCGCATTCCACGCGATCCTTTTGTTATCAGCCTGCTTGGAGCCTTCGGCAAACCCCTGGTATCCACCTCCGCCAACTTCAGCGGGGATACGCCTCCTCTTTCCTACCGCGACATTTCCCCTGACCTGATCGCCTCGGTGGACCATGTGGTGGACTACTACCGGGACCGGGTAGAAAGCACCAAGCCCTCCACCATCATCCGCCTTCTCGATAACGGGGATTACGAGGTCATCCGAAAATAGTTGTGGCCTGCGGAGCCAGTGAATTCCGCCTTACATTTACCCTATGATACGCGCAGGGATACTGCAGTTCACCCCCGCCTTCCTGAACCGGGAAGAATCCATTTCCAGGGTGGAGCGCCTGCTCGATGGAGTGGAACTCCCTGAGCTGTTGGTGCTCCCCGAACTTGCCGACTCCGGATACGCCTTTCCCGATCGCGACTGTGCCTGGGACATCGCCATGCCGGTGCACTGGAACCCCTTTCTCGACTACCTGCATGGACTGGCCGAGGCCCAGGGAACCCATATCGTGAGTGGAGTGCTGGAAAAGGCCGGCAACCAGCTTTACAACACCTCCGTGCTGCTCGGGCCCGCCGGCATCATCGGCATCTACCGCAAAGTGCATCTTTTCATGGGCGAAAAGGACATATTCAGTCCGGGACGCGCCAGCCTGAAGACCTGGCCCACGGCCATCGGCCGCATCGGCATGCAGATCTGCTTCGACTGGATGTTCCCTGAACCCTGGCGCATCCTGGCCATGCAGGATGCCGACCTCATCGCCCATCCTTCCAACCTGGTACTGCCCTTCGCCCAGCAGGTCATCCCGGCCTATGCCCTGGTAAACCGTGTCTTCATCCTCACAGCCAACCGCACCGGTAGCGAGAACGGAGTCAGTTTCACTGGTCGCTCCCTCATCGCGGGGCCGGATGGCAGGTTGCTCGCCCAGGCCACAGAGCAGGCGGACGGGATGATCCAGGCCACCCTCGCCCCTGAAGAGGCACGGAATAAGATGATCACCTTCTCCAACCATGCCTTCCGCGACCGCGTGCCTTCCCTCTACGGCCCGCTGACCGAAGATACGCAAAGGATAGAACCATTCTAAATTACATAGATTTCATACCTTTGCACCGCCTGATTTGCCCCTGGCTCACCCCAGGGCCTGGCGATCAAGGACCCCAAGATGTGACACGCGCACAGAACCATATGGAGATCAAGAAATTTCACAGCATCAAGCACACCGACAAGGAAACCCTTGCCCAGTGGTACCGCTTGCTGACCCTGGGCCGCCGGCTCGACGACCGTGCGCCCAATTACCTCAAACAGGCCCTGGGCTGGTCCTATCATGCCCCCTACGCTGGACACGACGGGATACAGCTGGCCATCGGTCAGGTATTTGAGAAGAGCAAAGATCATCTGTTCCCCTATTATCGCGACATGCTCACAGCCCTCTCGGCTGGCATGACCGCCGAAGAGATCATCCTCAACGGCATCTCCAAGGCTACAGACCCTTCCAGCGGAGGGCGGCATATGTCGAACCATTTTGCCAAACCCGAATGGAACATCCACAACGTCTCCTCCTGTACCGGAAACCATGCCTCCCAGGCGGCAGGTGTGGGGCGTGCCTTCCGCAGGTACAACCATGAAGGCGTAGTGATCAGCTCGCAGGGCGAGAGTTCTGTGAGCGAAGGGTATGTGTACGAAGCTATCAACGGCGCCACCACTGAGAAACTCCCCGTAATCTTCGTCTTCCAGGATAACGGCTTCGGGATCAGCGTGCCCAAGAAGGACCAGACCGCCAACCGCAAGGTGGCCGACAACTTCAGTGGCTTCAAGAACCTGGAGATCATCCATTGCAACGGCAAGGATGTGTTCGACTCCATGAATGCCATGCAGACAGCCAAGGAATATGTAAAAACCAGCGGTCTCCCGGTGATCGTACAGGCCAACTGCGTGCGCATTCACAGCCACTCCAATAGTGACCGCCACGAGCTGTACCGCGACGATGCCGAGCGCAACTATGTGCTCGAATATGACCCCCTGGGCAAGTACCGCAGGATGCTGCTCCGCTATGAGCGCTTTACGGAAGCAGAGCTGGAAGCCATTGAGAATGAGGTGAAAGATATAGTGAAAGCCGCGCACAAGGCAGCCCTCGCGGCCCCTAATCCGGACCCGGCCAGCATCTTCGACTTCGTTCTCCCCGAGGCCTATGCGGCCAGCAAGTATCCTGAGGGAATTCACTCCCATCAGGGGGAAAGCAAGCGCCTGATCGACGCCCTGAATGAAACGCTCAAGGCCGAGTTCCGTCACAATCCCGACACCTTCATCTGGGGCCAGGACATGGCGCATAAGGAGAAGGGTGGTATTTTCAACGTATCCAAGGGATTACAGAAAGAGTTCGGAAAGGATCGCGTGTTCAATGCACCCATTGCGGAAGACTACATCGTGGCCACAGCCAACGGCATGTCGCGCTTCGACGAAAAGATCCGTATCGTGATCGAAGGGGCTGAGTTTGCGGACTATTTCTGGCCGGCCATGGAGCAGTTTGTGGATTCTACGCACGATTACTGGAGATCCAATGGCAAGTTCGTGCCCAATATGACCATCCGCCTGGCCTCCGGAGGGTATATCGGTGGTGGGCTCTACCACAGCCAGTCCATCGAAGGTAGTCTGGCAACCTTCCCCGGGACCCGCATCGTATATCCTTCTTTCGCCGACGATGCCGCCGGCCTGCTCCGGACCAGCATAAGATCGAAGGGCATTACGGTCTTCATGGAGCCCAAGGCGCTCTATAATGCCCCTGAGGCCTCCACCCCTATCCCTGACGATTTCGAGGTACCCTTCGGCAAAGCCCGCATCCGCCGCCAGGGCCGGGACCTCTCCATGATCACCTACGGCAACACCACCCATCTCTGCCTTCGTGCCGCCGAACAGCTGGAGAAGGAGACCGGTGCCAGCATCGAGGTACTCGATATCCGCTCTATCCTGCCCCTGGACAAGGAGGCCATTCTTGCCAGCGTGCGCAAGACCAGTCGTGCCCTTGTGGTGCACGAGGACAAGGTATTCGGGGGCTTCGGCGGGGAACTGGCCGCCATGATCACGGAGGAAGCCTTTGAAGCCCTGGATGCCCCGGTGCGCAGGGTAGGTTCAACCTTCACTCCGGTGGGATTCAACCGCATCCTCGAAGCCGCCGTGCTCCCCAATGTCGAGCGTATCTACATGGCTGCCAAAGAGCTCCTCGCCTATTAAGAATAAAGCATCATGAAGAAGACCGCCATCGTTTTCAGTTTCCACACCAATAAAACGCGTAAGATCGCGGAAAAGATACGTGAGGAGTTCGGTAAGGCCAGCATAGATATGGTGAATGCCGAGGAAATCACCCCTAAACAGTTCCTGAGCTACGATAATCTCATACTCGGGGCTTCCACCTGGTTCGACGGGGAACTGCCCAACTTCTGGGATGAATTTGTTCCCGCCATGGAAGACCTGGACATGAAGGGCAAGACCGTGGCCATCTTCGGAAACGGGGATCAGAAAGAATACCCTGACAATTTCGTGGATGCCATCGGTATCCTGGCCGACCTCCTGGAATCACGCGGGGCCAGCATAGTAGGAATGACGCCTCTGACAGGGTATACCTTCACACGTTCCCGGGCCCAACGGGGCGATCGTTTCGCCGGCCTCCCCCTCGACTGGGAAAACCAGCCCCGGCAGAACAGCCCCCGGGTGAAGGCCTGGGTGGAACAACTCAAAAAGGAGTTACCTTAAGGATAAATCGATTAATCGATAACCGCCTTCATGCGGGTCAGCGAGGAGGCGTGAAAGAACCCCATCGCCCCAGGCTGTACATTGCTGCTGATATTGGCCGGAGGGCCGCTGAACAGCGGAGTGTTGAATCCGGTTTGATCCTGGAGTTCCCAGATGAAGTTGGCATACTCCTCAGTGATGGCAGCCATCTCCAGCGTTACGGTATCCCCCGGTGACACTGAGGCTCGGTCAAGCCATTGAACCATAATACCATAGGTGTAATTTCCATTGAAAAACTCATCGGAGGCCACCACGTATTCGTCGATAGTATCGCTCATCAGGATATCATTGACATAGACCCTGAAAAGATAGAAATCGCGGCTCGGAGGGTCCAGGGCATAGAGCTGGACCTGCCAGATCTCCCAATCTTCGCGATACTCCAGCCCGATGGAATCCATTGCAGAGACGCGGGGCATGGTAGAACGGGCGGTGAACTCCTGCTCCTGGCCGTCGATGACCACTCCTCCGATATCCAGCACATAAGTCCGGCCAGGAACCCCTATAACCTCAGGTCCTGTCTCATAAATCCCGGGCGCGACCTCAACAAGGAGGTAGGTATTTTCGCCGTCGGAAATGCTTACCCTGGCCCCCTCCACCCAACGGGGCGGGGCATTCTCGAAATAATTCCCGGACAGGCTGAGCACAACCCGCTGCGGTCCGGGCTGATCGGTAATACCACCTTCCACTACAAGGCGGGTGTAGGTGTCATCCAGCTCAATATCAATGCGTTCTGTGCATGACATAAAGACCACAGAGAAGGAGGGAAACACCAGGAGCATTATTTTGAATAGCGCGCGCTTCATGGCTCAGAACTTGAAATTGTAGGTAAGGGAAGGTATGATGCTGAAGAGATAGGTCTTCTCGGCATAGGTTATCTCGGGATTGGCCTCATCCTGCACAAAGTTGATCGCCCAGGCATTTTTTCGGGCATAAGCATTGTACACCGAGAGGTTCCACTCTCCTTGGAAATTGCGGCCCGGCTTTGCCTTGCCCAATAGGGTGATGCTGAGATCGAGGCGGTGATAATCGGGCATGCGGTAAGTATTGCGGTCACTATAGATCGGCACCACTTTGTTGCCGATCACAGCCCGCCCCGTAGGGAAAGTCACCGGGTTGCCCGTAGCATACACCCAGTTGGCCCCGAAGGTGAGCCGTGGGTTAAGTTCATAGCTCAGTACCACCGACACATCGTGGGGTTTGTCGTAGGGAGAGCGATACGTTCTTCCGTCGTTCACCCCCCGTATGGTCCGGTCAGAGCGGGAGAGGGTGTACCCAACCCAGCCGGTCAAGGCCCCGGTATTCTTGCGAAAAAGCAGTTCCAATCCATAGGCCCTGGATTCGCCGAACCTCAGCTCCCCTTCGAGTTCCTTGTTCAGCAGCAGCTCGGCATGGTCGCGGAAATCAATGGCGTGATCCACCATCTTATAATAGACCTCGGCTGAAGCCTCGATCATGCCCTCCCTCAGGTTACGGAAATATCCCAGGGCAAACTGATCGGCCACCTGAGGCTTCACATTGGGCGAGGAGGGAAACCAGATGTCCAGGGGAGTACCACCGGTGGAGTTGGAGGCCAGGTGTACATATTGCCGTGTCCGGGAATAACTGAGCTTCAACGAGCTCTGCTCGTTCAGCAGATAGGTCATTCCGGCCCGGGGTTCAAATCCGGCGTAAGTGTTGTAAATCCTCCCTTGCGCATATACTGATGAATCGATCACCTGGAAGCGCTCATCAAAATTATACACTGTTCCTGAACCGATGTTCTGGAACATGCTGTACCTCAACCCATACTTCAGCACCACCCTGGAGCCGAGTTTCTGCTCGTTGCTCACATAGAGCCCGCTTTCTATCGCAAAGGAATGCGGCACCTCGAAGGTGGAGAAGATGGTCTCCTCACCCAGTCCACGGGCCACCCCCGGCTCGAAACGATGGTATACGGTACTGGCGCCGAAGCGCAGGGTGTTGTTGGGGTCAGGGTAAAATCCCAGGTCGGCCTTGATGCCATGGTCGACCATGCGGGCGGCCCAATCGAATGAATTGGCCTGTCCTTCAGGAACACCCAGGTTGTAGCGGTAGGCTGACCTGAGCACGGTGACATTGCTGAACAAACGCTTGGAAAAGAGATGGTTCCACCGCATACTCATGGTCTCATTCCCCCAGCCCATCTTAAAATCAGGGTTGCGGAAGACGTCCTTCCCGTAATACCCTGAAACGAACAAACGGTCGTTCTCCGATATCCTGAAATTCATCTTTCCATTGAAATCATAGAAATACAGGATGTTCTCATTGATCTCCTCATTCTTCGACAGCCGCAGGAAGACATCGGCATAGGTCCTCCGGCCGGAAAGAACCCAGGAGGATACATCCTTCTGGAGTGGTCCTTCCAGGGTAAGCCGGCTCGATATAGTCCCTATGCCCCCGCTGCCGCTCACCGCCTTCATATTGCCATCCTTCATCCGCACATCCAGCAGGGACGATAGCCTACCCCCCGCCCAGGCGGGGATGTCCCCCTTGTACAGGTTGACATCCTTGATGGCGTCGTTGTTGAATACCGAGAAGAATCCCAGCAGGTGGCTGGCGTTATGCACTGTGGCCTCATCCAGTATGATGAGGTTCTGATCGGGATTGCCTCCCCTGACACTGAAACCGCTGCCCCCTTCCGAAGTAGCCTGCACCCCGGGCAGGAGTTGTATGGCCTTCAGGATGTCTACCTCACCCATAAGCGCAGGGATCTTGCGGATGGTCTTTACATCCATCTTTACCACACTCATTTCAGCCTTGGCCAGGTTCTCACCCTGGCGCTGCCCCTGGATCACCACCTCCCCCAACATGGCACTCACCGGCCTGAGCTCGATATTACAGGTGGTGCTCGTCCGAAGGTCGAACGTCTGCGTATGGGGTTCATACCCCACATAGGAAAATACCAAAGTGTAACGGCCCGGCAGCAGGCTGATGGAATAGAACCCATAAACATTGGTCGAGGTGCCTGTGGAAAGCTCCTTAACCAACACGGTGGCGCCCAGCAGTTCTTCTCCGGTGCCGGCATTGCGAATGTTCCCGCTGATGGTGAAACGGCCGGCCATTTCTTCCACCGGCCCGTCAGCCGCGGCCAACAGCCTAAAAAACCCAAATATCAATAAGGCCCCGATCAGGCTTAAACGCTTCATACCTTTTATCCCGCTATGGCTTACTAACCCTTAATCGGCCTGTTTTGTTCCAAATCCCCCAAAAAGGAAGCCCAGGCTCACCTGGGGGCCACTGTAATCTTCCTCCACAAATACCGGCTCAGGACGGTCAGAATATTCAAAATCGTCCACCCCGCTCACCAACTGGTAGCCCACGCCCAGGTTGACCTTGAACCAACGGGTGATGTTCATTTCAGCTTCCAGTTGGGGATGCAGCACAAAGATGCGGTCCTGGGAGAGGTAATCGTAATTGTCAATATCGAAGGTTTCGTCATAGAGTGCCAGCTCTCCCCAACCCAGGCGGGTACTCAGGCCAAGGTGCACCAGGGCCGAGGGGCGATAGATATACCCAAGCCAGAAGCCCCCATGGCCAAGGCTGGTGCGCAAACGATCGTATGACGTGCCCCCGAGCTCAATGTCACGTCGTATATGGCGTGAGGCCAGCCCCATGCCGTATGCACCGATGAAGACCCGCTGATCGATCAGCAGGGCCCCTCCTCCGCCAGAATACACGGCCATTTCGTCCTCGGCCATGCCGAATTGTACCAGGGGGCCGCCGAACCCGGAAAATCGGTGTTCACCGGCAGAAAAAAGGTAACGGAAAGGCTCCTCCTGTTGCTCCTGGGCCTGCAACGGACTCAGGAAGGGGACCAGAAAGGCCATGAACAGGATGATTCGATGTGTTCTCATAGTGATCTCTTTTATGGGTTCTGCATATGAAGTTAAGCACGGAAACACTGGGTTCCACTCCGGAGAACGGTTCCGGATGACCTCAATGACAAGTTCTCCGGACAAGGGTTGCAACAGGGCATCTTATTATGTTTTGCTTATGCGCTGCACCTTGGACAGCCAAATACTGCTTTTGTTACAGCCTCCTTATCATTTTTCATGCCGGAATGGCGGCAGGCGCATGCCATTAACCGGAATGTTCTCCCTGGCATACGCTTTGCTCCCGCGCCCTCAACCTGAGGGCAGCACCATCGTCCCAGGTCACTCCCTCGATGATTCACGACTGGATTACGGCAGAAACGAGTATCGAAGAACTTTCCGAACGGCTCCCGCCTTCGGTGGCCTATTTATCCGAGCATGGCATACGCTGCATCATCTGCGGGGAACCCGTGTGGGGAACATTGCGTTCCGCCGCCAGGGAGAAAGGCTTCGCCGAAGAAGCCATACAGGGTTTCGTGGAGGACCTTCGCCGTCTGGCCGGTTGATCAGGGAGCCAATCGCTGCACCTGCCATCTCATGCCTTCCCGACGGTAGATGATCCGGTCGTGCAGCCGGTTCTCCCTGCCCTGCCAGAACTCAAAGGCCGAAGGGCTCAACAGCAGCCCCCCCCAGTGGTCCGGCCGCTGCACACCATGACTTTCCGCCTTACTCTTCGCTTTCTGCCATAGCTGTTCCAGCGCCTGCCGGCTATCCACTTTCCTGCTCTGGGGAGAAACGAGTGCGCTGATGCGGCTGTCGAAGGGTCGGCTGTCGAAATAGCGGTCCGATTCATTCGGGGCAAGGCGATCCACGCTACCTTCAATGCGCAGTTGTCGCTCCAATGGTTCCCAGAAGAAAAGCAGGGCAGCCCTGGGATTGGCTTCCAGTTCGAGGGCTTTACGGCTTTCATAATTGGTAAAGAAAATTAGCCCCCGTTCATCCATGCCCTTCAGCAGGACGACACGGGCCGAAGGTATTCCATCCGGGGTGGCGGTCGCCAACACTACGGCGTTGGGCTCAGGCAAGCCTGCCTGCAGGACCTCTTCCAGCCAGGCACGACAGAGCACGGAAGGATCCTCCGGCAAGTGTCGTTCATCCAGAACATTGCGGCGATAGTCACGCCGCATCGCGCTCAGCTCCTCAGGTAACATAGAATGTGTATTTTCGGGCTGCCTTAGCAACGCCATGAAGATACTAAAGTTCATCCTACTCCTCTTTCTGATTCCCTGGCCTCCTTTGGGCGCCCAGAGCATCCTGAACCATTACGAGGCCGGGCTGAAGCTGCTCGAAGGCGGGAGCACCGCCGCGGCATATCAGATATTCAACCAGATCATCACTGAACGCCCCTATTACTACGACGCCTATGTGGGAAGGGCGCGCTGCCATGCCATGGAAGGCCGGGAAAAGGAAGCTATGGACGACTTTGCCAAAGCCCTGGAGATCAAGCCCGGATGGTACGAGGCATTGTTCTATAGGGGACAGCAGCACGAAAAGACAGGGCGTTACCGCCAGGCATTGGGCGATTACGAGGCCTGCCTGCGCGCGAGGCAAGGCTGGGTTCCGGCAATGAGGTCCAGGGGCAGCACCCTGTGGAAACTTGGACGCAAGGACGAGGCCCTCAAGGCCCTCGACGAAGCCATCGCACGCACGGAGGAGCAGCCGGTAGCCGGATTATTCACAGACCGTGCCCGGATGAGGGCAGGGACTTCCCAGCCCAACGGAGCGGTGGAGGACGTGGGAAAAGCCCTCAGCCTGCCCGGAGCCCACGACAGCCTATACTTATTCCGGGCGAAGCTCATGCTTGGTCTGGCCGACACGCTGGCAGCACTCAAGGACATCGATCGTTACCTCGGCCGCATCCCCGACGACCAACCGGTCAGGAAACAACGGGCTTTGCTCCACACCTCCCGGAGAGAATATGCGCTCGCCCTCAAAGACCTGAATCATTTGATCCAGGAGCTGAAGATCACCAGCGATGCGGTGCTTTACGAGGCCCGGGGCATTTGCCAGCTGCGTTTGGGGCAGCCGGCAGGGGCTGTGAGTGACTTCAGCCGGGCCCTGGCCATGGACCGGGAGAACGACGAATGGTACCTGCTCAGGGCTGAGGCATATGCTGTCCAGGGCAAGGACGAGGCCGCCCTGGCGGATTACCGCCGTCTGATCCGTTTTGGTTCCGACGACCCACGGCCCTGGATCGGCAGGGCCAAGTATTACATCGGGCGAAAGAAATACGACCTGGCCCTGGCCGACCTCAACGAGGCCATCAAGGCGCACCCCACGGCGGAAGGTCATTACCAGAGGGCTATTTGTTATTACGAATTGAGGGACGACCGCAAAGCCTGCGAGGACCTCCAGGTCGCCGCCACCCTCGGCCACGCCGAAGCCGCACGGAGGGCCAAGGAGTTCTGCCGGTGAGGGGATATCCGCTCTAATGGATAATTGTGTTTTATATCTCTGATATAAAGGAACTTAGTCCGACTTATAGGCCAAACATCACTAACCGTTAGTAGCGATTGGTAACCGTTGTTAACGGATAGGGTTGCCGACTTCATAGGAATAGCGTCGCCAATTTTTGAAAGTCGGCGACGCTGAACAAAAAAACGGCCAGCACCGCTGACCGTCCTTTTCCTTAAGCCTGTGCCGTGGGCCCTCCCATATTGAAGGGCATGTTCCCCGGCTCGATGTCCTTGATCTGCCCGTTCATCGCCTCGAACTTGGCGATGTTCTCCTGCAATGCCCGCAGCAATCGCTTGGCGTGCTGTGGCGTCAGGATAATACGGCTCTTTACCTTGGCCTTGGGCAAGCCGGGCATCATCTTGATGAAATCGATGATGAACTCGGCATTGGAATGGGTGATGATGGCCAGGTTGGAGTATACCCCTTCGGCCTGCTCATCGGTAAGCTCTATGTTCAACTGTGTGTTTCTCTGATCGCTCATGATGGTTTCCTTTCTGATTAGATGCCCTGGATCAATGCAGCAGCCGGATCCTCTTCCTTGGAAGCCATCAGGCTCTCATACTCCTCCCTGCTGCCCACAATGATCTTCTGGTACTCCCGGAGCCCCGTCCCGGCAGGGATAAGGTGCCCCACGATGACGTTCTCCTTCAGGCCCAGCAGGTCGTCGCGCTTGGCCTGTACCGCAGCCTCGGTGAGCACCTTGGTGGTCTCCTGGAAGGAGGCCGCCGACAGGAAGCTCTTGGTCTGCAGCGAGGCCCGGGTGATGCCCTGCAGCACCTGACGTGCCGTAGCCGGCTTGGCGTCCCTGGCCTCCACCAGGTGAAGGTCGCGGCGCTTCAGCAGGGAGTTTTCCTCGCGCAGCTTGCGCGCCGTCACAATCTGCCCGGCCTTCAGCGTGGAAGAACTGCCAGGGTTCTCCACCACCTTTTTTCCGAAGATCCAGTCGTTCTCGTCCTGAAAATCGATCTTCTCCACCAGCTGGCCTTCGAGGAAACGGGTATCCCCCGGGTCGTCGACCTCCACCTTGCGCATCATCTGGCGCACGATCACCTCGTAATGCTTGTCGTTGATCTTCACACCCTGCAGACGGTACACTTCCTGTATCTCATTCACGATATACTCCTGTACCTTCATCGGGCCCTTGATGGCCAGGATGTCGGAAGGTGTGATGGCACCTTCGGAAAGGGGCGTGCCGGCCTTTACATAGTCATTCTCCTGAGCCAGGATCTGCTTGGAGGTGGGGATGAGGTAACGCTTCTCCTCCCCTGTCTTGGAGGTCACCACCACTTCGCGGTTGCCACGCTTGAGCTTCTTGCTGAAGGACACCACCCCGTCGATCTCCGACACCACGGCCGGATCGGAAGGGTTGCGTGCCTCGAAGAGCTCGGTAACACGGGGCAGACCCCCGGTGATGTCGCCCGACTTGCCGATGGCCCGCGGGATCTTCACCAGCATATCCCCGGCCTTGATCTTGTCCCCATCATTCACCATGATATGGGATCCCACCGGGATGTCGTATGACCTCAACAAATCGTTGGTGGCAGAAACCACCTTGATCGACGGGTTCTTGGCTTTCACCTTGCTCTCGATCACCACCTTTTCATGGTAACCGGTCTGCTCATCGGATTCCACGCGGTAGGTGGTCCCCTCTATGATGTTCTCGAATTCGATCTTGCCGCTTACCTCTGAGAGGATCATGGCGTTGTAGGGATCCCAGTCGCACAGCAGCTCTCCTTTCTTCACATCGGTACCCGAACGCTTGTAAAGCCTGGAACCATAAGGAATGAAGTGTGAACTGAGCGTGATATTGGTGTTCCGGTCGATGATGCGCATCTCCGCAGATCGGCCCAGGACCACGTCATGCTTCTGTCCTTCGCGGTTGACGTAGTCGATGTATCGCAGCTCATCAATCTCCAGGTGACCGTCGTACTTGGCTTCGATCTTGGAGGCGATGGCGATGCTGGATGCAGTACCCCCGACGTGGAAGGTACGCAGGGTCAGCTGGGTACCCGGCTCGCCGATGGACTGGGCCGCGACTACACCAACGGCCTCTCCCTTCTCCACCATACGGCCGGTGGCCAGGTTGCGCCCGTAGCACTTGGCGCAAACCCCCGTTTTCGACTCGCAGGTGAGCACCGAACGTATTTCGACGTTCTCTATGGGCGAATTCTCGATCAGCAGGGCCACGGCCTCATTGATCTCATCGCCTGCGGCGACGATCAACTCTCCCGTCTGCGGATGGAACACGTCATGTAATGAGGTACGCCCGAGGATACGGTCGTACAGGCTTTCCACCACTTCCTCGTTCTTCTTCAGCGCCGAGGTGGTCAGACCGCGCAGCGTGCCGCAATCAGGCTCGGAAATGATGACATCCTGGGCCACGTCCACCAGTCGGCGGGTGAGGTAACCAGCGTCAGCCGTCTTGAGTGCAGTATCGGCCAGACCCTTGCGTGCGCCGTGGGTGGAGATGAAGTACTCAAGCACCGAAAGTCCTTCCTTGAAGTTGGAAAGGATGGGGTTCTCGATGATCTCGCCCCCGGTTGCCCCCGACTTCTGCGGCTTGGCCATCAGACCGCGCATTCCTGAGAGCTGACGGATCTGTTCCTTGGAACCACGGGCTCCGGAATCCAGCATCATGTACACCGGGTTGAAGCCCTGGCGGTGGGATGAAAGCTGCTGCATCAGCGAGCGCGTCAGTTGGGAATTGGTATGTGTCCAGATGTCAATGATCTGGTTGTAACGCTCATTGTTGGTGATGAAACCCATATTGTAGTTCGCCATCACCTCGTCCACTTCCGCATTCGCGGAGTCGATGAGCTCTTCCTTGATCTCCGGGACGATCACATCGTCGAGGTTGAAGGAGAGCCCCCCGCGGAAGGCCATCTGGAACCCGAGGTTCTTGATGTCGTCAAGGAACTTGGCCGTCTTGGCGGTACCGGTGCGCTTGAGCACATCGCCGATGATATCGCGCAGCGCCTTCTTGGTTAGCAACTGGTTGATATAACCGACTTCCCTGGGCACCACCTGGTTGAACAGCACACGCCCAACCGTTGTATCGATCATGCGCAGCACTTCCTTACCATCCACCACATCGTGGGTCTTCACCTTAATAAAGGCGTGGAGGTCAATTTTGCGCTCGTTGTAGGCAATGATCACCTCTTCAGGCGAGTAGAAAATCGATCCCTGGCCCCTGACCGGGTTTTCCGAGATATTCTCGCGCCCTTTGGTGATGTAATACAGTCCAAGCACCATGTCCTGAGAAGGAACAGTAATCGGAGCGCCGTTGGCGGGGTTCAGAATGTTGTGCGAAGCCAGCATGAGCAGCTGGGCTTCCAGGATGGCGGCGTGGCCCAGGGGCACATGCACGGCCATCTGGTCCCCGTCGAAGTCGGCGTTGAAGGCCGTACACACCAGCGGATGCAGCTGAATGGCCTTGCCTTCGATCAGTTTGGGCTGGAAGGCCTGGATACCGAGGCGGTGCAGGGTCGGTGCGCGGTTCAGCATCACCGGGTGACCCTGCAGAATGGTCTCGAGGATATCCCAGACCACCGGATCTTTGCGGTCTACGATCTTCTTGGCAGACTTTACCGTCTTCACGATGCCACGCTCCAACATCTTGCGGATCACAAAGGGCTTGAACAGCTCCGAGGCCATTTCCTTGGGAAGGCCGCACTCGTTGAGCTTGAGCTCCGGGCCCACCACGATGACCGAACGGCCGGAATAGTCCACACGCTTACCCAGCAGGTTTTGGCGGAAGCGCCCCTGCTTGCCTTTAAGGCTATCACTCAATGACTTCAGCGGTCGGTTGGATTCGGTCTTCACCGAACTCACCTTGCGGGAGTTGTCGAAAAGGCTGTCTACGGCTTCCTGGAGCATGCGCTTTTCGTTGCGCATGATGACCTCAGGGGCCTTGATCTCAATCAGTCGCTTCAGGCGGTTGTTGCGGATGATGACCCTGCGGTAGAGGTCGTTCAGGTCCGAAGTGGCAAAACGTCCACCGTCCAGGGGTACCAGAGGACGGAGTTCCGGGGGGATCACCGGCACCACTTTCACGATCATCCACTCCGGCCGGTTCTCCATGCGGCTCTGCGCATCACGGAAAGCCTCCACCACCTGCAGGCGCTTCAGGGCTTCGCTCTTTCGCTGCTGGGAGGTTTCAGTGTTCGCCTTGTGCCTCAGGTCATAGCTGAGGGAGTCGAGGTCGAGGCGTGCCAGCAGGGTTGAAATGGCCTCGGCGCCCATGCGGGCGATGAACTTGTTGGGGTCGCTGTCGTCCAGGTGCTGGTTCTCGGGGGGAAGCGTCTCCAGAATATCGAAGTATTCCTCTTCCGTGAGGAAATCGTAGGCTGACACCCCGTCGCCCGATTTGATACCGGGCTGGACCACTACGTAACGCTCGTAGTAAATGATGGACTCAAGCTTTTTGGTGGGCAATCCAAGCAACGCGCCGATCTTGTTTGGCAGGCTGCGGAAGAACCAGATGTGAGCTACAGGCACCACCAGCTGGATATGGCCCATGCGCTCGCGCCTCACCTTCTTCTCGGTCACCTCAACCCCGCAACGGTCGCACACAATGCCCTTGTACCGGATGCGCTTGTACTTGCCGCAGTGACATTCCCAGTCCTTGACCGGTCCGAAAATGCGCTCGCAGAACAGGCCATCCCTCTCAGGCTTATAAGTCCTGTAATTGATGGTCTCCGGCTTCAGCACTTCACCATAAGACATCTCCAGGATACTCTCCGGAGAGTTGAGGCTTACAGTGATACTGTTGAAGTCGCTGTTGACTTTATTATCCTTTCTGAAGGCCATAGAGATGGGTTCAAGGGGCGAAGGCCTGCACCCACCGGAAGCGGGCGCTGGCCGTCACCGGATTTTTTACTTATCGAAAGAAATGTTCAGACCGAGGCCGCGCATCTCATGCACGAGCACGTTGAACGACTCGGGAATCCCCGGAGTGGGCATGTTCTCGCCCTTGACGATGGCTTCATAGGCCTTGGCCCTGCCGATCACATCGTCTGACTTCACCGTAAGGATCTCCTGAAGGATATTGGAGGCGCCGAAGGCTTCCAGTGCCCACACTTCCATTTCACCGAAGCGCTGGCCCCCGAACTGCGCCTTGCCTCCCAGCGGCTGCTGGGTGATGAGGCTGTATGGACCAATGGAACGGGCATGCATCTTGTCGTCCACCATGTGATGGAGCTTCAGCATATAAATGTAGCCTACGGTCACCGGCTGGTCGAAGCGCTCGCCGGTTCCCCCGTCATGCAGCCACACCCGGCCATTCTCAGGTAACCCGGCCTTACGCATGTATCCATTGATCTCGTCGTTGGTAGCCCCGTCGAAGATAGGCGTGGCAAACTTGGTGCCCAGCTTCTTGCCGGCCCAGCCCAGAACGGTCTCATATATCTGGCCCAGGTTCATACGTGAAGGCACACCGAGCGGGTTCAGCACGATGTCTACAGGCGTCCCGTCCTGCAGGAAGGGCATGTCCTCGTCACGGACGATACGGGCCACAATACCCTTATTCCCGTGACGGCCGGCCATCTTGTCGCCCACCTTCAGCTTACGCTTCTTGGCCACGTAAACCTTGGCCATCTGCACTATGCCGTTGGGCAGATCGTCGCCAACCATGGCCACGAACTTCTGGCGGTTGAAGCGGCCCAGTTGCTCCTTGTACTTGATATTGTAGTTATTGATCAGCTGACTGATCAGGAGGTTTTTGTCCTTGTCAGCCGTCCACTTGTTGGGGTTCACCAGACTATAGTCCAAAGCCAGCAAGGTCTTCTGGCTGAACTTGGCCTTCTTCGGGATGAGCTCCTCCTTGTAATTGTTGTAGACGCCCTGCGAGGTCTTGCCAGCCAGAAGGATGAGGAGTTTGTCCACCAGCTTGTTCTTCAGCTTGGCCACCTCACGGTTGTGTTCTTCTTCCAGCTGGGCAATCACCTCCTTCTCCCGGACCTTGGTCTTGCGGTCCTTGATGGCACGGGAGAACAGCTTCTTGTCAACCACCACCCCACGCATGGAAGGCGGTGCCTTCAGGGAAGCGTCCTTCACATCACCGGCCTTGTCGCCGAAGATGGCGCGCAGCAGTTTCTCTTCGGGAGTCGGGTCGCTTTCACCCTTAGGGGTGATTTTCCCGATAAGGATATCCCCTTCCTTCACCTCGGCCCCAATACGGATAAGCCCGTTCTCGTCGAGGTCCTTGGTGGCCTCGCTGCTCACATTGGGAATGTCATTGGTCAGCTCTTCCACCCCGCGCTTGGTGTCGCGCACTTCCATAACGAACTCCTCGATATGGATGGACGTGAACACGTCCTCGCGCACGAGGCGCTCGGAGACCACGATAGCATCCTCGAAGTTGTACCCCTTCCAGGGCATGAAGGCCACCATGATGTTCTTACCCAGCGCCAGTTCGCCCTTCTCGGTAGCGTAACCTTCGCAGAGCACCTGGCCTTTGACCACACGCTCGCCCCTGTGGACGATGGGCTTGAGTGTGACGGAGGTATTCTGGTTGGTACGCAGGAACTTGATCAGCTGGTAGCGCTTGGTATCGTCGTCGAAACTGACCAGGCGCTGGTCTTCGTTACGGTCGTACCGGATCACGATCTCGTCGGCATCCACGTAATCCACCACCCCGTCGCCTTCAGCGTTCACCAGCACGCGGGAATCGCGGGCGGTCTGCCCTTCGATACCGGTACCAACTATGGGCGACTCGGTCACCATCAGCGGCACGGCCTGGCGCATCATGTTCGAGCCCATCAGGGCGCGGTTGGCGTCGTCATGCTCCAGGAAGGG